>CAYXHP010000139.1:0-23399 GCA_964465015.1 uncultured Gemmatimonadota bacterium
GTCGACGTCTCCCGCCCCGACCCCGAGGCCAACCTCATCCAGATCCGCTACCACGGCACGGACCGCCTCCTGGTGCGCGCCATCCCCAACGACCTCGCCTTCGCCTTCGTGAACCGGCGCCGGAACGTGATGAAGACGGAGGCTCGGAGCACGGTGGCCTTCCTCACCGACCAGGAGGCCCGGCTCGAGGGACAGCTCCGGGCGGCCGAAGACACGCTGCAGAGCTTCCGGGAGCGGAAGCAGGTGGTGGCCCCGGAGGCTCAGGCGAAGACGGACGTCGAGCACCTGGCCGACCTGAGGGCGCAGCGGGCCCAGCTGGCCTCCGAGCGCGACGCCCTCGACAGTCTTCTGACCTCGGTCAGACGAAATGGGGGCGGGAGCGCGGCGTTCCGGCGGCTGGCGGCCTTCCCGACCTTCCTGCAGAACAAGGGGATCCAGGACCTGCTGCAGACGCTCATCCAGGCGCAGCAGAAGAAGACCGAGATGCTGACGCGGCGCACGGCCGAGCACCCGGACGTGATCGCGGTGACGAGGCAGATCGACGCTCTCCAGGACCAGCTCGGGGAGATGGGCCGGGACTACCTCACCTCGCTGGACCAGCAGATCGCCTCGCTGGACGGCGTCCTGGGCCGGTTCGGGGCCAGGCTCGAGCGGGTGCCTGCCACGGAGGTCGAGTACGCGCGCCTCAGCCGGCGCACCGAGCTCCTGACCAACATCAGCCAGCTGGTCCAGCAGCGCCTGCAGGAGGCCCGGATCCAGGAGGCGGTCGAGGACCCGAGCGTGCGGGTGGTGGAGTCGGCCGTCCTCCCCGACGAGCCCATCGCCCCCAGGCCGCTCCGGAACATCGTGCTGGGCGGGTTCCTGGGCCTCCTGTTCGGGGTGGGGCTCGCCTTCCTGAGGGAGTTCACCGACCGCACGCTGCACGCGGACGACGACGTGGAGCGGGTGGTGGGGGCGCCGGTGCTGGCGCGGGTGCCCTCGGTGTCGGCGGCCGCGCGCCGGAAGGCCGAGCGTCCGGCGGGGCTCATCGCGGCCCGGAACGGCGGCTCGCCCCCCAGCGAGGCGTTCCGGTCGCTGCGCACCAACGTGCGCTTCACGCGGGCCGGGGAGGGGACGCGGGAGATCCTCATCACCAGCCCCTCGGCCAAGGACGGGAAGTCGCTCACGGCCTCCAACCTGGCGGTCACGCTGGCCCAGCAGGGGGCCGCGACCCTCCTGGTCGACGCGGACCTCCGCAAGGCGGTGCAGCACGAGATCTTCGGAGTGGACCGGGAGCCGGGGCTGTCCGAGTGCCTGGTGGACGGGGTCCCCCTCCGCCACGCGGTGCGCGCCACGGACGTGGAGGGGCTGGACCTCCTCCCGGCCGGCGTGGCGCCCCCCAACCCGGCCGAGCTCCTGGGGTCCGAGCGCATGGAGCGGCTCCTGGCCGAGATGCGGCGGGAATACGGGATCATCGTGCTCGACACGCCCCCCGTGCTGGTGGTGACGGACGCGGCCGTCCTGGCCCGGCACGTGGAGGGGGTCTTGCTCGTCGTGCGAGCGGAGCAGACCGTACGGGAAGCGGCCGGTGACGCGGTGGAGCAGCTCCGCCGGGTCGGCGCGGAGGTGCTGGGTGTGGTGGTGAACGACGCGCGCACCAACGGGCGGTACGGTTACTACTACCACTCCTACTACGCCGATGAGGGGGCGAGCTGGAAGAAGCTGCTGAAGCTCGGCTAGAGCGCACGGTGCGTGGGACGGCGGCCCGGTTCGGCGCCGGGGCGGCGGCCGGCGCGGAGGGCGTCACGGGGGAGGCGGGCGAAGCTCGGGCGGCCGGCGCCGCCGGCGAGGCCTCGGCCGGCCCGCACGGCGCCTCCGCCCACGCGGCGGCGGCCCGCGCGGAGGCGGCGTGGAGGGTGGCGCGCGCGCAAGGCCGGCGGCGCTCGGCGCTGGCGCGGATCGACGCGACGGCCAAGCGCATCGTGGACATCGCCTTCTCGTCCGTCGGCCTCCTGCTCTCGCTGCCGGTCTCGCTGCTCCTGGTCCTGGCCATCTGGATCGAGGACTCGGGGCCCGCCTTCTTCGTCCAGGAGCGGGTCGGGCGCGGCGGGCGCAGGTTCCGGATGCGGAAGTTCCGCACCATGGGCCCGTGGCGGGAGGAGACCGCCTCGGTGGCCGACGCCCTGCAGGGCCGGGACACCAAGGGCCTCCCGGGCGTCCTCCTCCAGCCGCGTCGCGTGACCCGGGTGGGGAAGCTCCTCCGCCCCACGGCGCTGGACGAGCTCCCGCAGCTCTGGAACATCCTGGTGGGTGACATGAGCCTGGTGGGGCCGCGGGCCCTGGTGCCGGCCGAGGCCGAGCCGGGCGCCGACGGGCAGCCGTTCACCCTGAACGACCGGTTGGACTACCTGGAGCGCCACTCCGTGCGCCCGGGGCTCACCGGCCTGGCCCAGGTGCGGCTCCGCCGCAGCGCCCCGCGGCGCGAGAAGTACCGCGTGGACCTGTTGTACGTGCGCCGGCGCACGCTGTGGCTGGACCTGGCGCTCCTGGCCCGCTCGGTGTGGATCAGCCTCCGGGGCGCATGGCCCAGCGTGGGCGCGGACACCGGGCGGGGTCTGCCGCCCATCGCCTCGGAGGAGTAGGGCGGGCGCCGGCGCGCTCGCCGGCCTCCGCTCCTCTCCGGACGCGTCCGTCCTCCTGCGGCCCCCTCAGCCCCGCTCCGCCTCCCAGCGCTCGAAGATCTCCACGATGCGGCCCGCCGTGCGGCCGTCCCACAGCTCGGGGACGCGGCCGCGGCGGTCGGCGGCGGAGGCCGCCTTCTGGAGGATCTCCCCGCGGGTGCGCTCCGGGGCCAGGACGTTGGTCCCCTGGCTGATCGTGATGGGGCGCTCGGTGGTCGAGCGCAGGGTGAGGCAGGGGACGCCCAGCGCGGTCGTCTCCTCCTGCATCCCCCCCGAGTCGGTGAGGACCTGCCAGGCCGCGTCCATGAGCCCGAGCATGTCCAGGTAGGAGACCGGCTCCAGGACCCGCACCTCCCCCAGCTCCCCCAGGAGTCCGAAGCTCTCCGCGTTCCGGAGCGTGCGCGGGTGCATCGGGAACAGGACCGGGCGCCGGCCGGCCAGCTCGCCCAGGGCCGAGAAGATCTCCCGCATCGTCTCGGGGCGGTCCACGTTGGAGGGGCGGTGCAGGGTGACGACCGCGTACTCCTCCCCCGCCACGCCGAAGCGCTCCGGCGCGCCCCGCTCCCGGGCGGCGTCGATCCGGGAGAGGAGCGTGTCGATCATGATGTTGCCGACGAAATGGACGCGGCTTGTCTCGATCCCCTCGGCGGCCAGGTTCTCATCGGCGTCGCGGCTGGGGGTGAACAGGAGGTCGGACAGCCGGTCCACCAGGACGCGGTTGATCTCCTCGGGCATGGACCAGTCCCGGCTCCGCAGCCCCGCCTCCACGTGGGCCACCGCGACGCCGAGCTTGGCGGCCACCAGCGCGCAGGCCAGCGTGCTGTTCACGTCGCCGACCAGGACCACCAGGTCCGGATCGCGCTCCAGGACCACCGGCTCGAAGGCGGTCATCACGTCGGCCGTCTGGCGGGCGTGGCTCCCGCTCCCCACCCCCAGGTTCACGTCCGGGCGTGGGATCTCCAGCTCCCGGAAGAAGACGTCCGACATCCCCTCGTCGTAGTGCTGGCCCGTGTGGACCAGAGTCTGCTCCAGGCGGGGCCGCTCCGCCCCCGCGCGCAGGAGGGGCGCGATCTTGATGAAGTTCGGGCGGGCGCCGACCACGTGCAGGATTCGCATGCGCGGAGAATAGAGGGGCGGGGGACGGGTCGAAAGCGAGGGGCGGGCGGCCGGCGCCCGGGGAGTGGGGCCGCCGCCGCCCGGGGGGGCGCGCCGCCGCCGCCAGGGCGGCCGGGCCGCGTGCGCCCGGGTGACCGGGCCGCGCGCGCCTCGGGGTCCCCTCGCGCTCCGCCCCGATTCTCGCAATCCGAAAGAGCGTCGGAGGCGGCGGGCGCGGTCCGCACCGGGCTCACGTGGGATTCAACACGTTGCGGCGCAAAGGGTTGAGGGATTGGTGTCGCTTCGGCCGCGCTCTTGCTTTCCGTCGAAGCCACGTCCCGGAGCGCGCGGCGTCGGCTCCCGGGCCTCCTCTCCGGATTCGAAGGGGGCGGCCGCCGCTCTCGGGATGTCTTTCCACGCCAGGTGACGACGCCTCACGAACGGCGCCGCCCGCGTGTCCCCCGACCGAGGAGCCCCGACCGTGCAGGCAGGAGCGACCGTCCGCATACAGACCCATCCCGGCACCCCTCGACGGGGTCCGTTCCTGGTGGTCTGGTCGGAGGACCGCACCGTCGCCCAGCTGGTGCCGCTGGCCATGCCGAGCGACACGCCTCCGCCGCGCCCCGTCGTCCCCGAGCGCGCCTTCCGCGTGCTGGAGATCGCCAGGCGCTGACGACGCCCCGCGCCGGGCCTGCCAACGCCGCGCCTGCGGCACCCGGCGCACCCCCCTCCCCCGGCTCCCGGGCCCGCGTGCCCCGGACCCGGGTGGAGGGCGGTCTCTCTCCGCTCCCCTCCCGACCCCGCCGAGGCCGCGGCTTACTGGTGCGCTTCCGGGCGGTCCGTTAGCGTCCGCCCATGGACGTCCCCCTGCTCGATCTCCGCAGACAGCAGCGCCCCATCGACGCCGAGCTCCGCGCGGCCATCGACCGCGTGCTGGAGAGCGGCCGCTTCATCCTGGGTCCGGAGGTCGAGGCCCTGGAGGCCCGGGTGGCGGCGCTGTCCGGGACGGCGCACGGGGTGGGGGTCTCCTCGGGCACCGACGCGCTCCTGGTGGCGCTCATGGCGGCGGGCGTGGGTCCGGGTGACGAGGTCGTGGTGCCCGCCTTCAGCTTCTTCGCCACGGCGGGCGTCGTGGTCCGCCTCGGCGCCACGCCGGTGCTCGTCGACATCGACCCGGCCACCTTCTGCCTGGACGCGGAAGCCGCGGCCGCGGCGCTCGGCGGCCGCACGCGGGCCGTGATCCCGGTCCACCTGTACGGGCGCTGCGCCGACCTGGATCCCGTGCTCGACGCGGCCGCGGGGCGGGACATTCTGGTCCTCGAGGACGCGGCCCAGGCCATCGGGGCGCGCGACGCGGCGGGCCGCCCGGCGGGCTCGATCGGCGGCGCGGGCGCCTTCTCCTTCTACCCGACCAAGAACCTGGGCGGGATCGGCGACGGCGGCATGGTCGTGACCTCCGACGACGCGCTGGCCGACAGCATGCGGCTCCTCCGCGTGCACGGCGACCGCGGGGGCTACCGCCACGTGGAGGTGGGCGGCAACTTCCGCCTGGACGCGCTCCAGGCCGCGGTGCTGGGGGCGGAGCTCCCGCACCTGGCGGAGTGGACGGCGGCCCGGCGGGAGCACGCGGCCCGCTACCGGAGCCTGTTCCGGGCAGCGGGGATCGCGGCGGGCGGCGGCCCGGGAAGCCTGGCCAGCGCGGGGGACGAGGGGGGCGGCCAGGGCGTCGGGGCGGACCGGGTCGTCCTCCCGGAGGACGTGCCCGGCCACGTGTATCACCAGTTCGTGATCCGGGCGCCGCGCCGGGACCAGCTCGCGGAGCGGCTGGCGTCGGAGGGAGTGGGGACGGCGGTCTACTACCCGGTCCCCTTCCACCTCCAGCCCTGCTTCGACGAGCTGGGCTACCGGGAGGGCGACTTTCCGCACGCCGAGGAGGCCGCCCGGGAAGTGCTGGCCCTCCCCATCCACCCGGGCCTCACCGGGGAGGAGCAGGCGTACGTGGTGGAGCGGATCGCGGCCTTCTACCGGGAGTGAGGCCGCGGTCCGCGCGGCCGGGGGCGGCCGGGCGGGACCGCGGTCGGAAGCGCCCGGACCGCGGTCGGAAGCGCCCGGGCCGCGGTCGGAAGCGCCCGGGCCGCCTTCAGAAGCGCACCCGGATCCCGGCGCCGTCGATCAGCAGGTCCTCCTTGCCCAGGTAGCTCCCGGCCGGATCCTTCCCGTTGCCGAACAGGATGTACCACCCGGCCCGGCCGAACAGGGAGAAGGACGGAGTGAAGTCGTACGCCACCTGTAGGCCCGTGTACACGGTGAACTCGCTCCCCTTGAAGGGGGCGATCGTGGGCGAGCCCTTCTCGTTGATGTAGGTGCCGCCCAGCTCTCCGGTGGCGGCCACCTCCCACCGGGTCGCGCCGGGCGTGGTGAGCTCGGCCGAGATCCCCGTCATGTAGTGCCAGAAGTCCGTGTAGGGCCCGTAGGATCCGCCCAGGTGCTCGAACGTGGGCGAGCCGTTCGGCGAGCCGTTCCGGTTCAGCTTGTCCAGGGCCCCGTCCAGCCGGAGAGTGAACCTGGGGCTGAAGCGCCACCCCAGGCCCACGCCCCAGTAGACGCCGTCCACGTTGTACTTGGCCAGGTCGCCCTTGGGGCTCCCCCACGCGACCATGGCGTCGATCGACAGGGGCGGCCCCTCGCGGACCGGACCCGACTGGGCGCGAAGCGATGCCGGCGGGGCGAGGAGGAAGAGGGCCAGGAGGAAGAAGGGGAGGGGGGCGAGGGGCGGGTGTGCCTCGGGAGGCTTCATCGGGTTCCTCATCTGTACGGTCGGGTGCTCCGGTTTCGGGTCTCGGGCGGCGGGCCGCCCACCGCGCTGGAACATGGCGGCGCCGGCCGCCGCGCGCGAGCGAAATCGCGCTTTCCCGGCCGGGCTGGTCGCCGTATCCTCAGCCCTCATGAGCAGGGCACTCATCACCGGGATCACGGGACAGGACGGCTCCTACCTGGCCGAGCTCCTCCTCGAGAAGGGCTACGAGGTGCACGGCATGGTGCGCCGCTCCTCCACCGAGAAGTTCGATCGCATCGCTCACATCAAGGACCGGCTCCGGCTCCACCAGGCGGACCTCCTGGACCAGCTCTCCATCCTGGAGATGCTCGACGAGGTGCGACCGGCGGAGGTGTACAACCTGGCGGCCCAGAGCTTCGTGCCCACGTCGTGGAAGCAGCCGCTGCTCACCGGCGAGTTCACGGCGCTCGGGGTCACCCGGGTGCTGGAGGCCATCCGCACCGTGGATCCCGGTATCCGCTTCTACCAGGCCTCCTCCTCGGAGATGTTCGGAAAGGTGCGCCAGACGCCCCAGGACGAAGAGACGCCCTTCTATCCCCGGAGCCCCTACGGTGTGGCCAAGGTCTACGGGCATTTCATCACCGTGAACTACCGGGAGAGCTACGACCTGTTCGCCGTGTCGGGGATCCTGTTCAACCACGAGAGCCCGCGCCGGGGCCTGGAGTTCGTGACCCGGAAGGTCTCGGACGGTGTGGCCCGCATCGCGGCGGGCCAGGAGGACGTGCTTCGGCTCGGGAACCTGGACGCCCGGCGCGACTGGGGCTTCGCCGGGGACTACGTGGACGCCATGTGGCGCATGCTGCAGCGGGACGAGCCGGCCGACTTCGTGGTCGGGACGGGCCAGAGCCACTCGGTCCGGGACCTGGTGGAGGCGGCCTTCGGGGCCGCGGGCGTGCGGCTTCGCTGGGAAGGGGAAGGGCTCGAGGAGCGAGGGATCGACGCGGCCAGTGGAACGGTACGAGTGGTGGTCGACCCGGAGTTCTTCCGCCCGGCCGAGGTGGACCGCCTGGTGGCGAACGCGGCGCGCGCCCGGCGTGACCTGGGCTGGGAGCCCAACGTCTCCTTCGGGGAGCTTGTAGAGATGATGGTGCGGGCCGACGTGGACCGACTCGGCGGCGCATGAGCGGCGATCCGGTGACGGCCGGGTAGGCGGCCCGGCGGCGCGCGCCAGCGCCGTCCCGCGACAGCGCGGTCGCGCGCCGCGGGGGTACCCGAGAGGGCCGCATCGCTGCGAGGGCAGACCGCCTCTGATGCCGCAATATGCGAGAGGAACGCCCGTGTCTTTTCCGGATTCGGGGCCGGGAAACGTGGCAAAGCGCCGCCTGCGGGGGCCTACGGAGACCCAGCCTGGAGCGGTACGAAGTGTGCCATGAGGTGGCCGGGCGCGCGTCTCTTGTGCGCCCCGATGAGGGGCCCTTACATTGCCCCGTCCCTTCCATCCGCTGTGGACAGGCCGCGCCCGCCGCGCGCCGGCGAAGGCCCCCGGACCCTGTGCCCCAGCGCCGTGGAGCAACCCCAGATGGATAGATTCCAGGATCGCGCGCAGTCGGCACGGACCGGGGTCCGCGCCCTCTACGCCGACGACCGGGTACGACTCTTCGTGGCCGGCCGACCCGACAGGAGGCGCGCATCGCGACCCGTGGTGACCTGGTGAGCCTGAGCGTGTTGTATACGGTCGGCTTCGTGTCCGCGTTCGTCTTCAGCGTGCTCGTCATACGCTGGCTGCACCGGCACGCGGCATGGTTCGGGCTCGTGGACCGTCCCGGCGAGGCCCGCCGGCTCCACACGCGCCCGATCGCCTCCGTCGGCGGCGTCGGGATCGTCCTGGCCGTCCTGGCCACCTGCCTCCTCCTGGTCGTGACCACTCCGGTCGAGCACACCTACGCGAGCGACCTCCGGGCCCTCCTCCCGATCGGGGTCGGCGCGCTGGCCATGCACCTCACCGGCCTGTGGGACGACCGCTCGGGCCTGTCGGCCCAGCTCAAGTTCAGCCTGCAGGTCCTGGTGTCGGTGGGCGTCTTCCTGGCGGGAGTGAGGATCGAGGCCGTCGAGCTTCCGTTCCTGGGCGGGATCCAGTTCGGCTACTGGGCCAGCATGGCCCTCACGGTGTTCTGGTTCGTGGGCGTCACCAACGCGTTCAACCTCGTGGACGGCGTGGATGGGCTGGCCGGCGGGGCGGCGCTGATCGCGACCAGCGCCATGTTCCTGGTCGCCCTGACGCTCGGACACGAGCTGGTGGCGCTGTTCCTGGCGGTGGTGGCGGGGGCGCTGCTCGGCTTCCTGCACTACAACTTCCCGCCCGCCTCCGTGTTCATGGGGGACGCCGGGAGCCTCCTGATCGGCTTCCTCCTGGCCGGACTGGGGATCATCAGCTCCGCCAAGGCGGCGACCACGGTGGCCATCACCGTGCCCCTGGTCGCCTTCGGCCTCCCGGTCCTCGACACGACGCTCGCGATGATCCGGCGCATCCTGCGCGGCGAGCGGATCTGGAAGGCGGACCGGGGCCACATCCACCACCGTCTCCTCGACCTGGGCTTCTCGCCCCGGCGCGTGGCGCTCACCCTGTACGGCGTGTGCGGCCTGTTCGCCCTCCTGAGCTTCATGGGCCTGACCGAGGACAGCCGCATGCTGGCCCCCGGCTTCCTGGTCCTGGGGCTCGTGGTCGTGGTGGGCGTGCAGAGCCTGCGCATCCCCGAGCTGCTGGAGCTGCGCAAGCTCATCGGGCGCAGCATGGAGCGCCGCCGGAGCATCGCGCGCGGCGTGGAGATGCGGCACGACGCCCGCCGCATCGCCGAGGCCCGCTCGCTCCCGCAGGTCTTCCAGGCGCTGGGGGTGACGTTCCGGAAGGCCGGGCTCAGCGAGGCGGAGATGTGGCTCAGCGGGCTCTTCCTCGGGGAGCTGAACGGGAACGGCGAGGCCGCCGGGCTCGTGCGGTCCGGGGACGGCTACCTGTGGAAGTGGAACGACTGGGGCCAGGCGCCCCCCGACAAGGCGGACGTGTGGGAGGTCAAGCTCCCGTTCGTCTCGCCCGGCGGGCACCAGGTCGGCAGGCTCACGATTCGCAAGCACATCGAGGAGGAGCTCCCGGCGGAGCTCAGGGTCCTGGTGGATCACCTCGTACCCGCCGTCGCCCGGGGCCTGGTCTGCAACGTGGAAGAGGTCGAGTTCACCGCGATCGAGCGCCACCGTGCCGAGGAGCCGCGGCGGCCCAACCTTCGCATCGTCTCCGGCTGACCGACCACCTCGCGCCACCGCTCCCGCAAGGACTCCCACTCGCACAGGAGGTCGAACCACCGATGAAACCCAGTTCGAACGGACATCGTGAGCACGTGCTGGTCACCGGCGCGGCCGGGTTCATCGGGTCGCACCTGACGCGAGCTCTCGAGGCGAGCGGCGACCGCCACGTCGTGGCCCTGGACGACCTCTCGGGCGGCTTCCGGGACAACCTCCCGGAGGACACCACGTTCGTGGAGGGCTCCGTCACCGACCACGAGCTGGTCGAAAGCCTCTTCTCGGAGTACCGCTTCCGGCACGTCTACCACCTGGCGGCCTACGCCGCGGAGGGCCTGAGCCACTTCATCCGGCGCTTCAACTACACGAACAACGTGATCGGGAGCGTCAACCTCATCAACGCCAGCGTTCGGCACGGCACCGAGACGTTCGTGTTCACCAGCTCGATCGCCGTGTACGGCGAGGGCCAGGTGCCGATGCGCGAGGACATGGTGCCCCGCCCGGAGGATCCCTACGGCGTGGCCAAGTACGCCGTGGAGATGGACCTCGAGGCGGCCCGGAAGATGTTCGGGCTCGACTACGTCGTCTTCCGTCCGCACAACGTCTACGGCGCGTACCAGAACATCGGCGACCGGTACCGCAACGTGGTCGGCATCTTCATGAACCAGATCCTGCGCGGCGAGCCGATGACCATCTTCGGTGACGGCGAGCAGCAGAGGGCGTTCAGCTACGTGGGCGACATCGTCGGTCCGCTGGCCCGGGCGCCGGAGATCCCCGCCGCCCGCAACCGGGTGTTCAACGTCGGGGCCGACACGCCCTATACGGTGAACGAGCTGGCACGCCAGGTCGCGGCGGCCATGGGCGAGCCCGATCACCCCGTCGAGCACCTCGAGGAGCGCAACGAGGTGAAGGTCGCCTACAGCGACCACTCGGTCATGCGGGAGGTGTTCGGGGCTCCCCAGGCGACCGCCCTCGACGAGGGCCTGGCGCGCATGGCCGCCTGGGTCCGGGAGGTCGGCGCGCGCACCAGCCCGCCGTTCCGGAACATCGAGGTCCGCAGGAACCTGCCTCCGGCGTGGACCCGGTCCTCGCCCGAACGCGACCTCACGGCCGCGACCCGCTGAAGTCGCGGCCGACTCCGCTCCCTGGCCGGGCCGGGTGCGCACCGCCGCCCCCGGCCCGGCGGTCGTTCCGGGGCTGCCGGCACGCGTGCCGGAGCCCGTCTGCGCCTTCGCGGTCGGCAGCATACATTCCACGCCATGCGCAAGTTCTTCATCACGGGGAGCCAGGGCATCCCCGCCAGTTACGGGGGCCTGGAGACCTTCGCCGATGAGCTGGCCACGCGGCTGGCCGAGCGCGGCTGGCCCGTGTGGGTGACCTGCGAGCTGCCGCCCGGAGAGGCGCCGGGACCCGAGGAGTACCGGGGCGTTCGGCTCCTGTACGTCGAGGCGCCGGCGGGCAACCTCAGGACCATCGTCGGGGACCGTAAGGCGCTGTGGCGGTGCGGGGAGATCGCCGGGGCGGGCGACGTGGTCTATCTGCTGGGGTACGGGGTGGGGCCCTTCGCCGACGGGGCGCTCCGGGCCCTGCGGCGACAGGGGGTACGCTTCTGGCTCAACCCCGACGGCCTGGAGTGGAAGCGGCCCCGCTGGGCCTGGTGGGTCCAGCGCTACTTCCGGTTCTGCGAGCGCCACCTGCTCCGCTCCGCCGACCGCATCCTGTGCGACGCGGCCGCCATCCGGGACCACCACGCGGGGGCCTACGGCGTCCCGGTGGACCGGATGGACGTGGTCGAGTATGGGGCGCCGCTGGTGAGCCAGGTGACCGACCCCGACCTGCTCGCTCGGCGCGACGCGTACCTGGCCGACTACGGCCTCGAGGTGGGCGAGTACTACGCCTACGTGGGGCGCTTCGTCCCCGACAACAACCTCGAGCTCATGGTGCGGGGGGTCCTCGATCCCTCGGTGGGGCGTCGGCTCCTGGTGTTCGCGGCCCATGACGAGCGGGACCCCTTCTACCGGAAGATCCGAGGCCTGATCGACGCCTCGGGCGACCCGGACAAGGTGGTGCTCACCGGCGGCGTGTACGACCCGCCGCTCCTGCAGGCTCTCCGGCTCGGCCAGTTCGCCTACTTCCACGGACACGAGGTGGGGGGCACCAACCCGGCCCTCGTGGAGGCGATGGGGCTGGGGAGCTTCATCATCGCGCTCACCACGCCGTTCAACCGCGAGGTGCTCGCCGATGCGGCCCTGTATTTCGACAAGGACGTGGGCAGCTTCGTGGATGCGCTGCGGCGGGCCGAGCGCCTGCCGCCCGAGGAGGTGTGCGCGCTGCGGGATCGCGCCCGGGACCGGGTCCGCCGGCACTACAACTGGGAGCGCATCACCGACGAGTACGAGCGGCTTCTCCGCACCGATGGGGGCTGACGGCGGCCGCCGTCCGGGCCAGCCGCGACCGGCGCCGCGGCCGTGAGCGCCACGCCGGAGCGGTCGCCCACGCGACCCGACCTGGCCGGCCGCCTGTGGCGCTCGGCCACCCGGCGCGTGATGTCGCTCAAGGGCGCGGGCATGGTGCTCGGCATCCTGGTCGACATCCTGGTCGCCGCCCGCCTGGGGACCACCGGCACGACGGACGCCCTGGTCATCGCGCTCAGCGTGCCCCTGTTCGTGGACACCGTGACGCGCGAGAGCTCCAACTTCAGCCTGGTCCCGATCTTCATCCGGCATCGTTCGAGCGAGGGACCGGACGGCTACCAGCGTTTCGTGTCCGGGCTGCTCAACCTCGGGCTCCTGGCGGGCCTGGTCCTCATGGTGGGAGTCGAGCTGCTGGCTCCCCTCGTGATCCGCCTCCTGGGTCCCGGCCTGCCGGCGGCGGCGCACCGGGAGGGCGTGGACATGCTGCGGATCGCGGCGCCGATGCTGGTCTTCGCTCCGGCCATCACGCTCCAGGGCGTGCTCCTGGACAGCCGACGGAGCTTCACGTACACGGCCCTGCGCAACGCCGTGGCGCCGGGCGTGGTGATCGTGGTGCTCGGTCTGGCCTGGTCCAGCGCCCGGGCGGCCCTGTGGGTGGCCGGCGGCTACAGCCTGGGCTTCCTTCTGTACTTCCTCATCATGTTCGCCGGAGCCCGCGCCGCGGGGCATCGTCACGGGTGGACCGTGCGCCCGACGCTCCGCGACCTGGCCGACGTTCGGGGAGCCATCGGGTGGCCGACCCTGGGCTTCGTGGTCCGCCAGGGGAGCCGATTCGTCGAGCGCATGCTGGCGTCGCTGGTGGCACCGGGGGGGGTGGCCGCCTTCTACTTCGCCTTTCGGCTGTTCTCGGCCAGCCAGACGCTGGTGGGCTCCACCGTGGCGACCACCGGCCTTCCGACGCTCTCGACCCTGTACGCTCGCGGGGAGAGCCGGCTCCTGGGCCGGTCGCTCGAGTCGCGGATCCTGATCACCCTGGCCATCACGGTCCCGGCGGCCGCCCTCGTCCTCGTCTTCCACGATCCGATCGTGGGCCTCCTGTATCATCGCGGCGCCTTCGGGGCCCGGTCGGTCCAGCGCACGGGGCGCTTGCTGTACTGGTTCGGTTGGGGCATCGTCTTCCTGTCCCTGGCCACCGTGCTGCAATCGGCGCTGTACGCGTGCGGGTCCTACCGCCTCGTCTTCCGCAACATGTTGGTGACGTCGGTGTTGAATGCGGGGCTGGCGTGGTGGCTCTCCCGCGGGCTGGGGCTGTCGGGCATCGCGATCGCCGAGACGGTCACCGCGGCGGTGACCACCCTGAACGCCGTCCTGCTGGTCCGCCTGGCCGGACTGCCCGTCCCGTGGGTGAGTCGCCGGCGGTGAGCGCCACGCGTCCGCGGGCCGGTGCGGTGAGCGCCCCGCGTCCGCAGGCCGGAGCGGTGAGCGCTCCGCGTCCGCAGGTCGGAGCGGCGTACCTGCTCGTGGGCGGAACGACCAAGGCGGCCACGACCTCGATGTTCTTCTACCTGGCGGAGCATCCCGACATCTGCCCGGCCAGCGTGAAGGAGCCCCGCTTCTTCCTGGACCTGGACTACCCCGTGCCCTCCCGATACCGGTACGAGCGCGACGGCGCCGAGGCCTACGCGCGATTCTTCGCCCGGTGCGGCGAGGGGACGCTGAGGCTGGAGGCGACGCCCGATTACCTGCACTCGCGCGGCACGGCCGCGCGGGTGGCCGGATGCCTGCCGGACGTGCGGGCGGTGTTCCTCCTGCGGGAGCCCATCTCCCGGCTCGTGTCCTGGTACCGCTTCGCGCGAGAGGACGGGAGGATCGACCCGGACACGACCTTCGAGGAGTACGTGCTCGAGCAGGAGCGGCTCCCGGATCCGGACACGGAGCCCCAGCACCTGCGGGCGCTGAGCCAGGGCCGCTACGCGGAGGCCATCCAGCGCTGGATCGGCGCGCTGGGGACGGAGCGGGTGGACGTGGAGTTCTTCGAGCAAGTCCGCGAGGACCCCGCCGCGGTCGTGCGGCGGATCTGCGCCTTTGCCGGTCTCGATCCGAGCCGGCTCCCCGACATCGACTACCGGGTCCACAATCCGACGCACGGCGCGCGCTCGCCGGGCGTGCACGGGGCGTACAAGCGCCTCCGATACCTCGTGCGCCAGTACAGCCACGACAAGCCCTGGCTCCAGGGCTGGCTCCGGCGGCTGCGCCGCGGATTCGAACCCCTGTACTGGAAGCTCAACCAGCCCTCGTCCGGCCGGGACGTGCGGGTGGGGCCCGATCTCCGGCGGAGGCTCGTGGCCTACTACGCGCCCTCCGTCCACGCGCTGGCCCGCCTGGAGGGAGTCGTCCTCCCGGCGTCGTGGAGGGAGATCTATGGCGACTGAGATCTCGGGGGCGATGGCGCGCGGCGACGGGCGCGAGGACGCCGGCGCCCCCGTCCTCCCCCTCGACCTCACGCGGCTCCTGTACGGCCTGGTGGTGGGGCTGGTGGCCTACATCCCGGTCGAGGAGTTCGTGCTCAAGTGGCTCCCGGTCAGCGACCAGGTCTACTCGCTGGCCCGCCTGGGCAGCGAGGCCGTGGTCTACGCGCTCCTGGTCGTCGTGGTCCTGGGACGCCTGGCCCGGGGCCGCTTCCTGCGCCGGACCCCGGTCGACCTGCCGCTCCTCGTCTTCCTCGGGCTCGCGCTGGCCTCGGTCTTCCTGAACCACGCCGGGATCGTCCCGTCGCTGATCAGCCTGCGGACGCTTCTCCGCTACGTGGCCCTGTTCTACGTGGTCGCCAACCTGCCGCTGGACGAGCGGCGCGTGCGCCTCATCCTCCTGGTGATCCTGGCGATGGCCGCGTTCGAGTCGGCCGTCGCCGCGCTCCAGTTCGTCCAGGGCGGTCCCACACCCTTCTGGTATCCGCGCGCCACGGCCCTGGAGCTGGGCGAGGCCGGGAGGAACTTCAGCATCCTGACCAGCGGCGTGGAGCTGGGAGCCGTGATCGGGACGCTGGGCCACACGGTGGACCTGGCGCTCTTCCTCCTGGTCGCCGTCACGGTGGTCACCGGGCTCCTGTTCACGCAGGGGGACCGCGTCCAGACCGTGGTGCCATCGTGGGTCCTGTTTGCCGCCCTGGGTGCGTTCGTGGCCGCGATCCTCCTCACCTACTCGCGGGCCTCCTTCCTGGCCGCCCTCGTCGGCCTCGGGGTGGTGGCCTGGTGGCGGCGCCACCGCCGGCAGCTCCTGCGACCGCTCCTGGGCCTCGGCCTGGCGGCCATCGTGCTGGGCGCGGCGCTCTCCTACGCCGGCACGACGGGTGACGTCAAGCTGAAGCAGGTCCACGTCAATCCACTGGCCAACATCGGCATGGCCTTCGGCTCGTCGACGCTGGAGGGGCGCTTCTCCAACACGCGGCTGTGGCTCATCACCTCGGTGGGTGGGAGCGTGCTGCGGTCCATGACCCCCCTGGGCTACAGCCCGGACGAGGCGACGGCCCGCCGGCGCATCGCGCAGAACGCCCGGGGCGCGCTGGACCGCATCCTCACCTACGGCCCGTTCGAGGACGTCTACTGGGTGGCCCTCCTGTCGTACTACGGGCTGCTGGGGCTGGGCGCCTTCTGCTGGATCCTGGTGCGCCTGTACCGGTCGGCCCGGGAGGTGATGAGCTACACGCCGGGGCTGTGGACCCGGACGGCGGCCACGTCCCTGGCCTCCCTCCTGGTCCTCCTCATCCCGTTGACGTTCCTGGTGCGCACGTTCGAGTTCCGCTCTCTGTCCCTGTATCTGTGGCTCCTGGGCGGGGTCACGCTGAACCGGCTGGACGCCGTGCGCTCGTGGCGGCAGGCGCTGGCCGGCCCGGAGCCGGACGCGGCGGGCGAAGGGCCGCCCGAGGCGCCGGCGCCGGCCGGACCCTCTTGAAGATCCTCAACGTCGGCTCCAACTACCGGGTCGTCGGCGGCTCGGACCGCTACTTCCTGGCCCTCGAAGCGTTGCTGGAGCGGCACGGTCACAGCGTGGTGCCGTTCGCCGCCCGTCACCCGGACAACCGGCCCACGCCCTGGTCGGAGTACTTCCCCCCGGGCGTGGACCCGGACGCACCCCGGCCGGGCGACCCGGCCCGCTTCGTCTACTCGGGGGCGGCGCGGCGCGCGATGGATCGGATCCTGGAGGAGACCCGACCGGAGATGGCGCACCTGCACGTCTACTACGGTCAGCTCACCGCCTCCATCCTCCGCCCGCTGACGCGCCGGGGCCTTCCGATCGTCCAGACGCTCCACGACGCCAAGCTGGCGTGCCCGGTCCGCATCTTCGTCTCGCGGGGGAGGGTGTGCGAAGCGTGCCGCGGGCGGCACTTCTGGCGGGCCCTCCCGCGGCGCTGCAATCGTGGATCCGCGGCCCGGACCGCTCTCAGCGTCCTGGAAGCCTACACGTCGCGGGGGCTCGGAGACGCCGATGCGGTGACCCGGTTCGTGTCGCCGAGCCGCTTTCTGCGGGACAGGATGATCGAGCACGGGGTGGCGTCCGCCGACCGCATCGCGGTGATCCCCAACTTCGTGGACCCGGACGCCTTCCGCGCCGCGAGCGGTCCCGGGGAGCACCTGCTGTTCGTGGGACGGATCCGCGCCGTCAAGGGCGTGGGCACGCTGCTGCGCGCCGCCGCTCCCCTGCGCGGCGTGCCGCTCCTGATCGCGGGCACCGGGCCGGAGCGGGCCGCGCTCCAGGCGGAAGCGGCGCGCGCGGGCCTGGACCACGTCCGCTTCGTCGGCTTCCAGGAGGGGGAGGCGCTCCACGACCTGATCCGCCGCTCCGTGGCCGTCGTGGTGCCCTCGGAGCTGTACGAGAACTGCCCCATGGTGATCCTGGAGGCCATGGCCCTGGCCCGGCCCGTGATCGGGACCGACATGGGGGGCATCCCCGAGCTCGTGACCGAGGGCGAGACGGGATGGCTGTTCCCCGCCGGAGACGAGGTGGCGCTGCGCGAGCGACTGGAGAGAGCCGTGGACGACCGCGAGGCGGCGGCCGCGATGGGCGAGGCCGGGCGCCGGCGGGTCGAGCGCGACTTCGGTCCCGAGACGCACTACGAGCGGCTCTCGGCCGTGTACGGGGAGGTCCTGTGACGGGGCGCCCGACCTCGTCCTCTCTGGGCGCGGCGCCCGCGCCGCCGCTGACCTTCCACGTGGTGGGCCTCCGGGAGCCGGCCGCCGGCTGGCGGGCCCGGTGCCTGGCGGCGCTCGAGGCGTCCGGGTACGCCCGGCGCGTCGGAGCGAGGCCCGACTTCGTCCTGCGGCTGGGAGGAGCGCCGGGCGCGGAGCCGGCGGCCGCCGGGGAGCCGGCCGCGTGGGGGGCGCCCGAGTGCTGGAGCTTCGAGGTCGCGGGGCTGGAGGTGGGTCGCCTGGAGGAGGCGTGCCGGCGAGCCGTGGCCGCGCCGGCCGGGAGCGTGACGGCGCGGCTCGTGGCCCGGCGCCGCGCCGACGGCGCCCGGGCGGTGCTGCGCGAGGGGCGGCTTCCGGTGACCGGCCACTCCCTTCGCCGGACGCTGCGTACCCTCACCGGGGAGATGGAGCTCTGGCCCGCCGAGGCGTGCCGGATGCGGGCCGCTCTCGGCTCACCGTTCGGCGGCCAGGTCCGCGCCGGGGCGGACGCGGACGAAGGTCCCGGCCGCGGAGAGGTCGGAGCCCCTCCCGCCCCGGGGTTCCTCGCGCCCCGGCTCCTCCTCCGGGGCGCCTCCAGGGCGCTCCGGGTCCTGTTTCGGCCCGACCGCTGGAACATCGGCCTCGTCCCCGCTCCCGCGGAGGCTTTCCTGGGCGGCTGGCCGGCCGGGCCGATCCGCTGGGCCGAGACGCCGCCCGCGGGGGGCTTCAAGGCCGATCCCTTCGGACTGGTCCGGGACGGCCGGCTGTTCGTGCTGTACGAGGAGCTGGACCCGCGCCTCGGCCGCGGTCGCATCGTGGCCGAGGAGTGGGACCGCGAGGCTCGCGTGCTGGAGCGTCGCCCCGTGCTCGAGATGGACATCCACCTCTCCTACCCGTACCTGCTGGTGCACGAGGACGAGATCTACTGCGTGCCCGAGATGGCGGCCGCCCGGCGGGTGACGCTGTTCCGTGCCCTCGAGTTCCCGTGGCGTTGGGAGGAAGACGCGACCCTCCTGCGGGATGTCGCGGTCCTCGACAGCACGCTGTTTCGGCACGGGGACCGGTGGTGGCTCCTGGGCACGGACCGCGAGCGCGGGCCCAGGCACGCGCTGCGGGCCTGGTGTGCGCCGCGGCTGCGCGGTCCGTGGACACCGCACGCCGCGAATCCGGTCAAGCTCGACATCCACTCGGCGCGGCCGGCCGGTCCTCCCTTCCGCCACGGCGACCGGCTCTACCGTCCCGCGCAGGACGGGGCCGGTCGCTACGGATCGGCGGTCGTGCTGAACCGCATCGTCGAGCTCACGCCGGAGGTCTTCCGGGAGGAGACCGTGTGCCGGATCGAGCCCGATCCCCCGGGCGGTCGCGCGGAGGGCTTCCACACCCTGTCGGGCGTCGACGGCTGGACGCTGGTCGACCTCAACCGGACGGTACTGCGCCCGTGGGCGCCCGCGCGTCGCGCCCTCCGTCTCCTGTCGCGCGGGAGCGACTCGTGATCGCCCAGCTGGACCGGGAGTATGCTCGAGTCCGGCCCCTGAAGGCCGTCACGCGCCTCCTGAGCTGGGCGCTGTTCGAAGGGCGTCCGATCACGACCCGGGGCCGGTGGATCAACCCGCTGGTTCTCGGCCTGCTGGGCATGGCGCGGCGACTGCCCGGCGGCCGAACGCCTCGCTCGCCCATCTTCATCGTGGGCACGGGCCGAAGCGGAACGACGATCCTCGGGAAGGCGCTGTCGCTCCATCCCGACGTCGGCTTCCTGAACGAGCCCAAGGCGCTCTGGCACGTCGCGATGTCGGGCGAGGACGTGATCGGGAACTACGACCGGGGACCGGCGCGCTTCCGCCTGGACGCCTCGGACGCGACGCCGGAGGTGGTCCGGGCGGTCCACCGCATGTACGCCTTCTACCTGCGCGTGACCGGCGCGCGGCGGGTGGTCGACAAGTACCCGGAGCTGGTCTTCCGGGTACCGTTCGTGCGGAGGATCTTCCCCGACGCCCGCTTCCTCCTGCTCGTGCGGGACGGGTGGGACACGGTGCGCTCGATCGACCGCTGGTCGGAGCGGCTGGCGGCGCGGAAGGGGTCGGAGGTGCACGACTGGTGGGGCGTGGACGATCGAAAATGGCACCTGCTCGTCCGCGACGTGGTGAGCGGCGATGCGGAGCTGGCGCGGGACGTGCGCCGGATCGAAGCCCTGGAGCGGCACGAGGATCGCGCGGCCGTCGAGTGGCTCGTCACCATGCGGGAGGGGCTGACGCGTTCCGAGGAGACCCCCGAAGCGTTCCGGGTCGTGCGCTACGAGACGCTGGCGGAGCGGCCCGCGGAGACGATGGCCGACCTCCTGGAGTTCTGCGGTCTGTCCCTGGACGAGGCGACGCTCGAGTACGCGGCCGCGGTGCTCGAGCCCGTGCCTCGGCGGGATCCGGTGGCGCTCGCCCCCTTGGTCGAGCCCGCCTTCCTGCGCATGATGGAGCGGCTGGGCTACCGGCAGGATGGGGCCCCGACCTCGGAGAGCGGACGGAACTGAGATGAGGAATCGAGCGGGGGGTGGTCGGAGTCGGACCGGGTTCCACGTGGCGTGGTGGGGGATGGCGCTGTCGACGGTCGCCCTCTGCCTGGTGGGCTGGACGTGCGCGGCGCATCGGTCCTCCGAAGACCTGGGGATCACGCCCCAGCCGGCGGTCGTCGACGTGTCGTCGGCCGCCGACTCCGTCCCCGTGGTCTTCTCCGCGCTGGATGATCTGGCGCCGGATCAGGCGGTCAGCGCGGGCGGGCGCCTGGCTCCCACCCTCGACAGCCTCAGGGGCCGGGTCTCCCGCGCGGAGACCGCGGGAGGAGGGGCCGGCCCCGTGCGCATGCGGGTGGCGGATTCGGCGCCGGGACTCCCGGCCTCGGCCGAGCGGGCCCTTCGCGAGCCGGAGGGCTACGTGCTGGCGGTCCAGGGGCGCGACGCCACGGTGGTCGGCGGCGACAGCCTGGGGCTCCTGCACGGCATGGTGACCCTCGCGAAGCTGGCCGAGAGCCGCGGCGGGCAGCTGCCGTCCGGGGTGATCGCCGATTGGCCGGCGCTCCGCATTCGGGCCGTGCACTTCGTGGCGCGCGGCGTCGACGAGGCCAGCGCGCGTCGCATCATCGACATGGCCAGGGACCACCAGTTCAACACGCTCATCGTGCAGCTGGGCGACGGCGTGGCGCTCCCGAGCATGTCGAAGATCGCGCGCGCCGATGCCTGGTCCCCGGAGGCCTTCCGGAGGATCGCGGCCTACGCCCGGGCCAACGGCCTGGAGTTCGTGCCCGAGCTCAAGCTCCTGACGCACCAGGAGAAGCTGTTCAAGAAGGCGTACCCCGACCTGATGTACAACCAGTGGACGTACGATCCCAGCAACGAGGAGACCTACAAGGTGGTCTTCGCGATGCTCGACGACGTCATCCAGGCCGTCCACCCGCGCGTGATCCACATCGGGCACGACGAGGTGGAGGGCGTGGTGAGGCGGGCGCGCGGGTCCCGCCGGGAGCTGGCGCCGGGTGAGCGCGCCCTGCCCCCGGCCCTGTTCCTCGCGGACGTGGACCGCCTGTACGACTACCTCTCCGCCCGCGGGATCAAGGTCTGGATGTGGGGGGACATGCTGGCCACGCCCGAGGAGTTCCCCCGCATGATGGCGCGTCAGCTCCACGGAGATGCGGGCTACGCGAGCCTCCTGCCCCGCATTCCCCACGACATCGTGATCTGTGATTGGCACTACGAGGACGATGGACCGAGCTTCCCCACCATCGAGCGGATCCTCAAGTCCGGGCACCGCGCGCTGGGCGCGACCTGGCGGCGGGACGCCACCACGCGCGCCTTCGCCCGCTACATGGGTCGCGTGGACTCGGCGGACGGCGGCATGATCGCCACCACGTGGTCCATCGTCCAGGACGGGGACTGGCAGGGTCTGCAGCAGCTCCTGCAGACCTCGGGCGACGCGTTCTGGAACGGCGACCGTGCATCCGGAGGCTCCTAGCGCGGAAGGGCCGGGCGGACCGCTCGACGCCCTGTTCGTCGTCGGGAGCAGCCGGAGCGGCACCACCCTCATGGGCCGCATCCTGGGCCGGCATTCCCGGGTCCACACCTTCAACGAGCTGCACTTCTTCGAGCAGCTCTGCGCCGCCGAGGATCTCCGGGTGGCGATCGACCGGGCGGCGGCGGTGGACCTGTTCGCCCGGCTCCTGGCCATCGCGCGCGAGGGCTACCTGGGCCGGGGCGATCCGCGGCGCTTCGCGGAAGAGGCGGAGGAGGCTCTCGGCACCGCCCCCCTGGCTCCCCTGGAGGTCTACCGGCGCTTCCTGACGTACGAGACCACCCTCCGGGGCGCGGAGGTCCCGTGCGAGCAGACGCCACGCAACGTGTTCTTCCTGGAGGCGATCCGCTCCGCCTTCCCGCGGGTGAAGGTGGTGCACATGGTCCGTGATCCGCGCGACGTCGTGCTGTCCCAGAAGAACAAGTGGAAGCGTCGATTCCTGGGGGCCGGCAACATTCCGCTCCGTGAAGCGGTCCGCGCCTGGGTCAACTACCATCCCGTCGTCGTCGCTCGGCTGTGGAGGGGGTCCGTGCGGGCGGCCGGGCTTCCGGACGCCGGATCCTGGGTGCTGCACGTGCGCTTCGAGGATCTCCTCTCCGACCCCGAGGCGACCGTGCGCCGCGTGTGCCGGTTCGCCGGCCTGGACTTCCGCCCGGCCATGCTCGCGGTGCCGCGCATCGGCTCGTCGACCGAGCCGGATCGTCCGGACCAGTCGGGCATCGACGCCGGCCGGTCGGGCCGTTGGCGCGTCGGTCTGTCGCCCGCGGAGCTGTGGCTGTGTCAGAAGACGGCGGGCCCGGTGGCCGCCGAGCAGGGCTACGAGCCGGAGGCGGTCCGCCTTCCGCCGGTCGGCGTGGCGCTGTCGCTGGCGGTCCTGCCCGTGAAGCTGGTGGCCGCGCTCGTGGCGAACCTGGGACGCTTCAGGGGGCTGCGCGCCGCCATCGCGAGGCGGCTGCGCGCCTGATCCTCAGCCCGTCAGCGGCCACAGGAGAGGGATGAGCGCCACGGCGAGCGCTCCCGCCAGGATCTGGAGCGGAAGCCCCGCCCGCGTGAAGTCGGTGAACCGGTACCCCCCCGGCCCGTAGACCATGAGGTTGGTCTGGTAGCCGAGCGGCGTCGAGAGCGACAGCGACGCCGCCACCGTGACCGCGATGACCAGCGGCCGCGCCGCGAGGCCCAGGTCCCCGGCCACGGACACGGCCACGGGGAACATGAGGGCGGCGGCCGCGTTGTTCGTGACCAGCTCGGTGAGGACGAGGGTCCCCAGGAAGAGTCCCGCCAGCACGCCGCGCGGTCCCAGGGAGGCGGCCCGCTCCATGATCTCGTGGGCCACGAGCGCGGCGGCCCCGCTCTTCTCCATGGCCACCGCGATCCCGAGGGCCGAGCCGATCACCACCAGGAGCGACCAGTCCACCGCCCGCTTGGCTTCGCCGGGGCTCAGGCAGCCGGTGACCACCATGGCCAGGCCGCCCAGGGCGGAGGCCATGGTGATCGAGACGAGGCCCGTGGCCGCCGACACGACGACGGCCGTCAGGACGAGCAGGGCGATCCACCGGTGTCCGTGGCGGGGGGCGGCGCTGTCGTCCACCCGGCTCACCAGGTAGAAGTCCGAGGAGTCGCGGAAGGCGCGGTCGAAGCCGGCCGCGGCTTCGAGCATGAGCGCGTCGCCCGGCCGCAGCACGATGTCCCCGATCCGCCTCTCGATGCGCTCGCCGTGACGATGGACGGCGATGACGGCGGCGTTGTAGCGGGCCCGGAAGCTGGCCTCCCGGATGCTCGAGCCGACGAGCGGCGAGCCGGGCGAGATCACGGCCTCGTGCAGCTCGAGCGCTTCGTCGCCGCCCGCCGCGGCCCCCTCCGGCTCGCCGCCCGTGATCGGCTCCAGGCCGCGGTAGCGGCGCAGGTCCACGATCGTCTCCACCAGGCCGGCGAAGGTGAGCCGGTCG
>CAYXHP010000140.1:0-31477 GCA_964465015.1 uncultured Gemmatimonadota bacterium
TGGCGGGTGGTGGCCACCGATGCGGAGCCGCAGGCCTTCGGGCTCCTGTGGCCCCGGGTGCCCGAGGAGCAGAGGCCGCGGCTCACCACCGAGGAGGTGGACTTCGCGGACATGCGGGTGCCCGACTGCGACCTGGTGAACGCGAGCTTCGCGCTGCCCTTCTGCTGCCCGGAGGACTTCCCGGCCCTGTGGAGCCGGATCGTGGCGGCCCTTCGGCCGGGCGGGCGCTTCGCGGGCCAGTTCTTCGGAGATCGCGACACGTGGGCGGCCGTTCCGGGCCGTTCGCACCAGTCGCGCGAGGAGGTGATGAGCCTGCTCGAGGGCTTCGAGATCGAGATGTTCAGGGTGGAGGAGAAGGACGACCCGCCCGACCGGCGGAATCCCAAACACTGGCAGATCTTCCACGTGGTGGCCAGGAAGCGGTGACTCCGGGGCGCGAGGTGACCCGGACCGGAAAGCACTCCCACGGAGGATCCCCGAATGAAGAGAGTCACGCGCACGGTCGCCGTCGCGCTCCCGCTCCTCCTCGCCGTTCGCCCGGCGCCCGCCGCCTCGCAGAGCCCTCCGAGCGGATTCGTCGTCCACCACGAGACGCACATCGACGCCCCGCCCGCTCGCGTCTACGAGGCTCTCGTGGGTGAGATCGGCGGGTGGTGGAACCCCGAGCACACGTTCTCCGGCGACGCCCGGAACCTCTCCCTGGACGACGGTCCGGGGGGCTGCCTGTGCGAGGAGCTCCCGGGCGGCGGGGGCGTGGAGCACCTGCGCGTCGTGTACGTCGACCCACCCCGATTGCTACGCCTCTCGGGGGCCCTCGGACCACTGCAGGGCTCGGCCCTCGCGGGCACGCTCACCTGGACGCTGGCCGCGGCGGACGGCGGCACCCGCCTCGAGCTGACCTACGCCGTCGGCGGCTTCATGGAGGGCGGCTTCGAGGGCATCGCGCCCGCCGTCCAGTCCGTGCTGGCGGGTCAGATGGGCCGCCTCCGGCGGTACGTGGAGACCGGGAAGCCGGAGGCTCCGCCGTCTTCCGGATCCCCGGACCGCACGCGCGGGCCTGCGTCCCGCGGGTCCCCCGGGGCCTACACCGACCGGACGGTGAGATAATCGGGAAGCCGGTGGCCGGCCGCGTCGCCGGCGAGTTCACGCTCATCGTGGCGGGCGTGCCGTGCCGACGGAGGGGCGTCACCAGCCCAGCAGGAACACCGGCGCCGCGGCTGCCAGGGCCGCCACCGCCTGCACAGCAAGCACGAGCAGTCCCCGGCGCGGAGCCCGCGGCAGCCACCTCACGGCGAAGTAGGCGATGACCGGGAGCTGAAGCGCCATGAGGAGCTGCCAAAGGTGGGCGGCGGTCCCCTCGTCGGGCTGGGGCGCGGTGCCGGCGACGGCGATGTGGGCCAGGATCGTGGCGAGCGCTGCCAGGGACATGAGCACGGGCACGTAGGCGCTCGGCCGCCGGGTGATCGCCGGTGCGTTCATCCCGAGGTTGGGCGCGGTCCCGTGATTCGGCGGGCCATGGCGCCGGCGTAACAGCCCACCGATGCGAACACGAAGGCGATCATGGCGATGAGCGGATCCACGCGGACCGGCTCGGGAGTCGGCGCGCGGAGGAGATGGCCGACGATCGCCATGGCGGGCAGGCCCAGCGCGAGCGGCACGGCCCAGCGCCAGGCGGCCCTCGGCCGCAGGAAGCCGAGAGCCAGGCCGGCCAGGAGCAGCGCCGACACGGTCACGAGGACCTCGGTGGTATGGAGGTCGAGCCATCCGATGCCGAGACCGAGCGCGACGGCCAGTGCCGTGGGGCCCGCGTCGTGCCGCCAGCCGGCGCCGGTCACACGTACCCGAACAGCGGCGGGAACACGAGCACCACGATCGCCGCCCACGCCGCATAGACCGGCAGGTAGTCCGTCTGCCACTTCTCCAGGCTCGCGAACGGGCGCCGCCGGCGCAGGAAGCCCAGATAGAGGACGGCCGACCACGCCAGGTTCACCAGCAGGACCACGTTCTCTCCCAGCGCGGCCACGCGGTTCGGGGTGAAGCCGAACGCGGTGATCCGCGCGGCGATCGCCCACAACGCCACCGCGTCGGCCAGGAGCGCGCTCACCAGCAGAAGCACCTGCATCCAGTCGAACAGCCCGGGGGGAGAGCGGGGATCCCGGGCGGAAACTGAGTAGAGGAGGAGCCCCAGGACCACCACGAGGAGCAGATCGAAGGCGATGAGAACGTTCCGCTCGATCTGCACCCCGCGGCCGGTCCACAGCACGGTGGCCAGGAAGACCACCAGCACCGCCGCGAACAGGGGCGTGAACAGGCGCGTGAGGACGGGCGCCATGTTCTCGATCACGCTCTGCTTGGCCTCCACGAGCCAGGAGGCGACGATGACGGCTCCCACGGCGCCGCACGGCATCAGCCACTGCTGGAAGAAGGGCTCGATGTCGACGCCGATGGCCCGGAACGTCATGGCCATGAGCCCCGAGAGAACGGCGCCGCCCAGAGCGATGAGCGCATAATAGATGAACAGCTCGCCCGAAAACCGGATGTAGTCCATGCGCCCGGCCACCTCGCCCCAGCGCCCGCCCGCGTACGAGATCCCGATCACCAGGAGGAGCGCGATGGGCAGGTGCAGGGCGGTCAGAAACTCCGTGTTGCCCGGATCGTGGCTGGCCGAGCCGGGCACGTGGGCCTGGAACGGGTAGACGTTGGCGAACACGGCCGCTACCACGAACGCCAAAGCCAGCCACCGGATGGTGACGGGATCGAGCTTCCGCTTCCAGGCGAAGTATCCGGCCAGGAGCGGCAGCACGAACAGGCTCGCGTTCCTCAGGTAGAAGCCGGCGTCCCGGACCAGGTCGAGCCCGAACAGGGCCGGGATCTTGATGGCCACCGCCGCCGCGACCGCGAGCGCGAGGGCGACGAGGGCCTCCCGGCGGGCACCCGCGCCCTCCTCCGCTTCGTCGGAGGAGACGACGACGAGCTGCTTCCACAGGCGCTCGGAGTGCTCGCGGGCGAACTCACGAGAGAGAGCGTCGAGGCTGCCCATGCGCTTCACGGCGACGAGGAACGCCTCGTCCTCGGCGAGGCCCGCTTCGATGAGGCCCGCCACCTGCTCGCGCAGGTGGTCCTCCAGCTCCGCCACGTCCACCGCGTGAATGGTCTGGCGCCGGCGGAGGTAGCTGCGCCACTGCTCGATCTGGCCCTCGAGGAGGCCCGCGTCGTCCGGCGTCGGCATCGCTCAGGCTCCCTGCGGAAGGGGTGTGGCCCGGCCCGGTGGGGCGATCCTGCCGGGCGTCCCCCCCGAGCCTCCCGAGACGGCCGGACGGACTGCGCGCAGCACCGTCCACAGCCCCCGCAGCGTCTCGTTCACGGCCTCCCACTGCCGGTGCTCCTCGGCAAGCTGGTCCCGGCCGGCGGAGGTGATCCGGTAGTACTTTCGGCGACGGCCGTTCTCCGCCTTCTCCCATCGCGCCTCCACGTACCCGAGCCGCTCGAGGCGGTGGAGAACGGGATACAGCATGCCGTCCGTCCACTCCATGCGCCCCCCGGAGAGCTCCTTGACCCGCTGGAGAATGGCATAGCCGTAGCTGTCCCCGTCGGCGAGGATGGCCAGGACGATGGGAGTCGAGGAGGCGGCGACCAGGTCCTTGTTGATCTCCATGATCCTTCGCGTGGTTGGCGGCGTGGAATCCGCGTCCGGCGATACCGAGGGTCACGGCCCCGGATGATACATAAGGGCTCTATGCATAGAACTATGATGCATAACGGTGCCATGCATGTCAAGAGAAGAGCCCCGGAGGCTGCCGGAAGCGGGGGCGGGGCGAGACGTCCGCGGCGGGCGCCGCGGCAGGTCCGCTCGGAGAGGTCTGGCGGACGCCGCCCCCTGCAGTGACGTTGTCCAGCGGCGCTCCAGGCCTGGCTGCGCCGTGCACGGCATTGCCCGCCCACCCCGGGAGCGTTCATGGGCCCAGACGACGGTCGGTTCGCGGTCCCGGTGGTGGTCGCGCCGGCGTCGAGTCCCGGGCCGTGACGGGCCCCATGCCCGAGAAGAGCCGCCTGGCACGCATCGGCGAGCTTCTGGGACTGGTCGGGGTGATGGGCTCGCTGATCTTCGTGGGACTGGAGGTGCGCCAGAGCGCCATCGCGACCCGGGCCGCCGCGGATGCCACCATCGCCAATTCGTTCCTCGAGGTGAACCAGGCGATGGCGACGACTCCATCCCTGGACCGGGCCCTGACCGGGTGGCGCGGCAGTCCCGACAGCGCCTCGGCGGCGGACCAGGTGCAGCTCCTGGGGCTGTGGCGGGGCCTGTTTCACGCGTGGTCGAACGCCCATCGGCAGCATCTCAACGGGACCATCGACCCCGCGCTGTTCCAGTCGGTCTCCCAGGAGATCGCCGCCTACGCGGCGCCTTCCTCGGCCCTGGGGGACTCGGCGGACCTGGCGCGCCGCGGCGCGCTCATGCGCTGGGCCTGGTCCCGGGAGCGCTTCCTGTTCAATGCGGACTTCCAGGCCTTCGTCGACAGCATGCTGAGCCCGGCCCGCCCGTGACGGATGAAGGTGGGATGAAGGTCTACGTCGCCCTCCTCCGGGCCGTCAACGTGGGCGGCACGGGAAGGCTCCCCATGGCCGAGCTCGTGCGCATGGCCGAAGCGGTCGGCTTCGTCGACGCGCGGACCTACATCGCGAGCGGGAACCTCCTGTTCCGGAGCCCCGGGAGCGAAGGAGAGGTGAAGGCGAGGCTGGAGGAGACGCTGGCCGAGTACGCCGGAAAGCCGGTGGGCGTGATGGTGAGGACGGCGCCGGAGCTGGCGGCGGTGCTTGCGGCCAACCCCTTTCCCGAGCGAGAGCCCAACCGGACGATGGTGATCTTCCTGGACCAGCCGCCGCCGGCCGAATTCGAGGTCGTGGCCCCGGACGGCGAGGAGGTGCGGGCGGGCGCTCGCGAGTTCTACGTCCACTATCCGATCGGCTCGGGGCGCTCGAAGCTCAAGCTCCCGGCCGCGCGAAGCGGCACCGCCCGCAACATCAACACGGTCGCGCGACTGGTGGAGATGACGAGCGAGCCCTCGGGGGAAGAGCGGGGCGCGACCTGAAGCTCGAGGAGGTGGGCGAGGCGTGACGGCCCATGGAGGCCGCCGAGCGCCACCGGCGCCGTATCAGCGATTCGACGGGGGATGGCCGGCCGGGACCGACCCGCGGATGAACGTTCTCACTTCTGCGACAATGGGCTCGAGGCCGATGCGGGGATAGAAGGTGGCTTCCCGCGCAGAAAGGCGCGCAGCCCACGGGTGAGTCCAACGGCGACCATCGACGTGTGTGTTTCGCCATCGAAGACCTCGGCCTGAACCTCAAGCGAAGGGTAGTTGCGAGCGCTCAGATGCGCCGCCAGCGCACGTACGTTGGAAACGAATCCGAATCGCGACAGAAACGGGACGCCCTCGGGTTCCTCCAGTGCTCCCACCGCCATGAACAGCCTTCCGGGGACATCCTCTCGGTCTTTGGCGCCTTCCTGCGCGAGCTTCAACACGGCCTTGCCGTCCCACCAGAGTGCCGGACTCACCGCAATCGTATGGTCGAAGGCTCCCGGCTGACTCAGCAGAGACCAGACGGCGAAGAGCCCACCAAGCGATGTCCCGAACAACGTTCCTCGTCCTGCAGCAACAGTGAAGCGACCTTCCACGTATGGACGCGCCTCTTCGACGAGGAACCGAAGGAACGCCGCCGCTCCTCCCATGCGCTCGCCTTCAGGAAGTACCGGTTCCGATTGAGGGTCCATCTGCCGACGCATGGCTCCATAGCCACGGTCGGCCGTGGGGGTGAAGTCCCTCGCCCTCAGTTCTCCCTGCACCCGTGGGTCGTCGGTGCCATAGCCGACGCCGACCACCAGAACTGGAGGCAGTTCTCCATAGAGCTGGTGCATCAGGCGCGTTAGCTCCAGCGCCGTTCCGAAGAAGAGGTCGCCGTCCAGCACCCACAGGACGTGTGGTGGCTCGCCCGAGGGCGCGAAGCCGGCGACCGGCTTACCGATCCAGAGGTGAAGATCCCTTCCGACATGCTGCGAGCTCAGCACATGGTCTTCCGTGTGATGTAGCGTCACCGGACTGGTCATTGAGCCGCTCCTCTGGGGGTGATGCTGAAAGCGGCAGACCACCTCGAGGGGACCCGCGAGGTGGAGCTCAGGTGGCCGCGACGTCGGATCAGGCGGGCGCGGAGGCGGGGCTCAAGGAGCCCCGCTGCCGCCCTCGGTCCGCCGGGCGTTGGCCCGGATCGCCGCCGCCACGAACGCCGCCAGGCCCTCGGCGCGCTCCTCGTAGTGGGCCCGGAAGCGCGCATCGGCCTCGTACATGTCGGCCAGCCCGGCGTGCATCCCGGGAGCGCAGTCGTAGAACGACGCGCTGATGTGGCGCCGGTGGCGCTCGGCGGCCGCCATCGCCTCCTCGCCCTCGGGATCGGCGCCCGCGGCCAGAAGGCCGGCCATGTCCGCCTCGATGGCTTCCTGCTCGGCCCGGATCCGCGCCCAATCCTCCTTGCGATAACCCCGGGCGCGGCGCATGGACTGGCGGTACGCGTCCGTCTCGCCCCAGCGACCCCGCGCCTCGGCCCCGTGCTCTGCCTGCTGCGACTTCACCTCGTCGGGCGCGTCCCACGACTCGAACCCCTCGAACAGCTCGTCCGTGCTCATCGGCTCCCCCTTCTCCATGGCTTCCAGCGTCCGGTCCACCGCCCGGGCCACGCTCTCCAGTCTCCTCACCTTCCGGCCCAGCAGCTCCCGCTGCGCGCGGAGCGCCGTCGCCTGCTCGGGCGCCGGTACGTCCAGGAGCCCGGCGATCGCCTCCAGCGCGAAACCCAGCTCCCGGTACAGGAGGATGGATCGCAGGCGCTCGAGGTCGGCGGCGTCGTAGCTCCGGTATCCCGCCGGCGAGCGATCCGCCGGGGTCAGGAGCCCAATCTCGTCGTAGTGGTGGAGCGTGCGCACCGTGACGTGCGCCATCTTCGCCACCTCGCCGACCGTCCAATGCCCGTCCATGGGCCCAGTCTAACACCTCACGTAACGTGAGGGTCAAGGGGCCGGCTTTCGGGCCGCTGGGACCGCATGCCCGTGCCAGCCTCGGAGGCGGGACCGAGCCGGCTCCGGAGGCAGGTCGGCGCCGGCTCCGGAGGCAGGTCCGAGCCGGCGCCGGAGGCAGGTCCGTGCTGGCCCAGGGTTGCCGCGGACCGTTGGGTGGTCGAAAATCGTAACTGTGCCCGGCAGCCGCGGCGCGTGGCACGCCGGAGCCTTTTCGTGGCGGCGGCGCGCGTCCGCTTCGCGGCCGACCTCCGACTCCCCTCCTGCGAGGAGCCGATCCATGCCTGGAATCCGCGAGACCGCCCAGCGCTTCTTCGACGCCTGCGAGACCGGACAGGGGTGGGAGGGCTGCCAGTCCTACCGTCATCCCGACGCCACGTTCTCGTCGCAGACTACGGTCCTGGACGGCGTCGACACGCTGCAGGCGTACACGGACTGGATGGCCGGCATGACCGGCCCGTTGCCCGACGCGAGCTACGAGATCCGCGCGTTCGCCGTCGATCCGGACCGGAACAACGTCTCGGCCTACGGCGTCTTCCGCGGCACGCACACCGGAGAGGGCGGTCCCGTCCCACCCACGGGGAAGTCGTTCGAGGCCGACTACGTCTACGTGATGGACTTCGACGGCGACCGGATCCGGCACATGACCAAGATCTGGAACGATGGCATCAGCCTGAAGCAGCTGGGTTGGGCCTGACGTCCCGGTCGGACGGCTCCGCGGAGGCCGGGAGCGAATCCGGCGAACCGACCCCGTGACCTATCTCTACCTGTGGCGCTACGAGGTCCCGGCCGAGTACCGGCGCCGGTTCGAGGAGGTTTACGGCCCGGAGGGCGATTGGGTGGAGCTCTTCCGCGACAGCCCCGGCTACCGCTCGACCCGGCTGCTCCACGAGCCGGCGGGCGCCGGGCGCTACCTGACCATCGACGAATGGGAGTCGAGGGAGGCCTTCGACCGCTTCCGGGCCGAGCAGGCGGAGGCGTTCGAAGCGCTGGATGCGCGCTGCGCCGCGCTCACCTCCGCCGAAGAGCTCCTGGGACATTTCGAGGCCGTCGACCGCCCGTCCGGGTAGCTCCCGACCCGGACCAGAACCGGTTGGCGGCGCATCGGACGGGCTCCTTGCGTTGGAACAGCGAACGAGATGGCGGCCGACGCGAACGTGGAGGAGGCGGGCGCATGCGAAGACCCGCGTGGATCCTGCTCATGACCCTGCCGATCGTGGAGTGCTTTCGAGACGCGGAGCGACAGGTGCGCTTCCACGTGGGGGGCCAGGTAGAGGGGCTCCAGCCGCTGCTCACGGTCTCGGCGACGACTCACGGCTGGTCCCTGATCGTCCGCGGCGAAGACATGGTCGCCGACTCGAATTACCGGAGCCGCCCGTTCGACATGCCCGACGGTGACATCCTCTTCGTCCGAGCTGTGCTGGCGCGCCCCGGAGGCCCGCCGCTCGCGATGGGCTCCACGCACCTCCCGATCCATCGATCACCCGGGGGCCTGGTGACGTGAGCCTGGACATCCGAGCGGTCCGCGCCGACGACCGTGACGCCTGGCTCCGACTGCGGCGCCTGTTGTGGCCGGAGGGCGGCGAGGAGCACGCGGCCGAGATCGACGGCTTTTTCGAAGACTCGACCTCCGTGCCACACGGCGTCGTGGTGGCCGAAGAGGATGGATGGGTGGTCGGCTTCGCCGAGCTGTCGATACGACCTTTCGCCGAGGGTTGCGTCACCGACCGGGTGGGCTACCTGGAGGGCTGGTTCGTCGATGAGCGGTACCGCCGACGGGGCATCGGCCGGGCCCTGGTGACCGCCGCCGAGGCCTGGGCCCGGGAGCGGGGATGCGTCGAGTTCGCCTCGGACGCGCGGGCCACCAACCGGACGAGCGTTCGCGCGCACATGGCCTGTGGGTTCGAGGACGTGGGCACGGTCCGCTGCTTTCGAAAGCGCATCGGGGCCGACTGATCTTGGGGAGCGTGATGGGCGGCCTTTCGGGTCGCGTTCGCCGGCTCGTCCCCGCCGCGTGCCTGTGCGCCGCGGCGTTCACTCCGATGTCACACGGGTTCGGTGTCCACATTCAGATCGCCGCGGAGCCACGCCTCGAGGCAGACGCGGCCCTCGAGCGGCGCATGCGCGACCGGGTGCTCCGGGACCGGCGCGCGGAGGGGCACGGCGCCCTGGCGTGGGACTCGGCGCTGGTGGCGGCCGCCCGCGAGCACGACCGGGACATGTCGCTCCACGGCTTCGTGGGGCACGTCTCGCCCACGCGCGGCGGCCCCGACGAGCGACTGACGAGGGCCGGCTACCACCACCGGAGCGTCCGGGAGAACATCGCCGTGGCCCCGTCGGTCGAGGAGGCCGAGCGGGGCTTCCTGGACAGCCCGCACCACCACGAGAACTTGATGGCGGAGGATGTCACACGCTTCGGCATCGGCATCGTCCACGCGACGGACGAGCGCGGGAACCCGACCCTGTACGTGACCCAGCTCTTCGCCACGCCCTACGCGCCCCCGTCGCCGGACGCCGTGGAAACGGCGCTTCGCCGCGCGATCGACGCCGCGCGGGGGAAGGCCGGTCGGCCGGGCCTCCAATCGTCACCCGCGCTGTCCCAGGTGGCGCGGAGCTACATTTCCCGGCTCGAGCCTCCGGTCGCGCCGACCGTCCTGTCGGAGATCTCGCAAGCCGCGATCCGGCGGACACAGGGCTCCGAGCCACTGGGAGGGATCGCCGTCTCCGTCCAGACGGCATTCGAGGCCGGCGACGTGGAGGTCCCCGACGCCGCGCTGGGTCCGGACGCCCGGTGGATCGGGGAGGCGGCGGTGCGCCGCACGGGCCCGGACGGACAGCCGCGGGTCGTCATCCTGCTGCTCGTGGGCCAGGCACGCGAGCCGTAGCGGCCGAGAGCGCCCTGGCGGACGCCACGTCCGGGAACCTGATTCTCCGCATGACGTGGTCGCGGGCGTGGCCCCTTCGAACCGTTCGGCGGGTACACGGAGCACAGGTTCGCGGGTGACGACGCCCGCGGGTTACGACGCCTGCGCCTGGCGGGACACTCCCCCGATCACCGGATCACGGCTGCGCACCATACTTCGGAAGGACCGCCCATGAAGCGAGGTCGCAAAGCACTCATCGACGAGTACAGGCGGACGCCCCGGACGATGGGCGTCGGCGTCGTTCGCAACCACGCGAACGGGAGGGAGCTCCTCGTCGCGGGGCCCGACGTGACGTCCCTCCTCAACCGGCAGCGGGCGCAGCTCCGACTGGACGCCCATCGCAACGCGCGGCTCCAGGCCGACTGGAACGCGCAGGGTCCCGATGCGTTCGAGTTCGCCGTGCTGGACACGCTGCCTCCGTCCGACGTGCCGGACTACGATCCCACCGAGGACCTGCGCGCGCTCGAGGAGATGTGGCTGGAGAAGCTCCAGCCGTTCGAGCCAGCCGGCTATCATCCCCGGCCCCGGGACCCCCGGTGACGCCGTCGGAGCCGGGGCGCGGGCCGCCACCCACCGGCGGCCGCGTGGGCCGCTTCCTGCGCTACGCGCTCGGCGAGATCGTGATCGTCACGATCGGGATCCTCATCGCCCTCCAGATCAACGCCTGGAACGACGCGCGGGTGGCCCACGGCCGCGAGCACGACTACGTCGCGTCGATGCTGGGGGACCTCCGCGCGGACATCGGCACCATCGACCAGACGGTCGCGGGAAATCGCATCGTGCTGGGCGGGCTCGACTCCCTCCTCCACCAGCTCGCCGACCCCCGGGACGACGCGGCGTACGTGCGTCACCTCTATCTGACGTCGCTGGTCCGCACGTACTGGTACCTGGTCGCCGACTTCCCCGAGCTCACCCTCACACAGCTCGAGAACAGCGGGAACCTGCAGCTCATCCGGGACGACAGCGTGAAGGTGGCTCTCCTCGGCTACCGGCAGACCATCCACGCGAGCCAGTACCAGTACGACGAGCTCACCCGGTATTTCCACGTGGTCGAGGCCACGCAGAAGCGGATCTTCGACTATCGGCTCGGCCGACGGGCCCTCGGATACATCGACGCCGACACGAGGCACATGTTGGAGCCCCTGGACGCGTTCGAGGCCCTGCTGCCGGAGGGCCGGTACATCCTGGACGACGATCCTGCCCTCCTGGCCGAGTACTACGGCGACATCCTCTTCTACCGGTCGACGCTCACTCTCACGGTCCATTTCCTCCTCGCGCAACGACAGACGGCCGAAGCGCTCATCGAGCTGATCGGGCGGCGGTACCCGTAACGGATCCGGCGACCTGAGGCTCCGCATCGGCACTCGCGAACCGAGGGCCCCGTTATACTGGGGGAGGACCCCGTGCGACCGCGGAGGGAGGTGCCATGGAGAAGATCAAGATCCGCCACTGACCGTTCCGGAAGCCCATAGCCGCCCGGGCGGCGGCACGGCTGCGGGACTTGTATCCTGGCGTACAAGTCGAGATCGAGCGCGGAAAGCTGATGGAGATGACCGTGGAGGTGGACGGTGAGATCATCCATTCCTCACGCGCGCTCCGCTCCCCGATGCCGGGCGACATTGTCGAGATGGTGAAGGGGGCATCCGGTCCGGAGGGAGAAGCCGACCCCAGCGATTCGGGGGATCCATGACCGAGTCCGGACGCGGGACCGTCGACTGCGAGCGCTTCCACGCCCGGGTGTCTGTCCGCGATCTTCGGGCCTCGATCGACCACTACACGGAGAAGCTGGGCTTCAGCCTGGGCTTCACGTGGCAGGACCCGCCGACCTTCGCTGGGGTGAACTTCGGCGAGGCGCAGCTCTTTCTCTCGCCCGGTGAGCCGGCTCCCGGAGCCTGCTCCCTCCACTTCGTGGTCGACGACGCGGATGCGCTCTTCGCCTATCACGTGGCCCAAGGGGCCGAGGTCGTGGTGCCCCCGGGAGACCGGGAGTACGGGCTCCGGGACTACGCCGTCCGCGACCTGGACGGCTACGATCTGGTGTTCGGGCACTACATCCTCACGGAGGGTCCGCCCGTCGAGATCGAGCGCGTCGACGTCCCCGTGCGGCTCGAGCGTCGCCTCGCCGCGCTCGTCCGGGACCTGGCGGAGCACAAGGGGCTGTCGGTCGATGGGTGCCTGGAGGAGATCCTGCTCCACACGTGCGAGCCGTACGGCGACGGCGTGGCGAGCCCGCACACGAAGGCGGACCTGCGCCACATCCAGCGCCTCAAGGAGAAGCACGGGATCGACTATGACACCCACGCGAGCTACCGGTTCGTGGAGCGGACGGACGGGGCCTGATGCCACGCCGCATCCGCTACCAGGTGGCCGCCAGCCTGGACGGTTACATCGCCGGCCCGGGTGGGGAGTACGACTGGATCCCCCGCGATCCGGACATCGACTTCGAGGCGATGTTCGCGGAGTTCGACGTCCTCCTCATGGGGCGAAAGACGTACGAGACGTACGCGTCCGGACCACCGACGGGACACCGGGTCGTCGTTCTCTCGCGGACGCTCCGGCCAGAGGAGCATCCCGGCGTGACCGTCCTGGCGGACCACGTGGCGGAGGGCGTCGAGGCACTGCGGCGCGAGGAGGGCAAGGACATCTGGCTGTTCGGCGGCGGCGAGACGTTCCGGTCGCTCCTCGGGCTCGGCCTGGTGGACCAGGTGGAGGTGGCCGTCGTGCCCGTGCTCCTCGGCGGCGGCGTGTCCCTCCTTCCCTCGCCCGCGGGGCGCGCCACGCTCGAGCTCCGCTCCCATCGCCTGCATCCCGAGAGCGGGATCGTCACCCTGCGGTACGACGTGCGGAGCTGAGTCCGGGGGAGACGACTCCAGGGCACCGCGGCGGTCCGGGACGCCGCCCGCCGCGCTGGAAGCCGTGACCACGTTCCGCGCCTTCTCGGCCTTCCCGGCGGCGTCCTGGTCGTGGACCCCGGGAGCGTGGGCCTCCCGGCGTACACGGAGGACCTTCCCTTCCCGCACGCCATGGAAGCGGGAAGCCCGCAGGACTGGGCGGTGTGGATCGGCTCCGGGAGTGGGAGCTCCCGGGAGGCGGACGCACCCGCTCTCGAGAGGAGGTGAGCCGTGCTGACCGACGCGTCCCCCTCGACCCGGACCCTGGGATTCTGGTCCGCCGTCCTGGCCACGGCGTTCAGCCTGGGCTACGTGGTGGCGCAGCTGGCCGAGTGGATGGGGTGGCTGGGATCGGCGGGCGGGCCCGAGAGTGCGAGCACGGTGCTGGGCCTGGGCGTCCTCCTCACTCCCTCCCTGTTTCTGGGCCCCGCCTTCCTGGCGCTGATGGCGTGCGTCCACCAGGTCGCTCCGCCGGACCGCAGGGCCTGGAGTCTCGCCGCCCTGGCGTTCGCGGCCGTCTACTGCACCCTCATCGGTCTCAACTACTACGTGCAGCTGGCCTGGGTGGCGCCCCGGCTCGCGGCCGGACGGACCGAGGGGTTGGCGCCGTTCCTGTTCACTCCCTTCGACTCCTTCCTGTACGCCGCGGACATCCTGGGCTACAGCTTCATGAGCCTCTCGACCCTGTTCGCGGCCGCGGCGTTCACGGGGCCGGGACTCGAGAGGACGGCGCGCCGGTTCCTGGTCGCCAACGGTCTCCTCATCCCCTTCCTGGCCCTCCAGATGTACGTGCACGGCCTCCTGTGGATCGCGTCGCTGTGGGCCGTCACGTTCCCGGGGGCCACCTGGACGCTGGCGGTGCTGTTCCGGAGGATGGGGCGGGACACGAGGCCCGCGCCGGCGGCGGAACGTGGTGCGGTCGCGACCGGCGAAGCCTGAGCTCGGTCCCAACTCCGCGGAGGCGCCATGGCGATCCCTTTCACGCACGGCCAGTTCCTGGACGTGTTCGCCGCGTACAATCGGACCTGGTGGGTCGTGGCGCTCGCCTTCTGGATCGCGACGGCGGCGATCACCGTCGCCTGGCTCCGCGCCCCGGAGCGACAGAGCTCGTGGGTGGCGTGGCTGCTGGCCGCTCACTGGGCATGGTCGGGCGTCGTCTACCAGTTCGGCTACTTCCGAAGCATCAATCCCGCGGCACGGATGTTCGGCGCTCTGTTCGTGCTCCAGTCGGCCCTGTTCGCGGGTCTGGCGTCCGGCCACCGGCTGGCGTTCCGGCGACCACGGGGCGCCTGGGGTGTGCTCAGCCTCGTGTTCCTCGCCTACGGCCTCGCGTATCCGGCGTTGGGCCCGGCTCTCGGCCTGGCCTACCCGCGCATGCCCACGTTCGGCGTGCCGTGCCCGACCGTGCTCCTCACCGTCGGCTTCCTCCTGGCATCCAACCTGGAGGACGCGAGATGGAGCGCCCTCGTCCCGCTGCTGTGGACGGCGATCGGGGGGTCGGCGGCGTTCGCGCTCGGGATGCGAGCGGACCTCGCGCTGGTCGCGGCCGGCGTGGCGCTCCTGGCACGGCTCCTCGCCTCGCTCGGGAACCGGGAGGCCGCCGGCGCCTGAGCGCGGGCGCGGCCTTGCTCCTCCCGGCCTTCGCGGCCCATTGTCCGAGCGGGAATGTGCCGGGCGGGCCGTCGGAATCTCCGTCTCCAGAGGCCTCCGAGCGACGCTGCCATGAACGACCCCAGGCGCCTTTGGACCTCCGTGCGGCGGGCCCGCCTCGTCGAGGTGCTGGCGGTCTACGCCAGCGCCTCGTTCGTGGCCCTCCAGGTGGTGGCGCTCTTCGAGGACAAGCTCGGGCTACCCGCCTGGCTGTTTGGAGCCGTCCTGGCCGTGCTCGTGCTGGGGCTCCCGATCGTGGTCGCGGTCACGCTCGCCCAGGACGCGCGGCGGCGACCGGAAGCCGGTGGTCGCGACGGCCCCGGCGACCCGGACGCGGCGGCCGCACGACGCGGCCGCTGGAACGCGGCCTGGCTCGTGGGCGCGGGCGTGGCCGTGGCGGCGGCGCTGGCGCTCTTCCCTCCCGCCCGGGGCGTGTGGCACCGCATGCTGACCGGCGGCTCGACCCCCGACGTCGTGAAGCTGGCGGTCCTCCCGTTCGAGAACCTCACCGGCGACTCGACGCAGGAGTACTTCAGCGACGGGCTCACCGACGAGATGACGTCCCAGCTGGGCCGGCTCCATCCGGAGGGCCTGGCCGTGATCGCGCGCACCTCGGCGGCCCACTACAAGCACTCCGACGAGCCCATCGCGCGGATCGGCCGGGAGCTCGGCGTCCAGTACATCCTGGAAGGAAGCGCGCGCCGCGAGGGCGACACCGTGCGCGTCACCGGGGAGCTCGTCCGGGTGAGCGACCAGACCGCGATCTGGACCGACAGCTATCAGCGGAAGATGTCAGGGATCCTGGCGCTCCAGAGCGACGTGGCACGCGCCATCGCCCGGTCGCTGGCGCTGACCCTCCTCCCGGGAGAGCGGGCCCGGCTGGCCCGGACCCGGACGGTGGACCCCGAGGCCTACCGGGCCTACCTCCAGGGCCTGGAGCGCATGCGCTCGTTCGCAGCCCCGGACCTTGATGCCGCACAGCGATACTTCGAGCTGGCGCTCCAGAAGGACCCGGGATACGCGCTCGCCTACTCGGGCCTCGCCTACGTGTGGAGCGTGCGCCAGCAGCTGGGCATGGTCTCGGTGAGCGATGCGAGCCGCCAGGTGCGAGCTGCGGCCGAGCGAGCCGTGAGCCTGGACAGCACCCTGGCCGAGGCCCACCTGCAGCTGGCCAACATGCGGGCGTGGACCGACTGGGACTGGGCCGGCGCCGAGCCCGAGTACCGGAAGGCGATCCGGCTGAATCCGAACCTGGCGGAGGCCCGGGCCTTCTACGGGCACTTCCTCCTCGTGCGCGGGCGCCGCAGAGAGGCGATGGCGCAGCTCGATCGAGCCCTCGAGATCGATCCCCTGAACGAGACCGTCCATCTCATGGACGCTGTCGTCCTGGTCGGGGCCGGCCGCTTCGATTCGGCGGCCGGCCAGGCTCGGATCATCCTCCGGACGGAGCCGCAGAGCCCCGTGGCGCGGAACGTCCTCGCCAAGGCCTATGCCCTCGCAGGCGAGCTTCCCAGGGCCTTCGCCGAGGAGCGCATCCTTGTCGCGGGCGACGACTCCGCCGTCGCCGCGGTCCTCGACAGCGGCTACGCGGCGGGAGGATACGCGGGCGCGATGCGCCGCGCCGCCGACCTCGTCGCCGCGCGGTCCCGCGCTCGGCACGCGGCCGCCCTCACCGTCGCCCAGTACTACCTGCTCGGTGGCGACAGGGCCCACGCTTTCGAGTGGCTGGAACAGGCCTTCACCCAGCACGATCCCAACCTCCCCTACATCGCGGCCCTGCCCCTGTTCAATCCCATCCGTGGCGACCCGCGCTTCCAGGACCTGCTGCGGCGGATGGGACTGCGCTGAAGGTGCGGGATCCGGGGCGGATCACCGTCGAGCGACTCCGAGCAGGCGCCGAGGCGCGCGTCCTGACGGCGGGCCACCTGTTCGACCGGCCACCGGACCCGGCCGCGGTGGCGGACTTCCTCGGCCGACCCGACCACCACTTCCTCCTCGCCTCCATGGACGGCGAGCCGGCCGGATTCGCGCTCGTGCACGAGCTTCCCCGGATCGACGGTCCGCGCCCGAAGCTCCTCCTGTACGAGATCGGCACGGCTCGCGCCTACCGGAGGCGGGGCGTCGGTCGCGCCCTCATCGAGGCCGTGAAGGAGCTGGGCCGCGCACACCATGCGCGGTGCGTGTTCGCGATCGCGGACGAGGAGAACGGGGCCGCTCTCGCATTATACGCGAGCACGGGAGCCGTGCGGCCGTCACCGAGCGAGGCGGTGGTCGAGTACGAGCTGTAGTCGGAGTGGTGCCGTTGGGTCACTTCCACACCGCTGATCACCCGCGCCAGTTCTGCGCTCGAGGCCACCGGAGGGAGAGACTTCGATGAAAGCTCCCGGATTGTCGCGGCTGCTGGCCGCCGCCGCCCTCTGGGCGGTCGCCTACAATCTCGTGTGGGGCATCGCCTGGTTCGCGTTCATGCACCGGGAATGGCTGGAGGCCACCGCCGCGATCGAGCGGCCCCTGCCCTGGACTCCCCCGTTCTGGATCGCCTGGGTGATGCTGACTCTGCCGATCGGCGTGGCGGTGGTGGCCTACGGCGTGGGCCGCGCCCGCTCCGTCGGCGCGACAGCGGCGCTCGCCGTATGGGCCATTCTGACGGCGGGGATGGCTAGCTGGGGCTGGCGGACCGGCCTTTTCAAGGCGCGTCCTGGCGCTGGACTCGGTGGTGAACCTGGTGGCCCTGCTGACGGCTTCGCTCGCGGCTCGGCCACCTCGCGTCTCCTCGTCGTGAGCAAACGGAAGGTGGGCGCCGCGGCGTCGAGCACCAGGGTCCGGAGCCCCGCGCTGCGCCGCCCATTGCGCGCCGCGGGCCCGGTTCGTATCACGCACCGTGGCACCCCACCCGAGTCCGGAGAGGAGACCCGCGATGCGCATGATGCTGAGATGGACCGTGCCCGCCGAGAAGGGCAACGCCATGATCGAGGACGGATCCATGGGGACCGTCATCGAGGAGGTCGTGGCGAAGACGAAGCCCGAAGCCGCCTACTTCCTGGCCCAGGACGGCAAGCGCTCCGGAATGCTGTTCTTCGACATGAAGGAGCCGGCCGACATTCCGCGGATCGCCGAGATCCTCTTCCAGGGCGCGAACGCCTCCGTGGAGTTCATCCCGGTCATGAACACGGACGACCTGCACAAGGCGCTCGACTCGCTGTGAGGCTCCGCGGAGAGGGCGCGGCAACCCGCCGCACTCCCCTTCGCTTTCACCACGGAATCGGGGCTGTGTGATATGAGTGAGTCAGCCATCAAGGTCGGGGTCATCGCCGACCAGACCGGCCCGCTGTCCTTCATTGGAATCGCCGACGCCAACGTGGCCCGGATGATCGTCGACGAGATCAACGCCAGCGGCGGCCTCCTGGGTCGCCAGATCGAGCTCCACCTGGAGGACAGCGCCACGGACGATGGACTGGCGCGGGAGAAGGCCGCCGAGCTGTGCGGGGGGGTCGGAGTCGACGTCCTCCTCGGCGGCATCTACAGCTCCACGCGGCAGGCGATCATGGGGCCGGCCGTCGAGGAAGGCGAGACGCTCTACATCTACCCCGAGCAGTACGAGGGTCGGGAGTGCCATCCTCTCGTCTTCTGCACCGGCCCCGTACCGGCGCAGCAGGTCGCGCCGCTCATCCCCTGGGTGATGCAGCGCACGGGAGCCAGGAAGTTCTACCTGCCGTCGGCCGACTACATCTGGCCGCACGTCATGAACCAGAAGCTCCGCGAGGTCGCTTCGGCCCATGGTGGCTCGGTCGTCGGCGAGGAGTACTTTCCGATGGACCAGGCGGACTACGCGGAGACGATCCACAAGATCGACGCCAGCGGCGCGGACATCGTGTTCAACACGATCGTGCCGCCGGGCCTGACGCCCTTCCTCGAGCAGCTGCACGATTCGGGCTTCACGAAGCGGGGCGGGCAGCTCGTATGCTCGTACTTCGACGAGAACTTCTTCAACCTGGCGCCCGCCGAGCACGTCGAGGGACTGTTCAGCTGCCTGGACTTCTATCAGAACATCTCCGATCCGTTCACCCGGAAGCTGCTGGCCCACTATGACGAGCTCTTCCCGGGCGCGGCGAAGTTCACGGCCGGGAGCGCGTGCTCGGGCCTCTACCGGGGGCTGAAGCTGTGGGAGGCGGCCGTGAAGGAGGCGGGCACGGTGGACCGGGACGATGTGATCGGCGCGCTCGATCACGCCAGGATCGCGGAGGGACCGGGAGGTCCGGCCACCATGGTGCCCGGCCAACATCACGTTCGCATGAACATGTACATCGCCCAGGCCCGGGGCGGCCGATTCGAGGTCCTCGAGAACCTGGGCCCGATCGATCCACAGGAGTGCGAAGGAGGAACGCGCCGATGAGCAACGTGGACGTGGTGAAGGAAGCCTACGCGGCCTTCGGCCGGGGTGATATCCCCGCCGTGCTCGGGGCCATGGCCCCGGAGATGGAGTGGTACGAGGCCGAGGGCAACCCGTACATGCCGAGCGGTGAGGCCTGGATCGGCCCGGACGCCATCCTGAACAGTCTGTTCATGCGGCTGGGCTCGGAGTGGGAAGGCTTCACCGTCCACCCGGGCTCGTTTCACGAGGCCGGCGATGTGGTCATCATGGAGGGCCGGTATACCGGGACCTATGGCTCCACGGGCCGAAGCCTCGATGCCCAGGTGTGCCACGTGTGGACGGTGCGGGACGGCAAGCTCGTGAAGTTCCAGCAGTACGTGGACACCGGTCAGCTCCAGGAGGTCATGGGAGCGGGGTCCTGAGCCATGGGCCAGCACCCTCGGAGCCCGGGTGTTCTGCCTCCGCCGGATGCTCGCCTCGACGCGGAGGCTCGTGGGAGCGCCTGAGGAGATAGCCCGATCGTGATGCCATCCACCTGCAGGTCCGCTTCGCTCGCCCGGCGAGCGGCCGTGGCCGGATCGGCTCTCGGCATTCTCCTCGTCGTGTCCACGCTCCCCTGCCGGGGAGCGCTCGGGGGCACCCCGAGCGCCGAAGCCGCGTTCCTCCCCGCGGCCGGACCGAGCGGCCCGGGCGTCGCGGTCGGTGGCCACGGGCCGGGCGCGTCGCCCCGCCTGGTCGTCCTCCTGGTCGTCGACCAGCTGGGCTGGGAGGTCTTCCACCACGACGCCCCGGCCTTCCAGGGCGGGTTCCGCCGCCTCCTGGACCAGGGCGCCGTGTACGAGAACGCGGTCTACGACTACGCGGTGACGACCACGGGGCCGGGCCACGCCACGATCGCCACCGGGGTGGATCCGCGACGCCACGGCATCGTGGACAACGAGTGGTTCGAGGGTCCTCCGGGCCGCCAGCGCGTGGTCCAGAACACCGAGGACCCCGGCGTCTCCATCGTCGGGAGTCCGGGCGAGGTCGGCCGCTCCCCGCACCGGCTCCTCCGGGACGGGCTCGCCGACTGGCTCCGGCGGAGCCGCCCCGGAGCCCGCGTGGTGTCCGTATCCCGGAAGCCACGAGGCGCGATCCTTCCCGCCGGCCGCGGACACGATGGGCTCGTCTACTGGATCTCCTTCCCGAGCGGTCGGTTCGTCACCTCCACGTGGTACCGGAACCGGGATCCGGCGTGGGTCCGGGCCTTCGACCGGGACGAGATGCCGCGCTTCGAGGCCGACACGGTGTGGCGGGTCCAGGTGCCCGATTCGCTTCGGCGCCTGTCCCGGCCCGATGCGGCCAGTTACGAGAACGTCGTCCGGGGGACCGGCAGCACCTTCCCGCATCGCTTCCGCGACTCGGGACCCGACGCCGGGGGGCCTTCCGCGCACGAGACGGACCCGGAGCGGCTGTGGACCTGGCTGGCGGAGACTCCGGCCACCGACGTGGCGACCCTGGACTTCGCGGAGAAGGCGGTGTCGGCGGAGAGGCTTGGACAAGACAGCGTGCCGGATCTCCTGGCCATCAGCCTCTCCTCGACCGACGCCATCGGACACGCGTTCGGGCCATACAGCCTGGAGCAGCTGGACAACCTGACTCGCCTGGACCGGGAGCTGGAAGCCTTCTTCGACTTCCTGGACCGAACGGTCGGCCGCGGCAGCTACGTGGTGGCGCTCACCGGAGACCACGGCTCTCCGCCCATGCCCGAATATGCCAGGCAGCTGGGAATCCCCGCCGCGCACGTGGCGGGCGCCCTCGCGCGACGGCTGCAGGCCACGGCCACGGAAGCCGCGGCGAGGTTTCCCGGCGGCGGAGTCGAGGCGGCGCGGGCCGCCGCGCGGGCCGTGGACACGCTGCCGTTCGTGTCCAGGGCCTTCGTGCTCGCCGACCTCCCGGATGAAGCGCCGGCCGACTCCCTGGACGCCTTCGAGCGCGCGTCCCAGCGCCCGGACCGCTGGACGGCCAGGCTGCCCGACCTGGGCGTGGACGTACGACTGAAGCCGTACTTCGTCCCCTCCCTCGAGGATACGCACGGGAGCGTGTGGATGTACGACCGGCACGTCCCCCTGCTCCTCGCCGGACCCGGCGTGGGCGCCGGCGTGCGGGAGGAGCGGGTCGGGATCCAGGACCTGGCGCCCACCCTGGCCCGGCTACTCGGCGTCCCCGCGCCGCCCGACCTGGACGGGAGACCGCTGGACGTGCCGTTCGGAGAGCCATGACGGCGCAAGGGCGTACGTCGCGCCTCGCGGTGGTCGCCGCGGCCGCCCTCGCGGGCGTGGTGGCGGGATCCCTCGGGACCCGGGCGTTCCTGCGCGCACGCCCCGGCCCGCCCGCGCCGCCCACTCGCGAGGCGATGGTCCACGCCCACGGCCACGACGTCATGCCCTTCGAGCTGGCGCGGACCCGGCACATCTTCGAGATCACGGCGGAGGGTGGCGTCCAGGACGTGGTCGCGAGGGATCCCGCCGACACGGCGACCGTGCGGCTGGTACGGCAGCACCTCCGCCAAGAGGCGGGCCGGTTCGCGGGCGGCGACTTCTCCGACCCCGCCTCCCTCCACGGGCGCGACATGCCCGGACTCGCCCAACTGTCGGCGGGCGCGGCGAAGCTCCGGGTGGCCTACGAGGACGTGCCGGCCGGCGGGAGGATCACGTTCTCCAGCGACGACCGCGACCTGGTCACCGCCGTGCACCGCTGGTTCGCCGCCCAGCTCTCCGACCACGGCTCCGACGCGACGTACCGCTGACGCACGAGTCTACCGGTCGCGGACCGCATTTGCACATCTCCGTGCCGCCGACTAGGCTGGGCCCTCCGGCCCCACCCTCGAGCCCCATTCGTCGACCCGGAGGCGGGTAGTGCGCACGAACCTCGTCATCCTCGTAGCGCTCTGTGCCGCCCTGAACCTGGTCGTCGGCACGATCGTGTACCTGTTCAAGCTCCCCGTCTACCTGGACATGATCGGCACGATCCTGTGCGCGCTGACCATCCAGAGCTCGCGCCGCATCGCCTTCATCGCCTCCGCCGCGGCTGCTCTCATCAGCTTCTTTCTGGCCGGACTCCTCAATCCCTACCTGCCCTGGTTCTCCGGCACGGGGGTCGCGGTCGCCGCGGTGATCACGGTTGTCGGCAACCCGCAGGCGGCGCGACTCCGCGAGGAGTCGATGCGGAAGCCGGGCTTCTGGGTCCGCATAGCGGGACTCGGCATCCTGACGGGACTCGTGGCGGCGGTCGTCTCCGCACCGGTCGTCGTCTACCTGTTCGGCGGCGTCACGGGGAGCGGCTCCGCCGCGCTGGTGGCCTTCTTCCTGAAGACCGGTCATGAGCTCATGAGGTCGGCCCTGCTGTCGGGGCTCACGGCCGAGCCGGTCGACAAGACCGCCCAAGTCCTGCTGGCCGTCCTGCTGCTCCGGTCGACGCCGACGTCGTTCCTCGCACGGTTCGGCGCCGAGGGCTCACCCGGGCGGATCGCGGCCTGATCGACTCGGAGCCCGGCCCGACCGACCCGGAGCTCCCTCCCGCGCCGCGACCGGGCATGTCCAGCAACGGGCTGGTCCTGTTCCTGGTCATCGCCGTCGCGTCCCTGTTCGTTCCCTCTCGATCGGTGGTGCCGATCCTCGTGCTGGCCCTGGGGTCGGCGTTCACGCTGGCGTTGGGACGCCGGGGCGTGGTCGTCGCGCGGCGGGCCCTCCTCAGCGTCGCGCCCCTGGCGATCTTCCTCACCCTGGTGTGGGTCGTCATCGTGGGACGCGCTCCCGAGGTCGTCTTCTTTCGGAGCACGCGCCCCGCATCGCCGTGGCTGAGCGTGGCCGCCATCACGTCCAGGCTCTTCCTCCTGGCGCTCCTCACCTTCGGCGTGATCGAAGCGGGCAGCCGCATCCGGCCCCCGTTCGTCTTCGGGCTCGCCCTGCCGAGGGAGGCGAGGATCGTCCTCCTGGCCACGACCAGCCTCGTGGGAGCGATGCGGCTCGGAGCCGAGCGCGCGCACACGGCCCTCGTCTCCGCAAACATTCTCACGGGGAGGAGGTCGTGGAGAAACCTCGCGCATGGCTGGCTTTTGGTCCGGACGACGTGGGTGGCGGCCGTCGGCATCGCCGTGGAGCGGCTGGACACCAAGTGGAAGTGCGAGGACCTTCCGAACGCGGCGGCGGCGGCCCTGCCCCCGGCCAGGGGACTCAACGCGCGTGACGTGATCTGGACATCGCTCGCCGGCCTGTGCCTGTGCGGCGCCGTGGCCGCGCTTCTCCGCTGACCTCCATGCGCGAGCTGGTGCTGCTCGGAGGGCCCAACTTCTCGGGCCGCAGCGATCACCTGCGTGATTGGCTGTGCGACGAGCGCACCGCCGGGCCCGTGGTGTTCATCGGACCCTCCACGGCGTCGGCGCTGACAGGGCTCGCGCCCACGGTGGGCGCCGAGCTCGATCTCTATCGCACGCGTGGCGTGCCGGCGCCACCCGAAGAGCTGACGGCCTTTCTCGATCCCCGATTCCGGCAGTCGGTGACGTCACTGTCGGGCGGAGAGCAGGTCCTGCTGGCCCTGGTCGCCACCGGTCGCCCGGACGCGAGGGCCGTGGCCGTGGACTGCGCGCTGGAGCAGCTGGACGAGGATTGGCGGCGCTGGGCCCTCGCGTACCTCCGGTCGGCAGCGGGCGGAGCCGAGGTGCGCCTGGCGGACAACCAGCTGCTGCCGGAGCGCCATGCCTACGACCGTGTCCTTCCCATGACCGGGGCCACCGGCTCCTTCCGCATGGACCCCGAGGCCGCGCCCCTCGCGTCGCTCGGAGCCATCCCGCCCGTCCGTCTCACCGTCGACGACCTCTCGTTCCGCTATCCACGTGGAGCCCTCGTCTTCCAGGGCTGCTCGTTCGAGCTGCATCCCGGCCGGGTCTACCGGCTCAGGGGAGCGAACGGAGCCGGAAAGTCCACCCTCATCCGGCTGCTGTGCGGCGTCCTTCCGATCCGGCGAGGCCACGTCTCGATCGACGGAGCCCCATACCGCCCTTACGCAGAGGGCAACCGGGTCATCGCGCTCTCGATGCAGAACCCCGACGACCAGTGGAGCGACATCGGCCTCGCCGGCGATCTCGGACGCCGCCTGCGGCGCCTCCACTCCTCCACGGGGGACGTGTCCTCACGACTGGAACCGCTCCTGTCGAGCTGGGGCGGCGTGTTCGGCGTGAGAGACCGACTCCGCGCGCACCTGCTCGACTTCCCGCGCGTGCTGAGGAAGAGGCTCTCCTGGATCTGGCCGCTGAGCGGCCGTCTTCCGTGGCTGGTGTTCGACGAGCCCACGCTGGGCCAGGACGATGCGACCGTCACCCGGCTCACCTCCCTCCTCGGCCATTACGTGGCCCTGGGCTACGGCGTACTCTACGTGTCTCACGACCGCCGGCTGTCGCGCGGACTTCCGGCGACGGACCTGCTCGTCGAAGATGGACGGGTGACCGGCGGCGATTAACGCGACCAGGGGCGAAGAGAGCATCATGACGACGGAACACACCTCGGAGTGGGACACGGAGCTCGCTCCGCGCCTCCAGGCCCGTATCGACGCCTCGGCCGAGGACCTGGTCGCCTTCGCCTCCGAGCTCATCGCCTTCCCCACCGAGAACCCGCCCGGAGGCGCCTTCGAGGCGTGCGCGGACCACCTTGCCGGTCGGTTGGCCTCGCTTGGCCTCTGGGTGGAGGTCGTGCCGCTCGCGGAGAGCCGGCGGGCCATTTTCGCGGGCGTTGGCGAGGGCCCGACGGTCTACCTCCACGGCCACTACGACGTCGTGCCGGCCAGCGCCCCCGGACAGTTCGACCCCCGGGTCGAGGACGGCCGCCTGTGGGGAAGGGGCGCCGCCGACATGAAGGCCGCCATCGCGGCCATGGCCTTCGCCGCGGCGGCCGTGGCGCCGCTGGAACTGGGCGGCCGCGTGGAGCTGGCGCTCGTCCCCGACGAGGAGTCCGGCGGCCGGCTGGGGAGCGAGGCCCTCCTCCGGAGCGGAAGGCTGGGCCGGGGCGGGATCGCCGCGATCCTGGGGGAGCCCACGGGCGGCACGATCTGGAGCGCCCACCGGGGCGCCCTCACCCTCCGGGTCACCCTGCGCGGCCGGCCCGCCCACGTGGGACTCCAGCACCGGGGCCGGAACGCCTTCGAGGCCGCCCTCCCGGTCCTGGCCGAGCTGGGCCGCGTCAAGGCCGAGGTCGAGGAGCGCCGCACCGCGTGGCCGGCGGCGAGCGACGCCGAGCGACGATCCATCCTGATGCTGGGCGGCGAGGTCGAGGGAGCCCACCAGTTCAACGTCGTCCCGGACCGATTCTCCTTCACCGTCGAGCGTCGCTTCAATCCCGAGGAGGACCCCGAGGAGGAGAGGGCGAGGCTGTTCGAGGCGATCGAGCGGAGCGCCGGGGCCGACGCCGAGGTGGACGTCACGGTCATCCAGGAGGCGAGGGCGTCGGGCGTCGAGGGCGACTCGGAGCTGGTGACGTGCCTGCGCCGCGCGGCCGGGGCGGTGCGGGGCGAGGCGCCGGAGTGCCGGCTGTGCCCGGGCCTCCTGGAGTCGCGGTTCTACGCGGAGGCGGACGTGCCGGTGGTGGCGTTCGGTCCGGGCGAGCTGGAGGTCTCGCACGGACCTTCGGAGAACGTCGACGTCTCCCGCGTGGTGGAGGACGCGAAGGTCTACGCGCTCACCGCGGCGGAGCTGCTCGGCGCCGGCAGACCCCGGGCGGGGAGCCGTGCCGATATTCGAGCGAAGGGATAGGCATGCCAGGCACCGGCGAGCATCGAACAGAGGGGCGGCCGCGACGCCTGGCGGTCGGCTCCGTCGTGGTGTGCATCCTCGCGATCGGAGCCATACGAGCGGGAAGCTCGGTGTCCACGAGACCCCTCCCGGCCACGCCGCGCCCCCGGGCCACGCCCGCTCCGCCGAGAACGTCCGGCCCGCCGAGCGCGCCCGCGTCGGCGTCGGAATCCGTGCCGGACCTCGCCGGCCTTCGGCTCGCCATCACTCTGGACGACCTGCCGTGGGTCGGCCCCCTCCCCGAGGGCGACACCGCTGCCATCCATGGCCTGGAGCGGATCGAGGGCGTTCTCCGCGATCACGGGGCGCCGGCCACGGGGTTCGTCGTATGCGAGCGGGCCGCAGAGGACGAGGCCCCGCTGCGCACGTGGGCGGCCCGTGGCTTCAGGCTCGGCAACCACTCCTGGTCTCACCACGACCTCAACGCCATGACGGTCGCGGCATGGACCGGGGACGTGCGTCGGTGCGACGGCTACCTGAAGCGCTACGGAAGCGCTTACGCGCCCTTCTTTCGGTACCCTATGCTCCACCAGGGGAACACACGGGGGAAGCGCGACCGGGCCGCGGCCGCGCTCGCGGCCCTGGGCCTCCGGACCGCGCACGTCACGGTGGACAATTCCGGCTGGCTCCTCACGCAGGCGGACGCGCGGGCCATGCGGGCCCACGATGCCGCCCTCCGCGAGGACGTCCGGCGTGCCTTCCTGCACCACATCATCGCGGCCGTCGAGCACGCCGACCGGGTAGCGCGCCGGAAGGTCGGTCGGCCCGTCGCGCAGGTCCTCCTGCTCCACGCCAACACGCTGGTCGACCACGGCCTGGGGACCCTGCTCACCGCCCTGTCGGCGCGGGGGGTCGCGTTCGTCTCGCTCGAGGAGGCGCTCCGCGACCCGGTCTACGCCCGGCCCGATGACTATGTGGGCCGGAAGGGCCTCTCCTGGCTCTACCGGATCGCCCCCGCGAGCCCCGAGGACGCCCGCTGGGACGACGCCCAGGCCGACAGCATCCGGAGCCGCTTCCTGCGTTAGAAGGGCGGCGGGAGCGGCGGATTCCACTTCGAGCTCAGGAGGCCCCATGGACCCGAAAAACGCCCGAGCCCTGATCGCGCGCGTCGCCGATGAGCTTTGGAACGAGGGCGACCTCTCCGTCGTCAACGAGGTCATGGCGCCCGAGGGCGCCTACCACGGTCCTCACATGCCCGGAGGCACCGGCGACCGCGAAGCCTGGCGCCGCGCGGTCGGCATGTACCTGGCCGCGTTCCCCGACTCGCACGTCACCTTCGACGAGCTGCTCGTCTGCGCCGACACGGTCGTCGGACGCTGGAGCGCCACCGGCACCCACACCGGCCCTCTCCCCGGCGTAGAACCCACCGGTCGGCGCATCGCGATCGACGGAATCACGGTCTACCGAATCGCGGGAGGTCAGGTCGTCGAGGCGTGGGAGCAGCTGGACATGCTGGGCATGTGGCGGCAGATCGGAGTGGTGGAGCTGCCGGAGCACGGGTGAGGGATTGCGACGACTCACTGCATCGGCGTCGACGGGTGTACTGTCTGGTCCGACTATCGACAGCCTCCTCCGCGCAGGGAGACAGCCGCTCACGGTCAGTTGAGCACCAGCCAGTCGGGCAGCGTTCCATGCACGGTGAACTGGTCTTCGCCCGTGCATGGCACCGGATCGGCGTCGCGCTCCTGCTTGGTGATGATGGCGTCCTGGCGAGTGCTGACGCCCCGCGCCTGGTACTCCGCGAACACAGAGTCGGTCATCACGTCAAAGTAGGACAGCAGCGTTCCGACTTCCTTGCCACCTATGCTCGTGGCGATGTCCGACGTCGTCGCCGACGACGCGTGCGTGCCGATGTGGTGTCCCGCTTCCACCCACGAGTTCAGGACGAGCCCCGAATCGAGGTTCACGTGGAAGATCTGGACCTGCATGACGGGCAGGTCGCGCGGGGTGATCAGCACGCGATACCCGGCGATGCCATCGGGAGCGATGTGGAAGATCGTGCCGGACGTCGGCGCGTACACGTCCACCTTCGTCCAGTCCACGGCGGCCTTCGGCTCGTAGTAGTGCTTCATGCTACGACAGGTCTCTCCCGACGCGTCGACGTAGCTGTGGCCGACCGTGGACCGGAAGCGGGACACGCGCCCGATCTTCGAGAGGTCGATGTAGTTGGCCGACAGCACCCGGGGAGGACCGAGCGCCTCGAGGTCGTAGGTCGAGTCACCGACGTAGACGGTCATCTCCGCGTCCTGCCCACCGGCGCTGGCGCTCACCGTCGCGGAGCCGGCGCCGAGCGCCACGACGAGTCCTCCGTTCTCGACCCGGGCCACGCTGGGGTCCGAGACGCTGAACGTGAGCGTGGGGTCCGGTACGGCGACCCCCGACCGGTCCCGCGCCGTGATCTGGAGCGTGACGTGCGAGCCGACGATCCCCGCGAAGTGGTCCGGAAACAGAGCGAGATAGGACAGGTCGGGCCCGGTGCCGGTGGGTCCCGTACCACCCGATCCACCGCACGCGACCGCAAGCAACGCGACGCAGGGCAGTCCCAGAGAAGCGTACCCTTTCATGGCTCACCTCCAGCACATCGCGTAGCGTCTCCACCCTTCAGCCCCATCCGGCCTCGCTCAGAAGGTCCCGGTACTCCGGACGTCGCCGCACCTTCTCGAGGTCGTCCCACACCTTGAGGATGGAGGGCCACATGCAGTCCCGGTCGCGGATGGCCCGCCGCACGTGCTCCACCGCCTCCTCCATGCGATCACACCCGCTGGCGGCGACGGCCAGCCACGATCCCTGGACGTAACGGTTGGAAGCCCTCGCCAGCATTCGACGATAGATCGCCTCGGCGGCCGCGAAATCTCCCACGCGGCCGTATTCCGCCGCGAGGGTGCCCTCGGCCCAGGCGAAGCCGGGGTACAGCGCCAGCGCTGTCTCCCCGGCGTGCACGGCGGCGGCGTGGTCGCCGGACCAGCCCAGGATGCTCTGCAAGTGCCACCACGCCACCACCGACTCGGGATCGAGCTCGGTGGCGCGCCGCGCCTCCGCCAGGGCGTCGGCGACCCTGCCGGCGCGGTATTGGGTCATGGCGTGCATCGTCGCGGCATAAGCGTTGAGGGGGTCGTCGCGGACCGCCCGGCCACTCTCCGCCACCGCGGCCTCATGATCCTCCCGGTAGCCGGAGAGGTCGTAGAGCGCCCTCCCGCAGCGCGCCTGGGTGAACCCGGGCTTGAGCTCCACGGCCCGGGCCAGGGCGGGACCGAAGACCGTGGGGCCGCTCTCGAAGTAGAACGCGATGCAGCCGAGGGCGTAGTGCGCCTCGGCGAGGTCCGGGTCGATCTCCAACGCGCGGTTCGCCGCCGCCCGGGCCTGCGGCATCGACTCGAACCCTCGCCGGAGACCCCACATGCCCATGGTCATGAGCGCCTCGGCGCGGCCCGCGTGCGCGGCGGCGTAGCCGGGATCCAGGGCCACCGCCCGCTCGAAGCACTCGAGGGCCCGGTCGATGTTCGCTCCGCGCCGGTAGAGGAGGGCGCGGCCGCGCACGTAGAGCTGGTAGGCGTCGACGTTGTCGGTGCCGGGCCGCACCAGCGCGCCAGTGCCACGGCCGAGCGTGATCCTCATCCGGGTCACGATGGCGGCGGCGATCTCGTCCTGGATGTCGAATACGTCCCGGAGCTCCCGGTCGTAGCGCTCCGACCACAGGTGGAACCCGTCCGCGACATCGATGAGCTGCGCCGTCACCCGGAGCCGATTTCCCGACCTGCGCACGCTGCCCTCCAGCACGGTGCTCACGTTGAGGGCGTCGCCGATGCCGCGGAGGTCTTCGTCGCGGCCGCGGAACGCGAAAGACGAGGTGCGTGCGGCCACCCTCAGCCCCGGGAGCTGGGCCAGGGCGTTGATCACCTCCTCGGCGATCCCGTCGGCCAGGAATTCGTTGTCGGGATCCGTGCTCATGTTCGCGAAGGGGAGCACGGCTATGGATGCCTTCGGGGGGGCACTGACCGCGCGCTTCTCGGTGAGCGCCTCGGCGAACTCGGCGGCCGTCGCGAACCGGTCGTCCGGCACCTTGGCCAGGGCGCGATCCACAGCGGCCGACACGTGCCGGGGCACCGACGGCCGCACCCGGGTCAGGGGGACGGGCGGCTCGGCCAGGATCCGCGCCACTACGGCACGCGGATTCCTGCCCGCGAAGGGCGGGTCGCCCGCCAGCATCTCGTACAGCACACTCGCGAGAGAATAGATGTCGCTGCGAGCCGTGATGTCGCGATCGGCCGCGGCCTGCTCCGGGCTCATGTAGGAGGGCGTGCCCAGAGAGAGTCCCGTCACGGTCATGCGCGTGTCGGGCTGCCGCAGCGCGAGCGCGATGCCGAAATCGGCGACCAGCGGCCGGCCTTCGTGCAGCAGGATGTTCGCCGGCTTGATGTCCCGGTGGACGACGTCGTGGCGATGCGCGTAGTCGAGGGCGTCGGCGACGGCGGCGGCGATCTGCACCGCCTCGTCGACGGGAAGCTGCGGCTCGCGCGCGAGCCGCTCGCGCAGCGTCTCCCCGGGGACGTACGGCATGACGTAGTAGAGGAAGCCTTCCGCGCTTCCCGAGTCGAACAGCGGCAGGATGTGCGGGTGCTGCAGGTTGGCGGTGGTCCTGATCTCCTGCTCGAAGCGCTCTGCACCCAGGGCCTCGGCCAGGTCCGGGCGCAGAACCTTGATCGCGACCTTTCGGCCGTGCTTCCGGTCGTGGGCCAGGTAGACCGTGGCCATTCCACCCTGTCCGAGCTCGCGCTCGACAGCGTACTGGCGCGCGAGGGCCGCGCACAGGCGGGAGGCGACGTCGCTCATGGTGGCGTGGAATGTAGTTTTTCCGCGGAAAAGTGGCGAGGTGGGCCACCGACCTTCGGGCCGTGGGAGAGAGCCCTACGGAGCGAAGGGACGTCCTCCCGACTGACGTGTCCACGGCGAGCGGTGCATCTTTGCATAGGGACGCCGCGCCGCAAGACTGGACGCGATCCATTCTTTGTGCTATTCATGTTTACATGAGCGACGCCGCCGAGAAGCTCCGAATCACCCTCCGGGAGGCGGGCCTCAGGGCCACGGCCCAGCGTCTCGCCGTGCTGGGCGTGCTCCGTGACACGCACGATCACCTATCGGTGGACCGCGTGACCGAGGAAGTGGTCTCGCGTCTCGGAACGGTGTCCAAGCAAGCCGTCTACGACGTCCTGGACGCGCTCACCTCGGCGGGCCTGGTCCGGCGGATCGAGCCGGCCGGTAGCCCCGCGCTGTTCGAGGGCCGCGCCGCCGACAACCACCACCACGTGGTCTGCCGGCGGTGCGGCGCGGTCGAGGACATCGACTGCGTGCTGGGCGCCGCGCCCTGCCTGAGCGCATCGGACGCGCACGGCTTCGTGCTCGACGAGGCGGAGATCACCTTCTGGGGCGTCTGTCCCGACTGCCAGGCCGCCCTGGCGGAGACGCCGGAAGCTTCCGCGCGAACCTGATCGGGCGGGGGAAGCTCCCTCGCCCGGTGGATCCAGCAGAGAGGGATACGGACATGGCGAACGACGAGAAGAACATGGCGACGAACGGCCGCAAGCCGACGACGACCGACGCGGGAGCCCCGGTTCCCAGCGACGAATACTCGCTCACCGTGGGACCCGACGGTCCCATCCTTCTGCACGATCACTACCTGATCGAGCAGATGGCCAACTTCAACCGCGAGCGGATCCCGGAGCGCCAGCCCCACGCCAAGGGCTCGGGTGCCTTCGGGCA
>CAYXHP010000141.1:0-42680 GCA_964465015.1 uncultured Gemmatimonadota bacterium
GCGCGCGACTACCACATGCACGCCGAGCTCGCGGCCACGAAGGACGGCACGATTCGGGCGCTGCGGGTGAAGACGCTGGGCGACCACGGCGCCTTCAACGCCGCGGCCCAGCCCTCCAAGTTCCCGGCGGGCTTCTACAACATCTGCTCGGGCTCCTACGACCTGGAGAACGCGTTCGTGGAGGTGGACGGGGCCTACACGAACAAGGCCCCCGGCGGGATCGCCTACCGCTGTTCCTTCCGTGTCACGGAGGCTTCCTTCCTGATCGAGCGCACGGTGGACGTGCTGGCCGACGAGCTCGGCATGGATCCGGCCGAGCTCCGCAAGAAGAACTTCATCGCGCCGGACAAGTTCCCGTACGCCACGCCGCTGGGCTGGACGTACGACAGCGGCGACTACGCGGGCGCCATGGACAAGGCCCTGCAGATGGTCGGCTACGAGGACCTCCTGAAGGAGCAGGAGGAGAAGCGCGCCCGCGGCGAGCTCATGGGGATCGGGATCTCGAGCTTCACCGAGATCGTGGGCGCCGGCCCGGGCAAGCAGTGCGACATCGTCGGGATCGAGATGTTCGACTCCTGCGAGGTGAGGATCCACCCCACGGGCAAGGTGCTGGCCCGGATCGGCGTCCAGACCCAGGGGCAGGGCCACGAGACCACGTTCGCCCAGATCCTGGCCGAGGAGCTCGGGATCCCGGTGGGCGACATCACGGTCGAGCACGGCGACACCGACACCGCGCCGTACGGCCTGGGAACCTACGCCAGCCGGTCGACGCCGGTGGCCGGGGCCGCCACGGCGGTGGCCGCGCGGAAGGTGCGCGCCAAGGCGCAGAAGATCGCCGCCCACCTCCTGGAGGTGGACGAGGCGGACCTGGAGTGGAAGGACTACGCCTTCCGGGTGAAGGGCGCGCCGGACCAGGCCAAGACGATGGCGGACATCGCCTTCGCGGCCTACACGAACGTCCCCGAGGGCCTCGAGGCCGGTCTCGAGGCGGTCGACTACTACGACCCGCCCAACATGACCTACCCGTTCGGCACCTACATCTGCGTCGTGGACATCGACAAGGGGACCGGCGACTGGACGGTCCGGAAGTTCGTGGCCGTGGACGACTGCGGCACGGTCATCAACCCGATGGTGGTCGAGGGGCAGATACACGGCGGCCTCACCGAGGGCTTCGCCATCTCGAAGATGCAGCTCATCGACTACGACGAGCAGGGCAACATCACGGGCGGGAACTTCATGGAGTACCTGATCCCGACGGCCGTGGAGACGCCCCACTACGACACGGACAGGACCGTGACGCCGTCGCCGCATCACCCGATCGGCGCCAAGGGCGTGGGCGAGTCGCCCAACGTGGGCTCGCCGGCCGCCTTCGTGAACGCGGTCATCGACGCGCTCTCTCCCTACGGGGTCCGGCACATCGACATGCCGATCACGTCCGACAAGGTGTGGAAGGCCCTGAGGGACGCCGGAGTGGAGGGCTGACCCCGGGGTCCGTCCCGGCCCCTCCGGGGTACGGAGACCCGGGCGCACTCGAGGCGAGGGAGGGACGGACGGCGTGTCGACCCACGAGATCCTGATCGAGGCGGGAGCCCGCGCCGCGCGCGGGGACGTCTTCGTGCTGGCCACCGTCGTGCGGCGCAGGGCCCCGAGCTCCGCCCGCCCGGCCCAGAAGGCCCTCGTCCTGGGGGATGGCACGCTGGTGGGCTGGATCGGCGGCAGCTGCATGGAGCCGGTCGTCCGCCGGGAGGCGCTGGCGGCCCTCCGGGCCGGCACGCCCCGCCGAGTGGTGCTCTCGCCACAGGAGGCCGCGGGCCCGAACGGCGCGGGAGGTCCGGACGCCGCGGCGGGACCGGTCGACGCGGAGCCCGCGCTGCACTCCCATCCCATGACCTGTCACAGCGGGGGAACCGTGGAGATCTTCCTCGAGCCCTGCCTGCCCGCCCCCCTCCTCGCGCTGTACGGCGATTCCCCCGTGACCGAGGCACTGGCCCGAATGGCGCCGGCGCTCGGATGGCGCGTGGAGCGAGTGCCGGAGCCCGACGAGCGCGCGCCGGGTGAGGCCGCGGACCCGGTCCGGATGGCGGTCGTGGCCACCATGGGCGTGTGGGACGAGGCGGCCGCCGAGCGGGCGCTCGGGCGAGGGGCGGAGTACGTGGGGCTGGTCGCGAGCCCGCGTCGCACGGCCGAGGTCCGGCGGCGGCTGAAGGAGCGGGGCGTGCCGGAGGAGCGGCTGGCGCGGCTCGTGGGCCCCGCCGGCCTGGATCTCGGGGCCGAGAGCCCGGCCGAGATCGCGGTCAGCATCCTGGCGCAGGTCGTGGGCCGGCGCGAGCTCGTGCGAGGCGGCGTGGAGGCCGCGGACGCCGCTCCCGACGCACGGCGAGCACTCGCCGAGCCGGCGCTCGCGATCGACCCGGTGTGCGGCATGGAGGTGGACCCGGAGCGCGCACGCTTCACGCTCGAGCACCGGGGGCGGCGGGTCTTCTTCTGCTGCGACGGGTGTCGTGAGCGCTTCCGCGCCGACCCGTCGGCGTACGCCCCGGCCGCGGGCGAGGAGACCGCCCCGGCCGCCGGCCCGAGCGGCGGCTGACGCCGGGAAGGCGGGGCGCGTGGAGCAGGCCATCCGGGACATCGTGCGGGCGATGGAGGACGAGGGCTACGTCGCCGACCGGGACATCGCGACGGCCGTGCACCTGGCGCGCCGGCTCCGAAAGCCCCTCCTCGTCGAGGGTGAGGCCGGCGTCGGGAAGACCGAGATCGCCAAGGTCGTGGCCGCCGCCTTCGGCATGGAGCTCATCAGGCTCCAGTGCTACGAGGGCCTGGATGTGGCCACCGCCCTGTACGAGTGGAACTACCCGCGACAGATCCTCCGCATCCGGATGGGGGAGGCGGACGGCGCCTCGGCCCGCGAGCTCGAGGAGACGATCTTCGATCGGGAGTACCTGCTCGAGCGGCCGCTCCTGCAGGCGATCAGCCGCGAGGAGCCGGTCGTGCTCCTCATCGACGAGATCGACCGAGCGGACGAGGAGTTCGAGGCCTTCCTCCTCGAGCTCCTCTCGGACTTCCAGGTGACGATCCCCGAGCTGGGGACGATCCGGGCCCGGAGCCACCCCTACGTGGTGCTGACGTCGAACGGGACCCGTGAGCTCAGCGATGCGCTCCGCCGGCGCTGCCTGTACCTGTGGGTGGACTATCCGTCGTTCGAGAAGGAGCTCCGCATCCTCCACGCGCGGGTGCCCGGGCTCAGGGCCGGTCTCGACGAGGAGGTGGCGCGCTTCGTCCAGCGGCTCCGGGAGGGCAGGCTCTACAAGCGGCCCGGCGTGGCGGAGACGCTGGACTGGGCCCGTGCGCTGGAGGACCTGGGCGTCATCGGACTCGAGCCCGCCGTGGTGAAGGCGACCCTGGGCTGCCTGCTCAAGGACCGGCACGACATGGAGTCGCTGGAGCCGGAGGAGATCGAGCGGCTGGTGGCGGCCGCGACGGGAGCCCCGGCGAACGGCTCCGCGGCCGCCGAGGGGTGAGCGGGGCGGGCTCCGCACCCGACCCGGCCCGGATCCGCACCGACCGCTGGGTCGTCGGGCTGGCGCGCTCGCTCCGCGGGGCGGGGCTCGGGTGCACTCTCCACGAGTCGATCGGGGCGCGTGATGCCCTCGAGCATCTCGATCTCTCCGATGCGCTCGACGCCTACTTCGGCCTCCGCTCCGTCTTCGTGTCGGATCCCTCCCAGGTCGACGCTTTCGATCGCTGCTTCTGGGCCGCGTGGGGCACGGCGCAGCCGCCGCGGCGCGGGCGCTCGCGACGCGGCGCCTCCCGGCGCGAGCGCACGCCGCCCGGCGGGACCGGCTCCCCGGCGCCACGGGAGCCCGGGCCCAGCGTCCTCGAGCGCCTCTCCGGGCGGGGGTCGGCCCCGGACGAGGCGGCCGGCCAGGCACCGCTTCCGAGCGTCTACAGTCCGTCCGAGGGGCTGGCGCGCCGCTCCTTCGCCGAGCTCGATGCGCGCGAGGTCCGGTCGCTGGAGCGCATCCTGGACCGGCTGGCGCTCCGGCTGGCCACGCGCCGCAGCCGGCGCCTGCGCCCGGCGGGCCGCCGCGGAACCGTGGACCTGCGCCGCAGCCTGCGGTCGGCCCTGGCGCACGAGGGCGAGATGGTGCGGCTGGCGCGGCGGGCCCGGCGGCTGGACCGCCCCCGGATCGTCCTCCTCTGCGACGTGAGCGGCTCGATGGAGCGTTACAGCCGCTTCCTCCTGCGCTTCCTCCTGGCGCTCGGTCGCAGCGAGGACGTCGAGGCGTTCGCCTTCAGCACGCGGCTCCTGCGACTGCAGGCTCGCGGGCGACGGGCGCGGCCATCCGAAGCGCTCGGAGCCCTGCGATCGCAGATGCAGGGCTGGCCGGCGGGCACTCGAATCGGCGAGTGCCTGGAGACCTTCCTGGAGCGGCACGGCCGGCGCCTGCTGGGCTCGAAGACGGTGGTGGTGATCCTCTCCGACGGTCTCGACCGCGGCGACACGGCCCCCCTCGAGCGGGCCATGCGGGGGATCCAGCGGCGCGCCCGGAAGGTGATCTGGCTCAACCCGCTCCTCGAGAGTCCGGCATACCAACCGGAGGCGCGGGGCATGAAGGCGGCCCTCCCGTTCGTGGACGCCTTCGCGCCCGGTCACAGCCTCGAGGCCCTCCGGGACCTGGCCCGGATGATCCGGCTCTAGGGCTCAGCCCGGCCCGCTCTCCTCGTCCAGCAGCGTCCCTCGCACCGGGTAGCCCGCCTCGCGGATCACCGCCCACGCCACCGCGGCGCCGGCGAAGGTGACCAGGGCGTCGGTCACGTCCACGAACCTGGAGGCCACGAACAGCTGGCCGGCCTCGAGGAGTAGCGCGAGACCGAAGGCCGAGAGCACGCCCGAGGCCAGGCCGCGCCGGCGCGGCGGCCAGGCGGCGAGGACGCAGCCCACGGGAACGAACAGGAAGAATGACACGGTCACGTCGCTCACGCTGTACAGGTCGGCCCGCATCCCCAGGCTGGCCATGGGCAGGAGACGGCGCCACGAGAGGCCGCCGGGCACGGACGAGGCCGGGAGCTGGAGATCGAACGGCCGCCAGGACCACAGCGCCAGAACGCACATGTAGGCCACCAGGAACAGGATCGGCCGCCGGCGCCCCCTCCAGCGCCGCGTCATGGCCGGGACGGTGTGGCCAGCGATCCAGGCGCCCGCGGCGACGGCGGCGGCGTGGACCACGATCGCGCCGAGCACGAAGGGCTGCGCCAGGATGAGGTGGGCGGCCTCGCCGACGACGGCCACCGCCAGGCCCCCGAGGGCCGTCCACCGGGCCGCGGGACCGTAACCTTCGCCCGCCTCCACCAGAGCCAGCACGGCCAGGAAGCCGGCGGGCAGGAAGAGGAGCACGTCGAACAGCGGAAGCTGCCCGATCGTCCCCAGCCACAGGTGACGGAGGCTCCAGGCCAGGCGGGCGGCCGGCCCGCCGTAGGCTCCCGGCTTGCCGCTCCGCATGAGCGGGAACGAGGCCTCGAACAGGACCGCGATGCCGTAGCCCAGCGCGAGGTGGGAGGCGGGGATCCCGAGGAACGAGCGGCGCGTCCGTTGCCGCCTCGCGAGAGTCACGAGGCCCACGGCCGCGAGCGCCCCGAGCAACGAGCCCGCGGTGTTGGTGAGGACGTCGAGCACGCTGGTCGTTCGCGTGGGAACGAACAGCTGGGTGAGCTCGAGGACCACGCTGATCGCGGCGCCGGTGAGGACCGCCCCGGCCAGAGTCCTCCATCGGTCCGGACGCCGCCGACCCGGCCGATGCCCCGCCGAGAGGACCCACAGGAGGCCCCAGCCCGCGAACAGCACCACGTTGCGCACCGCGTCGACCACGTCGGCGGGGGCGAGGTGCGGGTGGAGCGCCTTCGACAGGAGGGTTCCGAGGCTGTCGGTCGGCGCCCGGAGCTCGAAAGGCGACAGCGTCGCCAGGACCAGAACGCCGACGTAGGCGAGCCGGGAGCCCGATGCGAGGAGCGCGCGACGGGCGCGCCCGAGACGGGAGGGGGCCGAGGAGGCGCCCCGGTCGGCCGGGGGGCTCAGGTCCGGTCGCCGGAGTGGTGGGCGGCCGGCGGCGGGGCGGCCGGCTTCAGCCCGCCGCCGCGCGCAGGACGGCCCGGGCGGCCACCACGTCCGTCATGGCGCGGCGATACTCGCCCGATCCGTGCAGGTCGGCCTGGACGTCCGGGAGCGCTTCCCCGGCCCCGCGACACGCCTCGCGCACCGCCGCCTCGTCCCGGGGATCGACGCCGGCCAGCGCCTCCTCGGCCGAGGAGAGGCGCCGCGGAAGGGTGCCGGCGCCCGTGACGGCCAGGCGCGCGCCGCGGCATGCGTGTCCGTCCATCTCGAGGACGGCGGCCACGCCCACGAGGGCGAATCCCGATGCCTTCTGGCGGAGCTTGGCGTATCCTCCGAGGGACTCCGGCTGCACCTCGAACCGGACCGAGGTCAGGATCTCGCCCGGCTCGAGGGCGGTGGCGAACGGGGCCACGAAGAAGTCCGCCGCGGGGATCTCCCGCCCGCCGTCCGGGCCGCGAGCCTCCAGCGTGGCCTCGAGCGCCAGGACCGCCGCCGGCAGGTCGGCCGACGGATCGGCGTGGGCCAGGCTCCCGCCCAGGGTGCCCCGGTTTCGCACCTGCATGTCGCCGATCGCCGCGGCGGCCTGGGCCAGCGCCCGCGCGGCGCCGGTCAGGAGCCTGGAGGTGGCCAGGACGGCGTGCGGCGTGAGCCCGCCGATGGCGAGGCCCCCGTCCTCGGCGCGGACGTAGCGGAGCTCCTCCAGCCGGCGCAGGTCCACCAGGCGACTCGGGCGGGCGAGGCGCAGCTTGAGGAGCGGGATGAGGCTTTGCCCCCCCGCGAGCACACGGGCCTCGGGATCCCCGGAGAGCGCCTCGAGGGCCTCGTCCAGCGAGGCCGGGGCGACGTAGTCGAACGCGCTGGGTCGCATGGCTCCTCCTCCCTCTCAGCGGCCGGATGGGCTCGCGCCGCCGTCCCGGCCGGCCAGAGCGCGCCACAGCTTCTCGGGCGTGGCCGGCATGTCCACGTGCCTTACCCCCAGCGGAGAGAGGGCGTCCACGACCGCGTTCATGATGCACGGATTTCCGGCGATGGTCCCCGCCTCGCCCACCCCCTTGGCCCCCAGGGGGTTCACGGGGGTCGGGGTCGTCGTCCGCGCCAGCTCGTAGGAGGGCATGTACGACGCCCGGGGAACGGCGTAGTCCATGAGGCTCCCGGTGACGAGCTGCCCCTCCTCGTCGTACACCGCGCGTTCGTACAGGGACTGCGCCACCGCCTGCCCCACGCCGCCGTGGATCTGGCCGTCCACGATCATCAGGTTGATCACGTTGCCGCAGTCATCCACGGCCACGTAGCGACGGATGGTGGGTTCACCCGTGTCACCGTCGATGTCGATGACGCACAGGTGGGAGCCGAACGGGAAGGTGAAGTTGGAGGGTTCGAAGAAACGGGTGGAGGCGAGACCGGGCTCCACGCCCTCGGGAAGGTCGTCGGCCAGGTAGGCGGCCGTGACCACGTCCTGGAAGCTCACCGACCGCTCGGGCGCGCCCACGATGTGGAGGTGGCCCTCCTCGAACACCACGTCCTCGGCGTCGGCCTCGAGCTTGTGCGCCGCGATCTTCCGGGCCTTCTCCCGCACGTCCTCGAGCGCCAGGGAGAGCGCCGCCCCGCCGACCGCCTGCGCGCGGGAGCCGAAGGTACCGATCCCCTCGGGCACGTAGTCGGTGTCGCCGTGGGCGATCTCGACGGCTTCGAGCGGCACGCCGAGCGCGTCGGCCACGATCTGCGAAAAGGTGGTCTCCTCGCCCTGGCCGTGCGGGCTCACACCGGTCTTCACCACCACCTGCCCGGTGCGCCGCACCTCCAGCGTGCAGGCCTCCCAGCCGCCGGCCGGGAGCGCGGCCGAGGGGCCGAGCCCGCAGATCTCCACGTAGGCGGCGATCCCGATCCCCATGACCTCTCCGCGCTTTCGGCGCTCGGCCTGCTCGGCCAGTAGCGCCTCGTAGTCCGCCGTCTCGAGCAGAAGATCGAGGGCCGCGTCGTAGTTCCCGCTGTCGTAGGCAAGGCCGGTCGCGGTCTCGGCCGGGAACTCGGTGAGGAAGTTCCGGCGCCGCACCTGGACCGGGTCCACTCCGGTCTCGTCCGCCACCATGTCGATAACGCGCTCGATGATGAAGTTCGCCTCGGGGCGGCCGGCGCCGCGGTAGGCGTCGGTGGACATCTTGTTGGTGAACACCCCGCGCAGCCCGACCTGGAGGGCCGGGAGCGCGTACGCCCCGGGCAGCATGAGCAGGGTGAGGGTGGGAATCACGGGCGTCAGGAGCTGGTGGTAGGCACCCAGGTCCTGGAGCAGCTCGACCCGCATGCCGCGCAGCGTCCCGTCCTCGTTCGCGGCCACCTCCAGGTCGGCCAGCTGGTCGCGACCGTGGATCGTGGCCTGGAACTCCTCGGTGCGGGTCCCGGTCCACTTGACGGGCCGGCCGAGCTCGCGCGCCAGGTGCCCGACCAGGGCCTCCTCCGCATACACGTTGAGCTTGCTGCCGAAGCCGCCGCCGACCTCGGGGGCGATCACGCGCACGCTGTGCTCGGGGATCCCGAGCAGGACGGCGAGCTGGGTCCGGAGCAGGTGAGGGATCTGGGTCGTCGACCAGATCTCGAGCTTGCCGTGTCCGCGGTCGAAGCGAGCCGCCACGGCTCGCGGCTCGACCGCGAACGGGATCTGTCGCTGGTTGACGATGCGCTGGCGAATCACGATCGGTGCGTCGGCGAAGGCCGCGTCGATGTCGCCGAACTCGTACGGGAAGGTGAAGGCGACGTTCGTTCCGAGCTCCTCGTGCACGAAGGGGCCGCCGGCGGCCGCCTCTTCGACGTCCACCACCGGCTCGAGCTCCTCGTACTCGACCTCGATGAGCTCGAGGGCGTCGCGGGCCGTGAACGGGTCCTCGGCCACCACCGCCGCCACGCCGTCGCCCACGAAGCGGACTTCCCCGATGGCCAGCACGCGGTGAGGCGGCTCGAGGAGTCCCTCGATCTTATGGGCCACCGGGAGGCCTCCGATGGAGCTCTCCACGTCCCGGCCGGTGACGACGCGGAGGACGCCCTCCATGGCCCGGGCGGCCGACGCGTCGATGGAGAGGATCCGGGCCCTGGCGTGCGGGCTGCGCAGGATGGCGCAATAGCCCGCGTTCGGCAGGTTCAGGTCGTCCGTGTAGGTGGAGGCGCCGGTGATGAGCCGCGGGTCCTCCTTGCGGCGGACGCGGGCGCCGATCTGCTTCGGAACCGTCGTGGTCGCCATGGTGGCCTCCCCGGGTCTCTAGGCCCGGCTCATCGCGTCGGCGGCGCGCCGCACGGCGCGGACGATGTTGTGGTAGCCCGTGCAGCGGCAGAGGTTGCCGTCGAGTCCCTCGCGGATCTCCGCCTCGGTCGGGTCCGGGTGGTCCTCGAGGAGCTGCCGGGCGGCCAGGATCATGCCCGGCGTGCAGAAGCCGCATTGGAGCCCATGCTCCTCCCAGAACGCCTCCTGCAGCGGGTGGTAGGAAGCGCCGTCGGCCAGCCCCTCGATCGTCGTGATCTCGGCTCCGTCCGCCTGCACGGCCAGCAGCGCGCAGGATTTCACGGCTTTCCCGTCCAGCAGGACCGTGCACGCCCCGCACAGGCTGGTCTCGCAGCCCACGTGCGTGCCGGTGAGTCCGAGCCTATCCCGCAGGTAGTGCACGAGCAGAAGGCGGGGATCGATCTCGGAGTGCCGAGTCCGGCCGTTCACGGTGATGGAGACGGAGGTCGTCATGGGGTCCTCCGGGTGCATGGAACGGCGATCCGGGCGGCTTGGCTCGGCCCGAGTCGCGACGTACGATGTCGGGGCCTGCTTCAGTGGGTAGCAAAATGCGCGCTCCCGCACAAGGCGCGGAACGACGCGCGGGCTGTCTCGTGAGCCGCATACGGAGGCACGATGAGCATCGAGGAGATCCTGGCGCCGCTCCGGGACTGGTCGGAGGAGGGCCGGCGTGCGGGGGTCGCGACGCTGGTGCGCGTCCGCCGATCGGCACCGCGTCTCCCCGGTGCGCGCTTCGCTGTGAGCGAGGACGGGCGACTGGCCGGCTCCGTTTCGAGCGGGTGCGTGGAGGGCGACCTGCACGAGCACATCGGCCAGCTGCTGGCCGGCGGGGAGCCCCGCCTCGTCCACTACGGGATCACCGACGAGATGGCGGCCGACGTCGGACTGGCGTGCGGCGGCGAGATCGACGTGCTGGTGGCGCCGCACGACCCGGAGAGCCCGGTGTGGGAGGAGCTGGGTGGCGTGCTGGAGCGCCGGGGCGCCGCCCTGCTACTGACAGGGCTCTCGGAGGAGATCCGCGGCCGCGTGTTGCTGGAGACGGCGGACGGGAGGCGCGTCGGGGGGCTGGGGGAGGCGGCGCTCGACCAGGTGGCGCTGGAGGCGGGCCGACCGGTCCTCGCCACGGGCGGCACGGCCGTCCTGGAGCTCGAGAATCCGCCCGCCTCCGTGTTCGCCGAGGCGTTCCTGCCCCCGCCGCGCCTGGCCATCGTGGGCGCGAGCCCGGTCGCGCAGGCCCTCTGCCACCTGGCCGCCTGGATCGGCGACGAGGTGACGGTGGTGGACCCGCGCGAGGCGTTCGCGGACGAAGCCAAGTTCCCGGAGGCCGCGCGGGTGGTGCGTGCCTGGCCCGAACAGGGACTCGCCGAGGCGGGGCTGGATCGGTGGCTGGACGTGGTGGTCCTGGCCCACGACCGCAAGCTGGACGTGCCGGCCCTGGAGACGGCGCTTCGTGCGGGGTGCCGCTACGTGGGACAGATCGGCGGCGGCCGCACCCAGCGGCTACGGCGGGAGGCGCTGGAGGAGGCCGGTGTGGACGAGGCGTCCATTGCGCGCATCCGGGGTCCCGTGGGCCTCGACATCGGCGCGCTCGGGCCCCGTGAGATCGCGGTCTCGATCCTGGCCGAGCTCATCGCCGTGCGGCGCGGCCGCGCGTGAGGACGTCGGGCGGAGCATGAGCTCCGGGGTCGCCGGCCTGGTGCTGGCCGCCGGGGCGTCGACCCGCTTCGAGGGCGGCTCCAAGCTTCTCGTCCTCATCGGTGGAGAGCCGGTGGTGGCGGCCACCGTCCGGGCCGCTCTCGAGGCCGGTCTCGATCCGGTCGTCGTGGTGGTGGGTCGCCGCGCGGCGGAGGTGAGGGCGGCGCTGGAGGGGCTCGGAAGCGGGGGAGCGTGCTCCGGCGAGGCGCGGACCGGACGCCTCCGCTTCGTCCGCGTCCCGGATCCGGCCGGCGGCGAGGAGGCGCCCGACCGGCATCCTCCCGGCCAGGGCACGTCGGTCGCGGCCGGGATCGGGGCGCTCGCGGCGGACGACAGCGTCGAGGCCGCTGCCGTTCTCCTGGCCGATGAGCCAGGGATCGATCCCGCGGACATTCGGAGCGTGGTGGACGCGTGGCACTCCGGCGCTACGCCGGTGGTCCGGGCTCGCTACCTGGACCGGCCGGGCCACCCGGTCGTGTTCGGCCGGAGCTGGTTCGGCCGGCTGGCGCGGCTCGCGGGGGAGGCCGGTGCCGCGCCGCTGCTGGCGGCGCGTCCCGGGGAGGTGGCGGAGGTGAGGCTGGAGCGGGAGGCGCCGGTGGACGTGGACACGCGCGGGGACTACCGACGGGCGTCGCGGCCCGGCAGGTGAGCGCCTCGCGCGGTCGGCGGGGCGTGTGGGCGGCGCTGGCCGCCAACCTCCTCATCGCGGTGACCAAGTTCGGGGCGGCCGCCGTGACCGGCAGCTCGGCGCTGTTCGCCGAGGGCATCCACTCGATCGTGGACACCGGCAACCAGGGCCTTCTCCTCCTGGGCCTGTCCCGGGCCGCACGCCCACCGGACCCGGAGCATCCCTTCGGTCACGGCCGCGAAGTCTACTTCTGGAGCTTCGTGGTGGCCCTGCTCGTGTTCGCCGCGGGCGCGGGGGTGTCGCTGTACGAGGGGATCGTCCACCTGATCCGGCCGCAGCCGATCGAGAACGTGGGGGTGAACTACGTGGTCCTCGGCGCCGCCTTCCTGTTCGAGGCCGGCTCGCTGGTCGTGGCGGGCCGGGAGTTCCGGGAGCGGAGCGAGGGACGCGGCTTCTTCGTGGAGGTCCGCGAGAGCAAGGACCCGACGACGTACACGGTGGTCCTCGAGGACGGGGCGGCGCTGCTGGGCCTGGCGCTCGCCTTCGCCGGCAACTTGCTCTTCGACCTGACGGGCGCGCCGGTCTGGGACGCGATCGCGTCCGTGGCCATCGGCTGCCTGCTCGCGGGCGTGGCCGCGTGGCTGGCCCACGAGACGCAGGGGCTGCTCATCGGGGAGGCGGCCAGCGACCGGGTCACGGCCACCATCCGGCGCCTGGCGGAAGACCAGCCGGAGGTGGCGAGCACCGGCCGGATCCTCACCATGCACCTGGCTCCCGAGGAGATCCTCGTCAACCTGTCGGTGGACTTCCAGGACCACTGCTCGGCCGAGCGCGTGGAGCGCGCCACGGACCAGCTCGCCGGGAGGATCCGTGAGGCCCTTCCGGAGGTGCGCTGGTTGTTCGTGGAGGCCGCCGGGCCGGCCGCCGGCCGGGAGGGCCGGAACCGGTGAAGCTCCGGAAGCTGGCCGCGCTCTTCCTCGTCGCCCTGTGGGTCGGCGTGCTGGGATGGCAGGCGCGGCGACTGTACCTGCGCCCGGAGGCCGAGAAGGTGGCCTCCGCGGCGCGCTTCATCCCTCCCGGGGTGGCCTACTACCGGGTCACCCGCGCCGGCCGCCAGGTGGGCTGGGCCGAGAGCTCCGTGGACACCCTCCCGGCCGGGGCTGGCTTTCGGCTCACCGACCGGGTCGTGATCGAGCTCGCCGAGCTAGGAGCCGGGCTCGGGGACGTCGGCGCGGCGGGGCCGGAAGGCGGCGGGAGCGGGACGGTGGCGCCCCGCGACACGAGTCGGGGGGCGCCGGGAAGCACGGTGGAGATCCGCTCCGAGGCCACCACGGGGCCGACGCTCGCACTCCGGTCCTTCCGGGCCACGTCCAGCGGGTTCCTGGGAGGACTGTCGGCCACGGGCCGGATGGTGGGGGACTCGCTCCTGCTCCTGCAGGCCGCCGACTCGGCGGGTCGACCGCACGGCCCGGTGGACACGGTACGCACGCATGGCCCCATCGTCTTCGAGAACGCGGTCCCGCTCCGGGTGGCCGCCGAGGAGCGGGTGAGCGAGCGTGACAGCCTGCGCGTGCGGGTGTTCGATCCACTCCAGATGGCGCCTCGCACGCAGACGCTTCGCATCGTGGAGCGTGCCACGCGGACGTATCCGGACAGCGCCGACCAGGATTCGGTCACCGGCTTGTGGCGCGCGGCGCGGCTGGACACGGTGAGGGCCTGGAAGGTGGCGCGGGAGACGGGAGGCGTGACGGTGACGTCGTGGGTGGACGAGGATGGGAGGATCCTGCGCGCCGCGCTGGGCGGGGTGGAGCTGGAGCGCACGGCGTTCGAGCTCGCCTACTACCCCTTCCTGGCGTCCGGCTCGCCCGGGGGTCGTCCGTGATCCGGGTCGAGGGTCTCGTGAAGAGCTACGGCGACTTCGTGGCCGTGAACGGCCTCGACCTGGACGTCAGCTCCGGGGAGGTCGTGGGGCTCCTGGGCCCGAACGGGGCGGGCAAGACCACTACGCTTCGGGTCATCGTCGGGATCCTGCGAGCCGACGCCGGTCGCGTCGAGGTGGATGGTCACGACGTGGACCGGAGCCCCCTCGAGGCCAAGCGTCGCCTGGGCTTCGTTCCGGACCGGCCCTTCGTGTACGACAAGCTCACCGGCGAGGAGCTCCTGCGCTTCTCGGCCGGCGTCCGCGGCAAAGTCGGCCCCGAGGTGGACCGCCGCATCGACGAGCTCCTGGAGCTCTGGGACCTGGGACCATGGCGGGACGAGCTGGTGGAGTCCTACAGCCACGGGATGCGCCAGAAGCTCATCCTCTCCTCGGCCCTCGTGCACGGTCCCTCCACCCTGGTCATCGATGAGCCGATGGTGGGCCTCGACCCGGCGTCCGCCAGGCTCCTGAAGCGCCTGCTGCGCCAGTTCGCCGACCAGGGGGGCGCCGTGCTCGTCTCGACCCACACGTTGGAGTTCGCCGAGGTGCTGTGCGACCGGCTGGCCGTGATTCGCGGCGGCTCCATCCTGGCCCGGGGCACGATGGCGGAGCTGCGGCGCGCCGCGGCCACCGAGAGCGGCGACCTCGAAGAGGTCTTTCTGCGGCTGGTGGGAGGGATCGAGGAGCGGCGGATCGCCCGGGCCCTGACCGGCGAGGCGGGCCCGTGAGGACGTGGCGGGAGCTCGCGTGGCTGGTCCGGGTGAAGGCGCTGTCGGGGCTCGCTCGCGGCGCGCATGGGGCGGGTCGGGCGGGCCGCATCGCCCTCGTCGCGGCGGTGGGAGGGGTCACGTTGCCCGGGATCTACCTTCTCCTCGTCCGCTTTCTGCGCTCCCTGCAGGCCACGGCCGAGGTGGGGCCGCTCCTGGCCGCCAAGCTGCTCGGACTGGGGCTCGTGCTCCTCCTCTCCATCCTCCTCCTCTCCAACCTGATCGCCGCGCTGTCGAGCTTCTTCCTGGCCCGAGACCTCCCGACGATCCTGGCGGCGCCGGTGGATTGGCTGGCGGTGTACGGGGCGCGGCTGGTGGAGACGGGGGTGAGCTCCTCCTGGATGGTGGTCCTGGTGCTCCTGCCCGTCCTGGCGGCTTACGGCCGCGTGTACGGCGCCGGACCGGGCTTCGTCGCCTACGCGGCTCTCGTCGTCGTTCCCTTCCTGGTCATCCCGGCGGCGGCCGGGAGCGCGGTCACGCTGCTCCTCGTGCGTATCTTCCCGGCCCGCCGCACGCGCGACCTCCTGGGCGTGATCGCCGCGGCTGGCGTGGCGCTGCTCGTCCTCGGCCTGCGGGTGCTCCGGCCCGAGCGCCTGGTGAACCCGGAGGGGTTCCGGAACCTGATGGACTTCCTGGCCGTCCTGCGAGGTCCGTCCTCCCCGTGGCTCCCCTCACAGTGGACGGCCGACGCGCTCATGGGCTTCCTGCGCGGCCGCGCGGATCCCTTCCTCCCCCTCCTCCTGTGGAGCACGGCGGGAGGGCTCACCGCCGTGGGCGCGGCGCTGCACGCGCGCCACTTCGGCACCTGCTACACGCGGGCCCAGGAGGGGGCCACGCGGCGGGTGCGCTGGGGCCCCGTGTGGCGCGGCCTGGCCCGGTTCCTGGAGCCCCTCGGGCCCGAGCGCCGGGAGCTGGTCCTGAAGGACGCGCGGGTCTTCTTCCGGGATGCCACCCAGTGGTCGCAGCTCATCATCCTCGGCGTCCTGGTGGTGGTCTACGTCTACAACATGCGCGTCCTTCCGGTGCGCTCCAGCACGTCGGTGGGGCGGTACCTGGCGTCCGTGGTGACCTTCCTCAACGTGGGGCTCACCGGGTTCGTGCTCGCCGCCGTGGCGGCGCGCTTCGTCTTTCCGTCCCTCAGCCTCGAGGGGCGCACGCTGTGGCTGCTCCGCTCCTCTCCTCTCCCGGCCGGCTCGCTCCTGTGGGCCAAGTTCTGGTCGGGGCTCGTGCCGCTCCTCGTTCTGGCCGTGGCGCTCGACCTCCTCACCACGACCGGCCTCGGCGTGGGGCGGCAGGTCACGGCGCTGTCGCTGGCCACCATCACCGGACTCACGGGCGCCTTCACGGCCCAGGCGCTGGCGTGGGGAATCGCCTACCCGAAGTTCGAGAGCGAGAACGCGGCGCAGATCCCGACCTCGCTGGGTGGACTCCTGTTCATGCTGGGTGCGCTGCTCACCCTGGCCGTCGTGGTGGCGTTCCAGCTGTGGGCGCTCCACGGCTGGATCCGGAGCGGGCTCCCGTGGCGCGTGGCCCGGCCTCCCTCCGAGGGGGAGCTGGCGCTGGCCACCGGCTTCACCCTCGCCGTGTGCGCGGCGAGCGGCGGCTGGGCTTACCGCCTGGCGCGTCGGCGGCTGGAGGCGCTGGAGGTGTAGGAGACCGGTCGCGCGGCGACGCTCGGGATCCTCCGGCCGCGGCTCGGACGTGCCCTAGCTCCGCTCCCGGTGGATGGTCCAGCGGTCCACCACCTCCTCGCCGGCCACCACGTGGTAGGCATCGAAGCACGCGGCGGTGAGGCAGGAGTGGTTGGGCACGATGCGGACACGCGTGCCGTGCGCCAGCCAGCCGTCGACGATCCCGTGCTCCTGGCTCAGCGTCCGCAGGCGGACGTCCGGACGCAGCGTGCCGGGCGCATCGTCGGCCAGGATCTCCCCCATCGAGCGCGGGCCGGCGCCCTCGCGGCCGCCGGGTCCGGGATCCACCGAGAGCGCGAGGGCACCCGCGTCGACCACGCAGTGGTCCGACCCGGGACGGGCCGAGATGACGGTGGAGAGGACGGTGAGGGCGCAGTCCTCGACGGCGCACGAGCCCAGCGCCACCTGCGTGTAGTCGAAGAAGGCATAGTTGCCGGGCCGCGCCTCGTCGATGCCCTCCAGCGTCCGGACCGCCGACATGGCCGGCGTGGAGCCGACGCTGAGCGCTGGCACCTCGACCCCGGCGGAGCGCAGGCGCCCGGCGGCCTCGACCATGACGCTCCGCTCCTCCTCGGCCGCCGCCGCCAGGGCTTCGCGACCGTGGGCGTGGTACGCCTGCCCCGAGTGCGTCAGCAGCCCGTCGAAGGCGAGGGCGTCCGAGTCGGCGAGCGCGCGCGCCAGCGTCACGAACTCCGCGTCATCCGGGTCGACGCCCGAGCGGCCGTAGCGGCAGTCGACCTCGAGCCACACGTGGAAGGGGTGCCCGCTCCGCTCCAGGAGCCGGATCGCCTCCGCGCCGTCCACCACGAGGCGCAGGGTACCCGCCCGATCGTCGATCGCGGCGGCCTCATCGATCCGGCCCGGGATGACCGGGAAGGCCCACGTCAGGTCGTCGAAGCCCGCCGCTGCGAAGGCCCGGGCCTCCTCCAGCGTGGAGACCGTGATGCCGCGGGCTCCGCGCTCGCGCTGCAGCCGCCCGACCTCGATGCACTTGTGCGTCTTGATGTGGGGCCGGAGCCGGACGCCGAGCTGCTCGGCGCGGCCCGCCATGCGGTTGAGGTTGCGCTCCAGGGCCTCGAGGTCGAGCAGGAGCGCCGGGGTCGGTAGGTCGTGGATGGTCGTCATGGCGGGAAGGTAGAGCCGGGCCGTACCCGTCGCGACGGTACCTCCGTCCGCCCCCGGCTGGCCCGCCGGCCGGGGGCGCCGCATCGTGGCGGGCGGCGCCCCCGGCGCGGGCGCCCGGGGCTCGAAGCTGCGCGCGGGGGAGGCGATCGTGGATGAACGCGGTCCGGTCGGCGGAGGGGGGCACGGACTCCCGCGCATCTTCTACGTCCTGGCGGGGATCGTCCTCCTCTACTTTCTCCTGCCGCTCCTCCTCTTTCTCCCCTACGTGTCGCCGTCCCGACTGGGAGCCGAGCTCTCGGGCGGGGGCCTCGGGCGTGCCATCCTCGTCTCGCTGGGGAGCGCCACGCTGTCCACCGCGCTCACCGCGGCGGGCGGGATTCCGCTGGGCTACCTGCTGGCCCGGGACGCCTTGCGGCCGGCCCGGCTCGTCCGGGTGCTGGCGCTGGTGCCGCTCGTCCTGCCCCCCATCGCCGCCGGCGTCCTCCTCCTCAACGTGTTCGGGCCCTCCGGGCTCATCGGAGGCCTGTTCGAGGCCGCGGGCTGGAGCTTCGTGAACGCCTTCGGCGGCATCGTGCTGGCCCAGTGCTTCGTGGTGGCGCCGTTCGTCATCCTCTCCGCCGAGGCGGCGTTCCGGACCCTGGACCCCACCCTCGAGGCGGCCGCGGCCACGCTCGGCCAGTCGCGCGGTCGCGTGTTCCGGCGCGTGTCCCTGCCGCTGGCTCGGCACGGCCTGGCTGCCGGCCTGGCCCTGGCGTGGACGCGGGCGGCGGGGGAGTTCGGGGCGACCATGGTGCTGGCGTACCATCCGCACTCGCTGCCGGTCTACCTGTGGGTGCAGCTCACCGGCACAGGGCTCGGCGCCGCGCTTCCGGTGGCGCTGGTCGCCCTGGTGCTGGCGGCCGTCGTGCTGGCCGGCGCTCAGGTCCTGGCGGCGCGGCCCACCGGAGCGGGGCGCCGACCGGCCGACCGGGCGCTCCGGGGCCCGGCCCGGCGCCCGCGATCGGTCCCCACGGCGGGCCGGCCGGCCGGGGGGGCGCGTGCCGCCGCGGCGCCGGCGGATGCCCGCCAGGGGCCGGTGCTGTCGATGGACATCGAGCACCGGCTGGGCGGCTTCACGCTCCACGCCGCGCTGGATGTGGGGCGCGAGATCGTCACGCTCTTCGGTCCCTCCGGGGCGGGCAAGACCACGCTCCTCCGAGTGGCGGCCGGCCTCGAGCGGCCGGAGGCGGGCAACATCCGCATCGGCGGCCGGACGGCGTTCGCGGACGCGGGCGAGCCCCACGGGCCGGTGTGGGTGGCCGCCGAGGGCCGGGCCGTCGGCATGGTCTTCCAGCACCCGGCACTCTTCCCGCATCTCACGGTGTGGGAGAACGTGCTGTTCGGCGCCGGCGCCGCGCCCCCCGCGACGGCCCGGGACGAAGCCTCCGACCTCCTTCGCATGACGCGCCTGGAGGGGCTGGAGACCCGCCTCCCGGGCGAGCTCTCGGGGGGGCAGCAGCAGCGGGTGGCGCTGGCTCGTGCTCTCCTGCGGCGTCCCTCGATCCTCCTCCTGGACGAGCCGTTCTCGGGGCTGGACAGCAACATGAAGGAGCAGCTCCTCCTGGACGTGCGGGCGATCCAGCGCGCCCGCGGGCTGGGCGTGCTCTACATCACGCACGACCTGCGCGACGCCTGCTCTCTGGGAGATCGGATGGCCGTGATCGCCGACGGCCGCATTGCGCAGGTGGGGCGACCGCTGGAGGTGATCCGCCGGCCCGCGCGCCTCGACGTGGCCCGCTTCGTCGGCACGCGCAACCTGCTCCCGGGCCGCGTCCAGCGGGTGGAGGATGGCGCCGTCGATGTCCGGCTGGAGGGCGGGCCGGTGCTGCGGGCGGTCGGGGTCCCGGACCTCGGAGAGGGCGCGGCCGTGATCGCCTGCGTCCGTCCCGAGGCCATCGACCTCGTCGCGCCGGGTGAGGAGGGGCCGGGCGAGCCGCGGCCCGGGGCGGCGGGCAGGGACGACGGAGCCCCGTTGCTGGCCGGGCGCCTGGTGCTCGAGCGCCTCCGCGGCGCGACCTCCACGCTCACCGTCGCCCTGCTGCCGGAGGCCGGATCGGAGCCGCGGCCCGGATCCGAGCTCCAGGTGGAGGTCGAGGTGCCCGTGCGCTCCTACGAGGCGCTCGGCGGAGGTCGCCGGGAGCGCTGGCTGCTCTCCATTCGTCCCTCGGTGGTCCACCTCCTCCGCCGATCCGGCGGAGGGAGCGCCCGGCCGCGCTCCCCCGGGCGGGGACCCGGAGAGCTGTGACCGAATCCGCGCAAGCGTCGTCTCACGGGTGCCGCGGGCGGCTCGATCGGCGGGCGCCGCGGGATTTCGACCGGCGGAGCTCCCCGAGCGCAGGAGCGGCGTGTGTCCTCGATCTCTTGTCCAAGTGAAAGCAGTACAAAGAAGTACAGTCCATCGATTCCGACCGGGCCGCTTCGGACGGTCCTGACGCTCGGTGTCGCCGCCGGAGCTGTCGCCCTGGCCGGGTGCCGGAACACCACCGGACCGGGGGCACCGAGTCTCTCGCTGCTGCTCCGGGACGCACCCGGACCGGTGACCCACGCCTGGGTCGACATCCAGGAGGTCTACCTCCAGGGCCGGACCTCCGGGAACGCGGCGAGCGGGCAGGTCGTCCTCCTGGACCAGCCGACCGGCCTCATCGATCTCACGGAGCTCGCCGACAGCACGCGGCAGCTCGTCTCCGATGCGACGGTTCCGGCCGGGACCTACTCCCAGCTACGCCTCGTGGTCGGCGGCGCGGTGGTCGAGACCTCGACGGGCATCTACGCCGTCAATGGTGCGGTTCCGCCCGATGCCGATGCGAGCGCCGTCACGGGCGAGCTCCGCTGTCCCAGCTGCGCCCAGTCGGGTCTGAAGGTGAACCTTCCGGGCGGGTCGCTGAAGCTCGAGACAGGAGCCCGGGTGCTGGTGCTCGACTTCGACGTCACCCGGAGCTTCGGACAGCAGGCCGGCGGATCGGGGGCGTGGGTCATGCATCCGTTGATTCGTACCTCGATGGTGGAGACCACCGGGAGCATCCGGGGCACGGTGAGCCTGGCCGACGGGGTCACGCCGCCCATGTGCGGGGGCGTCGCCCGGTCGATCCAGGACTTCGTGCCCACGGCCACCGCGACGGTGGACGGCTCGCCGTCCACGGAGCAGGGGAGCGTGGCCGCCGACGGGAGCTACTGGATCGACTACCTGGCACCGACCACCTGGCAGATGGGTTACCTGGAGAAGATCGGCTACGACAACGGCGACACGCTGCGGTTCACGGCCGCGATCGACCGGGCCAGCGTGGACGTGGCCTCGGGAGCCACGGCGTCGGCCGATTTCACCGTGACCGGCGCCACCTGTTCGGCGTCCGGCGGCTGAGGCGGGGCCGCCGCTCGTGTCCGGCCCTGCCGTCCCGCTCGTTGTCTGCGAGCCCTACCGTGGCCAAGTTGGCCCACGGGCCGGCGGCGAGGTGTGCCGCCGGGCGCTGAGCGACTTCGGGGCGAGCCAGGCACGGGCGGAGGGCGGTGGCGCGAGAACCCACGGACGGACAGGTGGTCCGGGAGGTCCTGGACGGACGCCCGGACTCGTACCGCTTCCTGGTCGAGCGTTACCAGGAGGTGCTGTACCGCCATGCGATGCGCATGACCCGGCAGCCCGACGATGCCGCGGACATCGTCCAGCGGGCCCTCGTGAAGGGATACCGGCGGCTGAAGGACTGCCGGCACCCGGACCGCGTGGGCGGGTGGCTGTTCCGGATCACGTCCAACCTGTGCAAGGACTACCTGAAGGACCGGCGCCGGGACGAGGTGGGGCTGGAGGATGCGCCCGCCCTGGTCGCCCCGCGCGGGGACCCGGAGGACGAGCTGGATCGGTCCGAGCTCGGGCTGGTGCTCGACCGGGCGCTCGCACGGCTGAGCGAGGACCAGCGCGAGGCCTTCGTGCTCAAGCACGTCGAGGACCGGTCGTACGAGGAGATGGCGGAGATGCTCGAGGTGTCGGTGTCCGCGCTGAAGATGCGCGTCCACCGCGCCAGGGAACAGCTTCGTGACCTGTTGAGCGAGTATTCGAGGTGAGTGAGAGGATCGAGCGGTACCTGGACGGCGAGATCGGGATCGAAGATCTCGGCCCGGAGGAGCTGCGTGAGGCGCGGGCCTGGGAGGCGATGTTCGCCGAGTTTCGGGCCCGGGAGCCGGTCCGCGCGCCGGCGGGATTGGGCGATCGGGTGATGGCGGAGCTCGGCCTGGCGGAGCCCGCGCCACCACCGGAGCCGCGGGCGGAGCCGGAGACGCCGGGGGCTCCGGCTCCGACGGCCGACGGCGGATCGGTCCGGCACGGGGCCCGGCGGGTCTGGCATGCCGCGACCTGGCCCTTCCGTCCCATTCGCGTTCCAGTGCCACCGGCCCTCGCCCTGGCCGCGGGCGCCGCGCTCGCCCTCGTGCTGTTCGTGTGGCGGAGCGGTGCGTTCCCGATCGGGAGCCGGGCCGGCTCCAGCCTGATCGAGCCGGCGAGTGTCACGACCGCGAGCCCGCCCCCGGCCGCGGCGCCGCCGCGCGTGTACGTGGAGCTGCGGCTGAACGCTCCCAACGCCCATTCGGTGGCGGTGGCCGGCGACTTCACGAACTGGAAGCCGACGATCCAGCTCCAGGATCCCGACGGTGACGGCGTCTGGTCCGGACTGGTCCCCATGGGGCCCGGGGTCCACCAGTACATGTTCGTGGTGAACGGGACGCGGTGGGTCACGGATCCTGGGGCCGAGCGTCACGTGGACGACGGCTTCGGCCACAGGAACGCGGTGGTGGCCGTGGCGGCTCCGGCCGGCGCGTAGGAGCCTCGGCCGGGCACCGGGGTGCGGCCGCGGGACAGGGTCACCCTCACCGTCGTCCTGCTCCTGGCCGGCGCATCACCGCGGGCGTGGGCGCAGGACGTCCGGCTGGAGGCGGATGGCGGGCTCTCCCGCGCCCTCTCCCGGTCCGGTCCCCTGGCCGAGTCGGCCACCTACCTGGTGGCCGGGCTCCGGTTGTCCGCCGACCGCGCCGATGCGCCCGGCCGCCTGTTCGCCAACCTGTACGGGGGGCTGGGTCTGCAGGGAGCGGGTGGCGACTGGGTCTCGCTCACGGCCGGCGCAGGCTGGCGGCAGGCGCTGGGGTCCCGGCTGGGCCTGGACGTGCCGTTTACGATGACGGCGGAGGCGGCGGGCGACCCGACGTGGTACCGAGCCCTCAGCGTCGAAGCGGGGCCCGAGCTGAGCTACCCGGTGGGCCGGGCCACCCTGCTGCTACGGGGCCGGGCGGCCGCCGGGGGATCGAAGCTGCGGGGCGTCTTGCCTGGTCGGGGGTCGCCGCCGGTCCGGGGCCCGATCGACGCGGCGGGGTCGCACCTGTGGCTGGTGGGCGGCGGACCGGGCCTCCGGGTGCCGGTCGGCCAGGGGATCGAGGTCACCGGCCGGGCGGAGGTCCTGGACGCCGCCTCGGGCACCTTCGGCTACGGGTCGGCGGAGCTGACGGGACGTCCCGATCCGGTCGGGTGGAGCGCGGGGATCGCGGTGTGGGGGACCCCGGCCGGTGCCCGGGCGAGCGGATCGATCACGATCTCGATTCCGCTCGGAGGCGGGTGGTCGCTCCTGGGTTCGGGCGGACGGTCGGAGCCGGACCCCCTGGAGGGGTCGCCGCCGGCCGCCTTCGCCACCGGCCTGGTGAGCCGGGCGCTCGTGCGGAGGGGCGCCGCGGCTCCGGCCGAGCTCTATCGCGTGGTGCGCCGGGGCGTTCGGCCCACCGTGCGCATCACGGTGCGGGCTCGCGGGGCGCGTCACGTGGCCCTGGTGGGGGACTTCAACCGCTGGACGCCCCTCGCCATGCGGAGGCGGGACGGAACGTGGACGATCGAATTCAGGGTCGCACCGGGGACCTACCACTTCGGGTTCCTGGTGGACGGAACGTGGTTTCTGCCGCCCGACGCGCCGGGCCGCGTGAGCGACGCGTTCGGCCGTGACAACGCCACGCTCGTGGTGCCGCCGTGACGGCGGCCGGGTGGTGGGCGTCTGATCGACGGATGGACCGGAGGGTGACGACCGGGGCCCGGGGGGCCCGGATCGAGGGGCGATCAACGGGGATGCAGCCATGAAGGTGATACAGGGACCGCGCCATGGCCGGATCTGGCTCACCGTCCTGGCCGTCGGGATGGTGACCGCGGCGGCTCCGGCGTACGCACAGGCCCAGCAGGCGGAGGCGCCCGCGTCCGAGAGCGAGATCGGGGCGCGCCTGCGCCAGATGAGAGACCACTTCGGCCCGTCCGTCTCCGCTCGGATCGACGACGTCCTGACCGCGGCGCGTCGGAAGGGCGTGCCCGAGCAGATCCTGGTCACGAAGGCGCTGGAGGGCGCGGCCAAGGGAGTGCCCGGTGATCGGGTCGTCTCGGCTCTTCAGTCCTACGCCGGGCGGCTCGAGCGGGCGCGGAGCCTGCTCGGAGGCTCGGCCGGGGATCCCCTGCTGGTGGCGGGCGCCGACGCGCTGCAGAAGGGGGTCGATCCCAACGCGGTCCGAAGCGTCGGGCGGGCCAGCGGGGGCGACCCGATGCCGCTGGTGGTGCTGGGAGACCTCCTCGACGCCGGAGTGCCGGTCGGCCAGGCGGTCCCGCTCGTGCAGCAGGCGCTCCAGCAGGGTCGGCACGGCGAGTCCCTGCTCGAGGTACCCGCCCGGGTGCGGCAGCTGATGCGCCAGGGGACACCGCCGGGTCAGGCCGCGCGGGAAGTGGGTCGCTCCCTCGGCGCCGGCTCCGGGTCCGCGGGCACGCCGGGCTCCGGACCCGGGAAGGCCCGCGGGTCCGGGGCCCACGGCGGCGGACCGCCCTCCGGTCGGCCCCACGGGGGTCCGGGCGGAGGCTGACCGGGCGCGAATGCCGGCCGACCGACACCGCCGTGTCGCTTGGTCACGGCTCCTGCCGCTCCTGGCGGTGGGAGCCGTCATCGCGATGGTCGCCGCGTGGCTCTACGTGAGGCACGTGGGTGGCCTCATCGAGGAGACGTGGGCCAGGCACTCCTCGAGCGCGCCCTCGCGGATCTACTCCCGCGCGCTCGACCTGTATCCGGGGCGGACGCTGGGCCGCGCGGACCTCGTGCGGGAGCTGGAGGCGCGGGGCTACCGCAGGATGGATGGCCCGGGGCCGGTTCGCACGGGGGAGTACCGCGTGCGCGGCGATGCGCTGCAGGTGGGCCTCCACGCTTTCGCCTATCCACCTCCGGACGGGTTGGCGGCCGGCTTTCCGCTCGACATCCGCCTCGGCGCCGGGCGCATCCTCTCCCTCACGGACCGGGTGGCCGACACCGCCGCCCTGGACGTCCGTCTCGAGCCGGCGACCATCGCCAGCGTACTGGACCGCCGCATGGTGCTCCGGTCACCGGTTCCCCTCCAGCGCGTCCCCGCGCGCCTGGTCGAGGCGGTCCTCACCGTCGAGGACCGGCGCTTCTTCGACCACGGCGGCGTGGACCCGGTACGGCTGGCAGGCGCCGCCGTGCACGACCTCCTGCACGGACGACTGGACCAGGGTGGGAGCACGCTCACGCAGCAGCTGGTGAAGAACTACTACCTCACGCCCCGCAAGACGCTCGGGAGGAAGCTGCGCGAGGCGGTCATGGCCATCGTGCTCGAGCACGAGCACTCCAAGGCCGAGATCCTCCGGGCCTACCTGGACGAGGTCTACCTGGGGCAGGACGGGCCGGTCAGCATCGTCGGGGTGCAGGAGGCCGCCCGGCACTACTTCTCGCGCGACGTCTCGAGCCTGGACCTGGCGCAGTCCGCGCTCCTGGCAGGCATGATCCGCAGCCCGGCCGCCTACGATCCCTTCCGGCATCCCGAGGCGGCCCGCCGACGGCGCTCGGTCGTCCTCGGGCTCATGGCGGCGCGCCGGCTCATCGACGCCGACCAGCGCGCCCGGGCCGAGCGCCAGCCGCTCCCCCGGGCCTCCGCGGAGCGTCCGCTGGACGCGGCGCCGTACTTCGTCGACTACGTGGAGGGGGAGCTCGAGCGTCGCTATCCCCGCGACGCGCTGCGTCGGGAGGGCCTCCGGATCTTCACGACCCTCGAGCCCCGCGCGCAGCGGGTGGCCCGAAACGCCGTGCGGGAGGGTCTCGCGGCGCTCGAGGAAGCGCATCCCGACCTCCGGCGATCGGGGGAGGGGGCGCTCCAGGCGGCCCTCGTGGCCATGGATCCCCGTACCGGCGACGTAATCGCGATGGTGGGGGGGCGCTCGTACGGCGTCACGCAGTTTGACCGCGCGGCCGATGCCCGCCGTCAGCCCGGCTCCCTGTTCAAGCCTTTCGTCTATCTCACCGCGCTCGAGGACACGACCGGACGCTGGACGCTGGCCACGCCGGTGGCCGACTCGACCCTCCGGGTGCGGCAGGACGACGGTACGGTGTGGTCGCCGGGGAACTACGATGGACGGGAGCACGGGAGGGTGCCGCTCCGTGACGCGCTGGTGCACAGCTACAACCTGGCCACCGCCCGCCTCGGCCTCGAGGTGGGACTGCCGGCCGTCGTGCGCACCGCCCGCGAGCTCGGCGTCGAGGGCCGCCTCCGGCCGGTGCCGTCCGTGTCGCTCGGCGCCTTCGAGGCGACGCCGCTCACGATGGCTTCCGCGTACGCGGCGCTCGCGGGCGGCGGCATACGACCGGACCCGCTCACCGTGCTCCACGTGGTCCAGTCCGACGGACGCGAGGCGGAGGCGCGCGAGCTCACCCTGCGACGGGTCGCGCCGGCCGGACCCGTCTACCTGGTCGACCGGGCGCTCCCGGACGTCCTGGAGCGCGGCACCGCGGCCTCGGCGCGGGAGCTGGGCTACGGGGGGGATGCGGCGGGAAAGACCGGAACCAGCAGCGACTACCGCGATGCGTGGTTCGCCGGCTTCACCCCGTCGCTGGTCACGGTCGTCTGGGTCGGCTTCGACGACAACCGCTCCCTGGGCCTGCCGGGCGCGGTGGCGGCCCTCCCGATCTGGGTGCGCTTCATGAAGGAGGTCGGGGACCCGGGGCCGGATCCGTTCCCGGTGCCGCCGGGGATCCGGACGGTCACGGTGGACAGCTCGACCGGGTTGCTTCCCGACGGGTCGTGTGGAGCCACCCGCGAGGAGGTGTTCCTGGAAGGCACGGAGCCCACCCGGCGCTGCACGTCCGCCGAGGGCGCGCGGTGAGCCACGGGACGAGGGCCTTCGCGATCGCGCTCCTGCTCGGCGCTCCGCTGGCCGCGTGCGCGGGCGGACGGGAGGGGAGCGCCGTTCCCGCCGTGGACGCGAGGGCCTCCACCCCCGAGCGCACCGCCTCCGAGCGCCTGGTGGAGAGGGGGCGCGCGCTTCTCGGGGCCAAGCGCCCGAGCGAGGCGGCCTCGGTGCTGGAGCGCGCGGTTCGGGTCGATCCCTCCAACGGCCGGGCCTATCTGGCCCTGGCGCGCGCCCGCATCGCCCTCGGGGAACCAGTGGTGGCGCGGGGACTGCTGGAGCGCGCCGCGGCCCTCCTGCGTCCCTATCCGCAGGAGGAGGCTCGCGTGGACAGCGTCAGGGACTCGCTCCCCGGGGGCTAGGAGGCGGGACCCGGGAGCCGGGACTACCCGGGGCACCGCCGGGGGGCCGGCGGCTCAGCGGCGTCCCGACTCGCTCGTGTCCTGCGCCTGGCCCTGGAGCTCGGCCTGCAGCGCCTGCAGGCGCGAGATCAGCGAGTCGGCCTTCGGGTCGATCGCGTTCATGCGCTGGATCAGGTTGGTGCGGAAGCTGTCCAGCTCCGCGGCCAGTTCGGAGTCCTGCATCGCCTGCATCTCCACGGCCTGGTTCTTCTGGGTGAGCTGCTGGTACTCGGCCATGAGGGACTGGATCTTCGCGGTGTCCTGGCTCTGCTGGGCCTGCTGGAACTCCTGCGTGATGGCCTTGATCCGGTCCAGGCGCTGCGTGGTCGCCGAGTCGATCGAGACCATCTTCGTCTGAATCTCCACCTGCAGCTTGTCCTGTTCACTCTGGATGGCAGAGTCCTGGAGGGCTTGCTGGCGGAGCTGGATGACCTTCTGTCCGACCTGCTGCAGCTCCTGCTGCATCTGGCGCGTGGAGGCGTCGGAGGAGGCGCCGCCGCTCCCCTGGGCGGCCGCCGGAGCGGTGGCCAGGAGGAGGGCGAGGCCCGCGGCGGCCAGCCGCAAGGGCGTTCCGAGCTTAGCGGCGCGAGAGGAGAGCATGGGGTCCGCATCCTTGCATGGGTCGTGTTCCGTTCGGCGTCCGCGTCGCCGTGGGAAGCGTGCGGTCCCCCGGCGCCGGGGCGGGAGCGAAGCAGGATCTGCGCCGAAGGCGGCGACTTAGCCCGTCACTCACGCTGGGCGAGCAATATGCACGCGCCCCGGCCGGTGTTCCAGAGGGCGGGACAGCGCCGTTCGTTGAGCGACCGACGCGGCCCATCTATCTTCGCCCACCGTCGCGAGCCGAGATGGCGGTCCTTCGATGCCGCTCGCCCGTGTGGAGACGGGCCGGGGGCGGGGCGAGTCACCCTGGAGGCACGAGTGAGCCGAGGTCAGGCCAGCGCCCGGGTCGCGGGAACGGGAAGCTTTCTTCCGCCGACCCGACTGGACAACAGGGCCCTGTTCGAGGTCCCCGGGATCCGGGAGAACTTCGACGTCGAGCGCGCGCGCGGCGCGCTGAAGGGCGTGGAGGATGTGGAGCGGCTCTCGGCCGTGGAGGTCTTCGACCTGTGGGCCCAGCAGGTCACGGGCATCGAGGAACGCCGGAGGGTGGAGTCGGGGGACGGCCTCACCACCGAGCTCCTGTGCGCGGAGGCGGGCCGTCGGGCGCTGGCCGCCGCCGGTATGGAGGCCACCGACCTGGACCTGGTCCTGGTGGGGTCGCTCACCGGGAGCCGTCAGGTGCCCAACGTGGCCTGCACGGTGGCGGCGGAGCTCGGGGCCCCGCGCGTGGGCGGGTACGTGCTCAACGCCGCCTGCGCGGGTTTCGTGTACGCCATGGCCAGCGCCTACGCGCACATCCGGGCGGGCACCGCTCGCCACGTCCTCGTCGCGTCGGGCGACTCGCTCTCGAAGATCACCAACTACGCCGATCCGAAGACGGCCGTACTGTTCGCCGACGGCGCCGGGGCCGCCGTGCTCACGGGCTGCGAGGAGGGCGAGGGGGTCCTGGGGCCGCCGTACCTGGAGGCTGACTACGCCTACGAGCACCTGAACCTGCTGGGTCAGGGGTGGGAAACCGAGGAGGAGCCGATCCCCAAGCTCCACATGGGAGGTGGGCCCAACGTGCTCCGCCAGGCCATCCAGGCCATGAAGCGCGTCGCCGAGCACGCCCTCGAGGCCACCGATCTGGGCTGGGGGGACATCGACTACGTCGTGCCGCACCAGGCCAATCTCCGGATCACCCGGGGGCTGGAGCGTCTGCTGCCCCTGGAGGACGGGCGGGTCGTGCACACGATCCAGTCGTACGGGAACCTGTCCGCCTCGACGGTGGCGGTGGCGCTGGACGAGGTGCTGCGCGGCAAGCACGGGCCGCTGGCCGACCCGACGCGGATCGTGCTCACGGCGGTGGGAGGGGGCTACACCAGCGCCGGGCTGGTGCTGTCGTGGCGTCCGCCGGCGCCCGGAGCCAGCGAGTAGCCGGACGCAGGGTCAGGCGGCGGCGCTCGCGGTGACGGAGAGGATCGAGGGGAGGTAGCGGGCCGTCTCGGTCCAGCGGCGGCCATCCGGGCTCGTGAACAGCTGCCCGGTGGTCGTGCCGAAGTGCACGCCGGACGGCTCGGTGTCGTCGGTGCACAGCGCCTCGCGAAGCACGGAGACCCAGGCGTTCGCCTGCGGGAGCCCCTCGTGGCGCGCGGTCCAGCTGGCGCCCGCGTCGGTCGTCTCGAACACCCTCAGCCGTCCGCCGCACACCGCCCGCATGTAGCTGCTCTCCTCGGGGACCACCCAGGCTCGGTCCGGGTCCCTCGGGTCGAGGCCGATCCCGTAGCCGAAGTCGCTGGGGAGGTCGCTCGTGATCTCGGTCCAGCTCTCGCCGCGGTCGTCCGAGCGATACGTGCCGCAATGGTTCTGCTGGTACAGGCGCTCCGGCCGGGCCGGGTGGAGCCGGAGGGCGTGGACACACTGGCCCGCCTCGGGGAGCGGTCCCGGCCGGAACTCGGCGCGTACCCCCGCGTTGATGGCCTTCCAGCTGGCTCCGGCATCGTCGCTCCGATAGCAGCCGCCCGCGGACAGCGCCACGTAGACGCGCGCCGGATCCTCCGGGTCGACCTGCACCGAGTGGAGCGCGAGCCCGCCCCTGGCGGGCTGCCAGCTGCCGCGCGTCGGGTGCTCGTCCAGCGACCGCACCCAGCTCCAGCTCTCGCCGCCGTCGTGGCTGGTGAACAGCGCGGCCGGCTCGGCGGCCGCCCACAGCCGACCGGGCTCACTCGCTCCGCCGCGCGCGACGTGCCAGATGGCTTCCACCGCACGGCCCGCCTCCCCGGGGAAGGCGGGTCGTGCCGGAAGAGGGTCCCAGGTCCGACCTCCATCCCGCGTGACGTGGACGCGCGCACCCCAGGCCGGGTGCCGGACCGCCGCCCAGCCGCGCTCCGGGTCGGCGGGATCGAGGAACGCGTGATAGACCTCGAGGCCGGGAAGGAGAGGCCCGTCCAGGATCCACGTCGTACGGTCCCGGTCGGAGGTGAAGCGGAACAGGCCGCGTCTCGTCCCCACCAGGAGGGTGACGCCCCGGCTCACGTCCCTCCGGAGCCCGGGCGCGGGGCCCACGGGTCGAGCGGGATCACCCCGGCGCGCGACCCGGCCGGCAGGGTCTCCACGCCCTCGGGGAGGATCAGGAGACCGTCGGCCCGGGCCACCGAGGAGAGGATCCCCGAGCCCTGGGGACCGGTGAGCCGGGCGAGCGGGACAGCCTCCTGGCGCTCGGCGAGCCGCACCCGGAAGAAGTGCGTGAGGCGGGCCTCTCCGCGGACGTCCTCGGCCAGCTCCGCCAGCCGCCGGCGTCGTTCGAGTCTCGCGTGGCCGGCCATGCGGCGCAGAGCGGGGCGCACCAGGACCTCGAAGGTGACGAGCGCGGAGACGGGATTCCCGGGGAGTCCGAATACGGGCCGGGCGCCGGGGAGGAGACCGAACGCGAACGGACTCCCGGGCCGGATCCGGGCGCGCCAGAAGACGCCGACCATTCCCATGTCCTCCAGCACGCCCCGCACCAGGTCCCGCTCCCCGACGCTGACTCCCGCCGTCGTGATGAGGGCGTCGCAGTCTCCGGCGGCCTCGAGCCGGGAGCGCACCGCGTCCCGGTCATCGGGCACGATGCCGAGAGGCACGGGCACCGCGCCGGTCGCGGCCACCTGGGCCGCCAGCGCGGGGCCGTTGGAGTTGGCGATCTTCAGGCCCTCGCGCACCTGCTCGAAGGCCTCCGGTCCGGCGAGCTCGTCGCCGGTGGCCAGGATGCCCACCCGCGCGACGCGTCCCACCTCGACCGACGTCCGCCCGACCGCCGCCAGGAGTCCGATCACGGCCGGGGTGACCTCCTGCCCGCGCTCGAGCACCGTGTCGCCGCGGCGCAGATCCTCGCCAGCGCGGCGGATGTTGGACCCACCGTCTTCGTCGCGGAGGATCGACACCCGGCCGTCCGCGCCCCCATCGGTGTGCTCCACGCGCACGACCCCGGTCGCCCCCTGCGGGACCGGCGCTCCCGTCATGATGCGGACGGCCGTCCCCGGCCGGAGCGGGCCCTCGGGGAAGGCACCCGCGGGCACGTCGCCGGAGATGGGCAGGACGACCGGCTCGTCCCGCGAGGCGCCGGCGACGTCCACGCCCCGCACCGCGAAGCCGTCCATGGCGCTGTTGTCCCACGGGGGCTGATCCACCTCGGAGCGGACGTCGGCGGCCAGGGCCCGGCCCTGCGCCTGGTCGATCGGTATGGTCTCTTGACCCAGCGGTGGCGTCCGCTCCAGCACCCGGGCCAGGGCCTCGGGGAACGGGAGCCAGTCCGCCTCCCGACCGCTCAAGGCTCGCCCCCGGAGGAAGCCGGCCGCCGGCCGCCCCCGTGCGCTGGGGTGGTGGCGCCGGGACCGGATGGCGAGGGAGCGCCGCCTCCGCCGCTCGCACTGTCCCGGACCGAGGGCCAGCCGGGAACGATGGGGCGGCGGTAGAGGGCCAGCTGCTCCACCAGGCCGTCCCGCAGCGCGTCCGCGGTCTCGCCGGGCACTCCGTATCCGTTGAGGAGGAGGGCGAACACGAGCGTCTCGCCGTCCCCGGCCTCCACGTATCCGGCCAGGCCGCGGACGGCATCCATCGAGCCGGTCTTGGCGATGACGGCCGCCCGGGCCGGCACGCCCTCGAAGCGGCCGTGCAGCGTGCCGCTCACCCGGGGGGCCGGGAGCGCCACGCGGAACACGTCGAAGTCCGGCCGCCGCCACATGGTCCTCAGGATGCGGACCAGCGCGTCGGGGCTCATCTCGTCGTACCGGGACAGGCCGGACCCGTCGGCGAGCTCGTAGGAAGAGGGGTCGAGGCCCCAGTCGGTCAGCGTCTCCGTCTCGATGCGAAGCCCCTCTTCGTCCGATCCCGTCCGGCCCTCCCGCGCGCCCAGCGTCCGCAGCAGCGCCTCGGCCATGGTGTTGTCACTCGGATGGAGCATCTCGGCCAGGACCGCGCCGAGGGAGTCCGAGCGCACCGAGTCCGACCAGGCCGCCTCCGGGGGCTCCTCTCCGGGGTGCGGCCGTCGGAACGACCCGTCCACGCGGATCCCGGAGTCGGCCAGCACGGCGGCGAAGCGGTCCAGCAGGTAGCGTGTGGGCCCGGCGGTGGCGAGCTCGAGCGGCACCGAGTCCGCGTCGGACGGGATCCACCCGTCCAGGACCACGTCCGAGCCCGGCGCATCGCCGTCGGGGAGCACGCGGAGGCGCGTGGCCGACCCGGGGGCGCCGGTGCGCACGTCGAGCCGGATCGGGAAGGAAGGCCCGGGATCCACGAGCTGGAGGGTCGCCGGGCGTCCCGGGCCGTCCCCGGGGCGCAGGAAAGCGCGCACGCGGGCCGGGTGGAGCTCGAGGCCGCTGACCCCGGAGGAATAGCCGGCCGGCAGGTCGTCCCACATCCAGCCGCGGCCCCAGCGCGGCGGGTCGAAGCAGCGGTCGTCGCCCACCACGTCCCCCCCGATGCGCCGCACGCCCGCGCTCCGCAGGCGGCCGGCGAGCCGGCGGAGCGCGCTCTCGTCCAGGGACGGATCGCCGCTCCCCACCAGCCACAGGTCCCCCGCCAGGCGCCGCTGCCGCGGCGCTGCCCCCGCCAGCATGCGCGTGGTCCACCGGAAGGCGGCCCCGAGCCGGTCGAGCGCGACGGAGGAGACGACGAGCTTCGTGGTGCTCGCCGTCGTGAAGCGCTTCCGCTCCGCCTGACCGAACAGCGTCTCCCCTGTCTCGGCCACCTGGACGGCGAGTCCGACGTGGGCGTGGACCAGGGCCGGGTCGTCCAGGAGCGACCGCAGGCGCGCGGCGAGGCCGGCGCCGTCCAGCGGAGGAGGAGGCGTGGCGGGGCCGAGGGGGGCGGGCGCGGCGGCGGGCGCGGGCGGCCTGGCGGCGGTGCCCTGCGCGGACCCCGCTCTCGCCGCCAGGAGGAGCCCCGCTCCCACGAGCGCCGCGCGGGAGGCCGATCGCCGGAGCGCGCCGGCCGGCCGCGCCGTCACGTCAGAAGTAGCGCCACACCGTGAGCGTGAGCGCGAGGTTGTGGGTCCACTGCTTGTCCTGCGGCGCCGGGAGATTCAGCTGGTCGATCTGGACCAGGACGTCCGAGCGGAAGAAGCCCGCCGGCGCCTTGATGTGAAGCAGCTTGTCGCGCGCCTCGAGGCTCACCGAGAACCGTCCGCCCGGGATGATCTCGAAGCCCGCCCCCGCCTCGAGCACCGGCATCGTGCCCAGCGAGTAGCGAAACGACGCGTCGCCGGCGCCGGCCAGCGCGGGGCTGGGCTGATAGTCGAAGCCGCGCAGGAAGCCGCCCTCCAGCAGCACGTAGGGCTGCAGGCGATGCCAGGTGCGCTGTCCGGTGATCGCGAACTGGAGGCCCGCCTCCAGCGACGCCCAGCGGGTCGTCGTCGTGTCCACGGGGGCGGGTCCGCCGGCGAGACGGGGATCGATCACCCACAGGTTGGACTTCCCGTACGAGGCCTGGACCTCGATGCTCAGCGGGTTGCTGATGCGAGCCCGGAAGGCGAGGCCGCCGTAGGGCGTCGACCCGGGTCCCAGGTCGGACACGCCGCGATTGGTGCTCAGCCAGCCGCCGAACAGGCCCATGCGGAGATTGGGGCCGATCCAGTGGTAGGGGCTCGTGATGTGGGGCACGCCGCCGGCCGTGGCCTCCTGGGCCGCGGCCGGCACCGCGACCCCGAGCCCGATCGCGCAGGCCAGCCCCATCTCCAGGATGCGCCTTCCCGCCGTCCTCCCCACGCCGTCCCTCCGATCCGACCAGTGTTCGCTCCGCGGCGCCCGCCCCGATTGCCGGCGTCCGAAGCGCTTTCTATACTCGAAGAGCCCGCGAGGTCCGGCCGGTCGCCGGGCCGCGAGCCGGGGGCGGGGTGGCCGGTTCGCCAATGTAGGAGCGCCGCACCGCCGCATCCAGATGGAGGTCGCCGTACTGTCGCACGCTTCCGCCCTTCGACGCGCCGTGCTCGATCGTCTCTCGAGGCCGCTTCCGCCCCCCTGGCGCTCGGCGCTGCGAAGGGGGGCCGGACTGGCCGGCCTCGCCCTCCTGGCCTCGATCGTCCCCGTCTTCGGGCAGACCGCTCGGGTGTCGGTCGACTCCGAGAACTTCCGTCTCGAGCCCCAGGGAAAGGTCCTGGCGAAGGTGAACCGGGGGACGGCCGTGGCGGTCGTCGACCGGCAGGGAAGCTGGCGGGAGGTGGTGCTCTCGGGCTGGATCTGGGCTCCCTCGGTCGCCGCCACGCACAGGGACGGGTTCGACCTGCTGGTCTCCGCCGATGGAGGCGAGAACCTGCGGGCCGAGCCCGGGGCCGATGCGCGCGTCGTGGCCCGGCTCCTCGAGGGGCTCCTCCTCCAGAAGACCGGCCAGCAAGGAAACTGGATCCACGTGCGTCGGACCGCCTGGATCTGGGGACCGTCGCTGAGCGAGGCCTCCGGCGGCTCGGCGGCGAGCGACTCGGCCGGACGGGGCGGGGCGGCGAATGATGGCTCGTCCGCCGGGGCCTCCCTCCCCGACCATCTGGTGGTGAAGGGGAGCCCGGCCCGCCTGTTCGTCTCCCCGAGCGGGGATACGATGGGCGTAGCGCGTCCCGGCGCCGACCTGCAGGTGCTCGAGCGCAAGGGGGAGTGGACCCGGGTACGGCTGGAGGGATGGGTGCGGAGCTCAGCCGTGACGCCCGCCGATTCGGCGGCGAGCGGCTCGGAGATCACGGCCGCCGACCTCCGCGCCAACCCGGACCAGTACGTGGGCCGGGTGGTGCGCTGGAACGTCCAGTTCATCTCGCTCGAGAAGGCCGAGGCCGTGCGGACGGACTTCTACGAGGGGGAGCCGTTCATCCTGGCCCGCTCGCCGGGCGCCTCGGAGAGCTTCCTGTACCTGGCCGTCCCCCCCGAGCTCCTCCCGCAGGTGAAGGCCCTCCGACCCCTGCAGTCCATCCAGGTGGTGGCCCGGGTGCGGACCGGCCGTTCCGCCCTCATGGGCGCCCCGATCCTGAACCTCCTGGAGATCCACTAGCACCTCCCGGCGGCGTTCGCGCGGCCGCTCCGGACCCCTTTGCTTTCGCTTGCCGTCCCCCCGAGTCGGATGCTATGCTTCGGTCGCACTTTCGGTTTTTGTTCGGTATACCGCCGGAGGTCGCGGGAGCCGACGACGCTCCCGGCGGCGCGAGGAGGTCCGCATGCCTGATCCCGCCATCCTGCGGGAGCTGGAGAGGAAGCTCGAGGAGGCCCCGGCCGGCCGGTCCTGGCCGGCCGGCTCTCCGGGGACGGTGTCCACCGGCGTGCCGGACCTGGACGCGATCCTCCCCCGCGGGGGGCTCCCCCGCGGGGAGCCGGTGGAGTGGCTGGGCCCGCGCTCGTGCGGGAAGACGGCCCTGCTCCGCCGGGTGCTCCTGGGTCTGCGGGAGGAGGGGGAGCCGGTGGCGATCGTGGACGCGGAGCGCACCCTGTTCTCCCCCGACTGGGTGGGAGGCGGGGACGGGGCCTTCTGGGTGGTGCGTCCTCCCTCGGAGGAGGAGGCGGCCTGGTGCACCGATCTCCTCCTCCGGAGCGGGAGCTTCGGGGCGGTGGCCCTTCTCCTGGGAGACGAGCCGGCGGGGTCTCCGACCTCCGGTCCGTGGCGCGGCCGGAGGCCGGAGCTGCGCCGGGGCGTGGCGGTGCGGCTCCGGCGGCTGGCGGAGGAGGCCGGGGCGATGTTCGTGGTGGGGGGCGCCTCCCCCCTGGCGGCCCTCCGCCTCCGTTTCCGTCCCGGCCGGGTCGTGCCGGTGACCGGGATCCCCTTCGCCCCCTTCCTCCCCGCGCTCCGCCCCGTCTGGGTGCGGGTCGGTCGGGGACGGTCGGCCGAGGTCCCGGTGCTGTGTCCCGAGCCGGGCGGGGGACGTCCCCGGCGCGCCGGGGAGCCCGGGACGATCCGGGACCGGAAGGGGCGCCGGTGAGCCGTGGGCCGCGTGGCTTCGGTCCGGATCACGCGGCTCCCTCGCGGGGGGAGCGAGGAGGGCCGCCCGCCGCCGGCGCGCCGGCTGGCCGTGGCCCTCCTGTCGGCCTCGCCGAGGGTGATGGTGGCGGGACCCGACCTGTGCCGGGTGGATGCGAGGGGCTGGGGGCGCCGGGGGGGCGAGCCCGCCCTCGCCCGCGCTCTCCACGAGGCGGCCGCGCGGACCGGGATGCGGGCGGCGGTCGGGATCGCGGACGGGACGGTGGCCGCGGACGCCGCCGCGGCCCTGGCGGCACGCGTCCCGCCGGCGACCCGGATCGTGCCCCCGGGCGGGACGCGCGGGTTCCTCGCCCCGCTCCCGCTCTCCCTCCTGGAGCTTCCCGGAGAGCTGGAGGAGACCCTGCGGGTCCTGGGCTTCCGGACCGCGGGCGAGCTGGCCGCGCGGGACCGGGCGGAGCTCGAGAGCCGCTTCGGCCCGGCCGGAGCGCGGGCCCACCGCCGGGCCGCCGGCGAGGAGGACGAGCTCTTCCGTCCCGCGGCGCCCGGGGATCCTCCGGAGGTCTCCGTGGAGCTCGAGGCGGGAGTCCGCGAGGTCGAGCCGCTGTTGTTCGTCCTCGGTCCCCTGCTGGACCGCCTGTGTGGGGAGGTGGGCCGCACGGGCTGGAGCATCCGCCGCCTCCTCCTCCGCCTGGAGCTGGAGGGTGCGGGACACAGGGAGATCGTCGTGCGTCCCGCCCGCCCGACCCTACGGCGGGACCTCCTCCACGAGCTGTGCCGCGCGGGGCTCGAGCGCTCGGCGTCCGCGCGGGAGGGAGGGCCGGGACGGCTTCCGGCGCCGGTGGCGGGCCTGGTGGTGCGGGCGGCGGTCCGGGCGGCCCCTCCCGTGCGCCAGGGGGACCTGTTCCGGGCCCGGAGCCGGGACCCCGTCCCCGCCACGACGGCGCTGTCGCGCATCCGGGCGCGGCTCGGCGATGGGGCCGTCGTGGCTCCCGCTCCCCTGCCGTACCATCGGCCGGAGCGCCGCACGGGCTGGGAGCCCGTGCCCCCACCCGGGGACGGCCCGGCGGCGGGACGGGAGACGGGCGAGGGACGGGGGCCCGCCCGTGGAGGCTCCGGGAAGGCCGCGGAAGCGGCCGTGGCTGGCGTCTTGCGCCTTCTTCCCGAGCCACGAGAGGTGGAGGTGCGCTGGGAGGACGGGAAGCCAACGGCAGCGTGGGACGGGGAGGGGAAGCACGAGATCGTGGTGGCGGAAGGTCCCGAGCGGTTGTCGGGAGACTGGTGGGAGGATCCGTATCGCCGTGAATATTATCGCGTTGCAACGGCGGATGGAGAGCTCCTGTGGGTGTTTCGGGAGTGCGTCCCCGGCGGGATCTGGCGCTGGTGGCTGCATGGATGGTGGGATTGAGTCGGTCGGCTCCCCGAGCCGGCCCGGCCCGCCCGACGTCGTCACCGCCGACTCCTCGATCCTCGTGACATGCGAGCCCCCTCGCGATCTGCTATGTTGCGCTGCTGCGGCCACGCCCCACGATCCGACGTCGGCGAGACGCCGGGTCGCTTCCCCGAGCTTCGCGCACCGACCTTCGTGTGGTCGTTTCCTGACAGGAGGACCGATGCCGTTCCGGGGGGGTAATCGCCCGCGCTGATTCTGGCCGGGCCGTCGTGAGGATCCGCAGCGGGTCACCGGGAAGTCCGGCCGGGCCTGCCAGAACGGGTGCCAGGATGGCGAGCAGGAAGACGAATGCAGATCGGGTGAGCTCCGAGCCTCTCCGCGGTCCACGGACGCGGCAAAGGCCCGGCCCGCCCTCGCCCGACGACCTGAGGGTCCACCGGGTCGTGGCGCCGGCCGAAGTTCCGGCCGTCCCCCGATCGCGGTCCGCCGAGCCCCAGGGTTCCCAGCCCATCGTCCTGCCCGGACACGACGGCCTCCACCACGAGCGCAAGCCCCGGCTCCGGGTGATCCTTACGGCGACGGGTGTCGGCGCGGCCGCCCTGCTCGCGTTCCTCGTGCTCCGCGACGGACGCCTCCCGATGGCCAGCTCCCAGTCCGACCCGGGACTGGTCGTGCCGCCGGCGAGCGCCAGCCCGGTGGCCGCCCCGGTCAGTGGGGTAGCCGTGGCCTTCGCCGCCCAGACCGATTCCGTGCTCGCGGCCATGCACCGCTACCAGGTGCGCCAGCGCGACTTCAGTCTCCACCGGATCGGCTGCGACGCCCTGGCGGTCGGGTACCGGGACGTGGACCGCGGCTTCGTGAGCCTGTCGCAGAGGTTCATGGCGATCCGGAGCCAGCTGGACCCGGCGGCCAGCGGCCGCTATCAGCAACTGGCCCAGCGCGCGGATGCCATCGACGGCCAGTTCGGCTCCACCGGGTGCCCGAGGCCGTAGCGGCCCAGCCAAGTTCTCGCGCCACTCGGCGCTTCGAACCCTTCGGGAGGATCGTACATGGGGTACTACCGGCCTGATCGTCCGACCGGACGCGTGCGCGTCCTCCTCGGCGTGGTCGCCCTCGCGCTGGCGATCCTGGGCCCCGGCGTGGCGAGGGCCCAGCAGGCGGAGCCCCTCAGCAAGAGCGACGTGGTACGGCTGCTCGCGGAGCCCACCTACTCGGCCGACGAGGTGACGGCCATCGTCCGCCGGAGCTGCTTGAACTTCAAGCCGACCGCGGACGACATGAGCGACTTCCAGCGGCTCGGGGCGACGGAGGCCACGCTGTCCGCGATCCGGCAGTGCGCCGCCAGCGGGCCGCGGCGCACCCAGCCGAGCCCGGCCGCCGCGGCCGCGCGCCTCGAGATCTCGCCCGACACGGTGACCGCCCGGGTGGGCGAGCCGGTGGCATTCTCCGCCCGCGTGCTGGCCGGCGACCGGCCGGTGACCGGTCTCACCCTCGTCGCCGTCGGGAGCGGGCAGATCCCGGGCGGCGCGGTGAGCGACATCGCCGCCGTCACGAACTCGTCCGGGACGGCCGACTTCCGCATGACGGCTGGCCGCACGCCGGGCGACTACCCGATGCACCTCCAGGCCGTGGGTCGAACGGTGGGGGGCGCGGCGAGCGTGCTGCTTCGGGTCTCCGCGGGCGCTCCGGCACGGGTCACGGTGCGTCCGGATACGGTGACCGTGGGTCCCGGACAGCCGGACACCACGCGGATCCTGGTCTCGGTCCGGGACACGTTCGACAATCTGGTGCCCGGCGCACCGGTCACCCTCCGGCTCCCGGCGCCCGCCGAGCGGGCGCACGTATGGTCGGACACGTCCGACGCCAGCGGCTCGGTGACCCTCCGGTTCCCGACTACGGTGCTCCGTCCGGGCGACGAGATCGCGGTGAGCGCCGGCGGCCGGCCGCTGGCACGGCTCCCCGTCGCCGGCCCGGCGGGCGTGCGTACGGCCGGGGCCCGGATCCCGGCCGACAGTCTGGCGGCCCTGCGAACCCGGGCGGCCAGCCTGCTCCAGTCCGGACAGGCCGCGCAGGCGGCGGAAGTCTATGGGGCGATCCTCGACGCCCGGCCCGACGACCCGCAGGCGCTCGTGGGGCGCGGCCGGGCCCTGGCCGCCTCGGGACAGGTGGGGGTGGCCGAGCAGACCCTCGAGCGCGCCATCACCGCCGATGCCACGAACGTGGCGGCGCGACGGGAGCTGGGCCGCGTGCAGGTCGAGGCCGGCCGTCCGTCGGACGCGGTCTCGACGCTGCAGGAGGCCGTCCAGATGGCGCCCGACGACGCCGAGGCGTGGGCCGCGCTCGGGGACGCCTACCTGGCCGCGGAGCAGCCCTCGGCGGCCCGGGACGCCTACCAGCGCGCGCTCGGCGTGCGTCCCGACCTCGCCGAGGCCAAGCGCGGGATCGAGCGGGCGCGGGACGCCCTGGCCCCCCTGCCGCCCTACATGCTGGCGACGGTGTGGGGAGGCTACACGAACACGAACGGCCGCCCCTTCGGCCCGCGGAGGGCCGAGCTGCACCTGTGGACGTCGCGCAACGTCGAGCTCTGGGGACGGTACGACAACGCGCTCAACCTGGACCGCCCCGAGCTGGTGCGCGGGGAGGTGGACATCGAGTCGTTCTGGGGCGGAGGGCGCGTGTTCTACGGGCCGGCGAACTCGTTCGGCACGGGTGTCGAGCTGGGGCGCCGGAAGCTCGCGCCGCTGGCCACGATCGAGACGGTGTGGACCCTGGACCAGACCGTGTACGTGGGCGAGCCGAAGGCCGACCCGTTCCTGCGACCGGAGGTGAGGGTCTCGGGCACCTACGGGCACTGGTACGACGAGAACGACTGGCTGGTGGTGGCCACGGGAGGCATCCCGGCGGGCCCGTACGTGCGCGTCGAGCCGCGGGTCTCCTACGGGGACCTGGCGGGCTCGGCCTCGGCTCTCGATCGCGTCCAGTCCAAGGACGCGCGGTTCGGCCTCGGCGCCTGGATCCGGCCCGCCCCCGGCTGGCGGATCGAGCCGTTCCTCACCGTCGGTCACGTGAAGGCGCCCCCCGGGTCCCCGGCGGCGCTCACCGGGAGCCTGTTCGACGCCTCGCTCCGGGTCCTGGCCCCGGTGGTCCGAGAGGCGGGACTCGACCTGTTCATCCGCTACCAGTCCCCTCCGGGCCGGAAGGGCTTCGTGCAGATGGGGGTCGGTCTCACGGGGATCGTGCCCCGGTCCTGACCCCGGAGCTCGTCCGCCGCGTCCCCGACCGCGAGGGGCGCGGCGGGCGCCCCCCGGGCGCGCCCCCGGCGATGCCGGGGGCTTTCTTCGCGGCTCGCCTTTCGGTATTTGTTCGGTATGGAAGGGTTCGTGGAGCTCGCGGCGCGCTCGGCCTTCTCCCTCCTCGACGGGGCCTCCGTCCCGGAGGCCCTGGCCGAGAGGGCGGGCCGGCTGGGCATGCCGGCGCTGGGCCTCGCCGACGTCTTCGACCTGGGCGGCGCGGTGCGCTTCGCCCGCGCCTGCCGGGAAGCGGGGGTCCGGCCCCTCCTGGGCGCCGAGCTGTGCGTCCGCCCCGAGCTCCCCTTCGTTCTCCTGTGCCGGGACGGCGATGGATGGCGGCATCTCTCGTCCCTGGTCACGGAAGCTCGTCGCACCCGGCCCCGCGGCGAGCCCCGGCTGGCGCCCGGCGCCCTGGAGGGTCGCACGGGAGGGCTCGTGTGCCTGGTGCGGGTGGGCGGAGGGGCGGGCGCGGGGATGGGAGACGGGAGCTCCCCTCCCGGGACGGATGAAAACGCGGGAGGGGCGAAGGGCGCCGGAGGCTGGACCGAGCCCCGCATCCGCTCCCTGGCGGCCCTCTTCCCGCCCGGCGACTGCCTCCTGGCGCTCGAGCACCACGGGCTCCCGGAGGACGCGCGCCGCTGCGCCCGGTGGATCGAGGCGGCCGGGCGGATGGGCGTTCCGTGGGTGCCCACCAACGTGCCCCGCTACGCGGAGCCCACGGACCGGATCGCGCACGACGTGCTCACCTGCCTGCGGCACGACACGACGCTGGACGAGGCGGGGGACCGGCTGCTGCCGAACGGGGAGTGGTACCTGAAGTCGGGACGGCAGATGGCGGCGCGGTGGTGCTTCGGGGCGAACCCCGAAAACCCTGGATCGCGGGCGAGGGGGGAGGGGCGGGGGTCCTCCCCCGCTCCGCCTTCGCTTCGCGGCGGGCGCTCATCACGGTCCTGCCGGAAGACCATGGTTCGCCAGGACCGGGAGCCCGTAGCCGATCGGCCGCTTCGCTTCGGCTGCGCTCCGGAGGACCCCCGCGCCCTCCCCCCTCCCAGCCCGCCGGGCGGGGCGGGGGCTTCCCGGGATCACCGCCGCGTCGCCACCCGGGGCGAAGGGGTGGGGGAGGGCGGGACCGGGCGGGCCGATCGGGCCGGGGAGGGCCGAGATCGGGGCGCCGATTCCTCCTCCACGCCGGACGGCGGTTGCGACTGCATCGGGTGCCGGGGGCTCCGGCGGACTCTCGAAGTGGCCGAGTGCTGCGCGTTCCGGATCGAGGACCTCGAGCCGCGGCTGCCCGTCTTCCCGGTGCCGGGCGGGGGGGAGCCGGCGGCCTTCCTGCGGGCGCTGGTGGAGCAGGGGGCGAGGGAGCGCTACGGCGAGCTGGTCGGCGAGGCGGAGCGGCGGCAGCTCGAGCACGAGCTCGCCATCATCGGGCGGCTCGGGCTGGTGGACTACTTCCTCATCGTGTGGGACATCGTGCGCTTCGCCCGGCGGCGCGGGATCCTGGTACAGGGGCGGGGGTCGGCGGCCAACTCGGCCGTGTGCTACTGCCTGGGTATCACGGCCGTGGACCCGGTGGGGATGGACCTCCTGTTCGAGCGCTTCCTGTCCGAGGAGCGCGGCGAGGCACCCGACATCGACCTCGACATCGCGCACCGGGACCGCGAGGAGGTGCTCCAGTACGTGTACGAGACGTGGGGCCGGGACCACGCGGCCATGGTGTGCGAGTCGATCACCTACCGGGGCCGGCTGGCCGTGCGCGACGCGGCGCGGGTGCTGGGCTACCCGGCCGGGACGGCCGACCGGCTGTCGGCCGAGGTGGACCGCGGGGAGGCGTCCGACGCGGCGGCCCGGCTGGCGGACGGCGGCGCGGCGCGGGCCGGGCTGGACCCGGCCGACCCTCGCACCCGCGCGCTGATTCGGGCCGTGCGGGGCATGGACCGGCTGCCTCGCCACCGCTCCATCCACGTGGGCGGCTTCGTGCTCTCGGACCGGCCGCTGGGAGGGGTGGTGCCGATCGAGGACGCCTCCATGGAGGAGCGTACGGTCATCCAGTGGGACAAGGACGACCTGGAGGACGCGGGGCTCATCAAGTTCGACCTCCTCGGCCTCGGGATGCTCACCGTGCTGGGGGACGCGCTGGCAGCGGTGCGGCGCACGCGC
>CAYXHP010000142.1:0-10116 GCA_964465015.1 uncultured Gemmatimonadota bacterium
CGCATCTTCTACTACAACTCCATCATGCGGCACTACCTGGGCGTGCCGCAGCTCTCGGCCGTCATGGGCCCCTGCATCGCCGGAGGCGCCTACCTGCCGGCCCTCTCGGACGTCATCGTCATGGTGGAGGGCTCGAGCTTCATGGGGCTCGGCGGCCCCAACCTCGTGAAGGGCGCCACGGGCCAGGAGGTGGAGGCCGAGGAGCTGGGCGGCGCTTACACGCACAATGCGATCAGCGGCGTGGCGCACTACCGGGTGCCGAACGATCGCGCCTGCATCTCCCGCCTGCGCGAGCTCGTCTCCGAGCTACCGCCGTCCGAGCGTCCCGCGCGCGCCGCGGGGTCGGCCGCGCCGGCGCGCCGGCCCGAGGAGGCGTACGAGATCTTCCCGGAGGACCACCGCCAGCCGTACCGGATGGAGGACGTGCTCGACACGATCCTCGACGAGGGGACGCTGGAGGAGTTCCAGGCGGATTTCGCCCCCGAGATGCTGACCGGGGTGGGGAGCCTCATGGGCCGCCGGGTGGGAGTGATCACGAACCGGCGCGGCATGTTCCGGTCCAGGGATGGCGGCGCGCCCCGATTCGGCGGCATCGTCTACGCGGACAGCGCCGAGAAGGTGGCCTACTTCATGGACACCTGCGACAGGCACCGCATCCCGCTCCTGTTCGTCCAGGACGTGAGCGGCTTCATGGTGGGAACCGAGGCCGAGCACTCGGGGATCATCCGCGCCGGGGCCCGCATGGTCGAGTCCATGGCCTGCGCCCGGGTGCCCAAGATCGTCCTGACCCTGAACCACGCCTCGGGGGCCGGTTACTACGCCATGGCCGGCCAGGGCTTCGACCCCGACTTCATCTTCACCTGGCCCTCGGGGCGCATGGGGGTGATGGAAGGGGAATCCGCCGTGCGGGCCATCTACGGTCCCCGGCTGGACGCGGCGCGGGCCACGGGAGAGGAGCTGGACGAGGAAACGGAGGAGGCCATCCGGCATACGCGCGAGGAGTACGAGCGGCAGCTCGACGCCCGCTACGCGGCGGCCCGGGGCTTCGTGGACGCGATCATCTTCCCGGAGGAGACGCGCGACGTGCTCGAGCTGGCCCTGCGCACCACCCTCAACAACCCGGCGCCCCACATCGGCGCTTTCACGCTCCCCGACGATGCGTGAGGCCGGGGCGGTGAGGCACGCCGGCGGTGGTCGGCCGTGAGTCGTCCCGTGCGCATCGCCTCGGGGCAGGGCTTCTGGGGCGACTGGCAGGAGGCGCCGAAGCTCCAGGTCCGGAGCGGGCCGATCGACTACCTGATGCTGGACTACCTGGCCGAGATCACGATGTCGATCCTCCAGAAGCAGAAGGAGCGGGACCCGTCGGCCGGCTTCGCGCGCGACTTCGTGCCGCTCATCGCCGAGCTGGCGCCGGACCTGGTGGGGAAGGGCATCCGGGTCTGCTCCAACGCGGGCGGTGTGAACCCGGCCGGATGCCGGGAAGCCCTGGTCGAGGCGCTGGCCGGCGCGGAGCTCCACCGACCCCTCCGCGTCGCGATCGTGGTCGGGGACGATCTCTCCGGGCGCCTGGACGAGCTCCTGGCCGCGGGCCACGAGCTCCGCAACATGGAGACGGGCGAGCCGCTGTCCGCCGTGCGGGACCGGGTGCAGTCGGCCAACGCGTACCTGGGCGCGGCGCCCATCGTGGAGGCGCTCGGACGGGACGCGGACGTGGTGATCACGGGGCGCTCGACCGACACAGCGCTGACCTACGCCCCGGCCATCCACGAGCACGGCTGGGGAGCACAGGACTGGAGCCGGATCGCCGCCGGCATCGTGGCGGGCCACATCAACGAGTGCGGCGCGCAGGCCGCCGGCGGGAACACGTTGTACGACTGGCGCTCGGTGGACCTGGTGGAGCCGGGCTATCCCATCGTCGAGATGGAGGAGGACGGAAGCTTCGTGGTGACCAAGCACCCGGAGCTCGGCGGCCGCGTCACCTGGGCCACGGTCACCGAGCAGCTGGTGTACGAGATGGGGGATCCGGCCGAGTACATCACACCCGACGCGATCGCCGACTTCACCACGATCCGGCTCGAGGACGAGGGGGACGACCGGGTACGGGTCTCCGGGGTCGAGGGCCGGCCGCGCACGGACCGCCTCAAGGTCTCGATCGCCTACCACGACGGATGGAAGGCCACCGGGACCCTGACCTACGCCTGGCCCGACGCGCTCGACAAAGCGCGGCGTGCCGACCAGATCCTCCGCGGCCGGCTGGAGCGCCTCGGCCTCGAGTTCGACGAGATCCGGACCGAGTTCGTCGGGGCGGGGGCGTGTCACGGATCGAAGCTGGCGGGGCCGCCGGCCCCCGATCTCCCCGAGGTCGAGCTCCGCGTCTCGGTGCGGGCGGAGGGCCGCGACCCGGTCGAGCGCTTCACGCGCGAGATCGCGCCCCTCATCCTGGCCGGACCGCCCTCGGTGACCGGCTTCGCCGGCGGACGGCCCCGGGTCCAGGAGGTGATGGCCTACTGGCCCGCGCTCATCGAGCGCGGGGTCGTGGAGAGAGACGTGCGGGTCGAGATCGCCGAGGCGGGAGCGTGACGGCCGAACGGCGGCGCGCCGGCCGTTCGCACCCCGACATCAGCGGTCACCTCTGTCGGCGGGGGGAGGCGTGAAGGTCCAGCTGCGCGAGATCGCGTTCGCCCGCTCGGGCGACAAGGGCGACACCGCCAACGTGGGGGTGATCGCCCTTGTGGAGTCTGCCTATCACGTTATAGTGAAAGAGGTCACGGTCAATCGTGTGAAGCAACACTTCAGCCAAATCTGTCACGGCGAGGTGGAGCGCTTCGAGCTCCCGAACCTGCGCGCGCTGAACTTCCTCCTGCACGAGTCGCTGGGAGGTGGGGGCACGGTGTCGCTGATGCTCGACGCGCAGGGGAAGACCTTCTCGACCGCGATGCTGCGCCTGGAGGTGGACGCGCCCGAGGCGGTCGTGGAGGAGGCGCGGGCGGCCCGGTTGGCGGCCAGCGACGGAGGGGCCCCGTGAGCGACTACGAGCAGATCCGGGTGGAGCGCCACGCCGCGGACGGGACCGCGTGGATCGTCCTGAACGACCCGGACCGGCGGAACGCGCTCAACGCGGCCCTCGTGGCCGAGCTCAAGGATGCGCTGCGCGTCCTCGACGCCGACGAGGACGTGCGCGTCATCGGGCTCCGGGGCGCCGGGCCCGACTTCTGTGCCGGCGCCGACCTGAAGGAAGTCCGCGCCACCATGGACGAGGGCGCGCTGGCCAGCCAGGCGGACGCGGACGCCCTGGGCGAGCTGTTCGTGCTCCTTCGCCGCCTGAGGCGCCCGGTGGTCGCCGCCGTGCACGGCCGTGCCCTGGCTGGCGGGTGCGGCCTGGCCACGGCGTGCGATCTCATCGTGGCCGCAGAGGACGCGGAGTTCGGCTATCCCGAGGTCCGGCTCGGCTTCGTGCCCGCCATGGTGATGGCGCTACTCCGGCGCTCCCTGGGCGAGAAACGCGCCTTCGAACTGGCCGCGATCGGGGACCGGTTCGGGGCGCGGCGAGCCCACGAGCTCGGGCTGGTGGCCCGGCTCCTGCCTCCGGGGGAGCTCGAGGAGGGCGCCCGAGCCTTCGCCGCCGACCTGGCCGGCCGCAGCGCCTCGGCGGTGATGCTCACCAAGCGGCTCCTGTATGGCCTCGACGGGGTGGCGTTCGAGGATGCGATCCGGGCCGGGGCCGACGTGAACGCGCTGGCGCGGCTCACCGAGGACTGCCGGGCCGGGGTCGAGCGGTTCCTGGCGCGCTGAGGGTCCCGTGACCGTTCCGCTCCTGGTCCTCCTGTCGGTCATCGAGATGGCGTGCTGGCTGGCGGCCGGCCTGTGGAGCGGTCTCCCGTGGGTGGCCGAGGTGGCGATCGTCATGACTACGGCGCAGGGCGTGGGCGCGGGCCTCCTGTGGCGCCGATTCTGGCACATGGGCGCCATGAAGGCGATCTTCGGCGCCGGCGGCCGCTTCCTGGGCTTCGAGCTCGCGGTCGTGTTCGCAGCTGCGGAGGCCCACGCGGTCGGCGTCGGTTTCGGCGCGGGCGCGCCGGCCGTAGGCGCGATGATGCTGGCGCTGCCCGTGGTCCTGGCGGCTTTCGCGCTGCGCGGGGCCCTTCGGATGGAGCGGCGAGAGAAGGCGGAGGTGGAGCGTGAGCGACGTGACGACTAGCGGCGTGCCGGAGCGCGGCGGGCCCGGCGTGCCGCTGGCCTGGAGGATGGGTGCCTGGGTGGTGGCCGTGGCGGCCGCCGTGTGGGGAGCGTGGCTGGTCGGTCGGCTCGGAAGCCGTACCTCGATCACGGCCGGCATTCTGCTGTTCATGGTCGCCCTGGCCGCGCTCGCGGTGGCCGTGGCGGGCCGCACGTACGGCCCGTCCGAGGAGGGGCCGCTCGACCTGAGCGTCAGGCTCGGGATCGGAGTGCTGGGCGGTGCGCTGGGCGGCCTGTCCGCCGTGGCCGTCCTGTGGCTGATCGGAGTGGTGCACATTCCGGAGCTTCTTCACGTTTCGCTCGGGTTGCACGTGGACGTCGGCCGCTGGTTCCTGGGCGCCTGGAACGGAGCCGTGTGGGGTTTCCTGCTCGGCGTCGCCTTCCCCCTCCTCCCCGGTCGCTCGGCCGGCGCGCGCGGGGCGCTGTTCAGCCTCGTGCCCAGTCTGTGGAGCCTGTTCTTCGTCTTCCCCGCGCGCGGCGTCGGCGTGTTCGGCTGGCGCATGGGCGCGCTGAGCTTCCTCGTCGTCCTGTTCATCAACCTGGTCTGGGGCGCGGTCGCCTCGGGCTGTCTGGGATGGGCGGGCGCGACGGACCTGGCGCCGGTGGACCGGCTCCCGGGCGAGGCGTGAGCGCACATCGTGGCAGAAGAACTCGAGTCGGCTCGCTGGTGGCTCGGAATGCAGCTCCTGCTCGGGGGCCTCGGGTTGATCGCGTGGGGAGCCGGGGCCCTCTTCCTGCACGAGGACTTCCTGACCGGGCTCGGACTCGGGCTTCTCATCGGAGGGCTACTGCTGCGCTTCGGGCGCCGGGCCGCCGCCGGTCGCGGGACGCACGGGCGCTCGTGAGGGTCCGGACGGTGGGGCGCGCCGCCGCGGGGTGGGGGACGCTGACGGCGCTGCTCCTCGCCGCCGCGCCACTCGCTGCCCAGGGCTCCGCCGCGGCCGACAGCGCGCGGCCGGCGGCGGCCGACACGACCCGCGGCAGCGCGGCCCCGGCCGTTCCCCTCGGGAGCCCCGTCTCGGGCTGGGCCGTCCTGGCCTACGATGCGACGAGCGGCGAGCTCGGCTTGGTGGCGGCCACGGACCGCTTCTCGGCCGGCTCCGGGGTCCCGTTCCTGGACCGCGCGGCCGGCGCGGTGGCCGTCCTCGGTCGGCTCGACGCGGCTCGCGGCCGCTCGGCGCTGGAGACGCTGCGCGGCGGGGGCACGTCGGAAGCGGCGGTAGGCGCGGATTCGGTCACGCCGGGCCGGTCCGCCGGAGGGTCGGGTACCGGGAGCCGGGGAGTAGCGGGCGGCGCGCCCGCGGCCGGAGGCGAACCCGGGGCGGGCGGCGCGGGAGCGGCCGGCCCCCAGCTCGGCGCGCTCACGCCCGCCTGCTCGGCGGCCGCTCGCACACCGGCCGGCCTGGAACCCTGGAGCGGCTCCGACAGGGGCGTCTCGGGCGGCGGATGCTGGCTGGTGATGGGCACGGGCCTCGCCGACAGCACCCTTCTCGCGCGCCTGGAGTCGGCGTTCCGATCGGGCGGGGGCGATCTCCTGGACCGGTTCATGGACGTGCTCGAGGCCGCCGGGAAGGCCGAGGATGCGGCGCCCAGGAGCCGCTCGGCCGTGGTGTGGATCGCGGCCGCTCCGGGCACGCCCGGTCCGCTCGGGCGCGGCGAGCTCCACCTGCAGGTCGACGACGTGCAGCGGCCGGCGGACGCGCTGCGAGAGGTGGCCGATGCCGGCCGCGCCGACGCGCTGGCGGCGCACGCTGAGGACGAGGTGGACACGGGCCAGTTCCTGCAGGCGCTGGACCTCGCGAAGCGCGCGGTGGACATTGAGCCCGCCACGGCGCTGGCGTGGCTGGCGCGCGGCCGCGCCCTCCTCTTCCTGAACCGGCCGGACGAGGCGGAAGACGCCTTCCAGCGCATGCTGGAAGTGGATCCGTGGATGTTGCGCGTCCTCGGGGACCCCCTCACCGGCTCGATCAGGCCCGGGGTGATCCCCTACCGTCCGCGCTTGCTCCAGCGGCTCGACGTGTACCGGAAGGCCTTCTGGCCCGATGTCGATTTTCCGTCCGACTCCACCTCCTCGGGGGGCTGAGACCCCGCCCTTTCGACCCGGGTGACGCGGTTTCGACTTGATCCGGATGTGATGCCCGCAACGAGCGTGGAGCATGTCCGATCCTCTCGCGCCCACCCTGGCCGACGCCGAGGCGCTCCTTCGGCGGCACTGGGGACACGACCGGTTTCGTCCGGCCCAGGCACCGGTCGTCCGGGCCGTGCTCTCCGGACGCGACGTCCTCGCGGTGCTCCCGACCGGCGGAGGGAAGTCGGTCTGCTTCCAGGTGCCGGCGCTCCTGGCCCCGGGGCTCACGCTCGTGCTCTCACCGCTCATCAGCCTGATGGAGGACCAGGTCGCAGGCGCGCGACGGCGAGGCGTGGCGGCGGCGGCCCTCACCTCGGCGACCGCCCCGGCCGAGCGTGTCCGCATTCGGCGGGCCCTCGCCGCGAGCCATCTCCGCCTGCTGTACGTCTCACCGGAGCGGCTCGAGGCGGCCGCCTTCGACGAGTGGCTCGGCCAGACCGTCGTGTCTCGAATCGCTGTCGACGAGGCGCACTGTATCTCGGAATGGGGCCATGACTTCCGGCCCGCTTACCGGCGAATCGCCCGCGCCTGGACCTCCATGGGCCGCCCCCGGCCTCCGGTGGCCGCCTTCACGGCCACGGCGACGCCGGCGACACGACGGGACATCTCGCTCGTCCTCGACCTCCGGGAGCCGGCCGTGTACACGGGCCCGGTGGACCGCCCGAACCTCCGCTGGTCGGTCTCCCGGGCCCGGACCCTCCAGCAGGCCGCTCTCACCGTTCTCGAAGTGGTGCGACGCACGGCGGGGGCGGCGGTCGTGTACGCGCCGACGCGAAGCCGCTCGGTGCGCATGGCGCAGGCGCTCCGTCGTCTCGGGGCGGCGTCCTCGGCGTACCATGCGGGTCTCCCGGCCGAGGTTCGGGCGCGGGTGCAGGAGGACTTCCTGGCCGGCCGGGTCCGGGTCGTGTGCGCCACGAGCGCGTTCGGAATGGGGGTCGACCATCCCGCCGTCCGGCTCGTGGCTCACGTCGGGATCCCGGGCTCGCTCGAGGCGTACGTGCAGGAGGCGGGGCGGGGAGGGCGCGACGGGGAGCCGGCCAGCTGCGTGCTGGTCTCGCACGCCGGCGATGAGGCGCTGCAGCGCGCCTTCATCGACCGCGCGTGGCCGCCCGCGGGTCTCCTGTATCGCGTGTGGGACGCCCTCGACGCCCGAGAGCGGTTACAGCCGCTCGCGATTCGCCGGCGATGCGCGGGGCGTCCGTCGCCCGAGGCCGTGAGCTCGGCGCTCCGGCTCCTGGCCGAGCTCGGATGTGTGCGGAGGTCGCCCGGGCCCGGGGCTCTGTGGCGCCGGGGGCCGGCGGCGCTCCGGCGCCGGATCGATCCCGCGATCGTGACACGGGGCCGGCGGCGCGCGCTGGGCCGCCTGGCCGCCATGCGTCTCTACGTGACGACGTCCGGCTGCCGGCGAGCCCACATCGCGTCCTGGTTCGGCGACCCGGCGCCCCGGTGCGCAGGCTGCGACCGCTGCGGGCCGGACGCCGATCGCGTGGAGAGCCCGAGGCACGACCGGGGGGAACCGGAGCCGACGGCGGGCGTTCCGCGCCGGTGACGTGCCGACGCTATTTCACCGCGTCGAAGCGCTCCCTACATTGTGAGGCTGGGCGCTTTTCGCGACCCGATGGGCCCGCGAGAGCCGCGCACGCCGATGGATGAGACCTGACGACGGGACCTGACATAGATGAGCGAGTACGACGGGTACCTCGAGGAGCATCACTACATGCTCCGCGACATGGTACGCGAGTTCGCCGAATCCGAGATCGCGCCGGTGGCCGGCCGCTTCGACGAGGAAGAGCGCTTCCCGTGGGAGAACGGCGCCAAGATGGCCGAGCTCGGGCTGTTCGGGATCTCGATGCCCGAGGAGTACGGCGGCGCGGGCATGGACCTGCTCTCGGCCGTGGTGGCCGTAGAGGAGCTGGCCCGCATCGACGCCAGCCACTCCATCATGGTCGGGGCGCACACGTCCCTCTGCTGCACGCCCATCTCCCGCCATGGCACCGACGCCCAGAAGAAGAAGTACCTGACACCGCTGGCCAGCGGTATCGTGCTGGGAGGCTTCGGCCTCACCGAGCCGGGGGCGGGATCGGACGCCGGCGGCACGACGACCACCGCCGTCCACGAGGGCGACCACTGGGTCCTCAACGGCCGTAAGACCTTCATCACCCACGGCGGCGTGGGAGAGGTCATCGTGCTCGCCGCGCGCACCTCGCCCGCCGGCGGGACCCACGGGATCACGGCGTTCATCCTCACCAAGGAGACGTGCGACCTGGAGGAGGCGAAGCGGGTCGGGTTCGGCCACAGCGACGACCTCGAGCCGATGCCGGGCTTCGAGGTGGGTCAGAAGCTCCACAAGCTGGGTTGGAACGCCTCCGACACCCGCGAGCTCATCCTCGAGGACGTGGAGGTGCCCGACGAGAACGTGCTCGGGAAAGTGGACGAGGGCTTCCCGATCTTCCTCGACACGCTGGACGGCGGACGGGTCGGGATCGCGGCCCACGCGCTCGGGATCGCCCAGGGAGCGTTCGAGCTGGCGGTCCGCTATACGAACGAGCGCGAGCAGTTCGGCTCCCGGATCAACCAGTTTCAGGGCGTGCGCTTCATGCTGGCCGAGATGGCCACCAGGATCCACGCCGCGCGGCTCATGACCTACGAGTCCGCGCGCCTGCGGCAGGAGGGCCGGCGCCACAAGAAGGAAGCATCCATGGCCAAGCTGTTCGCCTCGGAGACGGCCATGGACGTGACCATCAAGGCCGTGCAGCTCCACGGCGGATATGGCTACACGCGCGAGTACGCGGTCGAGCGCATGATGCGCGACGCGAAGATCACCGAGATCGGCGAGGGCACCACCGAGATCCAGAAGATCGTGATCGCCCGCGAATTGCTCCGGGGACTCGAAGACTGAGTATCCGGACGGGAGATCACCATGCGTCGTGAGATCGTCATCAACGCCGCCGGGCACGAGACCCGCGTGGCGATCCTCGAGGACGGCAAGCTCGTGGAGTTCATGCACGAGCGCCCCGAGCAGGAACGGATGGTCGGGGACATCTACCTGGGGAAGGTCGAGGCGGTGCTCCCGGGCATCCAGGCCGCCTTCGTGGACATCGGCTCCGAGAAGTCCGCCTTCCTGCACGCCTCGGACGTGCGTGAGCGCGACGAGGACGAGGACGAGGAGGACGGCTCCGGCAACGGGCGGGGCCGGCGCTATCCCGCCATCCAGGACGTCGTCTCCCGCGGCCAGGAGATGCTGGTCCAGGTCACCAAGGAGCCGATCGGCACCAAGGGCCCCCGCGTCACCAGCCAGGTGTCGCTGCCCGGACGGTTCCTGGTCTACATCCCGCACAGCTCCCACGTGGGAGTGAGCCGCAAGATCGAGGACCGGGAGGAGCGCGCCCGCCTCAAGAAGCTGGGCCGTGAGATCCTGGGCGAGGGGAACGGCGGACTCATCATCCGCACGGTGGGTGAGGAGCTCACCCGCGAGGCGTTCGAACAGGAGCTTCGCTCGCTGCGCAAGTCGTGGGACAAGGTCCAGCGCCGCTCCCGAAGCATGAGGGCGCCAGCGCTGGTCTACCAGGAGGCCAAGCTCACGTCGGGGATCATCCGGGACCTGTTCACCGAGAAGATCGACCTTCTCACGGTGGACTCGCCGGAGGTGGCCCAGGAGATCCGCTCCTACCTGGGGCAGGTGAGCCCCGAGCTGCTGGACCGCGTGAAGACCTACAGCTCGACGACGCCCATCTTCGACGAGTTCGGGATCG
>CAYXHP010000143.1:0-2719 GCA_964465015.1 uncultured Gemmatimonadota bacterium
GCCAACGTGCTCATCTTCGAACGCATCCGGGAGGAGCTGGCCCGCGGGAAATCGGCGCGCACCTCGGTGGAGGCGGGCTTCCAGGAGGCGATGTCGGCCATCGTGGACTCCAACCTCACCACGCTGATCACCGCCGTCATCCTGTTCCAGTTCGGGACCGGTCCCGTCCAGGGATTCGCGGTCACGCTGTCGATCGGCATCGTGGCGTCGTTCTTCACCGCCGTCTTCGTCACGCGCACGTTCTTCATGATCTACCTCGAGCGCCACAAGACCGGCGAGCCGGTCAGCATCTAGGCAGAACACGGGACTGGGTACAGCCGGGACGCCATGAGACTGTTCAAAGACGCGCGCTACGACTTCCTCGGGATCCGACGGCGGGCCTACATCTTCTCCGCCGCATTGATCCTCATGGGGGCCTTCTTCCTGTTCGTCCACCACGGTCTTCACTACGGGGTGGACTTCACCGGCGGCACGCTCATGCAGGTCCAGTTCGACTCGGCCACGAGCGTGGGGGAGGTGCGGGGTGCCATCGCGGGGTTGGGGGGCGGCGAGGCGCAGATCCAGCAATTCGGCACCAGCAACGACTACGTGATCCGGCTGCCCAACTTCGCGGCGACCCAGACCCAGGACGTCGGCCAGGAGCTTCGCCAGGCCCTGGCGTCCACGTTCGGGGACCACTACAAGGTCGTGCGCACCTCGGCCGTGGGTCCCAAGGTGGGCACGGAGCTGCAGAGGAAGGCTCTCGAGGCGATCCTCATCGCGTTCGGGCTCACCCTCATCTACCTGGCCTTCCGCTTCGAATGGCGCTTCGGAGTGGCCGCGGTGATCGCCACCGGGCACGACATCATCATCACGTTCGGCTTCATCTCGGCCTTCAACGTGGACATCACGCTGGCCACGGTCGCGGCGGTGCTCACCATCGTGGGCTACTCGCTCAACGACACGATCATCGTGTTCGACCGCATGCGGGAGAACTTCAAGGGGAAGCGCAAGGAAGAGTACGTCCAGACCCTGAACCGGAGCATCAACGAGACGCTGCCGCGCACGGTTCTCACCAGCGGCACCACGCTGGCGACCCTGTTCGCGCTGTTCGTTTTCGGCGGCGAGGTGATCCGTCCCTTCGCCCTCGTCCTCATTCTCGGGATCGGCATCGGGACCTTCTCCTCGATCTTCGTCGCCTCCCCGGTGCTGCTGGAGATCGAGAACTGGTACCGCCGCCGGGAGGCGCGAGCGTAGTAGGGTGACGCCGATCGGCCTCTTCGATTCCCACCTCCACCTCACGGACGAGCGACTCCGGGGGGACCTGGAGGCGGTCCTCGCCAGCGCGCGAGAGGCCGGGGTCGAGGAGATGGTCACGATCGGTACCTCACCCGAGGACTCCGAGGCGGCCTGCCTCGTGGCCGCCGCGCACCCGGGCATCGGGGCGTCCGCCGGCCTCCACCCGCACGAGGCGTCGGCCTTCGGTCCGGCCGTAATGGAGGCGCTGGAGCGGCTGGCGAGCCGGCCGGAGGTGGTGGCCATCGGCGAGACCGGGCTCGACTTCCACTACGACCACTCGCCCAGGGATGCGCAGCGGCGCGCGTTCGAGGCCCAGGTGGAGCTGGCCGAATCCGCGTCCCTTCCTCTCATCGTGCACAGCCGCGATGCGGACGAGGACACGGCGGCCCTGATCCGGCGGGTGGGAGGCCGGGTCCGCGGCGTCCTCCACTGCTTCACCGGAGGCGACGCGCTCCTGGACGCGGCCCTCGAGGCGGGCTGGTACGTGTCCTTCTCCGGGATCGTCACGTTCCGGAGCTGGGGCGGAGCGGCGCTCGTGGCCCGGGTGCCGGCCGACCGGCTCCTCATCGAGACGGACAGTCCGTACCTGGCGCCGGTCCCGGAGCGGGGCCACCGGAACGAGCCGGCCTTCATCGTCCACACCTGCAGCGCGGTGGCCGACCAGCGGGGCGAGGAGGCCGCTCGGGTCGCGGCCTCGACGCGCGCCGCTGCCCGCGCGTTCTACGGTCTCGAGGAGCCCTTGGACTGAGTTCGCGGGACCCGGCCTGAGCCGGCCGGACCCGGCCCTCCCACAGGAGGCGACCCCATGCGCACGATCCACCAGCTGTTCGGAACCTCGCCCTTCGGTCCCCTGGTCGAGCACACTCAGCGGGTGCATGCGACCGTCGAGCTCGTCCGGCCGGTGCTGGACGCCTACCTGGACGAGGATTGGGGCCGCCTGGAGGAGCTGTACGAGGAGATCTCGAAGCGGGAGCACAAGGCGGACGTCCAGAAGAACCAGATCCGCGACCACCTCCCCAAGTTCCTCTTCCTCCCCGTCGACCGCGGAGACCTGCTCTCCTACCTCAAGGAGCAGGACGCTATCGCCGACGCCACCGAGGATCTGGCCGTCATGCTCACCTTCCGGCCGCGGCCCACGCCGCACATCCTCAAGCCCATGATCCGAGACTTCGCCGACCAGGTGGTCCGCACCAGCGAGCTCCTGGTCCAGGCAGGGTCGGCACTGGCCGACCTGTTCGAGGCGAGCTTCGGCGGACCGGAGGTGGACCGTGTGCTGGACATGGTGGCCGAGGTCAATCAACAGGAGTGGGAGGCCGACAAGAGGCAGCGGACCGTCACCAGGGCGCTCCTGGACGAGGCGGACGGACTCGACCCGGTGTCGGTGTTCCTGTGGATGCGGACGCTGAACGTGTTGGGTCGGATCGCCAACCACGCCGAGAAC
>CAYXHP010000144.1:0-4628 GCA_964465015.1 uncultured Gemmatimonadota bacterium
AGGAAAGCGACCGTGGTGGCGAAGTCGACCATTCCGGTGAGCGACCGGGCGAGGAGGGACAGGACGACGAGGACGAGGCCTCCGATCCCCACCATCGCGCTCCAGTAGATCCGGCCCGCCTCGCCGATCTCCTCGAGCGTGGCATGCCGGCGGAGGAGCACGCGTGCGGCCTCGGCGATAGCCCGAGGAAAGCCGTCCACGACCGCCAGGGAGGTCGAGAGCATGGTGGTGAGGATGGCCACCATCACGAAGGGCCGGGACCAGGCTCCGAGCGTCCGACCGTAAAGCTCCACGAGCTGGAGCGAGAAGGCCGGCCCGGCCGAGCTGAACGTCTGTCCGCTCCCGTACATCACCGCTGCGCCCAGCGTGAGGAAGGCGAAGGCCAGGATCCCGGTCCCGACGTAGCCCACCAGGAAATCGGCGCGGGCGGCGGCCACCGAGGTGCGGGCCCGGTCCGAGGCGTCCTTGGCCAGGGTCCACAGGGACGACCACACCGCCACGTCGATCGCCGACGGCATCCAGCCCACCAGGGCCAGCAGGAAGCCGAAGCTCACCGCCCGCCCGGCGCCGATCCGGGGCCACAGGGCGAAGGTCGCGGGGTCGGCCCCGGGAAAGGCGACGGCGGCGGCCAGGAGCGTCGTCACCGCCAGCGCGGACAGGAACACCTTCATGGTCCGGTCCAGGAGACGGTAGCGCCCGGCCCACAGGAGGAGGCCGCAGGCCAGGTAGATGCCCCCTCCCGCTACCGCCGGCGAGGCGCGCACCCCCGTCACGGACAGGACGAGGAAGCCCATGAACAGCACGATGGCGGCGTCCACGATGAAGGCTGTGGCCAGCGTGAGCGCCAGGTAGAGCCACACGGCCCAGAGCCCGATGCGCCGGTAGCCCTCGACCAGGCTCTCACCGGTCGCGGCCGCGTAGCGTGGGCCGAACTCGAAGAACGGGTACTTCAGGACCAGGGCGATGAGAATGACCCCGGCGAGGGCGAAGCCGGCGTCGGCGCCAGCACGCGTGGACTGCACGAGGTGGGAGACGCCGATGGCGGTCCCGGCCCAGATGAGGCCCGGTCCCAGCGCCCGCCGGAGCTCGGGCCAGCCGAGTCGCTTCGACCCGTCGAGCCGCGAGCCGGTGGCGACGGCCTTCGTGTCAGGAGCTGGTCCGGCGTCGGGCGCACCCGGAGCCGGGCCCGGGCTCGCCGCGGCGCTCAGGGCGAGATGACCAGGACTTCGAACGAGCCCGGAACCGGCGTACCGCGCCGACGCTCCCGCGCCCCGGCCGAAGCGGGCGCTGGCCGGAACTTCATGGTGACGGTGTACAGGCGGTGCGTCCTCTCGTCGAGACCCATGGTGCGGGCGCCCCTCTCGGTCGGGACGGTCTGCACGACCGCGAAGTGGTCGGGATCGATCTCCCGCACGACCGTGATGTTGCCCTCACCCGCCGATGCGAAGGCCAGGCCGGTCCCCGGGTCGAAGCGGGTCGCGTCCACCCCGTTCCCGACGGGGAGCGTGGTCAGCACCTTGCCGGACAGGGCGTCGACCACTGCCATGCGGCCGTTGCCGCATCCCACGAACAGCCGATGGTGGACCCGGTCGATGGACAGGCCCGTGGGCTCCTCGCACGGCGAGAGCGGCCACTTCGCCACGACGGTCAGGGCCCGGGCGTCGATCTCGACCAGCTGGCTGCTGTCCTCGACGTTGTCGAACAGGTGCCCAGCGCGGTCGGACACCGCGAACTCGAGCGTGCCGCCCACCGGGATCGTTGCCAACACCGAATCGCCCGGCGCATCGATCGCGGTCACGTTGCCGCGGGAGTGGTTGAAGGTGAACACACGCCGGCTGAAGGGATCGTAGAGGATCGCGTCGGGATTCCGTCCGGTGGCCTGGATCTTCGTGATCGGCTTCAGGCTCTTCAGATCGACGACCGTCACGGTGGAGTCCCGGCCATCGCTCGTGTAGCCGCGCCCCAGCTCGGGCGCCAGCGCGATCCCGTGCACTCCCTCCGTGCCCGGGATGTCCCCGGTGACCGAATCGGTGGCCAGGTCGAGCACCTGGACGTGCGTGCCGTGCGAAATGAACAGGCGGTGACCCGCGGTATCCACCGTGAGGTAGTCCCAGAAGCCGTCCGGCCCTCCGATCGGTATGCGCTTCACCACGTGGTAGTGGGTGGCCGCGGCCTCCTGGGCGCGGAGCGGGCCGGGGCGGGGCGGGGCGATCGTGAGCGCGGCGACGAGGACGCAGGTGACCACCGCCGCTCCGGGCCGCGAGAGGCGTGGGGAGCGACGGGCCCGGCGGATCCGAGCGGTGACGCGAGTGACGGCGGTGTTCATGGAGATCTCCAGCCTTCGGGGTGCGGTCGATGCCGACCGCGGCGGGCTCACCATGGCGCGGGGAGGCGCCGCCGCGCCAGCCGTCCGCTCGATTCTCCTGGAGGTCCCGAATTCAGGCCGGGACGTCGCCGGGCTTCTCGATGAGTCCCAAGAGGTTCCCCTCCGGGTCGGCGAGGCGGGCGGAGCGTCCGCCGACGGGATCGGAGAGGTCGGCCGGTGGCGCCACGATCTGTCCGCCCAACGCCTCGGCGCGCTCGCAGGCCGCTTCCAGGTCCTCCACCTCGACGTATAGCATCACGTACGGGCGCGGAGCACCCGGGGGGATCGTGATGTCTCCATCGATGCCGCGGCCCGCACCGGTGCTCATCCGCACCGCCGCCGACCCGTGGGGGCGACTCGTCCACCCGAACAGGAGGCCGTAGAACGTCTCGGCCCGCGCCCGGTCTTCACAACCGATCTCGAAATGAACCACGGGGTTGCCCACGTCATCCTCCTGCATGGGTCGGGGAGGCGCGGCTCCCCCCACGCCCGAAGGGGGGAGGCTCGAGGATCGGTCGCTCCGGCCGGGCCCGGTCGACCTTCGAATGCCCCAATGTCGACGCCGGGGCGGATCGTGCCAAGCCTGGCCACCCGCTGCGGTTGGCCGGCACCCGGCCGGCCCGTTGCCGGCCCCTTCGGGGGCGACCATGTTGGGTCGCCGTTCCGACCCTCACGCCCCGAGGTTCCCCATGCGCTCGTGCTTCCGGTTTCCCGGCGTTTTCGCCCTTGCCCTGGCGGTCTCTCTGCAGGCGCCGGGGGCGCACGCTCTGCGGGCCCAGCAGCCGAACAGAGGAGAGGCCGGACCGGAGCCCGACGCGCCCGATTCGGTGAGCGCGGCGGCCTACCTCCACGCGGAGAGCTTCCTGCCGACGGGAACCGCACCCCTGGTCCTGCATACCTCGGTGCGGCCCGAGTGGCTGGCGGACGGTCGCTTCTGGTTTCGAGACCGGACAGCGCGCGGCACCGAGTTCGTGCTCGTGGACCCGGACCACCGGCGACGGAGCCCCCTCTTCGATCAGGAGAAGGTGGCGGCGGCACTCTCCGCGGCCGGCGGCGGCGATCACGACCCCTACCGGCTCCCGCTGGAGGACATGGAGGTCGCCGGCCGCGGAAGGTCCATCCGCTTCGTGGTGGGCGGCAGGCGCTACACCTGCGATCGGCAGGGATCGAAGTGCGTGGCGGCCGCCCGGCCCGTCGGCGCGGGCTCCGGGCAGGGCGGAGCCTCCGGAGGCCCACCCGAGCGTAATGTGGTCGTGTCGCCCGATGGCCGCCTCGGGGCCTTCCTCCGGAGCTGGAACCTGTGGGTGCGCGACCTGGCCACCGGGAAGGAGACCCGGGTCACCACCGACGGGGTGAAGGACTTCGGCTACGCCACCAACAACGCGGGCTGGATCCGCTCCGACCGGCCCGTGATCCTGTGGTCTCCCGACTCGAAGCGCATCGCCACCTTCCAGCAGGACCAGCGCGGCGTCGGGGAGATGTATCTGGTGCATACCAAGATCGGGCACCCGACGCTGGACGCGTGGAAGTACCCGCTGCCGGGGGACAGCGTCATCACGACCATCCAGCGGGTGGTGGTCGACCTGGACGCCCCGGGCGGCCCGAAGGTGGTGCGGCTCGACATGCCCCCCGACCAGCACCGCTCGGGCGTGTGCGACCACGTGGCCTGCGGGCGCGGGAACCCGGCCGGCGACTTCGCCGACGTCCAGTGGAGCCCGGACGGCTCGAGGCTGTTCTTCGTCTCCACCTCCCGCGACCACCGGCACGAGACGCTGCGGGAGGCGGATCCCGAGACGGGCAAGGTCCGGGACGTGCTCTCCGAGAGCGCGAAGGACTTCCTCGAGACCGGCTACCGGCAGTCCGACTGGCGGGTGCTCCCCTCGAAGAACGAGGTGATCTGGTACTCGGAGCGGGACGACCACGGGCACCTGTACCTGTACGACCTGACGACCGGGAAGCTGGAGCACCGGATCACGACGGGGCCGTGGAACGTCCTGCAGCTTCGGCGCGTGGACCCGGCGAGCGGCACGATCTGGTTCACGGGAGCCGGCCGGGAGCCGGGCGACCCGTACTTCCAGCGCTTCTACAGCGTCCGCACGGACGGGAGTCACCTCACCCTGCTCACCCCGGACAGCGCCGACCACCAGGTCACGATGTCGCCCGATGGGCGCTGGTTCGTGGACCGGGCTTCGACCCCGCAGACGCCGCCCGTCACGGTGCTCCGGGACGCGCGCGGCCGGAAGGCGATGGGGCTGGAGAAGGC
>CAYXHP010000145.1:0-3757 GCA_964465015.1 uncultured Gemmatimonadota bacterium
CGCAGCATCTCCCACACCGAGGTGCGCGAGACGGGATCCAGGCCCGTGGTCGGCTCGTCCAGGAACAGGATGCGGGGCTCGTGCACCAGGCCGCGGGCGATCTCGACCCTCCTCCGCATGCCGCCCGAGAGCTGCTTCACCGGATGGTCCGCCCACTTCGTGAGCTCCACCGCCTCGAGGAGATCGGTGATGATCGTCCGGCGCCGGTCGCGCGGGACCCCGTACAGCTTGGCGTAGATGAGCAGGTTCTCCCGCACCGACAGGTCGATGTCGCTGGTGAGCGCCTGGGGGATGACGCCGATCGCTCGACGTACCGCGTCCGGCTCCGAGATGACGTCGTGCCCGTCGACCACCGCCGTGCCGGAGGTGGGCCGGATCAGGGTCGTGATCATCCGGATCAGGGTGGACTTGCCCGCGCCGTTGGGCCCCAGGAGGCCGAAGATCTCGCCCTCGTCCACCGAGAAAGTCACCGCGTCCACGGCCGTGAAGTCGCCGAAGCGCTTGGTGATCTCGCGGACCTCGATGGCGTTCATGCGCGCGGGGCCCGGAGCCCCGGGCGCCGGGCCGGTCGTTGGTCGGACCTTCGCTCCGAGCGGCTCACGAGGATGAGTCCCTGCGCAGGGGCAGGAGGACGTAGGCGGTCATGCCGACGGCCAGGCGACGGTTCCGGTTGTCGACCCGGAGCCGCACCTCGAACGTCTTGATGTCCCGCTTGGTGCGGCTCACGTCGCGTTGCGTGGCGAAGTCCGCGTCCACGCCGCGGTAATAGACGACGCCCGGGAGCTCCGTCCCCGAGGGCAATCGCACGGTGAGCGTGTCGCCGAGCCGGATGCGGTCGATGTAGGATTCCTCCACGTCGGCGCGGACCCACAGCGAGTCCGGATCGACCAGCGAGAGGATGGGCTGTCCGGCGGGCACCACCTCGCCGACCCGCGCGGCCCGGACGTCCACGATGCCGGAGATGGGCGCCCTGACCTCGGTGTAGCCCAGCCGTACGTCGGCCTTGGCCGTCTGCGCCGCGGCGGCGTCCCTCTGCTGGCGGGCCGATGCGAGCGCGCTCCGGGCGGCGGCGGCCTGTCGGTGGACGGCCTCGGAGCGCGCCGCCGCCACCTGGAAGGCCGTGCGTACCCGGTCGAGCTCCTGCTGGCTGATGCCCCCGGTCCGGGCCACCGCTGAGTCGCGCTCGTACGTGCGCCGCGCGTGGTCCAGATTGGCCACCGCCTCGCTGTCCTGGGCCACCGCGGCCTGCAGGCTCGACTCCGCCGCCGCCACCTGCGAGGCCATCGCGTCGGCGCTGTGGGTGAAGTAGGTGCGGTCGGCCCGAAGCTCGGCGGGCGACAGCTCGGCCACGAGCTGGCCAGCGGCCACCGAGTCTCCTTCCCGCACCAGCATGCGACTCACCTGTCCGCTCACCTGCGAGCCCACGAGGACGTCGTCGGTCGTGATGACGCCGGTCAAGACCAGGTGGTCGGGACCGGGCCGCAGGAGGAGGTAGGCCACCACGCCGCCGGCGACGAGGAGAGCCAGGACCGGGAAGAGCAGCTTACGGGACACGCGCTGACGCTCCGATCGTCGAGACAGTGCCGGCCGGCCGGCGTCGTCGGTCCGCCCGGAGAGCGCGACCGGACGCTGCCGCGCCGCGGAAGAAACACATGTATAAAACGCTTGTTTGAGTCGGTCAAGTCGAACCGCCGCGCGGTTCGGGGAGGGTCGACCTGCGCTGGTCCCGCGCCAGGGGGCGCCGATCCTCGGGCGAGCGCAGGAACGGTCCCCCGATGGCCACCGGTCCCGGGCTTGGGGCGGGTGGCTCCACCCGGAGCGCGAAGACGTCATTCATGTGGTGGTGGCCCTCCTCGAAGAAGGGCGTGGGAGCCAGGCCGATGAGGTCGTGAAACACCCGGACGAAGTGCGCCTGATCGAAGAAGCCCGCCTCCAGAGCGGCTCGGGTCCAGGAGAGTGACAGGTCCTCGCGCAGCCGAAGGAGGGCCACCTTCAGTCGTTCCAGACTCCGAGCCTCGCGGGGCGTGCATCCGGAGGCGTGCCGAACGGCACGCAGGAGCGTGCGGGGGCTGACTCCGGCCGCTCGCGCCACGGACTCGACCGACGTGCCCGGATCCTCGGCGAAGGCGAGCCAGGCGTGCACGGCGCGGGCGTCGGGCCCTGGCGGGAGCAGGGCGGATTCGAGCGCGAAACCGACCCCGGCGGCGGCCTCGGCGGGTGGACCCACCACCCACTCGGTCCCGGTCTTCGCGGTGAGAGGGGCCAGCCAGTCGGGGGGTGGACTCGCATCCCACAGCCCCAGCGGACCCGTCGACCACGGGGCGAACCGAACGACCGCCCAATGCCCGGCAGAGGGGGCGGTGATCACCGACGGGCCGAACCGGGGAGGATCCAGCACGAAATCCCGGCGGGGCGGATCGAGAGCGATCCCGAGCCGCGGACGTCCGTCGGGCACGCGCCGCCACAGGCGGGTGGGAGCCGCTCGTGGGACGCGCACGATCGAGATCGCCTCCACCCAGGTCGCCAGCGGGGCCGACGGCCGAAACGCCCGGTACTCGAGACGTGCCGTGTCGGATGTGTCCAAGACCTGCGTCCGCTCCCTTCCCAGACTGTCCCGGTTCACGCATCCCCCGGCGGGGGAGGCTTCGCGACACGGCCGCTGGTCACGGAGGTCTCCATGTCCAACCATCACCCGTCCCACGTTCGCCGCCTGGTCGAGCTCTACCTCGCCGTTTGGAACAGCGGCCGCATCGAGGAGCTCGAAGCTCTCGTCGCCGAGGACTTCGTGCGGACCGCCGATCCGCTCAGCGAATCCGTGACGGGCCGCGAGGCGCTCGCCCGTCTCATCGGCAAGACTCGCCTGGATATGCCCGACTTCGCGGCCACCGCCGAAGAGGTGCTCGTGGAGGACGATCGGGCGGCCGTCCGTTGGCGGATGACCGGCACGGACACGGGTCCCGGCGACCTTCCGCCCACGGGACGTCCACTGTCGGTGGCGGGGCTGTCCTTCTTCGAGCTCCGGGGCGACGTCCTGTCCCGGGAGTGGACGATCATCGACGGCCTCGCGGCCCTGGGACAGATGGGGTATACGATGCGACCGCTCGAGCCTTCGTGACCGCGCGCCGGGCGGGCGGCCCGACGGATCACATTCCCGCCTTGGACCCTTCCGGACCGATCGTGCGCTGGAAGAGATCCAGGATTCTGCGGTACTCGTCGGTCCACGAGGAGGGCTGGACGAAGCCGTGGTTCTCCACCGGGTAGGGCGCCAGAGTCCAGCCGGTCTTCCCGAGCTCGATCAGCTTCTGCGTCAGCCGGGCGATGTCCTGGAACTCGACGTTGGTGTCGCGGATGCCGTGGCACATGAGGAGCGGGTCCTCGAGCCCGGAAGCGAAGAAGATGGGCGAGGAGCGCCGGTAGGCGACGCTGTCGGTCTGGGGCAGGTTCAGGATCCGGCTCGTGTACCAGTGGTTGTAGTGGGCCCAGTCGGTGACCGATCGAAGCGCCGCGCCGGCCCCGAACCACTCGGGCGCCGTAAACAGGGCCATGAGCGTCATGAAGCCGCCGTACGAGCCCCCGTAGATCCCCACCCGCTCCGGGCTGTCGATCCCCTCGTGGGCCAGGAGCCATTTCACGCCGTCCACCTGGTCGTCCAGGTCCTTGCCGCCCATGTGGCGGTAGATGGCCGTGCGCCAGTCCCGCCCGTAGCCGGCCGAGCCGCGGTAGTCCAGGGCCAGCACCACGTAGCCCTTCGAGGCCA
>CAYXHP010000146.1:0-20819 GCA_964465015.1 uncultured Gemmatimonadota bacterium
GTGAGGTCGGGGCTGATGGCGGTCCAGCTGTGCCCGCCGTCGGTCGTCTCGAGCACCACCTGCGCGGCGTGGTAGACCACGCTGGAGTCGAACTTCGACATCAGGATCGGAGCGTTCCACTGGAACCGGTACTTCAGGTCCTTCGCGTAGGCACCGAGAGCCAGCTGGGGGTAGGCCACCATGTCCTGCATGCGGCCCGATCCCGCCTCCATGCGGTCGATCTCGCCACCGTAGCTGCCGGCGTAGGTGACCTCGGGGTGGTCAGGGTCGAGGGCGATGTAACCGCTCTCTCCACCGGCCACCGTCTTCCACTCTCCCTGCGCCGTGAGGCGGCCGTTGTTCGGCGGCCAGGCCGGGACGCTGATCGTGGTGTTGTCCTGCTGCGGACCGTAGACGCGGTAGGGGAAGGCGTTGTCGGTCGTCACGCGGTAGAACTGCGCCGTGGGCTGATTGTAGTAGGTGCTCCAGCTCTTGCCGTCGGTGAGCGAGACCTGCGCGCCCCCGTCATCGGCGATGGCCAGGTACTCGGGGTGATCGGGGTTGATCCACCAGTCGTGCGTGTCGCCGTGCGGCACGCGGATCCGGGTGAACGTCTTCCCGCCGTCGATCGACCGGTAGGGGCTCGTGTTCAGGGCGTAGACCGTGTTGGGGTCCTTCGGGTCGGCGAAGATGTGGATGTAGTAGAAGGCTCGCTGCGTCAGGTCATGCGTGTGCGTGAGGTGCTTCCACGTCTTGCCCGCGTCGTCCGAGCGGTACACGCCCCCGTCATCGATCGGCTCGGCCTGCATGAGCACCCACACTCGGTCCGGATCGGCAGGAGAGACCGACACGGAGGCCTTCCCCACCACGCCGGTCGGGAGCCCTCCCCCCAGCTTCGTCCAGTGGTCTCCGCCGTCGGTGGTCTTCCAGATCCCGCCCTCGTGGCCGCCGCTGATGATCGTCCACGGCTTGCGCTCGGCCTGCCAGGCGGCCGCGTAGATCGTGCGCGGATTGTTCGGGTCCATCGACAGGTCGATGAAGCCCGTCGAGTCGGACACGAACAGCACCTTCTGCCAGCTCCTGCCGCCATCCTTCGAGCGGAACACGCCGCGGGTCGGGTTGGGGCCGAACGGGTGACCGATGGAGGCGAGAAAGACGACGTCGGGATCGCGCGGGCTCACGACGATCTTGCCGATGTTGCCCGCGTCCTCGAGACCCATGAAAGACCACGTCTTGCCCGCGTCCGTGGAGCGGAAGACGCCCTTCCCGGTGGAGACGTTCCCCCGGATGTCCGCCGAGCCGGTCCCGACGTACACCACGTCCGGGTCGGAGGGGGCCACCGCAATGGCGCCGATGGAGCCCACGTTGAAGGAGCCGTCCGAGACGTTGGACCAGTGCTGGCCCGCGTCCACGGTCTTCCACACGCCGCCGCCCGTGGCGCCCAGGTAGAAGGTGTGCGGCTCCTGGGCCACGCCGCTGACCGCGGTGGCCCGCCCGCCCCTGTAGGGACCGATCATGCGGTACCGCATCCCCGCGTACAGCGAGGTGTCGAAGACGATCTGCCCGGGCTCGTGTACCGTGCCGGTCGTGTCGGCCGCCGGCGCACCGCGGGAGCGCCGCCCCTGTGCCGAAGCCGGTGCCGCGAGCACGGCGGCGGCCACGCCCAGGGAGAGGATGCCGGCCAGGGCTCGCAGCGCGGCTCGGCGGACGGGGGAAGATATAGACACAGGGCCCCGACGGAGCATCTCGTAGCCTCCTGGATGTGCTGGGTAGTTTGGATCCGGTGGCGATCGTATACGGAACGGGCGGACCGGGCAACCGGCCGCCGGAAGCAGGGGACGCCCGGCCGGTTCTCCGCGATCGCGGCGGGGACCGGTGCCGCCGACGCGGACGCGGCGCCTCCGGGAGCCCCGGCCCGGCGATCGAAGCCCGGGCCCCGGCTCGGGCGCTGGCCGCGGAGCTCTCAGGGGCTCCCGGCGGTCGAGTCCGCCCAGCGCGGATCCGCGCGCAGCCGGGACAGATACGGGTCCGATTCGAGGCGGCTCTCGGAGATCCCGCCCCTCCGCGCGCACGCCAGAGCCGAGAACGCATCATCCATGCGGCCGGCCAGGGCCAGCGCGCGGGCCCGGAACCAGCACACTCCGGCGTCTTCCGGGGCGAGCCGCTGGGCCAGGGAGAGGACCGTGAGGGCCCGGTCGGGCTCGCCCGCGGCCAGGTAGAACCGGGGCTCGTAGAAGCCGGTCTCGACCCGGATGCCGGCCAGCATGCGCCGGGCCCAGGCGGCATCCAGGGAATCGCGGCCCGAGGCCATGGTCCTCAGACCGTCCAGGTCCAGCCGGGCGGCGAGGGTGTCGGATGACGGCGCGGGTCGCTCGTCCCGGGCGGCGACCAGCGTGCGGAGCATGCGCACCCGGTACACCCGGCTCTCGCGCATGAGCGCGGTCACCCTCGCGCGCCGGTTCTGGATCTCCGGCCGGTCGGAGAGGTCCGCGACTCGCCTGGCCGCGGTGGACACATCCCCGAGGCCGGCGAAATCCTCGACCACCTGGCGATACGAGGTCAGGGCCCTCCACGCGTCGCCCGACGCCTCCTGGCGGCGCGCCTCGTCGAGCTCGGCGGAGTGCAGGGAGTCCACGAACCGGGCATCGAGTGGACGCCGACCTGCGCGCATCGCCTGGAGGTCGAGCCAGGCGACGCCCCGTGCCGCTACGTCCGGCGGCGCCCAGGCGTGCGGACCCGGATAGGTGGCGATCCGGGTCCGGATCCCGAGGCGCGGCAGCTGCGACGCCAGCTCCTCCACCTCGTCGTAGTTGAATCCTTCGGTGCCCGCCCCGCCGAAGAAGGCGAAGCCCGGCCCGGCCAGGGGTGCGACGCGGTCGAGAGGGAGGCCGTTCGGCAGCCCGGCGCCAAATCCCAGGATTCCGGCCACGTGTCCCCGGAGGCCGAGCGCGAACAGCCACGCCAGGCGGGCCGTTCCCGAGAACCCGGCCAGGTAGATGCGCGAGGTGTCCACCGCGAGCAGGCGCTGCGCTTCGCCCAGCATCGCGTTCACCGCCCGGACGTCGGGCTCGTTGGTGCTGTCGCTCACCGTGTTGTAGGAGCTGAGCACGATCCAGCCCCGCACCTCGGCCGGGTCACGAAAGAGCTCCATTCCGACCCGTGCGCGTCCGCGGGGATCCATGACGAGGAGGACGGGCCACCGCCGCGAAGGCTCGTACTGCGAGGGGAGGTAGAGGGCGTACCGCTGGGTCGTGTCGGAGACGGCCCGTCGGTCCACGACCTGGCCGCGCGGCAGCGCCTGCGCGTCGGCACCCGGGACGGGCTGCTGGGCCGAGAGCATCCCGGGCGCGCAGCACAGTGTGACGAGCCAGGTCGCCAACGCTCTCGCATCCATCATCCCTCCCTGGGCCCGTCGGAAGCCCCGAGGCCGACCGACCGTCCGATCCCCCTCTCAACTGTCGCCGGCCGGGCCGTCGGCACAAGAGAGCACCCCGGAGGGGGGCGTTGACGGATCCACGGTCTTCGGTGTATCTTCGGGTCTCGAGCACGACAGCCCGCCCCTCCGTTGGAAGGCCGGGCCGGAACCGATCTGCCGGCCGCGCGCCGGCGCCATGCCAGGGAGACCGCCATGAGCCTGTCCGAGATCCTGAAGGAGGACGCCGCCACCATGTACCGGGTGACCGAGGGGCTGTTCGACCTCGTGGACGACCTGGACTGGAAGCCGGCCACCGGGAAGAACTGGATGACCACGGGGCAGCTCATGCGGCACTGCGCCGAGGCGTGTGGTTCCGGAATGCGTGGCTTCCTGACCGGGGATTGGGGGCCCTACGGCGAGGCGCTCGAGGAGAGCATGGAGGAAACGGGTGAGGACCCGCCGCTCCCCACCGCCGAGGAGATGCCGGCCGTCCAGAGCGTGGAGGAGGCGCTCGGTCTCCTGCGCGCCGACCGCGAGGTGTGCATGGAGGCGCTCGCCGGCGTCTCCGATGCGCGGCTCGTGGGGGAGCGCAGCGCGGCGCCGTGGGGCGGCCCGGAGCGGACGCTCCTGCAGCACTGCTGCGAGACCATCTGGCACCTGGGACAGCACAAGGGCCAGCTCTTCTACTACCTGAAGCTGCAGGGCAAGGATGTGGACACCATGAACCTGTGGATGGGACCGGCCTAGCGGAGCCGGGGCGGCGGGGGCCCCGGGATCGGCGCGCGCCGGGCCCCCACGTGTCGGTCCGCGCGGGCCTCGTCTCAGCCTTCGGGCTCTCCGTCCTCGTGCCGGTGACGGCGGCGCCGGCGGAAGGCTCTCACCCTGGCCACGTTTCCGCAGTCGCGCGTATCGCACCAGCGGCGGGGCCGGCCCCTGGGGGTGTCGTAGAACAGCCATCCGCACGGATCGCCCCCGCATTGCCCGACGCGCGCCAGGTCCTCGGTGGAGCCGAGCAGGCGGGTGGCTGACAGGAGGACCGGCCACAGCAATCCCTCCAGCCGCGGCGCGTCGCTCCGCCACTCGAGACGATAGCCTCCGTCCACCGCGACGGTCTCCCCGGGGCCTAGCCGCTCGCGCCCGGCGTTCAGGGTCGCGAGGTCCTCGGGACGGGGCTCCCATCCCTCGATCGCCGCCACGAGGAGGCGGTACAGGGCGTTCCGTAGGCCACGGGCCCGCTCCAGGATGGAGGCGGCTTCGCCCGGGGGCATTCGGTCCGCGGCCTCCCGTAATCGGGCGGCTCCCGCCTCGTCGAGGATCCCCTCCAGCTCCGCCCACTGCACGAGGTCGCCGGCCGTTCGGAGCCGCTCCCGGGTGATCCGGTCCCTCCAGTCGTGACCGCCCGGGCGGTCGCGGGTCGAGACCCACGCATGCACGGTGTTCACGAAGTCGAGCGCCATCCAGCGGCCGTTCAGCCGGTGGAACGGAGGGCCGACATCGAGGCGCGGCCGCGGGTCGGGGGGCGCGGCGATGTGGAACGTTCTGTCCATAGTGCGAGCAAGGTCTGTTGTGCGGGTGGCCGGGATGCTGTAATTACTATATCAATGATATTACATTACATCCAACCACGGCAAGGGAGACGGCCATGATCGCCAGGACGTGGAGAGGCTGGACGCGGCCGGAGGACGTCGAGCGCTACCTGGAGTACCTGCGGCGGACCGGCGTGTCGGATTTCGCGTCCACGGAGGGGAACCGGGGATCGGCCGTGCTCTGCCGCCGGGAGGGGGACCGGGCCGAGTTCCTGATCCTCTCGTTGTGGGACTCCATGGACGCCGTCCGCCGGTTCGCCGGCGCGGACCCCGAGCGGGCCGTCTTCTATCCCGAGGACGATGATTTCCTGCTCGAGCGCGAGTGGACCGTGTCGCACCACGAGGTCCTGGACGACGCTCTCCGGTCAGGGAGCGGGGCGGCCTCGGCATCGGTCGGGCGTCCGTGAGCCCGCGCGGCGGCGAAGCCTCCCCGTCGGCCGGCCTCATCCTCGATACCCTTCAGGAGGTCTACCGCGGGCCGGCCTGGTACGGTTCTTCGCTGCGGCGGGCCCTGGGAGGCGTGAGCGTCGAGCTCGCCACGTGGCGACCCGGAACGGGACGGAACACCATCTGGGAGATCGTGCTCCACCTGGCCTACACGCGCCACCGTCTCCTGCTGCGCCTGACCCACTTCGATCATCGGCACGTGGAGCGCTTTCCCCGCCCCCTGCGGAAGGCCTGGTGGCCGAGCCTGCCGGACGAGATCACCGAGAAGAGCTGGAGGGCGGACCGGGAGCTCCTCGACGCCTACCAGGAGCACCTCGTCCAGGCAGTGCGTGAGACGCCCGAACCCGCGCTGGCGCGGCGGCGGCCGGGCAAGAAGGTCTCGCTCGGGAGGGAGATGCTCGGCCACGTGATGCACGACGCGTATCACACCGGACAGATCCGGCTGGTGCGCGTCCTCGCGGGCGGGTCCCGGCCCGGCTAGCCTTCCCAGCCCAGACCCGGCAGGTCCGTGGGCCGGAGGACGCCATCCCGCAGCACGACGGCGCCGGCGGTCGGGTCCTCGGCCAGGTCCAGGTGCCCGTCCAGGTCGGCATAGGCCACGTTGGGCACCGCCAGGGCGAAGGCGAGTCCCGCCGCGATGCCGAGCGCGGGCTCGTCCAGGCAGCCGACCATCGCCTCGAGGCCCGCGGCGCGCGCCACCGCGTTGATGCGGAGCGCCTCGGCCAGGCCGCCCACCTTCTGGAGCTTGACGTTGAGCATATCGGCCAGCTGGCCGTGCGCCAGGCGGTAGGCATCCAGCAGGCTCCGGAGGCTCTCGTCCGCCATGACGGGGAGGGGCACCGCGGCCGTCACGCGGCCCAGGAGCGCGGGCTCTCCGGCGGGCGTCGGCTGCTCCAGCAGCTCCAGCCCCGCGTGTCCGACCCGATCCACGAACCGAACCGCCTGCTCTACGGAGTAGCCCTGGTTGGCGTCGAAGCGAAGCTCGATCCCGGAGCCCACGGCCTCCCGAACGGCCAGGACCCGCTCGGCGTCCCGGTCGGGGTCGTCGCCCCCCTTGATCTTCAGGCATCGGAACCCGCGTCCCGTGAGCTCCAGGGCGCGCTCCACGGTCTCCGTCGTTCCGGTGATGCCGATGGTGATGCTGGTGGGGATCGAGTCCCGGTACCCTCCCAGGAGCCGCCACAGCGGGAGACCAGCCGCCCGCCCCAGGAGATCGTGCAAAGCCAGGTCCACGGCCGCCCGGGCCGCGGGCCGGGCGGGGAGCGCCTCGCGCAGGCGATCCAGGTGCAGGGCGGGCCGCAGGGGGTCCTGGCCGGTGAGCAGCGACGCGGCCACGTCCTCCAGCGCCTCGGCCACCTGGGCGGGCGTCTCTCCGGTCATGGCCGCATCCGCGGTGCCGCATCCGAGGCCGGTCGTCCGGCCGTCGGTGACGATGCGGACGAAGACCGTCTCGCAGCGCTCGACCGTCTCGTAGGCGATCCGGTAGGGCTCCCTCAGCTGGAGGTCCTCCCGCCAGACGTCGAGCCCCGTGATCCTCAAGCGTCCTCGTCCCGCCGCGATTCGGTCCGGCCGCCGTGGGGCGCCCGCGCCTGACTCCGGTCCGATGGCTGCCGGCCGGCGTCGGCTCGCCGTCCGCCTCCGCCCTCATCCAGCCGCAGCTCCTCGAGGCTCCGGCCCCGGAGACCCGTGACCAGCTCGGCCAGGCGCGCCACCTGGATCTTCCACATGCGCCGGCCCTTCTCCACCGTGGCGCGCGAGGGATCACCCAGCACGCCTTCGGCGGAGAAGCGCGACGTGCGCGAGAACCAGGGCACCGAGCGAGGCCCTCCCTCGTCCAGCGCCTCGACCGCGAAGCGTGGAACCGACAGCCCGGGACGGAGCTCCCGCACGTCGTCGGGCCGCAGATAGAGGGCCTCGCTGGTCTCGATCTCGCCCGCGTGGATGTCGCCCGGCGTCTCGGCGATCTCGGCCACGTCCGCGTCGCTCGTCTCGCCCGTGTCCACGCAGACGAACATCCCCGTCTTGCGGTGTATGCGCTGCGCGGCGGTCTGGAGGGCCGGGGCGTTGCCGCCATGTCCGTTCACGATGACGAGCTTGCGGATGCCCTGGTGCGCGATGGACCGGCCCACCTCGAACACGTAGCGGCCCAGGGTCTCGGCGCTGACGCTGATCGTGCCCGGGAAGTCGTCGTGGTGGTAGGAGACGCCGAACGGAATCGCGGGCAGGACCACCGGGTAGGGCTCGCCGCAGGCCAGGGCCACGTCCCGGCACACGCGGTCGGCGTGGAAGAGATCCGTGTCCAGGGTGAGATGAGGCCCGTGCTGCTCCACGGCGCCGACGGGGAGGAGCGCGACATCGCAGGCCTCCAGCCGCTCTCCCGCCTCCCTCCACGTCATCACGGCCAGGCGCCAGCTCCGATCATCGGTCACGGCCACCGCTCTCTTTCATGAGGTTTGTTACGCCGGTCCGCTCCCATCGTCCGTTCCGTCGAACCAGGGCCCCGGCGGCGTGCTCCATCCACAGGCGTAGCAGTCCGGGGCGCAAGTCTCCGGGTATGGCGGTCACCGGGCTCACCTCGGGGTGGAAGCGCAGGCACGAGATCTCGGGGTGCTCCCTGGCCCTGGGTCCGGCGCGGCCATCTCGCCCGCCGACGGTGCGCTCCAGCACCCCGGCCCGGTCCAGGAGCCACAGCATGTGCTCCGCCCCGGCCGCCTCCTGGTGGACCGGCTGACGGGCGAGGGCCGCCAGACAGTCCTCGACCTGCTCGGGAGTATACCCGCAAGCCTCCGGGTCGGCCCCCAGCGCCACGTGCATGCCCACGATCCGGCGACACTTCTCGCAGCGGCCGCACGGATGCACGCGGCCGTCCTCGATGTGGGCGGCGTGGCAGGAGACCTGCTGCGCGTGGAGCTCCGGGTAGCGCGCGGCCAGGAGCCCCTGGATGAGGAGCTCGGAGAGAGGGCGCAGGATCGAGAGCTGCTCCAGCGGCCATCCCTTGCGGTGGTAGAAGCGGGTGAGGGCGGCGTCGAACCAGATGCTCTGGTCGTAGAGACCGTCGTAGTGGGTCACACCCCGGTGCCGGAGCCGCCGCGAGGTGTCGAACTCGTCCCCGATGAGGAGCCGCCCCGCCCCGCGGCGGCGGAGCACCGGGAGCGCCCCGAACAGGAAGACGGCCACCGTCCACAGGCGGATCGGGTACTCGTCCGAGCGCAGGCGGGAGAAGTCTTTCCGGACCATCGGGAGCCGTCCCAGCATCCATGCGAACACGCGGTCCGAGCTGGTCCATACCCGGGAGGTGCGGTCGGGACGGGTCGCGACCAGGTGGTGGTGGGCGTTCATGGCGGTGTACCAGTGCCGCCCGGACTCGTTGATGAAGACGGCCAGTGGCTCCTGGCCCAGCTCCTCGAGGAGGCCCTGGGTGAGGAGGCTGTCCTTGCCCCCGCTCGAGAGGACGGCGTGCAGCACGGGCCGGTCCCGAGACGAGGGGCGGCGGTGCCCCGAGCCCTTCGCCCTTCCGGTGGCCGGAGCCGCCGTGTCCGCCCCCGGCCCGCTCGCCCACGAGCCATCGCGTACCGGACTCTCGACCGCATCCGGGAAAACCATGCGACTCCGCAGGTAGCTGTCCCGGCGGACGACCGGGAGCGAGGCGGCCCCACCGACCAGGAAGGGGTTCGGCTCCAGGAACTTCTTGACGTAGATCTCGCGGGCCGTGTTCTCGGCCATGGACGAGAGGAACGATCGATCCGCCGGGTCGAGCGGTCCGTGCAGGACGACCTGGTCGGCGAACAGGCCGTAATTGAGCGCGAGCTGCGAGAGGATGAGCGCGGCGAGGTTGCGGTCCGCGGGGGCCTCCGGCGAGAACACGTCTTCCTCGTACCGGTAGGCGAGCTCGGTCGTCTCTCGGCGCCGTCCCCGCACCACCGTGTAGGAGGCGGAGATGCGGCGAGGCTCGATCGTGGCGGCGCCCACCTCGAGCCGGTCCATCACCCCCAGCGCGGCCAGGGGGTCGGCCCTCACGCCCGCTCCCGGCCGGGCCCGTGCGCCTCGATCAGCGGGCGAAGCGTCTCGACCAGTCGTGTCGGTCCGTCCCGGAGGACGTCGATCGTGGGGAGACCCGTCTCCTCCTCGATCTCGCGACAGGCGGCGGGGATCTCGTCGGGGGCCATCGCCTCGTGGTTCAGCGTGATGGCGACCACCGGGACATCCGAGAGGATCTCGATGGCCTGGATCTGCCGGGGGAGCGGGTGCAGCGGGTATCCCGGAAACCCATCGTACTCGAGCCGGCGGGGGGCGTGCTGAAGGATCACCGCGTGCGGCCGGCCGGCCGCCAGGAGCTCGAAGCCGCCCGGGTAGGCCGGGTTCATGAGGCTCCCCTGTCCCTCGAGCACCAGGACGCGCGGGTGCTGCTCGCTCCAGGCTCTCCAGATGGCGTGCTCGATCTCGCCCGCCACGAAGTCGCTCACGATGGAGTCGAGCACGATCCCGTAGCGCGCGCCCTGCATCCACGCCGTCTGCCCGGTGCCGATGAGCTCGGTCGGAAAGCCCGCCTCTCGGAGAGCATCGACCAGGAGCCAGGCGGTCGTGCGCTTGCCCACCGCCGAGTCGGTCCCGAGCGCCGCCACGCGGAACGCCCCGACCTGCTCGATGACGCCGCTGAAAAAGTGCAGCTGGTCGCGGGGGGGCGGGCGTCGCACGTCTCGGATCCGGGCGCCGCGCGCGGCGGCGAGGGCCGAGACCTCGGGGTCCTCGCCCAGGAAGTCGTGCAGACCCGAGTCCACGTCGAGCCCGAGCTCGAGCGCTCGCCGTACCGCCTCGCGCCCCGCGGGCGGAAGCCGCCCACCGTCGGGCGCCAGGCCGATGACCAGGTGCGTGGCCGGACGCCCCGCGGCACGCGCGATCTCGACGGCCTCGTCCACGCTCGAGACGACCGGGATGCCACGCTCGCGGCCGTCCAGCGCCTCCCCTGCGTCGCGCCCGGCCAGGGTGGAGTCCACCACGGAGAGGACCTCGTAGCGCGCGGTGCGGCGCACCAGCCCGTGCGCGGTCTTGCCATACGTCGTGGCGAAGGAGCCTTCGCAGTACACCACGGCCCGCCCCTCGGGCCAGGCCTCGCTCACGCCCGTCTCCCGGTGAGGACCGCCACGTAGCGGTCCCCGGGAAGCGGCTCCTTGCGATGCCGGTCGATGAGCACGGCGAGGCCGGCCGTGGAGGCCGGGAGCGCCTGGAGGCCCTCGTTCTCCCGGACGAGACGGGCGAAGGTGATCATCTCCCGATCGCTCACGTCGTCGGCCCAGCCCCCGCTCGCCCGGATGGCCTCGAGCGCTTCGTCCCCGTCCGAGGAGTGCCAGTTGATGAGCGGCTCGCTCACCGCGGTCTCCCGTACGCGGGCGGGATCCAGGTCCTCGCAGGTCGTGAGGCCCTTCTGGAAGGACCGCACGATCGGGTTCTTCCCGGGCGAGGAGCCCGCGACGACCCTGGGCATCCGGGAGGTCTTGCCGCGGCGATACAGGCTGGCGAAACCGCGATACACCCCCGCCAGGGTGGTCCCGTTCGAGACCGGGAGCGCGACGATCGCCGGGGCGTCACGAAGCTCGTCGAAGATCTCGCGAGCGATCTCGCCGTAGGCACGGAGCTGCAGTCCCGTGTTGGCGCCCCCGGGGTTGGCGTCGTAGAGCTCCTCTTCGGCGGCCCGCTCGCGCGAGACGTCGACGGCCGTCTCGTAGTCCCCCGGCACCCGGACGGTCTCCGAGCCGCGGCCCTCGATCTCCTGGAGCCGCCGCGTGTGGTAGCCTTCCGGGATGAAGACGACGCAGCGCAGGCCGGCCAGCGACGCCGCCAGCGCCACGGCCGCCCCGTAGTTGCCGCAGGAGGCGACCGTCACTCCCTCGTACCCGAGCCGAAGGGCGTCCTGGACCTGGGCGAAGGCGATGCGGTCCTTCTGCGTGCCGGTCGGGTTGCCGCCCTCGAACTTCAGGTACAGCTGGCGGAGACCGAACTCCCGCTCGAGGTTCCGGGCCCGAACGAAGGCGGTGTCGCCGACCTCGGCGTCGATCAGGTCCTCGAACGCCTCCAGCCGGGTGCGGAGCGGCAGCCTGGGATCACCGGCCCGGTTCCAGATTTCCCCGGGCGCCGAGACGAGCGCCTCCGGATCGGGCGCCGCGCCATCGAGGAGCTCCAGCGAGCCGCCGTTGGAGAGAGCCGCCTCGGGCGTCGAGTTCGCGGGCGACGGCTCGACCGGTGGGTCGCCTCCCTCACCGGATCTCCCGCCACCGGACGACGAGGTGGCGCTCACCCGGGCTCGTCTCCGCGCCGGTCCTCGACCGAGTCGGCCGGACCCCGATCCGCCGGCGCGGTCTCAGCCGGCTCCAGGTCCAGGGAGGCCGAGTTCACACAGAAGCGAAGTCCGGTCGGGGCCGGCCCGTCGGGGAAGACGTGGCCCAGGTGGGCCCGGCACCGGGCGCACAGCACCTCGGTGCGCCGCATCCCATGGCTCCGGTCCTCGCGGGTGGCGACCGCTTCCGGGCGGGCCGGCGCGGTGAAGCTGGGCCAGCCGGAGCCCGAGTGGAACTTGGCATCCGACCGGAACAGCTCGCCGCCGCAGCAGGCGCACCGGTAGGTGCCCGGCGTCTCGGTGTCCAGGTAGATGCCGGTGAAGGGCGGCTCCGTCCCGCCGCGGCGCGCGATGCGGTACTGCTCCTCGGTGAGTCGCTCCCGCCACTCCTCGTCCGAGAGCGTGGCGGGATCACGCATCCGGCTTTCCTCGCTCATCCTCTCCTCTCCCTCGCGCTCGGCCTGCTCCGGCGGGCCTCCCCGGTGTGCTCGTCCAAGGCGCGGCGCCAGCGGGGAAATTCGCCCACGAACTCCCGAATCACGGTGGAAGGCATACACCTTCGGGGCCCGGCATGTCCCATGGCTCCTCCCGATCCACCCGGGAGCCCCGTCGACGTCCCCCCGGGGCCGCCAGGAACTTTTCGGGCGCTCGAGCGTGAGGTTACCTTGCGCCCGCCTCGGGAGGTAGGCGGGCCGCGAGTCGAGGCGGTGCGCGAAGGGGAGGCGGAGGCGCGGCATGCGAACACGAAACGGGGCTCGGGCGCTGCTGGCGGGCGCGGCCCTCCTGCTCGGGACTTCGGGCGCCGCTCGCGGTCAGGGCGTGCCCCACTCCATCGAGCTCCTGGCGGCCCAGAACGCCCGCCTCTACCTGCACCCCGTCACGACGGGTGCCGGGGCGGCGCTCAACACCAGCTGGTATCGCACCGCCCACGTACACCCGTTTCTACACTTCGACGTGGGTGTCGCCGCCACGGGCGCGCTGGTACCCAAACGTGACGACGTCTTCCATCCCATCCTCCCCGACCGGATCACCTACGGCGGGGAGACCTTCCAGGATCCCTACGGCTCGGGTCGAGGGCCGGCCACTCCCACGGCGGTCGGATCGGGCGCGGGTATCGTGCTCCAGCCGAAGGGTGATTTCCGCCAGGCCCTCCTCACGGCTGGCCAAAACCCGGGCACGTACGCGCTCGCGTTCCCCAAGGGGTACGACATTCCCGCCGTCCCCCTGGCGGTGCTCCAGGCGCGGGCGGGGCTGCCGTTCGGGACCCAGGTCAACTTCCGGTACCTGCCGCCGATCACCGTCGATCCCGATCTCGGTGCGGTGAAGTCGGTCGGGGTCGGACTCGAGCACTCGATCACTCACTGGTTCCCCGGATTCCCCCTCGACATAGCGGTCGAGGGGGCGCTCGAATCGCTGCACGTGGGCCAGTACATGGATGCCTCGGCCCGCAACGCGTCCCTCATCGTCGGTCGAGACTTCTCCGTACTCTCCCTGTTCGTGGCCGGAGAGGTCGAGCACTCCGAGGCGACGGTCCACTACACGGTGCACAATTCGAACCTGCCCGACGACCAGCTCACCGTGAGCTTCCACGACCGGGGAGACAACACGGCTCGCGTCACGGCGGGCTTCAGTCTCGACTTCCTCATCCTCAAGCTCACGGCGGCCTACTCGCACTCCAGCTACGATGTCGTGAACGCGGGGATCAGCTTCGGCTACTGAGGCGGACGCCCGCCCGGCGTCTCCAGCGGCGGGCTCCGCCGGAGCCGCTCGCCGCCGTCGACCACGAAGATCGAGCCTGTGATCCACTCGCCGGCGTCGGACGCCAGGTAGGCCACCATGTTCGCGATGTCGGCCGGACGGCCCACCCGTCCGCAGGGGATGGACGCGCGGGCGTAGGCTTCGGCGTGCCGGTCGCCGCCGAAGGGATCGGGGCCGTCAGCGTCGGAGCCGGCCGCGAACGCCTTCGTGACGCCCCGGGTCGGCACGGGGCCCGGAGCCACGGCGTTGACGGTGATGTGGTGCGAGGCCCATTCGAGGGCGAGCGTGCGGGTGAGGGCGTCGATGCCCGCCTTGGCCGCCGTGGCGTGCGCCATGCCGGGCCACCCGCCGTAGTGCAGGGTCATGGAGATCGAGACGATGCGCCCCCAGCCGGCGGCGCGCATGTGCGGGAATGCGGCCTGCGAGGCGTAGAACGTCCCGTACAGGTCCGTCTCCACGACGGCTCGCCACCCGCCGGGGCTCAGCTGCTCGGCCGGGCAGTAGAAGTTGCCCGCCGCGTCGTTGACGAGGATGTGCAGACCGCCCAGCTCTTCCGCCGCCCGGTCGGCGGCGGACCGAATGGACTCGGGTTCCCGGACGTTGGCCGGAAGGGCCACGATCTTCCGGCCGAAGAGACGACGGAGCTCATCGGCGGCGGGCTCCAGGTGATCCGGGTCGCGGCTCGCGAGCGCGACGTCGGCTCCGTAGCGTGCCAGGCAGCGGGCGATGCCGAAGCCGATGCCCGTCCCGCCTCCCGTGACCAGGGCCACGCGGCCGCTGAGCAGGTTCTCGCGGAACGGCGACGGATCCGCATCACGGGTGCGGGATTCGGGCACGGAATCTCTCCTGTTTCACGATCGCACCGGGGGACCGAGGCAGGCTAGAGTCGGACCTCCGCTCGAACAAGCCCGAGACCTGGAGACCCTTCCGAGTGGCCGGACGCGATCTCGTCCAGAGGATCTTCACCTTCGTGGCCCTCCTGGCCCTCATGTGGGTCGTCCGGGGCTACGAGGCCGCAGCGGGGCCCGGCCCCGGCGCGACCGCCATGGCGCTCGGCTTCCTCCTGCTGGCCGCTTTCCTGGGAGGACAGATCGCTTCGGGAGCCGGGCTCTCGCGCATCACGGGTTATCTCCTGGTGGGTCTCCTCGTGGGCCCCGGAGCCCTGGGCCTCCTCCGCCCGGAGGATGTCGACCGGCTCCGAGTCCTGGACGACGTCGCCATCGCGCTCATCGCGCTCACGGCGGGCGGCGAGCTCCGGCTGTCCGAGCTGCGGGGGATGGGACGCGCCCTGGCGTCCATCACGCTGGTGGGCACGGCGATTCTGTTCGCGTGCGTGGCGGGATCGGTGGCGCTCCTGTCGGCCTGGCTCCCGTTCACGGCCGGCCGGCCCCTGGCCCTGGTGCTCACGGTCGCGGTGGTGTTCGGCTCGGTGGCCATCGCCAGCAGCCCCTCGGTGGCCATCGCTGTGATCACCGACACGCGCTCCCGGGGCCCGGTGAGCTCCACTGTCCTCGGCGTGACGGTCCTCAAGGACGTCCTGGTGATCGTGGCCTTCGCGGCCGCGCTGTCGGTGGCGTACACGGTGCTCGAGCCCGCCGGCGCCGCGTCCGGCACGGGGCTGGGTCTGGGACTGGCCGCCGAGATCGGCGGCTCGCTGGTAGCCGGCGGGCTGCTCGGGATCCTCATCGCGGGCTACCTCCACTGGGTCGGACGTCAGATGGTGCTGTTCACCCTGGGCATCGCCTGGCTGGCCGCGGAGCTGGCCGCGGCCTTCCACCTGGAGCTCCTCCTCGTCGGACTCGCGGCGGGCTTCACCCTGGAGAACCTGCTCCCGGTGGAGGGGGCCCGTTTCGTCGATGGGCTGGAGGACGCCTCGCTCCCGCTCTACGCCCTGTTCTTCAGCCTGGCCGGCTCCGCCGTGCACCTGGGCGAGCTGGCCCACCTGTGGACGTGGGCGGTCCTCTTCGTCGCCATCCGGGCGCTGGGCCTGTGGGCCGGGACGCTGGCGGGGGCCCGGTTGGGCCGCGCCCCCGAGGTCGTGGGACGCTGGGCCTGGCTCGGGTTCATCTCGCAGGCCGGGGTGGCGCTCGGGATGGTCACGATCCTGTCCCGCGCGTTCCCCACGTGGGGAGCCGAGCTCCGGACCCTGTTCGTGGCCATGGTGGCCGTGCACGAGCTGGCCGGACCGGTCGCGCTGCAATGGGCCCTGGAGCACAGCGGCGAGGCGGGCCGGGCGCTCCCGACCGGCCCGGAGGGCTCGCCGGGCTAGGGCGGTCCGTCCGACTCCACCGATCCGGGCGGACCGGCTCCGCCCTCACCCCGCGGCGCCTGTAGGTCCATTTCCCGTCGTTCCCGCTGGAATCGCTCCCGCTGCCGCAGGACGGCCCGGTCGCACATCCACGTGAGCGCGTACAGCGCCGCCAGGAAGGTGCCGGCACCGATCCAGGTGACCACCCCGCCGGCTCCCAGGTACATGATGACCAGGCTGGCGAGCGCCGAGCCGTAGCCGACGGCGAGCGGCGCCAGGGGCACGGTGGTCTGCAGCCGGTGCTTCCCCCACTCCTCTTCGGGGAGGAGGACGCCCTGGTCCCGCAGGTCGTCGATGCTCACGCGCCCCTCCTCACCGGATGCCCGAGCCGGAGGTGTCGCGGAAGAAGTCGATCGTGTCGAGCACGGTGGAGCGGATGGCGCTCCGGCGGTGCTTGACGAGCAGCAGCCGGCCGGGGATGGAGCGCGCAATCTGCTCGGGGATGGTGCCGGCGACCAGCTTCCTGAACCAGCCCTCCCGGGCGCTCCCCAGGATCGTGAGGTCGTAGTCCATGGCCCTTCCGACGATCGCGCCCACCACCCGCCGGGACTCCTCCACCTCGATTCGGTGGCGAGCTTCTCCGTCGGCCGGTCCCACCTCCAGGTCGGCCAGGCCCTCGTACAGCTCGTCCAGCCGCGCCCTCCGGGCCTCCTCGGACAGGCCGGGCGGGAGGATGTGGAGGAGGTCCACCCGGGCGTCCTGCTCCGCCTCGAACATGTCCCCCAGCTCGAGCATCAGGTGCGACTGCTGCGGGTCGGCGATGGGGATGAGGACCCTGCGCACCGGCGCCAGGTCGCGCGCCCGCAGGACACCCACGTGGCAATCGGCGTGGCGGAAGACCAGGTCGATGTTGGAGCCGATCGTGGTGTGCGGGCTCCGGCTCCGGCCCCTCCAGCCCATGACCACGAAGTCGATGGAGCGATCCTCGACCTCGTGAATGATGGCCTGGGCGGGGTGGTGCGCGATGCGAATCAGGGTGCTGGAGGGCACGCCGCGCTCGGCCACCATCTCGGCCGCGTGGTCCAGCACCTCCTGTCGGGCCCGCGTGACGAAGCGCCGGCCCACCCGGAGCGGCGTCTGCTCGGGCACGGTGATGACGTGGAGGAGGACGACCTCTCCGTCGTGCGCCCGGGCGACCATGCAGCCCAGGTCGATGAGCGCCCGGGCGCTGTGCGGGTTGGCCACGGGCACGAGAACCCGGTAGCGCTCCTCGCCCAGGAGAGCGGGAGCCTCCTCCCGCAGCACGACCGGCGTGACCCGCTTCTCGCGCTCCCGTTTGCGGGCGTAGCCGTAGTAGATCGCCAGGCCGGCCCCGATCCACCCCGCCACGAAGAACCACGCGGTGGGCGAGAACCGGAACATGTACGCCGCGATCCCGAGCATGAGCACGATCGCCACGATCGGGAGCACCGGGAAGAAGGGGATCAGGAAGCCGTAATCGAGCTTGTCGCCGTACTTCCTGCGGATCGTGATGATCGCGATGTTCACCTGGAGAAAAAGGAGGAGGAACATCACGTCGGTCGCCGCCGCCACGTCCTCGATCGGGATGGCCACCGCCATGAACAGGATGAGCCCGCCGCTGGCCACCAGGGCCAGGTAGGGCGTGCGTGTGCTCTGGTGCACGCGGGAGAAGAAGTCGGGGAGGTTCCGGTCTCGCCCCATCGCGAACGAGACGCGGGTGGAGCTGAACGTGGTGGCGTTGAGCGCGGACATCGTGGACAGGATGCCACCCACCAGGAGCAGGATGGTCCCCAGCGGCATGAACTGCCGGGCCGCTTCGGCCAGCCCCAGCTCCTTGTGCTCGCCCAGCCACTGCCAGGTGGGCATCGACGAGCCGGTGTGGGTGGCCCCGATCGCCGCCACTCCCACCAGGAGGTAGATCGGAATCACGATAGCCAGGGACCAGAGCACGGCGCGGGGGATGTTGCGCTTGGGATCCTTCACCTCCTCCCCGGCCTGGGCGATGATCTCGTACCCCTCGAAGGCCACGTAGGTGAGTCCCATCGCCTCGACCACGCCCCCCAGGCCCCGCGGCGTGAAGGGCCGGAAGTTGCCCCAGGAGGCTGGATGGCGGGCGAGCGCCCACAGCCCGCTCCCGATGAACACCAGGAGGATGAGCACCTTGGCCACCGTCACCACGTTGCCGGCCAGGCCCGTCTCCGAGACGCCCTTGAAGTTGATGAGGACGAACAGGATCGCGATCACGATCGCGAACGGTTTCTCGAGCTGTCCGCCGTGGAGGCCGAACACGGTCCAGCCGAACTCCCGGAAGACGAGACCCAGGTAGGAACCGAAGCCGAGCGCGTACAGGCTGCCGGCCACCGCGTGGGCGAACCAGCTCATCCAGCCGGCCAGGAAAGCGTTGGGTCCGGGCAGGCCCTCCTTGACCCACAGGTAACCTCCACCCGCCTCCGGTATGGCCGACCCGAGCTCCGCGTAGGCGAGCGCCGTCAGGAGCGTGACGACGCCGTTGGCGGCGAACGCCAGGATGAGCCCCGGGCCGGCCGTGCCCGCCGCGATCCCGGTGAGCACGAAGATCCCGGCGCCGATCTTGGCGCCGACGCCCACCATCGTGATGGTGAACAGGCCCAGGTCCCGGCTCAGCTCCGTGCGCGGCTGTTCAGGCATCTTGCACCGACGCGGCTCCGCTCACGGGAGAACGAGGGCGAGGAGTGTCCGAAAAAATGAAAGGGCCGGGGACCCGATTGTCGAGCCCCCGGCCGGCTCCGCCGCGGCCGGGACGAGCCCGGCGCGGCGCGGAGCGCGCTTTCGCTACGTCAGCTCTGGCTGGTCTGCAGGCCGACATCGCCATTCGAGGAGACCTCGAAGTGGATCCACATGCCGGTCGTGGCGTGCGCCGGAACGTGGCAGAGCATGATGTACTGTCCCGCCTTGTCCGCCGTGAAGGTGATCGAGGCGGACTCACCCGGCTGCGTCGCCGTGTTCATCTGCATCGAGCCCGGCGTCTCGGCCCCCGGGAAGGCGAGGTGCGCCTCGCTGAAGGTCGCCGGGAACGGCGGCTTGTCGGTGCTGATCGCCAGGCTGTGGGGATTCGCCTGGTCCTTGTTGTGGAAGTTGATCGTGACCTTGTAGCCCTCGGGCACGACGATCGTGGCGTTACCGTTGTAGTAGCCGTTGTAGTTCCAGCCGTTGTCCGCCTGGCTCTCGCCGGCCGTGACCTCCATGGTCACGGTCTTGGCGCTGTTGTCGACCTTCATCCAGTCGGGCACCGAAAGCTGGCCCTGGGCGGCCATCTGGCCGCCGCCGCTCATGCCGGTGTCGCTGGCGGCCGCCGAGCTGGACTGTGCCATGTTGCCCGAGGCCGACTGCTGGCTGGCCTGGTTGTTGGCGCCGCCTCCGCAGGCGACGGCGCTCATGGCGAGCAGTGCCGCGGTGCCGGCTGCGAGGATCTTCCTCATGTTTCCCGTCCTTTGGTCCGTGCGTGGAGTCGCTTTCCCAACATCACCATCCGCCCCGATCGCCCGCCGGGCGCCGAAGGAGCGCGGACCTCCGGCCACGAGCAGGACAGCCCTCAAGATGCGTACCGGCCGCCGTGCGCGCGACCCGGGCGATTTCGGGTCATGGAGATACGGGGTGCCAGCCCCTCCCGACAAGGGGGGCTCGTTTTCAGAGGGCGGCCCCGAGACTCTTCGATGGGCGGGGCGGATCCTTCTGGGGGCGATGGGGTTTCCACGGGTGGCGGCGACGCGACCCGCTCGCCGTCGGGGGGAGCGGCCAGACCTTGCCAGTCGAGCCAGGGCTCCCCAACGTGTCGCACGCCGGACGCCGGGTGGCTCGCGTCACCTTCGTCTGGATCTTGCACGGATGCCGGACCGGACACAGTCGCGGGGTTCCTCCCGCACCGTGCCAACCGGACCGCTGTTCGTCCTCCGGGCTTCCAGCCCGATGCTCGCTGGATCGCGTGGCCGGACTTTCTGTGCCGGCGCTTCACCCCGATCCTCGCAGGCCGCGGCACGGTGGGCCGTCCGGAGGTCGGACGACCGGCAACAGTCGTATCCTCGATCGGAGTAGACAGAGACGTGACACGAGTCGCGACGGAGACGTCGCTGGGGGTACTCGAGCTTCTGGGCAGCGGATCCGGTTTCATCCGCCGCCGCGACGCTGGATACCTGCCGAGCGACGACGACATCTACGTCAGCCAGAAGCTGATCCGGAAGTACAACCTCAGGACGGGCGACGAGCTCTCCGGCGAAGTGGGCAAGCCGCCAGGTAGGGACAAGAGCCCACCGCTCCGACATCTCGCGGCCGTCAACGGCCGCCCCCCGGAGGAGCTGACCCGGCGCCCCGACTTCAATCGCCTCAGCGCGCAGCATCCCGACCGACAGTTCGTGCTCGAGTGCGGCCTGCAGCGCCGCGGCAACCGGGACTACACCAACCGAGTCATCGACCTGTTTTGCCCCCTCGGCCGCGGCCAGCGCATGCTGATCGTCGCGCCGGCCAAGGCGGGGAAGACGATGGTGCTCCAGGCCATCGCCGAGGGCATCGTCACCAACACCCCCGACACCGAGCTCCTCATCCTTCTCGTGGACGAGCGTCCCGAGGAGGTGACCGAGATGGAGAACACCGGCTTCGGCGAGGTCATCTCCTCCAGCTTCGATTACCCGGCCGAGCGCCACGTGTCGGTGGCGGAGATCACCCTGGAGCGGGCGCGGCGGCGGGTGGAGAGCGGGCAGGACGTCGTGCTGGTGCTCGACTCTATCACGCGCCTGGCCCGGGCGTACAACACGGTCGAGGAGGGCACCGGCCGCACGCTGTCCGGCGGCATCGACGCCGGCGCCATGGAGAAGCCCAAGCGCTTCTTCGGCAGCGCCCGGAACATCCACCCCAACGAGGGCGGCGGCTCGCTGACCATCATCGCCACGGCGCTGGTGGACACCGGATCCCGGATGGACCAGGTCATCTTCGAGGAGTTCAAGGGCACCGGGAACAGTGAGCTCGTGCTGAGCCGCGAGCTGGCCGAGCGCCGGATCTTCC
>CAYXHP010000147.1:0-10835 GCA_964465015.1 uncultured Gemmatimonadota bacterium
CCGACACCAGCCCGTCTCCCAGCTTGCGGAGCTCCCGGCGCAGCGCCCGGCCGTCCGGCACCACCAGCTCGCCGGCCGCCGAGGGGGTCGGCGCCCGCACGTCGGCCACCAGGTCGGTGATCGTGACGTCGATCTCGTGCCCCACCGCGGAGACCACGGGGACGGGGCACGCCGCCACCGCGCGGGCCACGATCTCCTCGTTGAAGCACCACAGGTCCTCGACCGAGCCGCCGCCCCGCGTCACCACGATGACCTCGGCCCCGCCTTCGCGTGCCAGTCGCTCCAGGGCCCGCACGATCTCGCCCGCCGCTTCTTCGCCCTGGACGCGGCAGTCGGCCACCAGGAGCTCGGTCCACGGCGCCCGCCTCCGGACGACGGTGATGACGTCCCTCAGCGCGGCCCCCGTGCGGGAGGTCACCACGCCGATCCGGAAAGGAACGCGCGGCAGCGGCCGCTTGCGAGCCTCGTCCAGGAGACCCTCCGCGGCCAGCTTCCGCTTGAGCCTCTCGAACGCCAGCCTCCACAGCCCCTCGCCGCGCGCCTCGAGCTTGCGGACGATGAGCTGGTACGTTCCGCGGGCCTCGTACAGCGACACCTCGCCGTACGCCAGCACCTCCATCCCTTCCTCGGGATCGGTCGGCAGGCGCCGGGCATCGCTCCTCCACAGGACACAGGAGAGCTGCGCTCCTCCGTCCCGGAGGCTGAAGTAGCAGTGGCCGGAGCTCACTCGCCGCCAGTTGGCGACTTCGCCCACGACCCAGAGGGGCGGAAAGCTCTCCTCGAGAATGCGTCGGGCGGCGGCGTTGAGGTGCGACACGGGGACCGGGACCTCGCGCGAAGAGCCGGGCGGTCCCTCGAGCCCCGGGGCGACCGGAGATCCCTCGGGGCCCGGGATCCCGGATGGCACGCCCGGAGGCGCCGTCGAGGCGGCCACGTGCTCTGCACCTCCCTCTTCCGGCCGGCGACCGCGATCCGGCGCGAGATGGGCCGTCCCGCCGGCACCGTCCTCGTCGGGCGCGGGGGCCCCGAACAGGGAGATCTGCGCCCGGGAGTCGTCCGCGGAGGACGCGGGGCTCCCTCCCTCCGTCACGCGCCGCCGGCCGCCGGGGCGCCCGCGGGCATCCCCGCGGCCCGGAGCGCCGCCATGAGGGTGTTCCGGAGCAGCATGGCGATGGTCATGGGTCCCACTCCGCCGGGAACCGGGGTGATCCAGGAGGCCTTCTCGCGCACCTCGTCGAACGCCACGTCACCCACCAGCCGGTAACCCTTCTCGGTGGAGGGATCCTCCACGCGGTTCACGCCGACGTCGATGACCACGGCACCTGGCCGGACCATCTCGGCCGTGACGAGCTCGGGGCGGCCCACTGCGGCCACGAGGAGCTCGGCCTCCCGGGTCACCGTGCCGAGCTCACGGGTTCGGCTGTGTGCCACCGTGACCGTGGCGTTGGCGAACGGCTCCTTCTGGAGGAGAATGGAGGCCAGTGGGAGGCCGACCAGGTTCGAGCGGCCGACGATGACCACACGGCGGCCTTCCGGGTCGAAGCCGATCCGCCTGAGCAGCTCCTGCACGCCGGCCGGCGTGCAGGGACGGATCGCCTCCGGGTCGCCGAGCGCCAGCCGCCCCACGTTCACCGGGTGGAGGCCATCGACGTCCTTCTCGGGCCGCACGCGCTCGACGATGGCCTTCTCATCCAGATCGCCGGGGAGCGGGAGCTGGACCAGGATGCCGTGTACGCTCGGGTCGGCGTTGAGCTCGTCCACCAGCACCTCGAGCTCCTCCTGCGAGGTGGTGGCGGGGAGCTTGAGGTCGCGGGCCTCGATCCCGGCCTCTTCGCAGGCGCGGGTCTTCATGCGCACGTACACCTGCGAGGCCGGGTCCTCACCGACCAGCACCACGGCCAGCCCGGGGCGCGTGCCCGTCGCCGCCAGGCCGGTCACTCCCTCGGCCACTTCCCGTCGCACATCCCGCGCGACGGCCCGTCCGTCGATGAGCTCCGCTGCCATCGTTCCCCTGTGTCTATCTAGCGAAGTCGACCGCCCGCGTCTCCCGGACGACGACCACCTTGATCTGTCCCGGATACTGCAGCTCTTCCTCGATGGTGCGCGCGGTCTTCTCCGACAGCTCCGCCATCTCCTCGTCGGTGACCCGGTCCGGCATCACCATGACCCGGATCTCCCGGCCCGCCTGGATCGCGTACACCTTCTCTACCCCATCGAAGGACGCGGCGATCGCCTCCAGCTTCTCGAGCCTCTTCACGTAGTGCTCGAAGGACTCCCGGCGCGCGCCCGGGCGCGCCCCGGAGATCGCGTCCGCAGCCGTCACCAGGAAGCTCTCCGGGTAACGGGCCGGCTCCTCGTCGTGGTGGGCGCGGATCGCGTTCAGGACCTGGTCCGGCTCCCCGTAGCGCTTCGCGACTTCGTAGCCCAGCTCGACGTGGCTGCCCTCGTGCTCGTGGCTCAGCGCCTTGCCGATGTCGTGCAGGACGCCCATACGCTTGGTCATCTGGATGTCGAGCCCCAGCTCGGCGGCCATGTTGGCTGCCAGGAGCGCCACCTCGCGGGCATGCTGGAGCTGGTTCTGGCCGTAGCTCGTCCGATAGCGAAGCTGGCCCAGGAGGTCCACGAGGTGAGGATTCAGGTCGTGGATCCCGAGCTCGTACAGGACCTCGTCCGCGGCCTCCTTCATGGAGTCCTGGACGTCCCCCCTCGCCTTCTCCACGACCTCCTCGATCCGGCCGGGGTGGATGCGGCCGTCGGCCACCAGCCGGTCCATGGCCAGCCGGGCCACCTCACGCCGCACGGGGTTGAAGGAGGAGAGGATGACCGCCTCGGGAGTGTCGTCCACGACAACATCGACGCCGGTGGCGGCCTCGAAGGCACGGATATTCCGGCCCTCCCGGCCGATGATGCGCCCCTTCATGTCGTCGCTGGGGAGGGCCACCACGCTCACCGTGGTCTCGGAGGAGTGGTCCACGGCCAGCTTCTCGATGGCCACAGAGATGATCTTTCGAGCCTCGCGCTCGGCGTCGCGTCGCGCCCGCTCGCGGAGCTCGCGCACATGCTGGGCGGCCTCCGCCCGGGCCTCGTCCTCGAGCCGGGAGATGAGCATCTCCCGGGCGTCTTCCGCGCTGAGTCCGGCCAGTTTCTCGAGCCGCTCCCGGGCTTCGGCCTCGCGACTCTCCACTTCGCCGGACCGGGCCTCGAGCGCCTCTTCCCGAGCCTCGAGCTTCTCGAGGCGCTCCTCCTGACGCGTCTGCCGCTCGTCCAGGAGCGCGAGCTTGCGCTCCAGCAGACGTTCCCGATCGTCGAGGCGACTCTCGGCGCGCTCGATCTCACCTCGGCGGTCCCGAACCTCCTCCTCGAGGGCTTCCTTGAGCTTGTAGGCCTCCTCGCGTCCGGCGAGCTCCGCCTCCCGCCGAATGCTGGCCGCCTCGCGGGTCGCCCCCTCCACGAGCTCGCGGGCCTCGCTCTCGGCCGCGCCGCGCCGGCGCTGAGCCAGGCGACCCGCCCACAGTCGGCCCGACACGAGGCCGACGATGAGCGCGCCTGCCGCGCTGAGGAAGATCCACTCGATGCTCATACCGCGGTACCCCGCATCTATGACGGAAGGAGGCCGCCGACCGGTCCCGCCCGCCGGCGACACGCCGGAAATCATTCCGGGCACGAAGAACGTTGTCCGCGACGCGAGCGCCCCGCAAGCAGCGCGGGCCGCCCTGAAGTCAGCCCTCCAGGGCCTCCTCGATCCGCGTGCGGAGGTCGGCCATGCGCCCGGCCATGTCGTCCTCCCGCTTTCGCCGGTCGAAGCGCAGCCGGAAGAGCTCGTCGGTGATCTCGAGGGCCGCCAGGATGGCCGCACGGTGAGGCTCGGCCACCCGGCTCTGGAGGTGCGCCTCCCGGATGGCCCGGTCCACGTACCTCGCGCAGGCCCGCGTATACTCCTCGTCGGCCTCGGAGCGGAGCGTGTACTCCTCCCCAAAGATCTCCACCCGGACCGAGCGTTTGGCCTCGTCCGCCATCAGGCCTCGTCCTCCATCAGGATGAGCCGGCTACGGATCCGCGCGGCGCGCTCGCGTCCCTCGAGGATCACCTCGCGCAGCCGCCGGTTCTCCTCGGCGAGCTCCTGCAGTCGATCCGCGACCTCTTGGGAGCCCATGTCATCCAGCTCGGCACCGGACAGCGCCCGGGCGAGACTCTCCTCGGCAGCCTCGGCGCGGTCGGCCCGTTCCTTGAGCTCCCGGTAGACCTCCACGAGCCGGCCCACCGCGTCCTCCAGCGCCTCGAGCTGCGCCTCCGGATCCGGCCGCCCTTCTCCATGGTCGGCGCCGTCGGCATCGGACGGGGCGTCCGCCCCTGTTTCAGGCCGATCGGACACGGGCATCGCAGCGCTCCTCGAGTCTGCGGATGATCTGCTTCAGCGCTTTCTCCACCTCCGCATCCTGCAGCGTACGATCCGGCGCCCGGAAGCGAAAGCGGAAGGCGACGCTGCGGCGGCCTGGCTCGACCCCCTGGCCCTCGTAGACGTCGAACAGTCGAATCCGCTCGAGGTACGCTGGCGCCGCCTTCCGGATCGTCGCCTCGAGGACGGCCGCCGGAAGGTCGCGCGGCACCGAGAGCGCCAGGTCCCGCGGCACGGCCGGATACGTCGGGAGCGGCCGGTACTCGGCGGGAGCGGGGAGTTGGACGGCCTCGAGCGAGAGCTCGAGCGCCCACGCGGCCTCCGCCCACGGGGGAGCGTCCAGCGCCTCGGGTCGCACCCGGGCGGCCAGGCCGACCGGTCCCGCGGGTCCGTACAGGAGGAAGCGCTCCGCACCCATCCAGCCCTCGGCCCCCAACCGGGCGGGCGTGTCGGGCCCGGGGGCCTCTTCGTCGAGCCCGGCCTCGAGCGGCTCCACCCGGCCCCCGCACAGCCGCTCCGCCACCTCCTCGGCCAGTCCGCGCAGGTCCCAGAGGTCCGTCGGGGCCGGCTCCTCCGACCAGTGCGGCGGACGCCGGCGGCCGGTGAGGACCGCGGCCACACGCCGTCGCTCCTCCACCGGCACCTCGCCCGCCTCTCCCTTCGCGCGGCGACGGAAGACGGCCCCGATCTCGTACAGCCGCACGTCGCCCTCGCCACGGGCGAAGTTGTGCTCCAGGCGCCGCAGCAGCCCCGGGACCAGCGCCCCGCGCAGAAAACCCTCCTCGGCCGAGAGCGGGTGGAGCAGCTCGATCGGGCGCTCCGGATCGGCCTCGGTGCGGGACACGAGGCTCGAGCTCCGGGCCTCGAGGAAGCCGCGCGCCTCGAACAGCCGTCGCACGCGCTCGGACCGCGCGAAGTACGGGTCGTCGGGAACGGCCGACGGCACGGTGGGGCGAGGCTCGGAGGGGAACCTCTCGTACCCGTGACGCCGGGCCACTTCCTCGATGAGGTCGACCTCGCGGGCCACGTCCCCCTCCCGCCAGCCCGGCACCCGATAGGCGGGGGGCGCCCCACCTTCGTCCGGGGCGCGCTCGAAGCCGAGCGGAGCCAGGAGGCGGTCGATCTCGCTCTCGTCCGGCGCGATCCCCAGGAGCCGGTGGACACGCGACGGACGCAGCGGCACGACGGTCCGCTCCCCCGGGAGGGGCCCGGTCCGCACGGCCTCCGCCTCGGCTCGGCCGCCCGCGGTGGCGAGCACCAGCCGCACGCAGCGCGCGAGCGCTTCCTCGCACGCTCGGCGGTCGATGCCCCGCTCGAACCGATAGGAAGCGTCGGTGGAGAGCTCCAGCGAGCGGGCCGTGTGCCGCGTGTGCGAGGGGTCGAACCACGCGCACTCGAGGAAGACATCCCGCGTGCCCTCGGTGACCTCGCTCTCCGCGCCACCCATGACGCCGGCCAGGGCCACCGGCCCTTCCGCATCGGCGATCACGCTCGCCTCCGGTCCCAGCGCCCGCTCCACCCCATCCAGCGTCCGGAGCCGCTCGCCTTTCCGGGCCCCCCGCACCCGGATCTCGCCGCCGCGCAGGCGCTCGAGGTCGAAGGCGTGAAGCGGCTGGTTCAGCTCGCGAAGGACGTAGTTGGTGGCGTCCACCACGTTGTTGATGGGTCGGGCGCCCACGGCCCGCAGCCGCGCCTGGAGCCAGGCGGGCGACGGGCCGATCTCGACCCCGCGCACCACGGCTCCGAGGTAGCGGCCGCAGCGCTCGGGCGCCTCGATTCGCACGGTCACGCCGGCGGCCGCGGCCTCTTCCTCACCGTCCACCCAGCGAGGCTCCCAGCCCGGCCCCTCGATGTCCGGGAGTCGGAGCTCGAGCCCCGTCTCGGCGGCCAGCTCGCGGGCGACACCCACGTGGCAGGCCAGGTCGACCCGGTTGGGAGTGATCTCGAGGTCGAGGGAGGCGTCGGGGAGGTCGAAGGCCGCGCTGAGCGGCGTGCCGGGCTCGAGCCCCTCCGGCAACCGGAGGATCCCCGAGGCGTCGGCGCCCAGGGCGAGCTCCCGCTCGGAGCACAGCATGCCGTGGCTCGTGACGCCCCGGATGGCCCGTTCCTCGATCGTGAGGCCGCCGGGGAGCGTCCCTCCGGGAGCGATGAAGGGGTACAGGCCGCCCTCGTGGATCACGGGGGCCCCGCACACGACCTCCACCACTCCCTCACCGGCATCGACGCGGCACAGGCTCAGCCGATCGGCGTCCGGGTGCGGCTTGACCTCCAGCACCCGCGCCACCCGGAGGTCCTCCAGACCGGCGCCGATGGAGAGGATCTCCTCGACCCCCGTGGCCACGCGGCCCAGCGTGTCGGCGATCTCGAGCGGGCTACCCTCCAATCCGGGGACGAGCCGACGGAGCCAGTTCACCGAAACGCGCACCGCGATCCTCCCTTCAGGCCCCGGCGAACTGGCGCAGGAAGCGCACGTCGCCCTCGTGCAGGAGCCGCAGGTCAGGGATCCGGTGGCGGAGGAGCGCCATGCGGCCCGGCCCCATGCCGAAGGCGTAGCCGGTGTAGCGCTCCGGGTCGTAGCCCACGGCCTCGAACACGGCCGGATCCACCATCCCCGAGCCCATGATCTCGATCCAGCCCGTGCCCTTGCAGGTCGGGCACCCGCCGCCGCCGCAGATGGTGCAGCTCACCTCGACCTGGGCCGAGGGCTCGGTGAACGGGAAGAAGTCCGGCCGGAAGCGGGTGGCCGTGTCGGGGCCGAAGAAGCGATGCACGAAGTACTCGATCGCCGCCCGGAACTCGACGAAGTCGACGCCCTCGTCCACGGCCAGGCCCTCGATCTGGTCGAAGACCGCGGCATGCGAGGCGTCGATGGACTCGCGACGGTAGCAGGTTCCCGGCACCACCACCCGCACGGGGGGCTGGTAGGCCTGCATGGTCCTCGCCTGGACGGGCGAGGTGTGCGTTCGCAGGACGACACCGTCCTCCACGTAGAAGGTGTCGTGGACGTCCGCGGCCGGGTGATCGAGGGGGATGTTGAGCGCCGTGAAGTTGTACCACTCCGTCTCCACCTCGGGACCCGTGACCCGGGTGAAGCCGAGCTCGGCGAAGATGTCGCAGATCTCGTCGATGATCACCGTGACGGGGTGGGAGCCGCCCGGCCAGGCGCGTCGGCCGGGGAGCGTGAGGTCCTCGTCGTCGACGGCGCGCGCCCGTTCCTCCCGGCGCAGCTCTCCGGCGCGGGCCTCGTAGGCCCCTTCGAGGAGGCGCTTGACGGCATTCCCCCTCTGGCCGACGGGGCGGCGCTCTTCGGCGGGAATGGAGCCGATCCGGCCCAGGATGTCGGCCACCGCGCCACTACGGCCCAGGTACCGAACCCGCGCCGCCTCCAGATCGTCGAGATCCGCGGCTTCCCGGAGGGCGGCGAGTCCCTCCTCCTCGATGGCTTGCAGTCGGTCGAGGAGGGGGCTACGCCCCTCGCTCAATCGAGCTGCTCGGACGCGATGCGGGCCAGCTCGGCGAAGGCCTCGGGCTCGCGCACGGCGAGGTCCGCGAGGACCTTGCGATTGAGCTTCACATCAGCAGCCTTGAGTCCGCTAATGAAGCGGGAATACGAGAGTCCATTCTGGCGAGCGGCCGCGTTGATGCGACTGATCCACAGGCGGCGGAAATCGCGCTTCTTGCGCCGGCGATCCCGGTAGGCGTACTGCCAGCCCCTCTCGACCGCGTTCCTGGCCGGCCGATAGAGCTTCGAGCGACCCCCGAAATAGCCCTTGGCCTCCTCGAGGACCTTCTTCCGTCGCTTGTTGCGAGCGACGTTGGTCTTGACCCGCGGCATCTCAGCCTCCTCCCAGCAGGCGCCGCACCCGTGTCTCGTCGGCCTTCGACACGAGCGTCGGGTGCCGCAGTCGGCGCTTCCGCTTGGTCTTCTTCTTTGTCAGGATATGGCTCTTGTACGCCCGATGCCGCTTGAACTTGCCGCTCCCCGTCTTCTTGAAGCGCTTCGCGGCCGATCGGTTGGTCTTCATCTTCGGCATGTCGTCACCTCTCCCGTACGCTCACCCTGCAGCTCTCGCCACCCACGGCCTCAGCGCCGGGGCGTCAGCACGAGGCTCATGTTGCGCCCCTCGTGCGTCACGCCGCCGTCCACACTCGCCACGTCCTCGAGCTCGCCGCGGATCCTCTCCAGGAGCCGCTGTCCGAACTCGGGCCGGGTCACCTCCCGGCCCCGGAACATCACCGTCACCTTCACTCGATCACCCGTCGCGAGAAACTCGCGCGCCCGACGCAGCTTCACCGCCAGGTCGTGCTCGTCGATCCGTGGCCGGACCTTCACCTCCTTGACGTGCACGACGTGCTGCTTGCGCCGCGACTCCCTGCTCTTCCGGGCCAGCTCGTACTTGTACTTGCCGAAATCCATGATCCGGCACACCGGCGGGCGGGCGTCGGGTGCCACCTCCACCAGGTCCAGCCCCCGCGCTTCGGCCATGGAGCGGGCCTCGTCCGTGGGCACCACCCCGACCTGGGCTCCCGTCTCGTCGACGAGCCGTACGGGGCTGATCCGAATCCCCTCGTTGACGCGAAGCTCTCCCTGACTCAACTCGACCTCATGGACGAAAAAAACCCGGCTCGGCGGGGGGCCGATCCGGGTCGAGTCACGGTACCGCGCGCGCACCTGGCGCACCCGGACCGTCCCGTACCGACCCGGCGGCCACGCCCGCCCAGCGAGCGCGCCGATAGGTGGGAGCCTCGGCTCCGCTTGCCTCGTTTTGAAGGCCGAAGATAGGCCGCGCCCCGGGCCGCGTCAATCGGCACGGGCCGTCGCGGCCCATCGCCCGCACGCCCCACGGGGCCATGCGCACGCCGCGGTCACGCATCTCGACGGCGGGACGACTGAGCCCTACACTTGTCGTCGTACCGTGGACCACCGAGGTAGGCCCACCCGACCACGCGAAGGGAGCGTTCTGAGCCGTGAAGGGATCCAGAGCGACCACCATCATCGTCACCGTCGTCATCACCCTCGCCGTCCTGGGCGGCCTGGGTCTCGTGTACATGTACTCGGGCGCCTACAACGTCGCGGCGAACCACCGGCCGTCCAAGCTCGAGCACTGGATCCTGGTCACCACGCGCGAGCATTCCGTGGCCCGCCGCGCCAGCGACATCCTCACCGTTCCCGACCTCGATGACTCGGTCCGCCTCCGGAAGGGTCTGGTCCACTACCGGGAGTCCTGCGTGGACTGCCACGGAGTCCCGGGCTCGGGCCGCGAGGAGTTCGCCGCGGACATGAACCCCGACCCGCCGCGCTTCTTCCGCACGCCCGAGGACCTGCAGCGGATGGAGGCGAGGCGCCGGGCGCGCGAGCAGCAGGCGGCCGGCGAGGGTGCGAACGGCCGTCCGGCCGCACAGGAGCGCGAGGACCACGAGAAGGCCGAGGCCCGCGAGAACTTCTGGACCATCAAGCACGGCATCGGAATGACCGGGATGCCGGCGTTCGGGGACGATCACTCCGACGACGAGATATGGGACATGGTCGCCGTCGTGAACGCGCTCCGACACGGGATGACGGCCGACCAGTACCAGGCCCTGGTCCAGAGTCTCCCCGCCGACTCGGACCAGGAGCACGAGCACGCACACCCGGGGGATGGCACCGAGCCGGGCAGCTCGGCTCAAACGCACGCGGAGGGCGGCAGCGGGGGCTGATCTCACAGCGGGTGGCGCGCCGGCCTGGCGGGGAAGGCTCTCCCCACAGGTCCGTCCCGAACGGCCGAAGGGCCCGGATCGCAGCCGCGACCCGGGCCCTTCTCGCATCGCCCGATACCCTCTATGCTGGTGACAGCGCCTTCACCCGGATCTCCTCCCGCACGCGCTCGATGAAGGAGACCACCGGCATGACCTCCTGCTTCTGCTCGGCGCCGCGCGCCCGCACGGCCACCGTGCCCGCCTCCACCTCGCGGGCGCCCACCACCAGGAGGTAGGGGATCTTCTGCAGCTCCCCATCCCGGACCCGGTAGCTCAGGGTGTCGGAGCGGGCGTCGATGTCGGCCCGGAGCCCCGACTGCTTGAGCCGGGCCAGCACCTCGCGTGCGGCCTCTTCCTGCTCCCCCGTGATCGGGATCACTCGGGCCTGCACGGGTGCGAGCCAGGTCGGGAACGCGCCCGCGAAGTGCTCGATGAGGACCCCGGTGAACCGCTCCAGCGTGCCGAAGATGGCCCGGTGGATCATGACTGGCCGGTGCGGAGCGTTGTCCGATCCGATGTACTCGAGCCCCAGCCGCGCCGGCAGGTTGAAGTCCAGCTGGATCGTGGCTCCCTGCCACTCACGCCCGATGGCGTCGGAGAACTTGATGTCGATCTTGGGGCCGTAGAAGGCGCCCCCGCCTTCGTCCAGCCCGTAGTCCGCCCCGAGACGCTCCAGCGCCTGGCCGAGCGCCTCCTCGGCGCG
>CAYXHP010000148.1:0-127928 GCA_964465015.1 uncultured Gemmatimonadota bacterium
ACCCCTCCTACCAGCAGGTGTGCAGCGGCACCACGGGGCACGCCGAGGTGGTCCGGGTCGCCTTCGACCCGCGGGTGATCTCGTACCGCGACGTGCTCAACGTGTTCTTCTCGATCCACGACCCCACCACCCTCGACCGCCAGGGCGCCGACGTGGGCACGCAGTACCGCTCGATCGTCCTGTACGAGTCGGACGAGCAGCGGCGGGTCGCCGAGGCCGTGATCGCGGAGCTGGAGGAGGAGGAGGTGTTCGGCGCCCCGATCGTGACCGAGGTCGTCCAGCTGGAGGCCTTCTACCCGGCCGAGGACTATCACCGGGACTACTTCGCCCGGAACCCGGCGCAGCCCTACTGCCGGATGGTGGTGGCCCCCAAGGTGACCAAGCTGCGGAAGCACTTCCTGGACCGCCTGAAGGAGGAGCCCGCCGCCTCGGGCTGAGCTCTCCGGACCGGGCGCCGCGGGCATCCCGCCGGTCACAGCTCGCGGACCGACGCCTCCAGGGCCGAGAGGGCTTCGCGGAGCTGGCGGTCCGACAGGTAGGGGGCGGGGCCGAGCCGGAGCCACGGTCCCCGGTGGTCCGTGTGTACGCCTCGCTCCCGGAGTCGTCGGCCCACGTCGGCCGCACGCGGACTGCGCAGGGCCAGGAATCCGGCCACGCCCTCGAGCGGCACGTCCCGGTCCCGCGTCACCACCCCGGGGTCCAGGTCCAGGGCGTCGAAGCCCTCGGCCAGGAGCCCGACCTGGTGCCGGCTCACGGCCCGCAGGAGCTCCGGCGCCAGCCCCCGATCCCGGAAGAACGCGAACACCTCGGCCGCGCGGTAGTGACTGGTCGGGTCGTAGGTGCTGCCCGCGAACCTTTCGCCGCCCGACGGATACGGCACCCCGGCGTCCGGCAGCTCCAGGCCGGCCTGCTCCAGTGCCGCGAACTCGGCGAACCAGCCGGTGACCACCGGCCGCAAGTCGCAGTCGGGCGGTAGCCGCAGGAAGCAGTTTCCCTCCCCGAGCTGCAGGTACTTGTAGCCGCCACCGACCACGTAGGCATCCTCGAGTCCCTGCAGCGAGAAGGGGAGGACGCCGAGCGCGTGGTAGGCGTCCACCACCAGGTGCGCCCCGTGGCGGCGGCACGCGGACATCGCCTCCTCCAGGCCGCCGGCGATGTGGGCCGTCTCGTACATGACGGCCGACACGAAGGCGGCCGCGGTGCGGTCGTCCACGACCCCGGCCACGCGCTCCCCGACCGTCGAGGCCGGCCGCGACGTGACCCGTACGACCTCGATCCCCTCCTCCTCGAGGCGTGCCAGCTGCCTCCGGAGGGTGTGGAACTCACCGTCCGTGGTCACGAGCCGCGGTCGCTCGCGCAGGGGGAGAGCGGAGAGGAATCGGACCACGAGGTCGTGTGTGCTCGCGCCGAGCGCGATGTCTCCGGGGGAGACCCGGATCGGCGCGTCCGCCGTGGCCCCCGCTCCGCCATCGGGACGTCGACGTCCGACCCGGGCGCCGGGTCCGGCCAGGAGCGCCGTGAAGCCCTCGCGCACCCGCTCGGCTCGCTCGAAGGCCCGATCCCACTTTTCGTCCACGAGCTCGGCGGCGTCCAGCCACGCGCGCTCCTGGCCCTCGAATCCGCGGTCGGGCCACGCCTGGTGCGAGTGCCCGGTGAGGAGGAGCCGCTCCGAGACCCGGAAGCGGGAGTAGTCCGGGGCGAGGGCGTTCGGCTCACGGCGGAGCGCCTCGAGCGTGACACGCGCCCCGGGGGGCGGTACCGGGTCGGCCGGCGGCCGGCTCTTTCGGTCCGGCGCGTCCCGGGTGTCAGGGTCCGCTGGCCGTGCCTCCCCGGACGGATCGGGAGCCCTCACAGCCTCGTCCGGATCTCCCACAGGTCGGGGAAGACGGGCCGCGACAGGGTGGATCGCAGGTAGCCCGCTCCCGCGGTCCCGCCGGTGCCGCTCTTCGCGCCGATCGTCCGCTCGACCATCTTCACGTGCCGGTAGCGCCACTCCTGGAGCCCTTCGTCCAGGTCCACGAGCCGCTCGCACAGCTGCGAGAGGACGGGGTCCTCCGCGTACACCTCGAGGAGCGCGTCCTGGACGCCCTCCGAGGGCTCGACGGGGCGCGTGACATCCCGCTCCAGCGCCTCGCGAGGCACAGGGAAGCCCTCCCGGTGCAGGTGGGCCAGGAAGGCGTCCCACAGCGTCGGGCCCGCCAGGCGGCGCTCCAGCCGCGCGCGGGCCTCGCTCCCTTCCGGATAGCGCTCCAGGATCAGGGGCCGCTTGAGCCCGAGCGCGAACTCGAGCTCCCGGAACTGGAACGACTCCAGCCCGCTGGCCTGGTCCAGCCGGTCCCGGAAGGTGAGGAACTCGCGCGGGGTCATCGTCTCCAGGATGTCGATCTGTCCCACCATGACCTTGAGGATGGTGAGGATCCGCTTCATGGCGTGGAGCGCCACGGGCAGGTCGTCGCGGTCCAGGATCGCCCGCACGTAGTCCAGCTCGTGCAGCACCTCCTTGAACCACAGCTCGTACACCTGGTGGATGACGATGAACAACATCTCGTCGTGCTCCCCGGCCCGCAGGCGCTGCAGCGAGAGGAGCTCGTCCAGGTGCAGGTAGTCGGCGTAGGTCAGGTAGCGTTCCGGCTCCACGTCAGTAGCCCCATTCGAAGCGAGGCGTGTAGTCGTCCAGCGTCGAGTACGGCTTCGGCCACGGCAGGTCGTAGCCGAGCGCGTACGCGGCGTGGCGCGTCCAGTAAGGCTCCCACAGGTGGGCCCGGGCCAGGCAGCACAGGTCCGCCCGGCCGGCGGCCAGGATCGTGTTGACGTCCATGTAGGAGGAGATGTTGCCCACCGCCATGGTGTGGATGCCGACCTCGTGCCGGATCCGGTCGGCGAAGGGCGTCTGGAACTGGCGCCCGTAGCGAGGCTTCTGCCATGGCACCGTCTGGCCGGCCGAGACGTCCACGATGTCGCCGCCCGCCTCCGCGACCCGGCGTGCCACCTCCACCGCGTCGTCGGCGGTCATCCCCCCCGGGGCCCAGTCCACCGCGGAGATCCGGACCGAGATCGGCCGCTCCTCGGGCCACACCGCCCGCACGGCGCTCAGCACCTCGAGCGGGTAGCGCATCCGGTTCTCGAGCTCGCCCCCGTACTCGTCCTCGCGCTCGTTGGTGAGGGGGGAGATGAAGCTGGCCAGGAGGTAGCCGTGCGCGAAGTGGATCTCTAGGAGGTCGAAGCCGGCCTCCACGGCCATCTCGGCCGCGCGGACGTACTCGCGCAGCACCCGGTCCATGTCGGCTCGGTCCATGGGTCGGGGGACCGGATTCTCGGGCTTCCAGGGAAGGGGAGACGGGGCCAGCACCTCCCAGCCGTCCTCCTCCAGCGGCTCCACGTCCCCTTCCCAGGAGAGCTTCGTCGCGCCCTTGCGGCCCGCGTGCCCGAGCTGGAGGCCGATCCTGGCCGAGCTCCGGTCGTGCACGAAGTCGACGATCCGCTTCCACGCGGGAACGTGCTCGGGGAGGTACATGCCCGTGCACCCCGGCGAGATCCGTCCCTGGGCGCTGACGTTCGTCATCTCGCTCATCACGAGGCCCGCGCCGCCCACCGCCCGGCTCCCCAGGTGCACCAGGTGCCAGTCGTCGGGTGTCCCGTCCACGGCCGAGTACTGGCACATGGCCGACACGACCACGCGGTTCTCGAGCACGAGACCTCGAAGCCGGAACGGGGTGAACATCGGCGGGGGCGGCGGATCCGTCCGGATGGCGACGCCCGACTGCTCCGCGGCCCGGCCGGCGAACCAGCGGTCCACATCCGCGGTGAATGTCGGGTCGCGCATCCGCAGGTCCTCGTGCGTGATGCGGAGGCTCCGGGTGAGGAGCCCGAAAGCGAACTGGAGCGGCTCGTCGTCCATGTAGCGCTCGGTGCCCTCGAACCATTCCAGGCTGGCGCGGGCGGCGCGCTGCAGGCTCTCGACGTCGGGCCGCCGCGCCTCCTCGTAGGCCGGGAGCGCACGGCACGGCTGGTTCCCGTGCGCGGTCAGCGCATCCCGGAGCGCGATGGCATCGATCATGGCGATGCGCGTACCCGAGCCCACCGAGAAGTGGGCGGTGTGCGCCGCGTCCCCGATGAGCACCGTGTTCCCGTGCCACCATCGACCGGTGCGCAGGGTCGGAAAGTGCCGCCAGATGGAGCGGTTCCGGATGAGCGGGTGCCCCTCGAGCTCCTCCTCGAACAGGTCGGCGCAGAAGGCGGCGGCCGCCTCTTCGTCGTCCTCCGGCAGGCCCGTGGCCGCCCACGTCTCATCGCGCGCCTCGACGATGAAGGTCGAGTGCGCCTTCCCGTCCCTGGTCGGCTCGTACTGGTAGGCGTGCACGCGCCACAGTCCGTGCCGGTCCTCGCGGAAGTAGAACGTGAAGGCCCGGAAGGGACGCGTCGTGCCGAGCCACACGAAGCGGTTGGGCCGGAGGTCGATGGTCGGCTGGTAACGCTCCGGGTGGAGCCCGCGGACCGTGCTGTTCACCCCGTCGGCCGCCACGAGGAGGTCGGCCTCCTCCCACGGCGAGAGATCGGTGACGTCGACGCCGTGCCGGAGGTCCACGCCCAGCTCGCGAGCCCGGGCCGAGAGGATCTCGAGCAGGGTCGAGCGGGCGAGGCCCGAGAAGCCGTGTCCGGTGGAGCGCAGGCACGCCCCCCGGTAGTGGATGTCGATGTCGTCCCAGTGGTGGAAGTGGCGGGTGATCTCCGCGTAGCTGGTCGGGTCGGCGGCGGCGATCTCCTCCAGCGTGGCATCCGAGAACACGACCCCGAAGCCGTAGGTGGCGCCGGGCGGGTTGCGCTCCAGCACCGTGACCTCGTGCGTCTCGTCCTGGAGCCGCATGAGGATGGAGAAGAAGAGCCCGGCGGGCCCGCCCCCGACGCAGACGATCCTCACGCCGGCTCCCCGGCCGCGGCGCCGCCGGCGCGCGGGCTCACCCGTTTGGCCCCGGTACCGTCCGGGCCCGTCTCCTCGGCCCCGCCGCCACGCCGGGTCGCCTCCACCAGGTGGCCCGCGATGATGAGGCGCTGGATCTCCGTGGTCCCCTCGTAGATCCGTAGCGCCCGCACCGACCGGTACAGCCGGTCCACCGGGTGGTCGGCCAGGACGCCGCGCCCTCCCAGGATCTGGACGGCTTCGTCCACGATCCTCTGCGCCGCCTCGGTCGCGTGCGCCTTGGCCATGGCCGACTCGACCGTGGTCCGCTCGGCGCCGCCGTCCCGCTCCCACGCGGCCCGGTAGGTGAGGAGACGCGCGGCCGTCAGCTCGGTGGACATGCGGGCGAGCTTGTCCTGGACGAGCTGGAAATCGGCCAGCGGTCGACCGAACTGGCGGCGGGAGACGGCGTGGAAGAGGGCTTCCCCCAGCGCCCGTGCCGCCATGCCGCAGGCGGCGGCCGCCACCGTGGGTCGAAGCCGGTCCAACGTGGCGAGGCCGATCCCGAGCCCCCGGCCCTCCTCGCCGATGCGGGCCGCGGCCGGGACCCGGCAGCCGTCGAGCTCGATCTCGCCGAGCGGGTGAGGGGAGGAGAGGACCTGCGGCCCGGCGAACCGGAGGCCGGGGGCCCCGGCCGGGACCACGAAGGCCGACACGCCCCGCCGCCCCGCCCCCGGGTCCGTGGCCGCGAACACCACGTAGAAGTCCGCGATCCCCGCGTTCGAGATGAACGCCTTGCGGCCGTCCAGGACGTAGTCGTCCCCGTCGCGAACGGCCCGCGTGGTCAGCGAGGCCACGTCGGACCCCGCCTCCGGCTCGGTCATGGCGAAGGCGCCCATGGCCCGCCCCCGCACCGCCGGTCCCAGCCACCGCTGGCGCGGCTCGCACTCGCCGGCCAGCACCAGGGGAGTCGCGGCCAGTCCCTGGAGGGCGAACACCGCGTCGGCGAGCGGGGAGGCGCCGGCGAGCGCCTCGCGCACGAGGCAGCAGGCCCGGAAATCCTGCGCCGCGATCGGACCCAGCCAGCCCCCGTCGCCGAGGAGCTCGAGCAGGTCGCGGGCCTCGCGGCGCGCCGCCGCGTCGTCGGCCGGCTCGGGCCTCGACGCGATCTCGCGCGCGCACATCCTTGATGCCTTCCCGGCCAGCTCGAGGTGACGCTTCTCCAGGAAGGCGCGTACCGGGGATGGGTCGGGGATCGCCGTTTCGCTCCCGATGCCGGTGCCCCCTCCCACGTTCGCCGGCCGGCCGCGGAGCTTGTCGTCGGTCATTCGAACCGCGTCTCCCGCTTCTCCACGAAGGCCTCGTAGGACTCGCGGAAGTTGGGATTCTGCATGCACACGGCCTGGACCTTGGCCTCCGCTTCGAGCGCGCTGTCCAGGTCCAGGATCGCTTCCCGGTTGAGCGCGTCCTTGGTGACCTCGAGGGCGAAGGAGGGCCCACGGGCGAGCTTCTCGGCCAGCTCGCGCGCTTCGCCGACCACCCGGTCGGCCGGGACGACGCGGTTGTAGAGGCCGATGCGGTGCGCCTCGGCGGCGTCGATGAAATCGCCGGTCATGAGGAGCTCGGTGGCCCGGCCCAGGCCCACGATCCGCGGCAGGAGCCACGAGGCGCCCATGTCGGCCCCGGAGAGCCCAACCCGGGTGAACAGGAAGGCGATCTTCGCGGTCTCGGACGCGATGCGGAGGTCGCACGCCGACGCGATGACCGCCCCGGCCCCGGCCACGGTCCCGTTCAGGGCGGCCACGACCGGCCGCCGGCAGGCCCGGATCGAGCCGATGAGGTCGCAGGTGAGGCGCGTGAAGGCGAGGAGGCCCTGGAAGTCACGCTCGAACAGGCGTCCGATGATGTCCTCCACGTCCCCTCCGGAGCAGAAGCCCCGGCCGCGGCCGGTGAGGAGGACGGACCGCACGCCGGGCTCCGTGTCCAGCGCCCGGAAGGCGTCCCGCAGCTCCTCGTACACCTCGAACGTGAGGGCGTTGAGCCGCTCGGGGCGATTCAGCGTGATCGTGGCCACCGAGGTGGCCTCGTCGTGCTCGTACAGGAAGGACGTGGGTTCGATGGGCATCCGGCTCTCCGGTTCAGGATCCGTCCCCATGGGTGGTCCGGGGCGGTGGCGCGGTGGCGGCTTCCCCGGGCGGCAGCACGGCGGTGGCCTCGATCTCGATCACCGCTCCCTCGTCGACGAGGCCGGTGACCTCCACCACGGCCATGGCCGGGTAGTGCCGGCCCATGAGCTCGCGCCACGTGGCTCCGAGCGGCCCGAGGGAGGCCCGGTATTCGTCGAGGTCCGTCACGTAGACGGTCATGCGTCCGATGTGGGTCGGCCCTCCGCCGGCCTCGCCGACGACCGCCAGGACGTGGGACAGGGCACCGCGAAACTGGGCGGCGAGCCCTTCGCCGCGGATGCGGCCGTCCGCATCCCGGTCCGTCTGTCCCGCCACGAACACGAGGCGTCCGCCCGCCGGGGCCACCAGACCGTTGTTCCAGCCGCGGGGCTCCCCGAGCGCCTCCGGGTTCACGATCCGGAAGCTCACGCGAGGAGCTCTCCGCCGTCCATCACGATCGCCTGGCCGTTGATGCCCCGGGCGCCCTCGCCGCACAGCCACAGCGCGGCGTCGGCCACCTCCTCCGGCTCGATGAGGCGGCCCTGGGGGTTCATGGCCACGATCGCCTGCATCGCCTCCTCCTGGGAACGTCCCGTCTTGAGGGCGACGTTTCGGGCCGAGGCCAACGTCATCTCCGTGCTCACGTAGCCCGGACACAGCGCGTTGACCGTGACGCCCCGGCCGGCCACCTCGGCGGCCGCGCAGCGCGCGAGGCCGAGCACCGCGTGCTTGGAAGCGGCGTACGCCGCGGTGTAGCGGGCCCCGGTCAGGCCGGCCACGGAGGCCACGTACACCAGCCGTCCCCAGCCGCGCTCGGCCATGGAGGGCAGGAAGGCCCGCGTGCACAGGAAGGAGCCGGTCGCGTTCACCTCCAGCACCCGGCGCCACTCCTCGAGCTCCAGGCTGCGGATCGGCGCGGCGGAGGCGATCCCGGCGGCATGGACCAGGATGTCGGCCGGACCGAGCTCCGCCCCGGTTCTCTCGGCCAGGGCGCCGACCTGGACGGCGTCCGACACGTCGCACGGGACCGGGGTCGCGCGCCCCCCGGCGGCGCGGATCTCCTCCGCCACGGCCTCGATCTCGCTCGCGCTGCGGGCGCTCACCACGACCGCCGCTCCCGCCGCGGCCAGCCGACGTGCGGCGGCCGCCCCGATCCCCCGTCCCCCACCGGTGACGACCGCGATGCGGCCCTCGAGCGGGGTGGCCGCGCCGCGGCCCGCTTCGGCGGCGCCACGGGCCGTCACGCCGTCCTCCCGGAGCGGCCGGGGAGCGCCTCCAGGACCGCCTCGGCCAGGATCTCGCCCAGGACCCGGATCGTCTCGCTTCCCTCCCCGGCCGAGGCGTCGGCCGGGGAGCCGCAGTACGCCCGGTCCATGCCGGCCTCCTCGAAGCTGGTCTTCCCCTGCCCGATGGCCGCGGAGAGCGAGACCGGGACCGGGGAGAGGCTCCGCCGCACCTCCTCGCGGACCAGCTCGGGACGGGCGGCCAGCACCACCGACGCCTCGAAGCGGCCCGCGTGGCACTCCCCGCTCCGGAACTCCTCCCCCAGGCGTTCGGCCCAGCGGCGCGTGGCGAGGTCGGGGAAGACCGGGACCAGGAGGCCCCGCGCCTCGATCTCCCGCGCCGCCTCGCGCAGCGAGCCCCGGTGCCCGGGATCCACGTGGGGGCTCGCCAGTCCCAGGCACCCGACCCCGTGCCGACCCAGGCTGGCGGCCACGTCCACCACGAGCGCGGTCACGGTCTCGGGACGCACGTCGATCGTCCCCGGGAAGGCGGCGGCGAAGCCCGCCGCCGTGTACGGAAGGGTGGGGAGGAGGAGCACCTCGAGGCCCCTGTCGGACAGGCGCCGGGCCGCGTCCGCGACCATGGCCTCCGCCATGATCCCGTCCGTGGCCAGGGGGAGGTGTGGTCCGTGCGCCTCGAGGGCGCCCACGGGGAGCAGGGCGACGGTGACCTCCGGGTCGAGCGACCCCAGCTCCTCCCAGGTGCACCCGGACAGCTCGCGTACGGCCATGGTCCTCCGGTCGGGGGGAGCCTCCTGGACGGCCCACCGGGCCGCCACCGTCGAGTGTTGAGTAATGTTAGCGTGAGGGCGACATTCCGCACATGCCTCGATCCGAGACCGACGCGCTGGACGCCACCCGCTCCGTGGACGTGCCCTTGCGTCCGCCCGAGCGGTTCAACATCGCCGACTACTTCCTGGATGACCGCGTGCGGGAGGGCCTCGGCGAGCGCACCGCGCTGATCACCGACCGCGGAACCTACAGCTACGCGGACGTCCAGGCCCTGGCCAACCGCTTCGCCCACGTCCTGGTGCGGGCCGGCGTCGAGCCCGAGCAGCGCGTCCTCCTGGCGCTTCCAGACGGCGCCGAGCTCGTGGCGGCGCTGTTCGCCGTACTCAAGGTCGGGGCGGTGGCGGCGCTGGTGAATCCCGGGCTGTCGGCCGAGGAGATCGCGTACTTCCTGGGCTACACGCGGGCCGTGGTCCTGGTGACGCACGCCGGGAGCGTGGACACGTTCCGGGAAGCCCGCCGCCGCGCCCGGGCCGTCGACCCCGACTTCCTCAAGGAGGTGCTCGTCGTCGGGGACCCGGCCTTCGACGCGATCCTCGCGGAGATGCCCGACGCCTTCGAGAGCTTCCCCACCCACCGTGATGACGCGGCCATCTGGCTGTTCTCGGGCGGGACGACGGGGCGGCCCAAGGCCGCGGTCCAGACCCACACCTCCTACGCCAACGCTTCGGCCTGCTACGGCCGGCACGTGGTGGGCTACGGACCCGAAGACCTGACGATCTCGGTCCCCAAGCTCTACTTCGGCTACGCGATGGGGGCCAACCTGTTCTTCCCGTTCGCCGTCGGCGCCACCTCCGTCCTGTTCCCCGAGCGCTGCACCTCGGAGCGGCTGTTCGACCTCATCGAGCACCATCGGCCCACCGTGCTGGTGAACGTGCCCACCATGGTGAACCACCTGGTGAGCGACCCCGGCGCGCCCGGGCGCGATCTCTCCTCCCTCCGGGTTTCCACCTCGGCCGGCGAGGCGCTCCCGGTGGACCTCCACCGTCGCTGGGACGAGCTGTTCGGCGTCGAGCTCCTGGACGGTCTCGGCACGGCCGAGATGTGGCACATCTTCCTCTCGAACCGGCGGGGCGATGTCCGGCCGGGGACGTTGGGAAAGGCGGTGCCGGGCTACGAGATCCGCGTGTGCGACGAAGAAGGGCGGGAGCTGCCGGCGGGCGATACGGGGTGGCTGTGGGTGCGCGGAAACTCGCGCGCCATCGGCTACTGGCAGCGCATGGAGGAGTCCCGCCGCGCCTTCCGCGGCGAGTGGTACGCCTCCAGCGACATGGTCCGGCTGGACGAGGACGGCTACGTGGTCTACTGCGGACGCGGTGACGACATGCTCAAGGTCTCGGGAAAGTGGCTGTCCCCCAAGGAGGTGGAGGACTGCCTCGTGGAGCATTCCCGGGTGCGCGAGGCGGTGGTCGTCGGCGCGACGAACGCGGCGGGACTCACGAAGCCGTACGCGTTCGTGGTGCCGGCGCCGCCGGTCCCGGAGACCGAGGGCGGCGCGGCGGGATCCGGTGGGGGCCAGACCGGCGGGGCATCGGCGGCGGACTCGGCGACGGACCTCGCGGCCGTCCTGCAGGCCTGGGTGAAGGAGCGGCTCGCCCCCTACAAGTACCCGCGCCGCGTGCTCCTGGTGGACGACCTCCCCCGCACGCACCTGGGAAAGGTGGACCGGGGGGAGATGCGCCGGGTCGCCGAGGCGCTGGGCGAGGACTGACGGCCCCCGGGCGGTTGACGGCCGCGGCGCCGGGGGCAGGCGCCCGCAGGGTCCGGTGCCCGGCGATCGCCGGGCACCATGGGGGCGATTGGCGGCCCTATGCGGCTCCGACCAGCTCCCGCACCGGCGTCATCCCGCCGTGGGCGTCGGGGACCTCCCCGTGCACGACGCCCATGAAGCGCCGCTGGATCTCGCGGGTCACCGGACCCATGCTCCCCGCACCGATCTCGATCCGGTCCACGCTGCGGACCGGCGTCACCTCCGCGGCGGTTCCGGTGAAGAAGAGCTCGTCGGCCGAGTAGAGGGTCTCGCGTGGGACCGGGCCCTCCCGCACCGGGATGCCGAGGTCGTCCGCCAGCGTGAGGATGGCGTCCCGGGTGATGCCCCGGAGCGAGGTGCCGTCCAGCGCCGGCGTGACGAGGGTTCCGTTCCGCACCAGGAACAGGTTCTGGCCGCTCCCCTCGCTCACCAGTCCGCCCGGCCCGAGCGCGATCCCCTCCGAGAAGCCGTTGGCGATCGCCTCGAGCTTGATGAGGGTGGCGTTGGTGTAGTGACCGGCGGCCTTGGCGGCCGAGGGGAAGGTGTTGGGAGCCGGCCGGTGCCAGCTCGACACGCACACGTCGACCCCGCGCTCCAGAGCTCCCTCGCCCAGGTAGGTCCCCCACGGCCACACGGGGATCCACGTCTCGATGGGGCTGGCGCGCGTGTCGAGTCCGGCCGCCCCGTACCCCCGGAGCACCATGGGCCGGATGTAGCAGGAGGCGAGGCCGTTGCGGGCCACCACCGCGCCGCACGCCTCCTCGAGTGTCCCGGGCGGGTGCTCGGGCGCCATGTGATAGACCCGGGCCGAGTCGTACAGGCGGCGAATGTGCTCGGGGAGGCGGAAGATGGCCGGGCCGTCCGCGGTCTCGTAGCAGCGGATTCCCTCGAACACGGAGGCTCCGAACTGCACGGCGCTCGACAGCAGGTGGACGGTGGCGTCCTCCCAGCGGACGAACTCACCATCCTTCCACATCCACTCGGTCTCGGTGAACTGCGACGCAGGCATCGTGTCTCTCCGCTCGGTCGTGGCCGCCCGACGGCGGCCTATAGAAGGGACCGGATCCAGCCGCCGTCCACGGCGATCGAGCTCCCGGTGATGTAGGAAGCCCGCTCCGAGGCCAGGAAGGCGACCAGCGCCGCCAGCTCGCGCGGCTCACCGATTCGGCCCATGGGGATCTCGCGGTTCCAGTGCTCGAACGCATCCTCCGCCCCGTCCGATGTACCGGCCAGCTCCTCCAGGCGCGCCGTGCGCGTGTAGCCGGGCATCACGTTGTTCACCGTGATCCCCTGCGCCGCCACGTCGTTGGCCAGCGTGCGCGCCAGCCCGGTCACCGCGGCCCGCAGGCTGTTGGACAGGATGAGGTTCTGGACCGGTTGCTTCACCGCGATGGACGTGATGGTGACGATCCGACCCCAGCGTCGCCCCTTCATGTCCGGGAGGACGCGCCGAACCATCTCGACCACGCTCTCGAGCAGGAGCCGCTCGGCGGCGCGCCACGTCTCGAGGTCGTGGGTCTCGAACGACCCGGCGGGGGGGCCGCCCGTGTTCGTGACCAGGATCTCCACCGGTCCGAAGGCCCGTTCGGCCCCCGAGACCGCCGCGTCGATGCCCGTGGTGGTGGAGAGATCGGCGGCCACGGCGGCCACCTCGGCACCCGTCTCGGAGGCGATCGCCGCCCGGGCCTCCTCCAGCCGCTCCTCCCCGCGGGCGCACAGCACCACCCGCGCGCCCTCGGCCGCCAGCTCGGCCGCCACCGCCCGGCCCAGGCCGCTGCTCGACCCGCCCACGAGCGCCACCCGTCCGGTCAGTCCCAGGTCCATCGCTCCTCCCCGGTGCTCGATCAGTCCTCGTCGTGGAAGTAGTCGTCGGTCCCGTCCAGCCAGTCCTGCCTGGGTGGACTGAACACGTCCACGTCCAGCGTGTCCTCGAGTGCCTCGGCGCGGTGGGGCAGGTGCGAGGGGATGTGCAGCACCTCACCCGACCGGACTACGACCTCCTCCTCACCGTCCTCGCCGAGCCAGAAGTGGAGCGCGCCCTCCAGAATGTAGGTGAGTTGCTCGTTGTCGTGGGAGTGCTTCGGGACGATGGCGCCGCGGTCCAGGTAGACCTGGGCGAGCATCATGCGCTCGCCGGTCACCAGCCGCCGGCTGATCACGTCCGTGACCGGCTCCCGGGCCATGTCGTCCCAGCGGAAATGCCGGGCCTTCGCCTCGTTCATGTCGTGGCTCCTCGCGTGGGTGGACTCCAGCTCAATGGGCGGCCGGAGGGGTCGTCGGGCAAGGGAGGAGCCGTGCGACAGGCGCCCGGGCCGGCGCGGTCCACCCGTCGGCTCGGAACGATGGCCCTATGGCCCTCGCCGGTCGGGGTGCGGGGGGGCGCTCAGGTCGAGTCGCTCTCCTCCCAGTATCGGGTGCTCGTGGCGGGAGCCCAGCGGGCGGGATCGAACAGGGCGGGGTCCAGAGTGTCCGGGGCCCGGATGTCCGAGTACTCCTCGGTCTGGAACAGCCGGCCGTCCACCCGCAGGTCCAGGTGCGTCTCTACCCAGCCGTCGCCGAGGGGCTGCCAACCGCCGATCGTCGCGTCCAGGAGCCTTCCGTCGCCGAGAGGCTGGATGTCGCGCACCGCCAGGAGCCGGTCCGCGTCGACCCAGAACTGGGGGGACGTCGTGTCCCCCGCCGCGGCTCCCACGATCCACACCGGACGGCCCTCGAGCGTGTCCCGCCGGGCCAAGGACAGGTCGATCCCCAGGCTGTCCAGCACGTGGGCCGAGCGCTCGACCGGCTGCAGGTAGACATCCGAGAGCAGCACGGCGAGCGGATTGGTGTCGGAGGCCGAGTCTGCCAGCTGGCCGGACCTGAACCCGTACCGCTGGCCGTCCACGTAGAGAACCCCGTTGCCCTCGGCCAGGGGCTCCATGTCGATGCGGAGCTTCCCGAGCGCCAGCGCCTCGTGCCAGAGCGTCGTGTCCTGGACCCCGGGCTTCGGGTATCGGATGGTCCGCTGCGTGAACGTCACGTAGGGAGGCCAGTGCCCCTGGTAGAGGTCGTGCATGGCCTGGAGCACCTCGTGGCCGCTGCGGAAGCTCCGGCCGGGGGGCGACCCGTCATCCGAGCCGCAGGCCGAGGTCACGGCGAGCGCGGCGGCGACGAGGACGGACGCGGCGGCGGCGGGACGATGCATCGGTGCCTCTCGGGCTCGGGGGCCGGGGGACGGCGTCCGGATCCCGGCATCCTAAGTCCCGGGCTCTCCGTGTCAATCGTCCGCGAGTCCGGGTCGGCGGATGGAGAGGTCGATGGGGTCGATTTTTCCCGGGGTCGGGGAATGGGAGGGCGGGCCGATCGGGCGCCGCGCGCGGAAGCGACGTGGCAAGGGGGCTGGACGGCCCGGATCCCCGTGCTAGATTTCCGCGCTCGATCCGCGCGGGCCCCGCTCCGGGAGCCCCTGTCTTCTCTTTCAGGAGACGACCTCCCATGAAGGCCAGTGACATCCGCCGCGGGCACGTGTTGCTCGTGGACGGCGCGCCGTGTCGGGTGATGGAGTTCCAGCACCGCACGCCCGGCAACCTGCGCGCCTTCGTCCAGGTCCGGCTGCGGGGCCTGCTCTCGGGGAAGAGCTTCGACCAGCGGTTCAGCGCCACGCAGTCGGTCCAGGAAGTGCGGGTGGAATCCCGTCCGATGCAGGCGCTCTACCGCGACGCGGCCGGACTGCACGCCATGGACTCGGGGACGTACGAGGAGCACGTGCTCGACGACGAGACCGTGGGTGAACTGGGCAGCTGGCTGGAGCCCGGCGCCATGTTCTCGGTGGAGTGGCTGGAGGGGCGGGCGATCGGGGTCGAGCCTCCCGCCGCGGTGGAGGCGCAGGTGGTGGAGACCGCGCCCGTGGTCCGCGGGGCTACCAAGACGGCGAGCACCAAGCCGGCCCGGCTGGACAACGGGGCCACGGTGCAGGTGCCGGAGTTCGTCGGGGTGGGGGACCGCATCCGGGCCCGACCCCTGGACGGCACCTACCTGGAGCGCGCCTGGCGGGGGCCCACATACCGGTATGATCTCGTGCGAGCAGTGTCGCCGCGCCCGACGCCGTCCAGTGTCGGGATGTGCACTTTTTGCAGGTACGTGGACCGACCTCGGCCCCCCGGGTGGATGTGCACTGCGGACGATGTCCCTATCTTAGTCTAATGACACCAACGGGTTGAGGTCGACGGAAACTCACCCGGACAACCGCTGCCGATCCCCGGCACGTTGGCTGCACGGGCAGACGGTAGTTCAGGGGAACGGGCGCTTCCCGGCCGACGGGTCGGGGAACCCTCGCGACGGGGGCCGGAAGCCCAATCGGGCGGCCGGCCCCCGTCTGCTTGCACCGTGCTTCCCTCGCTTCCCGCTTCAGCCGGCGCTGTCCGCGCCGGTGTCCTGGCCTCCCCCCGTGACCTTCAGGTCCGCCGTCCGGCGGAACGTGGGCGGCCGACGTACCTTGGTGGCCTGCTCGAACGCGTATGCCAGCTTGAGGAGTGTGGGCTCGCTCCAGGCCCGGCCCACGAACGAGAAGCCGACCGGCAGCCCGAAGACGTAGCCGGCGGGCACCGTGATGTGGGGGTAGCCGGCCACAGCGGCGGGCGAGGTGAAGCTCCCGCCGGCGCCGACGTCGCCGTTCACGAGGTCGATCAGCCATGGCGGGCCGGACGTCGGGGCCACCAGCGCGTCGAGCCGGTGCGCGTCCATGACCTTGTCGATTCCCTCGGTCCGGGTGAGCCGGTGGTTCTTCTCGAGCGCCTTGCGGTAGGCGGCCTCGGTGAGTGGCCCCTTCTTCTGGGCTTGCAGCATGATGTCCTGGCCGAAGTAGGGCATCTCGCGGCCGGCGTGGGCCCGGTTGAAGGCGATCACGTCGGCCAGCGAGCGCACCGGCGCGCCCGGCCCGAGCTCCGTCAGGTACTTGTCGAGGTCCGCCTTGAACTCGTACAGGAGGACGTCGAACTCGGAGTCTCCCCACTTTCCGGCCGTGGCGATGTCGGCGGGGTCGACGAGCACCGCGCCCGCGTTCTTCAGGACCCGCAGCGCGTTCTCGGCGATCGCGTCGGCGTGGGGGTTGTAGCCGAAGTAGTGGCTCCGGGCCACGCCGATGCGGGCGCCCTTCAGCCCGGCGGGATCGAGGAAGCGCGTGTAGTCCTTCTCTACGTGGCCGCCGGCCGCCGCCGTGGCCGGGTCCCGGGGGTCGGGCCCCGCCATGGCGCCGAGCAGGAGGGCCGCGTCCCTCACCGTCCGCGCCATCGGCCCGGCCGTGTCCTGGCTGTGGGCGATGGGGACGATCCCGGCGCGGCTCACCAGCCCGAGCGTGGGCTTGATCCCGACCAGGGAGCTGGCGTTGGAGGGACAGGTCACCGACCCATCGGTCTCGGTCCCGACCGCGACCGTGCAGAAGCTGGCCGAGGCGGCGGCCCCCGATCCCGAGCTCGAGCCGCACGGGGTGCGATCGATGGCGTACGGGTTCCGGCCCTGTCCCCCGCGGCCGCTCCATCCGCTCGAGGAATGGGAGGAGCGGAAGTTGGCCCACTCGCTGAGGTTGGTCTTCCCGAGCAGGATGGCGCCCGCGTCCCGCAGGCGCGCAGCCAGGTGGGCATCGCGCGGGACCTTCGCCCCGACCAGCGCCAGGGAGCCCGCCGCGCTCTCCATGCGATCGTCCGTGGCGATGTTGTCCTTGAGGAGCACCGGGATCCCGTGCAGCGGCCCCCTCGCCCCCTTCGACTTGCGCTCGGCATCCAGCCGGTCGGCGATGTCGAGCGCTGCGGGATTGGTCTGCAGCACCTGCGCCAGACGGGGGCCCTTCCCGTCCAGGGCGTCGATGCGCTCGAGGTAGGCCTCCGTGAGACCGCGCGCCGTGAGGCTCCCTTCCTCCATGCGCTTTTGGAGGTCGGTGATCGTCGCCTCCTCGTACTCGAAGGCCGGGATGTCGAAATCGGCCTCGCCGCCCTCCCCGCGCCGGGCGTCGCTCCGCTCCGCGTCCTGTCCGGCACAGGCCAGGGCGGCCGGTCCGGCGGCCACGGCCAGCCCTCCCACCGCCGCGTCGCGGAGGAAGTGCCGGCGGGTCAGCGGTCTCGAAGGCGTAGCCTCGACCTCGGGACGATGGTCTCCCATGACGTGGCTCCTTTTCGAAGAAGGGGAGGGTCGGCGCGCTCCCCGGCGCGCCCGGCCATGTTCGGTCGCGCGGGCGGGGTGCCGCAACCCGAACGCCCGCCCCGGGCACCGGAGCCGCGACCGGCCGGAGCCTCCGCGGGGTCGGCGCCGCGATGGAGAGGCCCGGCCCCGGTCCCGTCGCCGCGACGCGGGAGCGGCTCTGCCCGCCCGGACCGTTCCAACCTGCCCGGCCCGGCGCGTGTCCCATGCACGTATGAGCGAGCCATCGGTGGCCGGCTGAAGCGGTGGAGTCCGTGATGCGTCCCGGGCGCGGGATGACGGGATCGGGCGACGCGTCCGGCTCCCCGGTTGACCCGGGGAGCGGCGGCACCCCGGCCTCGGGAGCCGCTTCGCGGCCGGGACGACCGGCCGGGCAGCGGGAGTCCCGGGAGGCGCGCTTCGAGCGCCTCTACCGGGAGAGCTCGGGGCGCGTGTACGGCCTGTGCCTCCGCATGTGCGGCGACCCCGCCCTCGCGGAGGAGATCGCCCAGGAGGCCTTCGTGAAGGCCTGGGAGAAGCTGGACACGTTCCGCGGCGAGGCCCGCATCACGACCTGGATGCACCGGCTCACCGTGAACGTGGCCCTGAACACGCTGCGCGGCCGCAAGCGCCGCCCCGCCACCGGCGAGGACCCGGAGGTGCTCGAGCGGCTGGGCGGCGGCACGGAGGACGGGGCGCCGGTGGACCGGATCGCGCTGGAGCGGGCGGTTCGGCAGCTGCCCGAGCGGGCCCGGATGGTGTTCGCGCTCTATGACGTGGAAGGATATCCGCAGGAGGAGATCGCCGAGATGATGGGCACGAGCGTAGGGACGGTGAAGTCTCAGCTGCACCGCGCCCGCCAGCTTCTGCGCGAGGAGCTCCGGGCGTGAACGCGCACCCGCACGAGGAGCGCGTGCACGACTACGTGGACGGGCTCCTGGCGGCCACCTACCGCGAGAAGGTCGAGGCCCATCTGGCGAGCTGCGCCACGTGCCGCGCCGAGGTGGAGTCGATTCGGCGCCTGATCGCGGCCGCGGCCGCGCTCCCGCGGAGCGTCGAGCCGCCCGCGTCGCTGTGGCGCGCCGTGGCCGCGCGGACCGTCGAGCGCGGAGAGGTCGCGGTCGGGGCGACCGGGCCTTCGCAGGGCGTGCGGCCGGCGGAGGTCGCGCCCCGTCGGGCCCGCGGGAGGGTGTTGTGGCTGGGCGCGCGCACGCTGCGCTCGGTGCGCTGGGAGCTGGCCGCGGCGGCCGCGGTCCTGGTGGCGCTGTCGTCCGTCGTGACCGCGGTGGTCGTGCGGGACGGCACCGGTGGCCCGGCCGGCGGCGACGCCCCGAGCCTGGCCGTCGGTGGCCCCAACGTCGGCGCGACGGAGGTCCCGGCCGCCGGGAACCCGACCGCTCCGGTGGCCGGGAACGCGACCGGGCCCGCGGCGGTCACCGCGGCCTCTCTGGTCGAGTCCGCGTACGAGCCCACGGTGGCCCGGCTGCGAGCGGAGCTGGCCGCGCGGCGGTCCGAGCTCTCGCCGGCGACGATCGCCGTGGTGGACTCGAACCTCCAGGTGATCGACCGGGCTATCGCGGCGACGCGGGCCGCGCTGGCGGCCGACCCGAGCAGCCGGCCGGCGGCGAGCCTGCTGGCGACGATGTATCGCAAGAAGATCGGAGTGCTGGAGCAGACGCTCCGGCTCGGAACCTGAGAAAGGGACGCGCTCGCATGAGAGCCTCGTGGGATGGAACAAGGTCGGTGGCGCTCCTGGCGCTCCTCACCGGCGCGGCTGTGGCGGGCCCGGCGGCGGCCCAGGAAGCCGGCTCGCTGTCGCGCACCGTGTCTCAGAACGGCCTGGTGTCGATCTCGGCCCGCGCCGATCGGCTGGTGGTGACCGGCGAGGACGGTGACCGGGTGACGGTGCGGGGCGGCTCCGAGGAGCTCCGGGGACTTCGGCTCGAGGGCGGCGGGAACCGGGTGACGGTGCGCGGGACGAGCTCCGACGGCGAGCTGGACATCTCGGTGCCGAAGGGCGTGGACGTGACGATCCAGGGCCGGAGCGACGTGACGGTGCGGGGCGTGAACGGCAGCGTCGAGATCGAGACGTCCAGCGGTGACATCGACGTCCACGGGGACCCGCGCCGCCTGAGCATCGAGGGCCTGTCCGGAAACGTGGAGGTCGACGGCTCGCCGCCCAACCTGCGTGTCAACACGGTCTCCGGCGACATCACGGTCGGGAGCGCCACGGGCTACGTGGATCTCTCCACCTCGTCCGGCGACATCGAGGTGGGGGGCGAGAAGGTGAGCCATGGGCGTTTCGCGACCGCGTCCGGGGACATCGTCTTCCGAGCCCGCCCGACTCCGTCGGCGACCCTGTCCTTCCAGACCGCCTCGGGGGACGTGACGCTGGAGCTGCCCGGCGACGTCGGCGCCACGTTCGACGTGACCACGGTGGGAGGCGACCTCGTGAGCGATCGTCGGGCCACGCTGCTCGGCAGTCAGCACTTCGGTGGGGGGCGTCAGTACCGGCTTTCAGTGGGGGACGGCTCCGTGCGGGTCACAGTGGAGGCGGTGGGCGGAACGGTTCGGATCGGCCGGCCCTGAGCGGCCGGCGCACGAAGAACAGCGGGAGGTAGGGAGATGTGCGATCGTCGTGGAGGACCGGAAGAGGGATCGTCGGCCTGGAGCCGGATCCGGGGGATCCGTGCCCGGGCGCCGCTGGCTCGCCTGGCCCCGGCGCTCATGTCCGCCGCGCTCCTTGCGCTGACGGTCCCGGGCCTCCGGGCCCAGGGCAGCCAGACCGCAGCCGACCAGGATTGGTGCCGGGAGGCCATGGGCGGCCACGACCAGGCGAGGCGCTACTGCGAGGTGCGCGACATGAGCTTCGCGGCGCCCTCGGGAGGCCTCGACGTCGACGCCCGGCCCAACGGTGCCATCGAGGTGCGGGCCGGATCGGGTAGCCAGGTCCGGGTGCTGGCGCGCGTGATGACCCATGCCCGGTCCGCCGATGCGGCCCACGACCTGGCGAGTCGGGTCAGCGTGTCCACCGAGGACGGCCGCGTGCGGGCCACGGGGCCCGACACGGACGGGGAGGGCGACACCTGGTGGTCGGTGAGCTTCCGGATCACGGCGCCCGCCTCGACCGACCTGTCGCTACGCGCCATGAACGGGGGCATCACGGCGCACGGGATGACAGGCCGTACGCGCTTCCACACGCTGAACGGCGGCGTGCATCTGGAGGATATGGCCGGCGACGTGAGCGGCTCCACCACGAACGGGGGCCTGCACGTCGTCCTGTCGGGGAAGCGCTGGGCGGGGCAGGGGCTCGATGCCCAGACCACCAACGGCGGGATCGATCTCACCATCCCCGACGGCTACGCCGCGCACCTGGTGACCTCGACGGTGAACGGCGGACTGAACGTGGACTTCCCGATCACCGTACAGGGCCGGATCGGCCGCGAGCTCTCCACGGACCTGGGAGGCGGTGGCCCCACGATCCGCGTGGTGACGACCAACGGAGGCGTGGACCTCCACCGCCGCTAGCCCGCAGCGGGGGGGAGCCCCGCCGCCCACCGTCCCTCGGTGGGGCCGGCGGAGCTCCCGTCGTCCGACCCGCTTCTCCTCCCGTTCGTCCCGCCCCGCCGGCCGCCCGACGCGACGTTGCAACCTACCCCGCCCGGCTCGCGTCCAAGGGGATGAACGGACGCCACGCCACCCGACCCGAGGCCGCGGAGCCCGCCATGGACCAGAGCCTCGACCGCGGTCGCCGAGCGGCCCTCGCGCTCGCGTTGGTGACCGGCGCGGGGCTGGCCTCTCCCGGGACGGGTCTCCTGGCACAGGCGGCGGGCGATGGCGCGCACGCGGCCTCCGCCGGCTCCTCTTCGCACATGGCCGAGCGGCCGCGGGTGCGAGCGGTCCGCCTCCGCACCCCGATCCAGCTGGACGGCCGGCTGGACGAAGCGGTGTGGCGAACGGCGCCGGCGGCCGCCGGGTTCCGTCAGACGGAGCCCGACCCCGGGAGCCCCGCCACCGAGCGCACCGAGGTCCGGTTCGCCTATGACGGACGGGCGCTCTACATCGGGGCGCGCATGTACGATTCGCTCGGCGCGGCCGGGGTGCGGACGCGGCTGGTCCGACGGGACGCGGACGCCGAGAGCGACGAGCTCTCCATCATCTTCGACACTTTCCATGACCACCTGGGGCGGACGGAGTTCGACGTGAACCCGTCCGACGTGCGCGGAGACGCCATCGGGCTGGGAGGAAGCAACCCGGACGCCTCCTGGGACCCGGTGTGGAAGGCGGCCACCGCCATCGATTCCCTGGGCTGGACGGCTGAGCTCCGGATTCCGTTTTCCCAGCTCCAGTTCCCGCCCGACTCCGTGGAGACCTGGGGCCTCCAGATCCTGCGCAGCATGAGCCGGGTGCAGGAGCGAGCGGAATGGGCCTACTGGCCGGTCGACCAGGTGGGAGGGCCCTCCCGCTTCGGGCACCTCTCAGACCTGCGGCCGCCCCGGACCCGCCGGGTCCTGGAAGCTATGCCCTACGCCGTCGTCAGCTCGGCCAACCAGCCCATCGACGCGGCCGACCCGCTGGCCCGGGCGCACGCCATGACGTACCGGGTCGGGGGCGACCTGGACTACCAGCTCGGCTCCAGCCTATCGCTCTCGGCCACCTTCAACCCCGACTTCGGGCAGGTGGAGGTGGACCCGGCGGTGGTGAACCTGAGCGCGTTCGAGACCTTCTATCCGGAGAAGCGTCCCTTCTTCGTCGAGGGCTCCGACCTGTTCAGCTTCGGCGGCTTCAACTGCTACTTCTGCAGCAACGTCTCCAGCCTGGACCTGTTCCACTCGCGCCGGATCGGTCGCAGCCCGCAGGGGGCTTCGCTGGCGACGGACGCGGGGGCCTACGCCTCTGTGCCGGACAATACGTCGATCCTGGGAGCGGTGAAGCTGACGGGACGGCAGGCGGGGGGACTGTCGGTCGGCGTGCTGGATGCGGTCACGGCCCGGGAGCGGGCCACGGTCGTCTCGGACGGCGGTCGCCGGTTCCAGCAGACGGTCGAGCCGGCCACCAACTACTTCGTGGGCCGGGCCAAGCACGACTTCGACGACGGGAACCTGGTCGTGGGCGGGATCTTCACCTCCGTGCTGCGCGGCACCACCGACCCGGGGCTCGAGGAGCTGCTGCCACGCCACGCCGAGACGGCCGGGCTGGACGGCCAGGCCTGGTGGGGAGGGAAGACGTACCGGCTCCGGGCCCAGGTGGCGGCCAGCGGCGTGTGGGGGGACAGCGCCGCCATCCGGCGCGAGCAGGAGTCGAGCGCCCGGTATTTCCAGAGGCCGGACCGGCACCGCGGCGGGAACGGGCTGTTCTCGGACGCGTTCGACCCGGCCGCGACCTCGCTGCGCGGGTGGGCGGGACACGTGCGGGTGGCCAAGGAGTCGGGAAGCTGGCTGTGGGAGGCCGCGCTCAACGTGAGGAGCCCGGGCTTCGAGTCCAACGACCTCGGCTTCCTCACGCAGGCGGACTACTGGTGGATGAACGCCAACCTGTTCCGCCAGTTCACGCGGCCGACATCGTGGTACCGATCCCTCCGGCTCATCGCCGGCGGGCAACAGCAGATCGACTTCGACGGCGACCTGACCTATCGGGACGTGCACGCCTACGCCGGGATCACCCTCCCGAACTACTGGGGCCTCAGCGCGTTCGTGATCCGCGGCACCTCGGCGCTCGATCCGACGATCACCCGTGGCGGCCCGGTGGTCCGGATCCCCGGCTTCACCTACTACAGCTTCGATCTCTCCACGGACTCGAGAAGGGCTCTGGTCGCGGAACTGTCGACCAACGTGACGGACCGGGACGTCGCCCCGACCGCCTATCGCGCCTCGCTCTCGCTCCGCTTCAAACCGGTCTCCAACCTCTCCCTCTCGGCCGGTCCGGCCTACCAGCGCGGGACTTCCGACCACCAGTACGTGACCGCCGTCGAGGATCCCACCGCGACCTCCTTCTACGGAGAGCGCTACGTGTTCGCCGACCTCCGGCAGAGTCAGATCTCGATGGAGACGCGGGCCAGCGTGACCTTCACGCCCGACCTGTCGCTGGAGGTCTACCTGCAGCCGCTGGTCTCCAGCAACCGGTTCTCGGCTTTCAAGGAGTTCGCCGTACCCCGGAAGGGACGGACGCTGGTGTACGGCCGCGACGTGGGGACCGTCTCGGTAGCCGGCGCCGGCAGCGCCCGCGAGTACACGGTCGATCCCGACGGCGCCGGCCCGGCCGCCCCCTTCTCGTTCGCCGACCCGAACTTCACCTTCCACTCCCTTCGCGCAAACGCGGTGCTGCGGTGGCAGTTCCGGCCCGGCTCCACGCTCTTCCTGGTCTGGACCCAGGACCGGAGCGGCGAGGTCCCGACCGGGAGCCTGGCGCTCGGACGCGACGTGGGGAGGATCTTCGACCGCCCCCCCGCGGACACGTTCCTCGCCAAGGTCAGCTGGTGGACGACCTTCTGATCCTGCAACTCGTCGACCCATACCCGCCGTTGACCGATCCGCGGCTGTCCAGGGAGGCGCGGCGTCGGACATCCTGAGGCCCCGCCGGGGCGACGGGCGCCCCGGACGTCGTCCGTCCCGGGCCGGAGCCGCGTCCCATGGCATCTCTCGCCGCCCTCCTCGTCGCCTTCCCCCTCGCTGTCGCGCCGTTCGGACCGCCTCCCGCGCCGGGAGACGCGCCGGCGGGCCCACCCGAAGCGGTTCCCGTCGCGTTCACCGGCACCCTCTCCGACACCGTGGCCGCGGCGTGTGCCACGCCGGAGCGGCGGCAGTTCGATTTCTGGCTCGGGCGTTGGACCGTGGTCGACACGGCCGGCCGAGAGCTGGGCCGGAGCGAGATCACGCGCGTGTCGGGTGGCTGCGGCATTCTCGAGCACTGGAGCGGCTCGGACGGGGTAGGCGGACGGAGCCTCAACGGCTACGATCCGCAGACCGGGAAGTGGAGGCAACTGTGGGTCGGCGAGGGAGGTCTGCTCTTGCGTCTCGAAGGCAGCCTGCGCGGCCGCTCCATGGTCCTGTCCGGCGGCCACCGGAGCCGGTCGGGCGCGATGGTCCTGGACCGGATCACCTGGACGCCGCGCCCCGGCGGCGAGGTGCGCCAGCTCTGGGAGATGTCGCGCGACGGCGGCAAGAGCTGGACGACCGCCTTCGACGGCCTCTACCGTCCGTCGAGCTCCTGATCGGGGCGGCCTAGGGAGGCCCGCCTTGCGGTGAGGCGGATCCACCGGAGCAGCCGGCGGATCGCCGGGCGGCCCGGGCCCCGGGGACGCGGTCCGGCGATCGAGGTCCGTCTTCGCGAGGCGTCGGTTCCGTGACGCAGCCCGTCCCCGTAGGCCGCCGGCGGGGCCGGCCCGCGAGGGGCTGGCGGCGGGAGGGCGACGACGAGTATCGTCGGGTGTCGCCGGCCCGGCCCGCCGAGCGGGCCCGGAGCCGTCCCGGAGCATCCGATCGGAAGGCGCCGATGTTCGCGGGTTCTCGAGGGCCGAGTCCTCCCTCCGGCAGGTCGCCCGACCGCACCGAAGACTCCCGACGACCCCTGGGCTGGATCCTGCTGGTCGTGGCCGGCGCCACCGCGCTCGGCCTCGTCGCGACCGTCCAGGCCTACTTCGGCATGCCGTCCTCGGAGCCGATGTCGTTCTGGGAGATGACCAAGTACTGGCTCCCGGACTACTACCTTTGGGCCGCGCTCGCGCCACTCATCCTGTGGCTGGGCCGCCGCTTCCCGATCGAGCGTCGGGGCTGGGCGCGGCACCTGGCGCTCCACGTGGCCGCCGCCACCGTGCTCCTGCAGGTCGAACTGCTGGTATCCTGCGCCGTGATCTCGGTCATCGCCTCGATCCCGGAGCGCTACGACGGCTTCTGGGACTACTACCGCACGGTGGCCCGCGGCTACTTCCTGTGGGGGCTGATCATCTACCTGCTCATCCTGGCGGCGGGCCAGGCGTACCAGAACGCGCGCCGCCTGCGAGCCCAGGAGGTCGAGGCCGCCGACCTGAGAGGGCGCGTGGTCGAGGCGCAGCTTCGCGCCCTGAAGATGCAGCTCCACCCGCATTTCCTGTTCAACACCCTCAACTCGATCGGGGCCCTGGTCCGCACCGGTGAGCGGGAGCGGGCCCTCGGGATGCTGGCCGGACTGGGCGACCTCCTCCGCTACTCGCTCGAGAACGAGGAGCGCCAGGAGGTGCCCCTGCAGGAGGAGATCGAGTTCCTACGCCGCTATCTCGAGGTCGAGCAGATGCGTTTCTCGGACCGTCTCCAGGTCGAGTTCCGGGTCGAGGAGGAGGCGCTGCTGGCCTCCGTGCCGAACATGATCCTCCAGCCCCTGGTCGAGAACGCGATCCGTCACGGGGTCAGTCCCCACGGCGGCCAGCGCCGGGTGCGGGTGGGGGCCAGCCGCCGGGACGGGCAGCTGCAGCTGGAGGTCCAGGACGACGGACCGCAGCCCCCGCCGGGCTGGCGTCCGGACGAGAGCTCGGGTGTCGGCCTCCGGAACGTGCGCGAGCGGCTGGCCCGAATGTACGGCTCCTCCGGCGAGCTGCGCGTGAGACCGGGTTCCACGGCCGGCGTGGTCTCGACGGTCGAGCTTCCGTGGAAGCGCTGGAAGGAGGCTCCATGAAGCCCATCCGCACCCTGATCGTGGATGACGAGCCGCTCGCGCGCGAAGGTCTTCGGGTGCTCCTGGAACGCGATCCCGTGATCGAGCTGGTAGGCGAGTGCCGCGACGGGAGTGAGGCGCTGACCTGCATCGGCGACCTGGAGCCGGACCTGGTGTTCCTGGACGTCGAGATGCCGGAGATGGACGGCTTCGACGTGCTGGAGGCGCTGTCGGAGGGAGGCTCACTCCTGCCCACCATCGTGTTCGTGACGGCGTACGACCAGTACGCCCTGCGCGCCTTCGAGGTGCACGCCCTGGACTACCTGCTCAAGCCGTTCGACGACGAGCGGTTCGAGCGCGCCCTGGAGCGTGCCAAGCTCGAGGTCTCCCGCCGCCAGGCCGCCGCCGTCGCCTCGCGCATCGAGGCCCTGCTGAGCGACCGGCGGGAGGACCGCGGGGCCGCGACCCGTAGCGCGGCGGCCGACGGCGCCGAGGCGCCGGTGCAGCGCTTCGTCGTGCGCTCGTCGGGACGCATCCACTTCGTGGACGTGGGCGAGGTGGATTGGATCGAGGCGGCGGGCGATTACGTGCGGCTCCACACGGGCGAGCGCTCGCACCTCATGCGCGAGACGATGAAGCAGCTCGAGGACCTCCTCGATCCGGACGTCTTCGTGCGCATCCACCGCTCGACCATCGTGCGGATCGGCTTCGTGAAGGAGATCCGCACGACGGCCACCGGGCAGTACGTGGTGCTCCTGGAAAACGGGACGAAGCGGAACCTGAGCCGCAGCGGGCGCCGCCGGCTGGAGGAGGTACTGGGCCGAACCCTCTGAGCGAGGAGGTCGCCGCTCTAGGCGGCCGTCCGCTCCCGATCCGGCCGGGTGGACGCGCGCCTCCGACGCGGCTCCGGGCTCGAGCGCTGCGTGCGGCCGAGACGGGCCAGGCCCCTCAGCCCCACCACTCCGGTGGCCAGTCCGAGCACCGGCGGCACCTGCACGGCCTGAAGCACGAGGCCCGCGAGCACGGCCGAGGACGGATCCACCCCGAACGGTGCCAACCCCGCCACGAGCGATACCTGGAAGATCCCCACGTTGGCCGGAGTGAGTCGTAGAGCGCCTCCCAGGTTGGCGGCCAGCAGCGCGACCAGGGCCGCGTCGGGACCCGATGCGACGTGGGTGGCGGAGAGCACCAGCCAGTAGGTGCCCCACTGGGCGGCCCAGTTGACCAGCGCCAGCACGACGGCCTCGGCGAACGGTCGCCGTCCCACGATCCGGACTCCGTCCACCATCGCCTCGGGCACGTGCCGCCGCAGCCGCTCGGCCACCTTCGGTCGTCGCAGCACCAGGACCAGGAGCGCGCCGGTCGCCACGACCGCGACCCCGGCCAGGCCGGCCCGTTCCGGCAGGGAGGGCAAGGGGAGGAAGAGCGAGGCGCACGCCACCACGATCCCGAGCGCGACCAGCTCGGACAGCCGCACCGTGGCGACCGAGATCGCCGTGAGGCCCACCGGCAGTCCCTCGCGCGCCAGCGCCTGCACGCGGGCCGCCTCGCCGACGAGGGAGACGGAGACGTCGGACACCGCCGATCCCAGGAGGTTGGCGCGCTGCACCGGGAGCCAGCGCGCCCCGGTGGACGGGCGCAGCAGGCGCTGCCAGGCCCAGCCTTTGGCCACCAGTGACAGCAGGTTGACGACCAGCGCCGCGACCAGGAGCCGAGGATCGGTGGCCATCAGGGCCGCACCGGCCTCGCCCCAGGGGAAGTGGAGGGCCACCCGAACCGCGAGCGCGCCGAGCCCGGCCAGGAGCAGGACGCGAAGGGCACGCCGCCACCCGCGGCGGACCGTTCCATCCCCGGAGTCCGGGGGCGCGCCTCGGCGGCTCACCGCAGCAGCTCGGCGAGGGGATGGACGGCGTAGCCCGCTGCGGACAGGTCGGCCAGGATTCCCGGGAGCGCCTCGGCCGTCTGGGTCCGATCGCCGTCCGGGTCGTATCCGTCGCCGTCATGGAGGAGCAGGATCGTCCCGGGCTTCACGCGGCGCCGCACCCGGCGCCGAATCTCCTCGGCCCCGGGCCGATCCGTGTCCCACACCCCCACGCTCCACCCCACCAGGGGACAACCCAGTCCGCGCAGCGTCCGATCCACGAAGGGGTTCCGGTGTCCGTGGGGCGCCCTGAACGCCACCGGCGCGACGCCCGCGGCGTCCTCGACGGCCCGGTGTCCCGACTCGATCTCCTCCCGGACGGCAGCTGGTCCCATGAGGGTGAGCTTGCGGTGCGAGAAGGTGTGGCTCCCGACCAGGTGGCCGCCCGCGGCCACCTCCCTCGCCAGGTCCGGGAAGGCCTGGGCGTGCCGTCCGACCAGGAAGAAGGCGGCCGGGGCACCAGCCGCCGCCAGCGCGTCCAGGACGGCGGGAGTGGTGGCGCGGTTCGGGCCATCGTCGAAGGTGAGGTAGACCCGCCGTCCGTCCGCGGGGCCCCGTCCGAGGACGGGCCCGAACAGTCGGGCGTTGGGGAGGAGCGCGCCCGCCGCCAGGCTCCCCGCGCCCGCCAGGCCGACCGCGCCGGCCACGAGGCCGATCATGCCAGCACCCGACGGTAGATGCCGAGTACCCGGGCCGCGACGTCGGGCCAGGCGAACTCGCAGGCATGGTCCAGCGCCCGCGAGCGCATCCGCGCCCGGCGATGCGCGTCGCCCAACAGGTCGAGGATGGCCTCGGCCCAGGCGCCCGGATCGGCCGGCTCCAGGAGGTGGCCGGCCCCCGAGCCGCCGAGGACGAACCGGTGTCCGGCCAGGTCCGAGGCCACCACCGGGGCTCCGCAGGCCATCGCCTCGAGCAGCGTGATGCCGAAGGAGGCGCGCCGGGTGGGGGCCAGGTAGAGATCGCACGTGCCGTAGTATTCCGGCCTCTCCTCGTACACCAGCCCCACGAACCGGACGCCGTCGGCCAGCGGGGCCGCCTGCCGCTCGTAGTGGGCCCGGAGCGGTCCGTCTCCGACCACGGTCAGCGTGGCGCCCGGATAGGCTTCGATGACGGCCGGCATCGCCGTCAGCAGCGTCTCGAGGCCGTTGCGCGGGTCGAGTCGTCCCAGGAAGAGGAGACGCGGCGGATCCCCGGGGCCGAGCGGACCCGGATGGCGGCCGTTGGGATGGAAATACCCGACGTCGACGCCGTTCGGCACCACGTCGAACTCGGCCGCGAAGTAGCGCGACAGCGCCTCGACCACCGTCGGGCTCACCGCGATGCGCGCCGCCATGCTCGCCAACCGGCGCTGGAGCGGCGCCTGGAACACGCGGTAGCCCACCGAGCGCGGAAACCAGGAGTGGAAGGTGCTGACCACGGGGAGCCCCAGGTCGTCGGCGGCCGTCTGGCCCACGAGCCCGAGCGTCGGGGCCAGCGGGCCGTGCAGGTGGACCAGGTCGATGGCCTCTTCCCGGAACAGGCGCCGGAGCCCGGCCCGGAGGCGCCAGCCGATGGCCACCCGGGCGAAGGCTCCGTTGCTGAACACCACCTGGCTCCGGCCCACGCGGCGGACGCCGGTCTCGTCCGGGTCCTGGCCGGTCATGCGGGCGGTGACGATGAGGGCTTCGTGGCCCAGTCGACCGAGCTCGCGCTGTAGCGCCTGCACGTGCTCGGTGACCCCCCCGAGGTGGGGATGGTAGTATTCGGTGACCAGCGCGACGCGCATGCGTGTCCCCATCTCGCGGACCGCCGGGGCGGGCATCGCCCTGCGCGAGACGGGATCTCCGGCCCGCGCACTCCACGGCGTCCGGGCCGCGGCAGCGACGATTACAGTTGTAGACGGTACTCGTTTACCCGTGCGCGAGCGCGAGTTCCATGTCGGGTTCGGGCCCGAGGGCGTGGGCGGACGGCGCCGGGCGGGTCGTCCCCTTACCTTCCACGTTCGGGCGCCCTCTGACGCGGGGTGATTCGCCGACGCACGAGCCGGACGGGAGGGCGACATGACGGGGCGATCGGGGAGCGAGGAAGGCCGCCCTGGCTTGCGCTCCCTCGCGAGCGCGGTGCGCGGCATCGTGGTCCTGGCGGCCGTCGTCCTGGCGACGGGGCCGGTCGTGGCGCAGGGGACCGGGACCCCGGGAGCGGGGGTCCCCGACTGGCGCGTCAACCAGGCCTTCCAGCGCTCGCACGATTTCGACCTCCTGCACCAGGACATCGCCCTTCGGTCGTTCGACTGGGATTCCACCTCCCTGGCCGGCCGCGTGGAGACGACCCTGCGCGCCCTGCGACCCGGTTTCGACTCGGTCGTGCTCGATGCTGGATCGGGCCTGCGGGTGAAGAGGGTGTGGACGCCGGACGGCGACTCGCTGCGCTGGACCCACACCGGTGACACGCTGGTCGTGTTCCCGTCCGAGCCGCTCGGCTTCGGGGACACGCTGCGGTTCCGGGTCGACTACCGGGCCACGGTGCGGAGCGGACACGGGCTCACCTTCCTCGACAGCGCCGCCGACCATCCGCGTCAGATCTGGAGCCAGGGGGAATCCCACAACAACCACCTGTGGTTCCCGACGTACGACTTCCCCGACGACAAGATGACGTGGACGCTCGCTGCCACCGTCCCGGACGGGTTCACGGCGGTTTCGAACGGCCGCGAGCTGGGGGATCGCGACGAGGGCGATGGAACGCACACGGTGACCTGGAGCGAGCCGCATCCCGCGTCCACCTACCTCGTGTCGCTGGTGGTCTCGCGGCTCGTTCGACTGCGGGACGACTGGAGGGGGACGCCGGTCGACTACTACGTGTACGCGTCCGACACGACGGCGGGTCGCCGGCTGTTCCGCGTCACGCCCGACATGATCGAGGCGTACTCGCGGCTCACCGGAATCCCGTACCCGTGGTCCAAGTACGCACAGATCACGGTGGCCGACTTCTTCGGGGGCATGGAGAACGTCACGGCCACGACCCTGGTGGACTGGCTCCCGGACGAGCGCGCCTACCGCGACGACCCCTGGTACCTCATCGACCTCATCCCGCACGAGCTCGCCCACATGTGGTTCGGCGACTACGTGACCACGGCGGACTGGGCCAATCTCTGGCTCAACGAGGGCTTCGCGGAGTTCATGCCGGGCCAGTACTGGGCGCGTGCGAGAGGGGAGGAGGCGGCGGAGACCTACTACCTGCACGAGTACGATGACTTCCTCCACGCGGACGCGCAGCGGCGCGTCCCGCTCGCCGCCCCCAGCTCCAACGTGATCTACCCCAAGGGCGCCCTCGTCCTCCGCATGCTCGAGAAGCTGCTGGGTCCCGATCGCTTCTGGGCCTCGATTCACCGGTACCTGGCTCGACACGCCTACGGGAACGCGACCACCGAGGACCTGCGGCGCGCGATCCTGGCGGCCACCGGCCAGAACCTGGACTGGTTCTTCGACCAGTGGATCTACTCGGGCGGCTATCCCGAGCTCGCCGTCCGCGCGCACTGGGACTCCGCCGGCCGAAGCCTGGCGCTGGTGGTCCGGCAGCTGCAGGCCGACTCGGCCGATTCGACCCGGGCGCGGGTGACTCCGGCGGTCTTCCGGATGCCGGTCACGGTCCGGGTGTCCACCGCCGCCGGGCCCATCACCCGGCGTGTGGTCGTGGACCGGGCGGTGGACACGGTCCTCGTGCGACAGGTGATGGCCCGGCCGACGGCGGTCGTGTTCGACGACCGGGACGAGGTCGTGAAGCGTCTCGACTTCCCGCAGCCGACCTCGTGGCTGGCCACCGAGCTGGAGGGGAGCGGCGCGCTCTGGAACCGCCGGTGGGCGGCCGAGCGGCTCGGAGAGCGCACCGAGGACACGGCCGCGGCCTCGGCGCTGGCCACGACGCTCGCGGGGGGCGGACCGCCGGCCCTGCGGGCGGCGGCGGCCGGCGCGCTGTCGAGCTTTCCGGCCATCCGCGCGCTTCCCGCCCTCCGCGTGGCGCTGGGGGACAGCTCGGCCCGCGTCCGCACGGCCGCGGCCTCGGCACTCGCCGGCGTGGGCGGCACGGAGGCCGCCGGCCTGGCGCGGCACGCCTTCGAGACCGACTCGAGCTATCACGTGCGAGCGGCGGCGCTGGAGGCCTACGCCGCCATCGACTCCGCCGACTCCGTCGCCGTGCACCAGGCGCTGGGTCGGGGCCTCCACACGCCCTCGTATCGGGGCGCCATCGCCCAGGCGGCGATGATCGGCATCGTGGCCCGCAGGGACACGAGCTTCGTGAACGACCTGGAGGGGATGCTCCCCCGGGACGAGCTGGCGGCGCAGGCGCTCGGGGCCCTGGGGGCGCGCGGGGACCGCCGGGCGCTCGGCGTGCTGGCCGTGCACCTCGAGGATCCCGACCGCGGCGTTCGGCGCGCCGTCCTGAGGGCGTTCGGCACCATCGTCCCGCCGGCTGCCGCCGTGGCGGCGCTGGAGTCGGTCCGGAACGGTCTCACCGACCCGGACGTGGAGCGCGCGGTCGACGAGCTGGTCCGGCGGCTGCGAGCCCGGGGGGGGGACGCCGGTGGGTGAGCGGCCGATGCGGACCCGGGACGAACGGAGGTGTGCTGGCAACCCGCGGCGGGCGGACCGCCGGACCGCCGGGTCCGCGGCGGCACATCCGGGGATCCATCGGCGGGCGGCGGTGCCGCCGTCCTTCGCCGGGGCGTCGGCGATCGCGACGCTGGTGATCCCGGCGGTGGCGCTCGCCACGGGCTGCGCGGGCGGAACGCCGCCGGGCGCCAGGCTGGACGTACCCCCAGGGACGCGGCCGACCCTGTCGGTCGGCGCGGTCAGCGGGGCCGGCTACCACAACGAGACGTCCGTGGCCATCGACCCGGTCCGGCACGGCGGCGTCATCGCTTCGTGGCAGATCCCGGCCACCGTCGCCCGCTCCTCCGACGGGGGCGCGACGTGGAAGAGCGTGGCGTTGCCGGGCACCGACCGCTGGGAGCTGGCCGGAGACCCGGCCGTGACCTACGGCCCGGACGGGACGGCGTACGCGCTGTTCATCGCGTTCGATCGCCCGGACGACTACCGCTTCCTGGGGCGCGCCGCGCACCGGAACGGGATCTTCGTGAGTCGCTCCCCGGACGGCGGCCACGAGTGGAGCGATCCGGCCGCGGTGGTGGAGCATTCCGAGGAGCCCGGGATCCCGTTCGAGGACAAGCCGATGATGGCCGTGGACCGGTTCGGGGACTCGCCGTGGCACGGCCACCTGTACGTGGCGTGGACCCAGTTCCGGAAGGCGGCGTCGGGCATCCGCTTCGCCCGATCCACCGACGGCGGGAGCACCTTCAGTCGGCCGATCGAGATCAGCGACCGCGCCGGTTCGCCGCAGGACACGCTGGGCGCCGACGAGGGGACCGACCTCGCCGTCGGGCCGGGCGGCACCGTGTACGTGGTGTGGAGCGATTCGACCGGACTCCTCCTCGACCGGTCGCACGACGGTGGCCGGACCTTCGGGACCGACGTCCACATCCGCCGCACCGGTCCCATCGTGTTCGGCGTGCCCGGCGTGGCGCGCGCCAACGGCTACCCGTCCCTGGGGCTCGATCCCCGTACCGGCCGCCTGTACGTGACCTGGGTGGACCGCAGCGCCGGGGAGGCGGATGTCTACCTGGTGACTTCGTCCGACCGCGGATACAGCTGGTCCGAGCCGATCCGGGTGAGCGGAGACCCGGTCGGCTCGGGCATCGACCACTTCTTCGCGTGGACGGCGGTGGATCCGGTCACCGGCCTGGTCGCGACCGGCTACTACCGGAGCGGGCCCGGCGGCGGGCGCTCCCCGAGGCTGCGGTACATGCTGGCCTGGTCCGGCGACGGCGGCCGGACTTTCACCCGGGCGCCCTGGGGCGCCACCGAGTTCCGACCCGGCGGGCAGTTCCTGGGAGATTACACCGGCGTGGACGCGAGTTCGGGCGTCGTCTACGGGGCCTGGACCGAGGTGCCGGGCCCGCACGGGGCCGCCCCGGCGGACACGGCCGCGGGCGGCGTGCGCGGCGGGATGCACCGGACCCTCGTGGTGGTCGGCAAGGCGAGCTTCGGCGGCTAGCTGACGGCCGTCACGGTCGGCGTGTCGCCCGCCTCCGGCGTGCCGCCCTCGATCGGAAGGCTCCGGATCCTCCGCCCCGTCAGACGGGCCAGCGCGTTCGCGAGGGCGGGCGCGGCCGGGGGCAGACCGGGCTCTCCCAGGCCCGTCGGGTGCCGGTCCGTCTCGATGAAGTGGACATCGACGCGGCGCGGCGCCCGGTCGATGCGGAGGATCGGGTAGCGGTCGAAGTTCCCCTGCTCGACCGCGCCGTCGCGCACGGTGACCCGCTCGCCGAGCGCGGCCGAGAGTCCCTGGTGGATGGCCCCCTCGACCTGCGCCCGGCCGCCGTCCGGGTTCACGACCGGGCCCACATCGAGAGCGGCCACGACCCGCTCGATCCGGAAGCCGTCGGCGTGCCGCGAGACCTCCACCACCTCGGCGGCATAGCCCAGGTGGTCGATCCCGCACGCCACCCCCATGGCGTGCCCGTCGGGCAGCGCCCGGCCCCAGCCGGCCTCCCGAGCCGCGCGTGACAGGACACCCCGGAGCTTGACTGGATCGGGCGGCGAGCGCGGATCCGAGGCGGGCGGCGTCGCCGGAGAGTCGGTGAGGAGGCGGAGCCGGTACTCGACCGGGTCCAGGCCGGCGCGCGCGGCGAGCTCATCGATGAAGCACTCGCGCGCGAAGATGCCGTGCGTCGTGCTCACCGCGCGCCACCAGCCACGATGCAGGCCGCACGGCAGGTAGCTGTACTCCTCCGAGCGATTCGGCACGCCGTACAGCATGTTGACCGTCCCCGCGCCCTCCGAGCGTCCCCAGGCCGCCGCGTCCACGGTGGATTCGTAGGTGCCGGATATGGCCGGCGTGGAGAAGCGGTGGCGCCACGCCGTGGGATACCCGTCCTCGCCCAGCACGGCGTCGAAACGGTGGACGGCGGCCGGGCGGTAGAAATCGTGGCCCAGGTCGTCCTCGCGCGTCCACACCACCTTGACGGGCGCCCCGACCTCCCGGGCGATGAGGGCCGCCTCGACCGCGTAGTCGGCGTTGATGCGTCGCCCGTATCCTCCTCCGAGGAGCGGGATCGTGAGCTCGACGGTCGACGGGTCCACGCCCAGGACGCGCGCCGTGGCGGCGACGGCGGCCCCGGGGAACTGCGTGGGCGAGAGCAGGCGGACCGTCCGGCCATCCACCTCCGCCACGCTGGTCTGGGGCTCCATGGTCGCGTGGCTCAGGAACGGGAGCTCGTACGTGGCGGTGACCACGTCCGTGGGGACGGCCTCCCGGATGAGGGTGTCCGGGTCGCCGGTTCGGAGGACCGTGGCCGAGCCCGGGCCCGAGACGGCGCGACGCATGGCCGTCGAGAACGACTCGCTGGTGTCGGAGCCGTGCGGGCCCGGCTCCCATTTCACCTGCAGCGCATCCCGGCCACGGATCGCCGCCCAGCTGCTGTCGCCCACCACGGCGACGCCCGGGTGCACGTGCGAGCCCGCGTCCCCGCGGACGCGAACCACCTTCCGCACGCCCGGCACGCGCAGGGCGGCCGAGGCATCGTAGCTTCGGACGTCCCCCCCGTGCGCCGGCGTCCTGGCCACGGCGGCGTACAGCATCCCGGGCCAGCGGACATCGGAGCCGTACTCGGCCCGGCCGGTGACGATGTCGAGCGCGTCCACGCCGATGATCCGACGCCGGCCCAGGAGCCGCCACTCCTTGCGCGCCTTGGGCTTCGCGTCCGCCGGGACCGGGATCCGGGCGGCGTCCTCGCCCAGCTCGGCGTAGGACAGGGTCCGGTCCGAGGTCGGGTGCCGGACCCGCCCGTCGCGGGTCTCCAGCTCGCGCGCGTCGACCCCGAGGCGGGCGGCCGCCGCTGCCACGAGGACCGCCCGGGCTCCGGCCGCGGCGGTGCGGACGGGTTCCCAGGCGTTGAGCACGCTCGAGCTCCCGCCCGTCCCCTGGCTTCCGTAGCGCTTCTCGTCGGCGGGCGCCTGCTCCACCCGGACGCGGTCCCAGTCCAGGTCCAGCTCCTCGGCCACCAGGAGCGCGAGAGTGGTTCGCACGCCCTGGCCCATCTCGGACTTGGCGACGGTGATCGTGGCACTGTCGTCGGGGTGGATGCGGACCCAGGCGTTGGGCTCGAACACGGCCGGGGCCGCGGTCGCCGGGGCACGACCTCCCGCGAGCACGGTGGGTCCGGGAGTCGTGCTCGCCGGCTCCCCGCCGCAGCCCGGGACGTAGAGCGCCACCACGATGCCACCGCCGGCCGCCGCTCCCAGGCGGACGAACTGCCTGCGGGTGAGTCCGCTCCCGCCCTCCCTCGGCCCGCCGCTCACGATCGGTCTCCCCCGGTGGAGAGCTCGGCCGCTCGCCGCACGGCCCGGCGGATCCGCAGGTAGGTTCCGCAACGACACAGGTTGCCGCTCATGGCCCGATCGATCTCGTCCTCGGTGGGCCGCGGCGAGCGGGCGAGCAGGGCGGCGGCGGTCATGATCTGGCCGGCCTGGCAGTAGCCGCACTGGGGGACGTTCTCTTCGAGCCAGGCGCGCTGCACCGGGTGCGAGCCGTCCTCGGAGAGACCCTCGATGGTCGTCACCGCCCGCCCGGCCACGGCGGACACGGGGGTGACGCAGGACCGCACCGCCCGGCCGTCCACGTGCACCGTGCAGGCGCCGCACTGCGCGATGCCGCAGCCGAACTTGGTCCCGGTGAGGCCGACCGCCTCGCGCAACGCCCACAGGAGAGGCATCTCATCGGGGACCTCGAGATCGTGCCTGGTGCCGTTGATCTGGAGCTGGATCATGCCCGCCTCCGCCGTCCCGCGGGTGGACCGCGCCTTAGCGACACGGAAATGTATGCCGGCCCGGGGCGGCGAGCCATTGTGGGGTCGGCCCATCCGTCCTAGGGTGCGCACGGAGCGCGAGCCCCCTGCAGGCGCGGCTGCGCCCGCTCCTTCAACGACCCGTCGAACCCGGGGGATCCCATGCCGAGTCCGTACGCCGACGCCTTCTCGCTTCCAGCGGGACTCCACTATCTGAATGCAGCCTACATGACGCCGCTCCCGCGGGCGGTGGAGCAGGCGGGCCTGGAGGGCATCGGGCACGAGAAGGTGCCCACCACGCTGGGGGCGGAGGACTTCTTCAGGGACTCCGACCGCATCCGCGCGGCCTTCTCGGTCCTCGTGGGTAGCGGCGATCCGGGCCGGGTCGCGGTGGTCCCGTCGGTCTCCTACGCGGCGGCCGTCGTGGCCCGGAACCTGGACCTCGAGGCGGGTCGCACCGTCGTCCTGGTCGAGGGACAGTTCCCGAGCCACGTGTACGCCTGGCGCGAGCTGGCGCGGCGAACGGGAGCCGAGCTCCTTACGGTGCCGCGGCCGACGGCCGCGGGGGGAGGGGGGCTGCGGTCCGACGCCCGGGAGTGGTCGGACCGGATCCTCGAGGCCATCGATGAGCGAACCGACCTCGTGGCGCTCCCGCACGCGCACTGGGCCGACGGCACGCTCTTCGATCTCGAGGCGGCGGGCGCCCGGGCGCGCGAGGTCGGGGCGGCCCTGGTGGTGGACGGCACGCAGACGGTGGGCGCCCATCCCTTCGACGTGGAGCGCATCCGTCCCGATGCCCTCATGTGCGCCGGTTACAAGTGGCTGCTGGGGCCCTACGGCCTCGGCGTGCTGTGGCTGGGCGACCGGTTCGCCGACGCGAGGCCGATCGAGGAGACCTGGATGGGCCGCGAGGGGAGCGAGGAGTTCGGCGACCTGGTCGACTACCGCGACGAGTACCGCGCCGATGCGAGCCGGCTCGACGCGGGCGGACACTCGAGCTTCATCCTGGCACCCATGCTGGCCGCCGCCCTCGAGCTCCTCGGAGCGTGGGGCGTGGAGCGCGTGGCCGGGCATTGTGCTCCCCTGACATCGCGGGCGGCTGCCGGTGCGGCCGAGCTGGGCTGCACGGTGGAGGCCGACGAGGGCAGGTGCGCGAACATCGTGGGGTTGCGGCTCCCGCCGGGCTGGGATGCCGACCGGGTGCAGCGGCGGCTCGCGGAGCGGAACGTGTCCGTCTCCCGCCGCGGCGACGGCCTGAGGGTCTCCCCGCACCTCTACAACGACGAGGCCGATGTGGACGCCCTCCTCTCGGCCCTCGTGTCGGAGTCCGGCGCCGGCTGACGCCGTCCTCGCCGCCCGCCGGCGGCGCCCGCTCGCCGTTGGCTCCAGCCGCGCGTGCCGGACGACCCCCTGAATCTTTCCAGGCGCCGGTCTCGTAGAGCGATGCATCGGGGCGGGAGGCTCGCGAAGGCTCCCGCCGGGGTGGCGCCCGGGCCCGCGTGCGCCGCTCCGCAGGCACCCCCCGGGGTGCGGGACGCGCGGGTCGGGGGATCGGCACCATGAAGCGACGGACCGGGTTCATTCTCGGCGGCCTCGCCGTCCTGACGGCGGGCGGCGTGGTGGCTGCGCTGGCCTCGGAGGGGGGCGGCGACGGCACCGCCGGCCTCGTGACCGTGGCTCGGACCAACATCGTCGAGAAGGCGCTGGCCGTCGGGACCATCGATCCCGACGTCGAGGTGGACGTCAAGTCCCAGCTGGCGGGCGTCGTCCAGAAGCTCTTCGCCGACGTCGGCGACCGGGTGAAGGCCGGCACGCCCCTGCTCGAGATCCGCCCCAACCCCACTCCGCTGGAGCTCGTGGAGGCCCGCCGTCAGGTCGAGATCGACTCGGTCACGCAGGACCAGGCTCGCCGGGACTTCGAGCGTCTGCGGCCGCTCGAGAAGCAGCAGTACATCACCACCGAGGAGTTCGAGAGCGCCCAGCAGAAGTACGAGCAGTCGAAGCTCACCCTGCAGCTCTCGCGGGAGCGTCTCGCACTCCTCGAGAAGGGGCGCGTGAAGAGCCGTGCCGGTGACGTGGAGACGGTGGTTCGGGCGCCGATCGACGGCATCGTGCTCACCAAGAGCGTCGAGATCGGGGATCCTGTCGTGCCGCTCACCACCTACCAGGAAGGCACGGCGGTCATGACCATGGCCTCCATGAAGAGCCTCCTGTTCCGCGGCACGGTCGACGAGATCGACGTGGGCAAGCTGCGCGAGGGCATGAAGGCGGACATCAAGGTGGGGGCCCTGCCCGACGCGCACGTGACGGGCACGGTGACCAAGATCTTCCCCAAGGGGAAGAAGGAGGAGAACGCCACCGTCTTCCCGGTCGAGATCGCGCTCGGCCCGGATGGCGCCGCGCACCTGCGGGCGGGCTACTCGGCCAACGCGGAGATCATCGTGGCGCGGCGCGACAGCGTGCTGGCCATCCCCGAGCGCGTGGTGACCTTCGACGGCGACACGGCCTGGGTCACCGTGCAGCTCGCCGACGGCCAGACCGAGAAGCGCGTCATCCAGACCGGGCTCAGCGACGCCGTGCAGATCGAGGTGCTCTCGGGACTCTCCGAGGGTGACCGGGTCCGAGAGAAGCCCACCCGCAAGATCGAGTAAAGCTCGTGCGGCTCGGCGCTCTCCTTCACGACCTCGTCTGGGACCTGGGCCACCAGCGGCTCCGGACCTCGCTCACCGTGCTCGGCATCGCGTGGGGCACGGTTTCGGTGGTCGTCCTCCTGGCCTTCGGGGTGGGGCTGGAGCGGCAGACGATCAAGCGATTCCACGGCCTGGGCGACCGGATCGTGCTCCTGTTCGGCGGGCGTACCACCAAGCCGTGGGAAGGCTTCCCGGACGGGCGCACGATCCACCTGCGCGAGGAGGACGTCGGGGTCCTCCAGAAGCAGATCCCCGACATCGTCGAGATCAGTCCCGAGTACAGCAACCGGGACCTCCCCGTGCACATCGGACGGCACTCCGCCAATCCGAACATCACCGGCGTCTATCCCGTGTACAGCCGGCTGCGCAACGTGATTCCGGCGCCGGGCGGACGCTTCATCGACGAGCTCGACGAGGCCCAGCGGCGCCGGGTGGCGGTGCTCGGGAACGGGCTCGACTCCCTGCTGTTCGGGGACGAGCCGGCCGTGGGCCGGCAGGTGTACGTGGGAGACACGCCGTTCACCGTGATCGGCGTCATGATGCCCAAGCAGCAGAACTCGTCGTACAACCAGCGCGACAAGGACCGGATCTTCATACCGGCCAGCACGCACCGGGCCGTGATCGGAAACCAGTACATCTCCAACATGGTGTACCGGACGCGCGATCCGCGGATCACCAAGGGCGTCCAGAAGCGCGTCTACGAGATCCTGGGGCGGAAGTACAAGTTCGACCCCTCCGACAAGGATGCCCTCCAGGTGTGGGACACCAGCTACTGGGAAACCCAGTTCTCGTACCTGTTCCTGGGCTTCAACATGTTCTTCGCGATCGTGGGCTGCTTCACGCTCAGCGTGGGCGGCGTCGGGGTGGCCAACATCATGTACATCGTGGTACGCGAACGTACGCGTGAGATCGGGATCCGCCGCTCGGTCGGAGCCCGCTCGCGAGACATCCTGGGGGCCTTCTTCGCCGAGACCTTCGCCATTGTCGGGCTGGGAGCCCTGGCGGGGCTCGTCCTGTCGGTGGGCATCGTGAAGCTCCTCGGCTTCGTGCCCATGCAGGAGTTCGTCGGCACCCCGGTGATCTCGGGACCGGTCCTCGCCATCACGGTGGCGCTTCTCGGGCTCATCGGCTTCGTGGCCGGGCTGTTCCCAGCCCGGCGCGCGGCCGCCCTGGATCCCGTCGATTGCCTGCGCACGTGAGCGTGCACCGCCGCCGCTCGCCCGCCGCCGAGCGCGGGGATAGCGCGCGCGGGGGCCGGACGGCCCGCACGGAGGCCTGAGCCATGTGGCGCATCCTGCTCGAGGAGTTCTGGGGCGATCTCAAGGCGCAGAAGACGCGCGCCCTGCTCACCGGCTTCGCGGTCGTGTGGGGAAGCATGTCCGTCGTGCTACTCCTCGCCTTCGGGGACGGTCTGAAGCACGAGCTCACGACCGGTCTCCTGAACGCCGGCGAGAAGATCTTCATGATCTGGGGCGGCACTACGAGCGAGCCCTACCAGGGGCTGCCCCGGGGACGATCCATCCACCTCTCGGAGGATGATCTCACCCTCCTGCAGCGGTCCATCCCCGCGATCGACATGGTGAGTCCCTCCTATGGAAAGAACAGCACCAGCCTGAAGGCCAACGGCGTGCGGACCAACACCTACATGGAGGGTGTGTACCCCGCCTTCGGCGACCTTCGGCACATGTTCCCCGCTTCGGGGGGCCGCTTCATCGACGCCAAGGACGAGCAGGAGCGGCGGCGGTCGCTCTTCCTCGGTGACTCGATCGCGGCCCGGCTCTTCCCCGAGGGGCACCCGGTGGGAAAGACGGTGGTCCTGGATGACCTGCCGTTCACGGTCGTGGGGGTGATGGAGTCCAAGTTCCAGGACAGCCAGAACAACGGTCCCGATGCGGAGCGGGCCATCATACCCGCTTCCACCTTCCGCTCCATCTACGGGAACCGTTACGTGAACCACCTCATCGTCCACCCGAGAGACGTGAACGACGCCCCGAAGGTGAAGAAGGAGATCTACCGGGTGCTGGGCGAGCGCTACCGGTTCGCGGCCGGCGACGAGCACGCGCTCGGAATCTGGGACTTCATCGAAGACGAGAAGATGAACCGGACCATCGGGCTCGGGATCGAGATCTTCCTGGGCCTCGTGGGAGCCTTCACGCTCGTGGTGGCGGGAGTGGGGCTGGCCAACGTGATGGTCGTGGCCGTCCGCGAGCGGACGCCCGAGATCGGGGTCAAGCTGGCCATCGGGGCCCGCAAGCGGCACATCGTGGCGCAGTTCGTGTTCGAGGCCCTGCTGCTGGCGCTGATGGGGGGTCTGCTCGGGCTCGGGATCGCGGCGCTGATCGTGGTCGGGGTGGACGCGGTACCGGCGGGGAGCGAGGCGATGGTCTACATCCTCAATCCGCGGCTATCCTGGCCCATCGCCTTCATCTCGGTCGGCATCCTGGTGACGGTGGGCCTGGTGGCCGGGATCCTCCCGGCGCGCCGGGCGGCGAAAGTGGACCCCGTGGAGTCGCTCCGCTACGAGTAGGTGAGGACGCGCGGCCGTGACCGGGAGGGTCTCCGCCCGGTCACGGCCGGCTCGGCCCGGGTAGACCGGGCCGGAACCACCGTCAGCGTGTCTTTCCGTTCACGGCCCGAACGACCTGGTCCACGTACTTGTCGAGTCCGGTCACCAGGTCGATCATGGCCGCCTTGCCTTCCGCCGCGCTCACGTCCCGGGCGAAGCGAAGCAGCACGTCGCGCACCGCCTGACGGGATGCGTCCGAGGCGGCCTCCTTCGTGGCGCGCGAGCTCCGGCTCGGCTTCCGCGCTTTCTTGCGGCGGCGGCCGCTGGTAGCCATGCGCCGCTTCACCTGCAGCGGATAGCGGGCGTGGAACTGGCGGAGGGTGAGGCCAGAGATCGACCCGTCGATCTTCCGAGCCTTCTCGTAGAGCGTCTCGTTGGAGACGCCGGCGTTCTTCTTGAGCTCCGCCTCCACCATCTGCATCACACTATCGATCGTCTTGGCCATAGCCGGCTCCATGTTCGGCTGGATGTTCACTGTCGGGCCATAAGGTAAGGTATAGAAGATTCGACAATGGGGGATAGTCGCGCAATAGTGGAACCCCGGCATCGAGCGTGGGGACGCGGGGCTCGCCGGATGCCGCGGAGGCGCGCGCGGTGACTCGCCCGGGCTCGGAGTTGGCCGCATCGTGCCGGTCCACCCGGGCCTTGCTCTGCCGCGGATCGGTACGTAGCCTTGCACGGCTCCATCGCCGGTCGCCCGGTCGCGGTGTACCGGCGTTGCGACCCGTTCTTCATTCTCGAACGGACACTTCCTGTACGACGAGCGGAGACGGGACCGGCGGCGCGGGAGGGAACGCCCCGTGCCGGCGTGTGCGCCAGGGCTCGATCGCGAAAGGGACGCGTCGAGGCCGGCGGAGGCCGCCCGGCGCTCACATTGATGGATGAACGGCGATTTCATGAAAGATACCATGCGAGAGTTCCTTACCCGGCTGCTGGATGCTCACGGGCCGTCCGGCTTCGAAGCGGCGCCGGCGCGGGTGTGGCGCGAGGAGGCCGGCACGTTCGCCGACGACGTCTGGCTGGATGTGCACGGAAACAGCTTCGCAGCCGTGGGGGATGAGGAAGCTCCACGGGTGATGGTGGCGGGCCACATCGACGAGATCGGCCTCATGGTCCACCACATCGATGACGACGGGTACGTGTACGTGCAGCCGGTCGGAGGCTGGGATCCGCAAGTGCTCGTGGGCCAGCGGGTCGCGATCCTCACCGGGGACGGCGAGGTGCCGGGTGTGATCGGCCGCAAGGCGATCCATCTCATCGATCGGGAGGAGAGAGAGAAGGCGGTCAAGCTCAAGGACCTGTGGATCGACATCGGCGCCCGGGACGGCGACGAGGCCCGCGGCCGGATCGAGGTCGGAGACGTGGCCGTGCTGGCCAGCGACACCCTCGAGCTGGCCAACGACCGATTCGCCGCGAGGTCGATCGACGATCGCATCGGCGTCCTGGTGGCCCTCGAGGCGCTGCGCCGCGCCGCCGAGAAGGGGTTGTCCGTGCGCGCGGTGGCCGTGGCCACCACCCAGGAGGAGATCGGTTACCGTTCGGGCGGCGGCGCCGCTCCGAGCACGTACGACCTCGATCCCGTGGCCGCCCTGGCCGTGGACGTCACGCACGCCACCGACCACCCGTCGGTGGACCGCAAGGAGTTCGGCGACATCGACCTCGGCGGCGGGCCGGTCCTGACGCGGGGCGCGGTGGTGAACCCGGTGCTCCTGCGACTCCTCAGGGAAGCGGCCGGGGAGGCCGGAATCGCGTTCCAGGTCCATGCGGCGCCCTCGGCGACGGGAACCGATGCCGACTCCATGTATACTGCCAGGTCGGGGGTGGCCACGGCGGTCGTGTCGGTGCCCAACCGCTACATGCACAGCCCCAGCCAGCTCGTGGCGGCCTCCGATGTGGAGAAAGCAGCGGAGCTCATCGCCACGTTCCTGGCCAGGCTCACGGGCGAGGAGACCTATCTGCCCGACTAGGGCGGTCGGGCGGTATTCCAGGAGGTAGACCGGTGGACGCGCAGGGCGAGGGACGCAACGGGCAGAAGCGACGACGACCGGCTTCACGAGCGGCGGAAGACTACCTGAAGGCGATCTACAGGCTGGAGAGCCATTCCAGTCCGGTGTCCACCTCCGATCTGGCGGACGAGCTGGGCAGGGCGGCGCCGTCGGTCACCAACATGGTCAAGGGACTGGCGGGCCGGGGCCTCGTCGAGCACGCCCTCTACCACGGCGTCCGGCTCACCCCGGAGGGCCGCGACCTCGCGTTGCGCATCCTCCGACGCCACCGCGTCATCGAATCCTACCTCATCGAGAAGCTCGGATACGCCTGGGACGGTGTCCACAGAGAGGCCGAGCGACTGGAGCACGCCGCGTCCGACGAGCTCATCGCGCGCATGGACGAAGCGCTGGGACAGCCGCACCACGATCCGCACGGCTCCCCGATCCCGGCGGCGGACGGGCAGATGGAGCGGCAGAGTTTCCGGCCCCTGCTCGAGGCCCCCAGGGACGAGCCGTTCGTGGTGGAGGAGGTGCTGGACCAGGAGCCGGCGCGCTTGCGCCGGGCCGGGGCCGTGGGTCTCTTTCCGGGCGCCCGGGTGACCGTCACCGGACGCGGCCGGGAAGAGGGCTCCCTGGAGGTGCTGGTCGACGGCCGGCGCCGGATCGTAGACCGCGACGTCGCGGCCGCGGTGGGCGTTCGCCGGGCCTGAAGGGCCCACGCGCGCGCGGCGGCCGACGCGCGCCGCCACGACCTCGACTCGGAAGGGATGATGGCCAGGAAGATCAGGGCGGACGGGGATGCCTGGAAGGTGCAGCTCAGCGCCCATCCTCCCGAGCCCGGTACGCAGGCGCTCCTCTTCTTCTGCGTGACCACAGGGCAGCGTCCCTACCGGGTGGTGGAGGTGCCGGAGAGCCGGATCGGGGGACCGGAGGATCTGGAGAAGCTCCCCGAGCGCGACCTGGAGGAGCTGTTCCGGCAGAGCCGGTCGCTGGACTTCCCGCGCAGCTACGCGTGACGCCCGAGCCACGGAGATCGCCCCCGGCGCGCGTCGACCTCCATCTCCACAGCCTCGCCTCCGATGGAACCGAGGCACCCGCCGCGGTGGTACGAAGAGCGGCCGGGCTGGGATTGGCCGGGATCGCGCTGACCGATCACGACACCGTGGCCGGCGTGGAGGAGGCTGCGGCCGAGGCGGCTCGCCTGGGGCTCGAGTTTCTGGTCGGCGCCGAGCTCTCGGCCAACGAGCCCGGCCGGTCGATCCACCTCCTGGCCTACGGATTCGACCCTTCGGACCCGTCCCTGTCGGAGTACCTGGAGGCCTACCGGAGGGACCGCGTTCGCAGGGCCCGGGCCATCGTCCGAAGGCTGCAGGAGCTGGACGTGCCGCTGGCCTGGGAAGAGGTGGAGAGCCGCGCCGTGGGCGGCGTTCCGACGCGGGCTCACGTGGGACGCGCCCTGGTCGAGGAGGGGCTGGTTTCCGGCGAGCGGGCGGCGTTCCGGCTGTATCTCTCGCGCGGGAAGCCGGCCTTCGTCGAGAAGCGGCCCTCGCCGCCCGCGGAGGTGATCGAGCGGGTGCACGCGGCCGGGGGCGTGGTGCTGGTCGCCCATCCGGGTCGCGAGCACGGCCTGGACGATCTACGGCGCTGGCTGGCCCAGGGGCTGGACGGGGTGGAAGTGTTGCACCCCTCGCACGATGAGGGGATGCGGCGGACCCTGCGGGCGCTGGCGGAGGCGGAGGGGCTGCTCACCGGCGGGGGCTCGGACTGGCACGGCCGGGACGGAGCGCACGCTCCCCAGCCGGGTTCCGAGGAGGTACCCCTCGCCTGGCTGGAGGCGATCCGCTCGCGGACCATGGAACAGCAGGGGATGGACGGGCGAGCATGACGACGCACGATCACGACATGATCATCGTGGGCGCGGGCCCGGCGGGGCTGTGCGCCGCCCTCTATGCGGGACGCTCCGAGGTGGATGCCGTGCTCCTGGAGCAGGGCGCTCCCGGCGGACAGCTCCTCCTCACCGAGCTGGTCGACGACTATCCCGGCCTCGAGGAGGTGGGCGGGATGGAGCTGGCGGAGCGCATGAGCGACCATGCGGCCAAGTTCGGCGTGGAGGCGACCTATGGCGTGGTCGAGTCCATCCGCCGGGACGCCGAGGGCCGATTTCTCGTCTCGGTGTCGGGCGGAGAGGTGTATCGCGCCCCCGCCGTCGTCCTCACCGCGGGAGGGACCCCGCGCCGGCTCGGCGTCTCCGGCGAGGAGGAATTCCGGGGCAGGGGGGTCAGCTACTGCGCCATCTGCGACGGCGCCTTCTTCAAGGGACAGACCATCGCCGTGATCGGTGGTGGCGACTCGGCCGTCGAGGAAGGCGAGTTTTTGACCCGCTATGCCGAGAAGGTCTACATCGTCCATCGCCGTGACGCCTTCCGGGCGCAGGCCGTCCTCCAGGACCGCCTGCTCAAGAACCCGCGCGTGGAGGTGATCTGGAACACGGTCGTCGAGGAGATCCGCGGGGACGATTCCGGCGTGACCTCCCTGGCCCTCCGGGACGTGGAGACCGAGGTTTCGACGGAACTCCCCGTGACGGGAGTGTTTATATTCATCGGGTTCGAGCCGAACACGACCGTGCTCGGCGAGCACGTCGAGCACGACGCGGGGGGCTACCTGCTCACGGACCGGGACATGCGGACGTCGATCCCCGGACTGTTTGCGGCGGGCGATGTGCGCTCCCAGCTCGTCCGGCAGATCACGACGGCCGTGGGTGACGCCACCACGGCGGTGTTCGCGGCCGAGAAGTACCTCGTGGATCAAGCCGAGCGGGAAGGCGCCGGGGCCGAAGCCCCGGTATGAATCGACACACGGGCGGTGCGAGCATGGATGCGACGGTACGATCGGGACAGGACGAGGGCCTCGGGATCACGCTGTCGGAGCTGGCGGCGGAAGAGGTCCGGAACTTCATGGCCGAGGAAGAGATGACCGGGGAGTCCGCCGGGCTGCGCGTGAGCGTGGTTCCGGGCGGGTGCTCGGGCTTCGAGTACGCCCTCAACATCGAGCCCGAGGCCCGCGAGGACGACTTCGTCATCGGGAGCCACGGCGTGCGCCTGTTCGTGGATCCCTTCTCCGCCCAGTATCTGGAGGGCGTGGCGATCGACTACAAGCGCACCTTCCAGGGCTCCGGGTTCACGTTCGACAACCCCAACGCCACGGGCGGTTGCGGCTGCGGGAGCTCCTTCGCGGTCTGATCACGGCGGCGAGACCGGAGTCCCGGGCATGACGGGGGCCGCGGACCCGGTGGAGGTCCGGCGCCTCGTGCTGGGACCCATTCAGGCCAACGGCTACCTGGTCCGCCGGCGTGGCGCCGACCGGGCGGTGGTGATCGATCCGGGTGCCGACCCGGAGGCCGTACTGGCGGCCCTGGGGGAGTGGGGCGCTGAGCCCGTGGCCATTCTCCTCACCCATGCCCACCTGGACCACGTCGGCGGCGTCGCCGGGCTCCGGCGGCGCTTCGACATCCCGATCTACCTGCACCCGGCCGATCGGGGCCTTTACGACGCGGCGGTGGACCAGGGCCGCATGTTCGGGCTGGAGATCGATCCTCCCCCTGCGCCCGATCACGAGCTGGAGGATGGGGAGCAGCTGGAGCTGGCCGGCCTCGAGCTCGAGGTCAGGCACGCTCCCGGCCACTCCCCGGGCGGGGTGGTGTTCGTGCTTCCCGGGCACGCCTTCGTGGGCGACTGTGTGTTCGCCGGCTCTGTGGGGCGGGTGGATCTGCCCGGCGGGGATGGGCCCACGCTGCTGCGCTCCATCCGGGAGCGGATCCTGTCCCTCCCGGAGGACACCATCCTGTGGTCGGGACACGGGGGCGAGACGAGCGTGGGGCGCGAGGCGCGGACCAACCCCTTCCTCACCGGCGCCTACGGATGGAGCGGATGAGCGAGGCGCCGGCCGCGGCCCGGCTTCGAACCCCCATGGAGCCCCGGCGCGCTGCGGAGCCCGCGAGGGAGAGCGCCGCGCTGTCGCCCTGCCTGCGCTGCGGGACGGCGATCCCGGTCCGCCGCATGGGCTGCCGCGGAGGGCGCTGTCCCCACTGCGGTCACCCCTATCCCCACGGCGACTGCTCCGACTGAAATGGACGAGGTGCGTGACGACGGCCAGCGGGCGGAAGGGCGGGAGACTCGCTCGCCGTCGCCCGAGGCGCTCGAGGGTGCGGCCGACGCGGCCGGACCCATGGAGCCGGGCGAGACGACCGTCGATCAGGCCCTCCGCCTCGCCGAGCTGCTCGGAGCCCTCGAGGAGGCCGGGGACGTGCTCGTCCTCACGCACGACAACCCGGACCCCGATGCCATCGCATCGGCGGCGGCGCTCGCCTTTCTGCTCCGGGAGGAGGCCGGCGTCACGACGACACTGGCCTTCGGAGGGATCGTCGGGCGCGCCGAGAACCGGGCGTTGATCGCGGAGCTGGGCGTCGACTTCCATCGCATGGGCATCCTGGAGGTCGCTCCGGGCACGGCCGTGGCGCTGGTGGACACACAACCGAGGACCGGGAACAACTCGCTCCCCGAGGGGCGGATCGCCTCCATCGTGATCGACCACCACCCGGTGCGGCCGGAGGCGGCGGCCACGACCTTCTCCGATGTCCGGCCGGCGTACGGGGCCAGCTGCTCGATCCTGGTGGAATACCTGCGCGCGGCGGGACTCGAGCCCGAGCGCCCGCTGGCCACGGCGCTGTTCTACGGGATCCAGTCGGAGACGATGGACCTGGGCCGCGAGGTCTCTGGCCCGGACGTGGAGGCGAGCCTGTACCTGTACCCGCGCTCCGACCCCGCGGCGATCTCGCGCATACGCCACGCCCGCGTGCCGCCCACCTACCTGCAGTCCGTACACGAGGCCATCGAGCGGGCCCGGCTGTACAACGGTGTCATGTGCGTCCCCATGGGGCGGCTCGACTACCCGGACCTGGGAGCCGAGCTGGCCGACATGTTCATGCGGGTGGACGGGGTGGAATGGACCATCGCCTCGGGACGCTACCACGATGAGCTCCTCCTCTCGGTGCGTACCTACGAGCAGCAGGCCCACGCCGGGGACATGGTTCGACGCGTGATACGCGACCGGGGCTCGGCCGGCGGCCACGGCATGCTGGCCGGGGCGCAGGTGCCGCTCCGGGGGCGGAGCGACGCCGAGGTGGATCAGCTGGTGGAGACCCTGTTCGAGGAGTTTCGGGCCGAGCTCGGCGTGGCGGACCGAGAAGCGCGCCCGATCATCGACGCCGACCTCTCGGCCATCCCGCCGGGCGAGGAGCCGGGGGGCGGGGAGCCGGCGGACGGTGGGCGCCGGGCCGCCCCCGAGCCCGGGGAATGATCCGGATCGGCCTCACGGGCACGCTCGGAGCCGGGAAGAGCACGGTCGGGAGGCTGTTCGAGCGGTGGGGGGCGTGGCGGGTCGACGCCGACGACCTGGCCCGGGAAGCCGTGGCTCCGGGCTCCAGGGCGCTGGCAGCGATCCGCGACCGGTTCGGTGACGATGTCCTGGCGGCCGACGGCGGCCTCGACCGGGCCGCCGTACGCCGGCGCGTATTCGGCGCTCCCGCCGAGCGCGAAGCGCTGGAGGCGATCGTCCACCCGGCCGTCCAGGCGCTTCGCGCCCGGGAGCTGGACGCGGCGCGGCGCGCGGGCGCCGCCGTGCTGGTGGCCGAAATACCGCTCCTGTTCGAGACCGGTCTCCAGGACGACTACGACGTCGTGGTGGTCGTGGACGCTCCCGCCGAGCTCCGGCGCCGCCGCATCGAGGGCGAGCGCTCTCTCGCGCCGGGGAGCTTCGACGCCATCGAAGCCGCCCAGTGGCCCGCGGCCCGAAAGCGCGAGGCGGCCGACCTCGTGCTCGTGAACGATGGCGACCTGGCCACACTCGAGCGGCGCGCCCGGGCGGCGTGGGAGTCGATCACCGGCCGGGAGAACGACCGGGCATGACGGCGCCGGGCGGCGGCGACGCGACCGAGTCCGGCACGTGGGCGGTCGATCTCCACATGCACACGCGTGCATCGCGCGATTGCACCACCGAGCCGCGCGCGCTCCTGGAACGGGCGCGGGCCATCGGACTGGACCGGATCGCGATCACGGACCACGACCGGATCGAGGGAGCGCTCGAGGCGCGCGACCTCGATCCGCAGCGCGTGATCGTGGGCGAGGAGGTGCGAACCTCCGAGGGCCTCGACCTCATCGGCCTCTTCCTGGAACGGTGGATCGAGCCGGGAGGCGACTTCCGCCGCGTGTCCGAAGCCATCCGCGCCCAGGGCGGGGTGGTCTACCTGCCCCATCCCTTCGACGCCCGTCGGGGCACGGACGAGGAGTTCCTGGAGTCCGTGGCCGACTGCGTGGACGCCGTGGAGGCGTTCAACGCCCGCTGTCACGACCCGACCGCCAACGACCGGGCTCGGGCCTGGGGGGAGATCCGGGGGCTCCCCCTCGGTGCGGGCAGCGACGCGCACACCCTGGCGGAGCTGGGGAGGGGGCGCGTCCACCTGCCCCCCTTCAAAAGCCCGAACGAGTTCCTGCGCGCGCTGGCCCGAGGACGGATCGAGGGCCACACCTCCGGCCGCTGGGTGCACCTGGCGTCCACCTGGGCCAAACTGCGCGGCCAGCTGCCTCTCTGACGTACCAGATTCCTTGACGTGCCGGACGAACGCGGGCTAGGGTCCCCGACCGATGGCCGGGGAGCGGGCGGCGCCATGGGTCGGTGGCGACCCGGGACGTGCGCCGCCCGCCGCCCGTCCATCCGAAGACCCGGGAGCCTCGTCTGAGAGCCGGAGGACGCCGTTGAGCGTCGAGACACACCAGCAGGAGCAGTGGGGAACGCGCATCGGACTCATCCTGGCCATGGCGGGGAACGCCGTGGGGCTGGGAAACTTTCTCCGTTTCCCGGTACAGGCCGCCCAGAACGGCGGCGGCACCTTCATGATCCCCTACTTCGTGTCGTTCCTGGTCCTGGGCATTCCGCTCATGTGGATCGAGTGGACGATCGGACGCTTCGGGGGAAAGTTCGGTCACGGTAGCCTGCCCGGCATGTTCGACGAGCTCACCGACCGGAAGAAGCCGTGGGCCAAGTACCTGGGCGTGCTCGGCCTGGTCACGCCCCTGGTGGTGTTCATCTACTACACCTACGTGGTCTCGTGGATGCTGGGGTTCAGCTTCTTCAGCGCCACCGGGGGATATTTCGGCCTGGGTCAGGTCGGCCAGATGCGCCACTACCTGTACTCCTTCCAGAACATCTTCGACTCCTCGATGCACGGGGGCTGGCTGGCGCTGCTGTTCTTCATCCTCACCCTCCTCTTCCTGGGCTGGGTACTGTCACGCGGAATCAGCGGCGGTATCGAGAAGCTGGCCCTCATCGGGATGCCGCTGTTGTTCATCTTCGCCCTCGTTCTCATGGTGCGGGTCCTCACCCTGCCGGCCGTGAAAGCCTCCCCGGCCCAGGGGCTCAACTTCATCTGGAATCCGCACTGGACCAGCCTCTCCGACCCCAAGGTGTGGCTGGCCGCGGCGGGACAGATGTTCTTCACACTCTCACTGGGGGCGGGACAGATCCACGCCTACGCGTCGTATCTGGACGCGCACGAGGACGTGACCCTCACCGGGTTGTCCACCGCGGCCACGAACGAGTTCGCCGAGGTCGTGCTCGGGGGCACGATCGCGATCACCGCGGCCGTGGTGTTCTTCGGGGTGAGCGGCGCCGTATCGATCGCGAAGGGGGGCACGTTCGATCTGGGGATCGTGGCCATGGGCGTGGTCTTCCAGGGCCTTCCGGGGCCGCAGATCTGGGGGCAGGTATTCGGCGTGCTTTGGTTCTTCCTGCTGTTCATCGCCGGGATCACCTCCTGCGTGGCCCTGGCCACCCCCACGATCAGCTTTCTGCAGGAGGAGTTCGCGTGGACGCGCCGGCGCGCCTCGTACGGTGTCATGGGTGTGGCGCTCCTCCTGGGGCTGACACACGTCGTCTTCTATCAGCACGGCTTCATGTCCGAGTGGGACTACTGGGCGGGCACCTTCGGCCTGGTGGTGCTGGCCACGATCGAGATCTTCCTGTTCTCGTTCGGGTTCGGCATCGATCGCGGCTGGGAGGAGATGCACCACGGGGCGGACCTCAGGGTGCCGGCCCTGTTCAAGCCGATCATGAAGTGGGTCACGCCGGCGTTCCTGGTGCTTCTGTTCGCGTGGTGGGGGTGGAGCGAGGCCATACCGACCTTCCTCATGCACGGGGTTTCCAACCCGGCCGACATCCCCTACCGGTGGGCCAGCCGCGGACTCATCGTGATGCTGGGCCTCGTGGGACTGTGGCTCATCCGGGTGGCGTGGCGCAGGAAGGCGGCTCGGGCCGCCGGCACCGGAGGCGCCCCGGGCGAGGCCGGGCCGGCCGCGTCGGCTCGATAGAGGAGGCGAGGGACGATGCAGAACGGAGGGCTGACCGGATTCGCGGCCGTGTTCATGGCCGTCAGCATGGGATCGGTGACGATCCTCATGGTGTGGTGCTTCTACCGCATCCTCACCCAGCCCGACTCGTCGGGCCCGGTCGGGGGGGACCGGCCGGAGGGCGCGGGTGGGGAGGGCACGCCCGGGCCGAGCCGGGAAGCGGGGAACCTGTGAGGTCGGTCCCCGGGGTTCGGTCGTGACCGCGGCGCGCGGATCCGGCGACAGGCCGGTGAGCCGCCCTGGGCCCGAGCGCCGCGAGGCGCTGGTCGGGCTCCGGGATGTGCTCGAGCGCTGCCACAGGGTGGCGCTCACCACCCATGTGAACGCGGACGGGGACGGCGCGGGGAGCGAGGTGGCGGCGGCGCTGTATCTGGAGGAGAGGGGACTCGAGGTCGCGATCGTGAACCCGACGCCCTTTCCGCCCATGTTCGAGTTCCTCCTGGACGGCCGGAAGACCTGGACGCCCGAGCGGGAGGAGGGACGCCGGGCGCTCGAGGACGCCGACGCCATCCTCATCCTCGACACCTCGGAGGCGTCGCGCATCGGCTCGGTGGCCGAGCGGATCGATGGCCTCAGGGTGCTGGTGATCGATCACCATCCGCCTACGCCGCGCGCCCTCGGCGAAACGGTGGTGCTCGATCCGACGGCCTGCGCCACCGGCGAGCTGGTCTACGACCTCCTCGCGCTGGAGGGTCGGCGTCCGAACGTCGCCCAGGCGCGCGCGCTCTACGTGGCGATCGTCACGGACACGGGTTCCTTCCGGTTCGGCAACACCACGCCCCGCGCTCACGCCATCGCCGCCGAGCTGCTCCGGGCCGGCGTAGACGTCGAGGGCATGTTCCGCCGGCTGTTCGCGCGCTACACGGAGTCGGGCCTCGAGCTCCTGAAGAGGACGCTGGCGACGCTCCAGGTGGATCGAGAGCACGCCATCGCGTGGGTGACGTTGCGCGACGTGGATGTCCAGGACACGGGCGCGGACGCCGAGGACCGTGAGGGCCTGGTGGAGTATCCGCGGCGACTGGACGGGGTCGAGGTGGCGATCCTGTTCCGGGAGCTCGCCGATGGCCGGACCAAGATCTCCGTGCGATCCAACGGCCGGGTGGACGTGGCGGAGGTGGCGCGGGACTTCGGCGGAGGAGGACACCCGCAGGCGGCCGGAGCCCTCGTGGCCGAGCCGCTGGACGTCACCCGGCGCCGGGTGGTCGAGCGGGTGCGTCGCGCCGTGGAGGAAGCCTGAGCGCGGCCGACGCGGACCGGGCCGCGCCCTGCGCGGAGTCGTCCGCCCGGGGCGGCGCCCCGGACGAGGTGCCGGGCCGCTCGGGAGACGTGACCGGCGATCTGCCCGAACCGGTTCCAGCTCCGGTGGCTCGCCGGCTCGTGCAGGTCGCCAGCCGGGTCGCTCCGCCGGTGATCGAGGAGATCTGGATCTTCCCCCCTCTGCCGGACCTGGAGGAATCCTCCGAATTCGTCGTCTTCACCCGCCGGGAAGAGGATGGCCGCCTTCGCCTCTACACGGCGCGGCCACGAGCCCGAGCGGCGGACCCGGACGCGGAGGAGGTCACGGCGCACGGGGCCGTCCCACCGGACCGGGTGCCTCGCCTCCTCGCACGCTTCCAGCGACGCGTCGGGACCGAGCACGAGCCCGTGCACGTGGCGCTGGGCGGCTCGGAACGGCGGTGGCGCGCCCTCGTCCGACTCGCCTTCCCGGAGGTGGCCGAGGGGGATGCGCCCGTCGGAGAGGCGGCGGAACCGGGCGCCGGCCCCCGCTCCGCGGCCGGCGCGGACGTTGATGGGGGCGGCACGAATCCTTAGCTTCATCGCGATCGTGGCGGGCCGTCCGCGGACGGCTCCGGACGGTGAACGCGAGCGATGGCGGCGGCGGCGATCCGTGGGTGAGGGTGAGGCACAAAGGCGACCGGCCGAGGAGCTCGAAGCGGAGCTCCGCGAGGCCCTCGAGGCCGACGGGCACCGTTTCACGGCACAGCGCGCGGCCGTGTACGACGTGTTGGACGGCTCCCTCTCGCACCCCACCGCGGACGAGATCTTCACGTCCGTGCGCGAGCGGCTCCCCGACATCAGCCTGGCCACGGTCTACAAGGCGCTCGAGGCCTTCGTGAGCTGCGGCCTGGCGAGAAAGCTCACCCTCGGAGACGGCCCCGCTCGCTACGATGGTCGTACGGACGAGCACGAGCACGTGCGCTGTCTGAGTTGCGGCCGGGTGTCCGATGTGGACGATGTCAGCCTCGCCTCCTGGGTCGATTCCGTGGCGAGGAAGACGGACTTCCGAATCGTCAACTACCGCCTGGAGCTCCTGGGACACTGCTCGATCTGTCGAGGCTGACGCCCGGGTCCGAGCCGACGATCGAGCGCCCGGGCCCGATCCGCGCGCCACGCCGGTGCCGCCGCCCTCCACGGTCACGATCCGGAGCGAGGGGCGTCGTGCGCGCCGCTCGCGCTCCCGCACCCACCACGCCTGACCGGAGGATCCAGTGCCGTTCGAAGCGGTGAGTTTCGTCCCATCGCGGATGTTCCTTACGTCCGGCGTGGGGATCCACAGGGAGCGACTCTCCTCGTTCGAGATGGCCCTTCGGGATGCACGGATCGCCCGCTACAACCTGGTCGGGGTCTCCTCCATCTTCCCTCCCCATTGCGAAATGGTGGACGTGGAGGAGGGGCTCGATCGACTCCAGCCGGGACAGATCGTGTTCTCCGTCATGGCTCGCTCCGAGACCAACGAGCCCAGCCGCCTCATCGCCTCGAGCATCGGCCTGGCGATCCCCAAGAACCCGGAGCAGTTCGGGTATCTCTCCGAGCACCACAGCTACGGTGAGACGGCCGGCCACGCCGGGAATTACGCGGAGGACCTCGCCGCCAGCATGCTCGCCACCGTGCTCGGGATACCGTTCGACCCCGACGCCGCCTGGGACGAGCAGCGCCAGGTTTGGAGCCTCTCCGACCAGATCGTGAGGACCACGAACATCACGGCGGCGGTCGAGGGCCCGGACGATGGGCGCTGGGCGACCGTCGTCTCGGCCGCCATCTTCTGTGGCTGATCGTTGACCTCGGCCCGCTGTCCCTTCCCCGTGGAGCTCTCCGGCCTGTCGTGGACCACGGGAGAGAACTTCATGGGCCACGGGGCCGATGCTCCCGATTGGAACGCCGCGCGCGCCGTGGTCCTGCCGGTACCCTACGAGGCCACGACCAGCTACGGGGCCGGGACGAAGGAGGGTCCGGGGGCGATCCTGTCCGCGTCCCGCTACGTGGAGCTGTACGACGAGGAGCTGGACGCCGAGCCGTGGAAGGCCGGGATCTGCACGCTTCCCTACCTGGAGCTTCCCGGCTCGGGTCCCGAGGAGGCGGTGCGGACGCTGCGGGAGGCGTACACCCGTCTCCTGGGCGTATCCGCGGACCGCTTCGTCGTCATGCTCGGCGGCGAACACTCGATCACGAGCGCCCCGGTGCACGCCTGGCTGGATCGGCTGGGCGGAGAGCTGTCGGTCCTGCAGCTCGATGCCCATTCCGACCTGCGGGAGAGCTACCACGACACGCCGTGGAGCCACGCGTGCGTGATGCGGCGCGTGCTGGACCGGACCTCGCGGATCACGGCCGTCGGCATCCGGTCGCTCACGGGGGAGGAGCGCCGGCTCATCCGGGACGTGGGAATCACCACGATCTTCGCCGAGGAACTGCGGGACGATGGCTGGGTCGAGCGGGCGCTGGACAGTCTCGGGCCCAACGTGTACGTGACGTTCGATGTCGACTTCTTCGACCCCGCGCTCCTGCCGGCCACGGGAACGCCCGAGCCGGGAGGCGGGAGCTGGTGGGATGCGCTGGACCTGCTGCGGGCCGTATTCCGGGAGCGGAACGTCGTCGGCGCCGACATCGTCGAGCTCGCGCCCGGGCTCGGCTCGCACTCCTCCGGCGTGGTGGCCGCGAAGCTGGCCTACAAGATGATCGGCTACCGCTTCCCGGAGGCCGGGGCCGCCGTGACGGCAGACGCCGAGGGAGCTCCCCCGGCGGGCACGGATTGAGCCGGCGGCGTCCATGAGTCTCGGCATCTTCGTCGCCTTCCTGGCCGGGATCCTCTCCTTCCTCTCGCCCTGCGTCCTGCCGCTCGTACCGTCCTACCTGTCCTTCGTGGCGGGCGTCGGAATGGAGGAGCTCGAGAACGGCAGCGGCGAGGTCCGCCGGACGGCCTTCGTGCACGCCCTCCTGTTCGTGGCCGGCTTCAGCCTGGTGTTCATGGGCCTGGGCGCCTCGGCCAGCGTGTTCGGTCACGTTCTGCACGACTACCAGCGGTGGATCGCGCGCATCGGGGGCGCTCTGGTGATCCTGTTCGGCCTCCACCTCCTCGGGATCACGCCCCTCCGTCCTCTCCTGCGCGAGAAGCGCGTGCAGCTGCGCAGCCGTCCGGTCGGGATGCTGGGGGCGGTGGTCGTGGGCGTGACCTTCGGTGCCGGCTGGACGCCGTGCATCGGACCGGTGCTGGGAGGGATCCTGACCTACGCGGCCACGCAGGAGAAGCTGGCCGAGGGCGTGGGGCTCCTGGCGGTCTACTCCGCCGGCCTGGCGCTTCCGTTCCTCGCGGCGGCGGCGGCGCTGTCGCGGTTCCTCACCGTGTTCCGCCGCTTCCGGCGTTACATCCCCTGGGTGGAGCGGGTGAGCGGCGTCCTGCTGGTGGCCGTGGGAGTCCTGCTCGTGAGTGGGAAGTTCACGGTGCTCGCGTCGTGGGCGACGCGCTTCACGCCCGACTTCCTGCTGCGGAGGCTTTGAGGTCCGACCCACGCGCCTCCGGCGGCGGCCGGATCTCCGCCGTCAGCCGCAGGCCTCGTGTAGGGCGGCGTGGAGCTGCCCGCCGGTGAGGGGCTTGATCAGGTAGGCCGACGCTCCCGCCCCGAGGCAGTCCCGCTTCGTCTTCTCGTCGTTCTCTCCCGTGAGAACCACCAGCGCCGAGCTGGGGGCCGCTTTCCGGAGGCGCTCTATGAGCTCGGGGCCGGACAGGTCGGGCAGGCCGATGTCGGCCACGATGGCGGCGGGCGCGGCGTCCTCCGTGAGCCGCTGGAGCGCCTCCGCGCCGCTGCCGGCGACCTCCACCGACAGCCCGCGCGCGCCGAGCACCACCTGGAATGCGCTCCGCAGGCCCTCGTCGTCCTCGATCAGGAGAATGCGAGCCGCGTCCGGGAGCGGCATGGATCAGCCCTCTCGCGCCGGGCGATCCCCGGCGGCGGCAGCGTCCGGCCACGCCGGCGCTGTCCGGTACCGGAGCCGCGTGGCATCCGAACGGGCGGATTCGGGAATCGAGGGAACGGCCGGCAACGGAAAGTCCTCTACGATGCCCTCGTTCAGAGGTGGGAGCCCCGTCGTCGGGCCCCCGATTTCGCGAAGCGACAGACTACCCGTCGGCAGAAGCTCCGGCAAGAGATCCCGGGCCGCGGTACGACTCGAGCTCCTCGGCCAGCAGCTGGCGTTTGAGCAGGCGCGCGTATACGCCGTCGCGGGCCAGCAGCTCCCCGTGGGTCCCTTCCTCGACCAGCTCGCCGCCTTCCAGCACCAGGATGCGGTCGGCCTCCCGGACGGCGGAGACGCGGTGGGAGATGATCAGGGCCGTACGCTGGCGGAGATAGCCGCGCAGGCCCGCGAGAATGGCCTTCTCCGTGACGGTGTCCACCGCGGACAGCGCATCGTCGAGCACGAGAATGGGAGCGTCGCGGAGAAGCGCCCGCGCCAGCGTGGCTCGCTGCTTCTGCCCGCCGGAGAGATTGACGCCGCGCTCCCCGATCCGGGTTTCGATCCCCTCGGGGAGGATCGCCAGCGTCTCGCGCAGCTGAGCGATCTCGAGCGCGCGCTCGAGGTCGGCCTCGGTGGGGACTCCGTTCCCGGTGGACGGATCTCCGTCCGCGTTCGGGCCCGCTCCGTCCGCCCCGAGACCCGAGCCGGCCTTCGGGGACCCGTCCGTCGAGGCTCCGGCCCGGCCCGCCGCCCCCGGCGACGGGGGCTCGCCCGCCGCGTCCGGAGTCGGGAGGACCAGGTTCCGCCGCAGGCGCATGCTGAACAGGAACGGCTCCTGGGGCACGACCGAGATCGCGTCACGCAGGGTCGCGAGCGGGAGCTCACGGACCGGGATTCCGTCGATGAGCACCCGTCCCGCGGTCGTGTCGTACAGGCGCGGAATGAGGCGGGCGAGCGTGGTCTTGCCGCTTCCCGTGCCGCCCACCAGGGCCACGGTTTCGCCCGGCTCGATGCGGAAGCTGACGTGGCTCAGAACGGCATGCTCGGTCCCGGGATACCGGAACGAGACGTCCTCGAACTCGACCCGGCCGCGGATCCTCTCGGGATTTCGCGGCTCGGCCGGGTCGGCGACGGCTGGTTCCGTGCCCAGGAGCTCGTTGATGCGGCCCATGGAGGCCGCCCCGCGCTGGAACAGGTTGGTGACCCAGCCCAGGGCGATCATCGGCCAGGTGAGGAGGACGAGGAGCGTGATGAACATGACGAAGTCCCCCAGGGTGATGACGCCCCGCATCACCTGGAGACCCCCGTACCAGAGTACGATGACCGCGGCGAGACCCGCGAAGACGGTGAGCGCCGGATGGAAGGCGCCCCACACGCGCGCCAGGCTCATGTTGCGCTCCAGGTACTCCTCGTTGAAGCCGTCGAACTCCCGTCCCTGGGTCGCCTCCTGTCCGTACGCCTTCACGATCCGGATCCCGGCCAGGTTCTCCTGCACGAAGTTCGACAGCTCGCTGAACTGGGCCTGGATGCGCTCGAACCGCCGGTGGATCTCGCGGCCGAATCCGTACACCGCCGCGGGCAGGATCACCATCGGGAGCAGAGTGAGGACCGTGAGCTCCACGTCGGTCCGCAGCATGAGGACGAGCACCAGCACCGACATCGTGGCCGTGTTGACCAGGTACATGATGGCGGGCCCGGCCACCTGCCGGACCGCCAGGACGTCGTTGGTGGCCCGGCTCATGAGATCCCCAGTCCGCCACTCGTCGTAGAATTGCGCCGGCAGGCGCAGGAGGTGGTCGAACAGGTCACCTCGGAGATCGCGCTCGAGCTTTCGGCTGATGCCGTTCAGCAGCTCCCGCTGGCCGTAGCGAGCCACGCCGCCCAGAAGCGCGGTCAGCACGATGAGCCCTGCGTACCGGAAGATCACGGAGCGGCTGAGCTCCGTCTGCATGGCGTCGATCGCGTACTTGAGGAGCAGGGGTGCGGCCACGCTGAACAGGTTGCTGACCACGACCAGCACCAGCCCGAGAAGAACGCCCCGCCAGTAGGGACGCAGGTACGGGACGAGGGTCCGCAGCTGCTTCACGCCCGGCACCTCGTGGCGCGCGGGCCCAAGAGGCGATCCCTACCACCGGGAGCGGCGATCGTGACGTGGACGGACACTCGCTCGTCTCTCATGGGTAACAGGAAACACCGCCGAAGCTACAAGGTTCGGAGTCTACCGCGCACGATCGACGACCTCAATCCGTTCCGAGGGAGCGGACCTCGTGACGCTGTGAGGAGTGCCGACCCTGCCGCTCACCCTGACGAGGACCGCGGCCGTCCCGCGGACCGGGACGGTCACACCCGGCACCGCGCCGGACCTCGCACTGGACCGCGAGCCCGAAACCGGTGAGAATCAGAGATGGGTGACACGTTCACGGCGGCCGCGAGCGCCATCCTCGGGCGAATCATCGGCGGCGACAAGACCGGCACGTTCATCGGGGCTGCCGTCGGGGCGGCGGTGGCCACCGCGATCGTGCTGGAAACGCAGGACATGGACGCGGTCCTTCCCGAGGGCTCCCACGTGACGATCCGGTCGCATGCGCCCCTGGAGGTGACGCCAGGCGGCTGAGAGGCGGCCTTTCCCCGCAAGTCGACGAGCTATCCAGACGAGGAGGTGGGCGATGAAGGCGAGCACGGGCACGATCGGATGGGCTTTGGCCGTATCGGTGGGTCTCCTGGCGGCCGCCTGTGGTGGCAAGTCTCCCAAGGAAGCGGTGGCCGACAGCGCGGCTGCGGCCGCCGAGGCTCCGGCCGAGCAGCCGAACGCCCAGACGCCGGCGGCCGCACCCGTCGGGCAGGCCGCTCCCGAGACGAAGACCCCGCCGGTCGAGCGGAAGTCCGCGCCCAGCAAGCCAGCGCAGAGGGCTCCCTCGACGACCGGTTCTACGTCCGGGGCGGCCACGCCTGCGAAGGAGGCCACCGGAGCCGGCACCGCGACGGGGAGCGGCGCGGCGTCGACGCCGGAGACAGCGGCGCCCGCCTACGTCGAGCTCGACGTCGCCACGGGCACGCGGATCCACGGGACGCTGGACAAGAAGCTCTCCACCCAGATCAGCAAGGTCGGCGAGCCGTTCACCCTTACGGTCTCGGACCCGATCTCCGTGGCCGGCCGCGTCGCCATCCCGAGGGGGGCCAAGGTGGACGGCAAGGTGACCGCCGTGCAGAAGTCGGGAGGCGCGGGCCAGACCGCCGTGCTCAAGGTCGATTTCCCTAGCGTGACGGTCGGCGGCAGGTCCTATCCGATCTCCGCGGACCTGGCCGAGGCCAGCCCGCAGAAGAAGTCCCGGACCAGTACCGGGCAGGCGGCGGCCGAGGTCGGCGCCGGCGCGGTGGCCGGGGCGTTGCTCGGCCGGATCGTCGGCGGCAACAAGACCGGCACGTTCATCGGGGCTGCGGTCGGGGCGGCGGCCGGGACGGCCATCGTGCTCGGGACGCAGGACGTCGACGCGGTGCTCCCGGCAGGGTCCCCCATGACGCTGGTGCTGAAGGAGCCTGTGACGGTGCGCCGGCCGCGCTGAGCCGGACCTGCCCGACCGAGGCGGAGGATCGGTGAGAGGGCCGCGGCGGGCGCGGGATTCCGTTCGCGGCCCTGAGCGAGGATCGTGACCCTCCGGGGGCCGTCTTCACCCCCGCAGCTCCCCGCTTTCGGCGCCGACCGTGCCGGATTGTCGGCAGGGCCGCCGTCCGCGTAGCTTGGCGACCGGATGGCGCGGGCGGAACGGAGCGGCGAGGGGCGGAGGCGGTCATGGTCGACGCACAGCGGGGACCCGCGTCTCCGCCGCCGCTGGAGGATGGCGGCGGAGACGCGGAAAGCCACTCGAGTCCCACGGAGGCCGTGAACCCGCGCACGGCCGGGATCGACCGTGCCGGGCCCGCCGAGATCGTCCGCCTCATCCAGGCCGAGGACCGCCTCGTACCCACCGCCGTACAGGCCGAAGGCGCCGTCATCGCCGCGCTCATCGAGGAGGTGACCGGCCGTCTCAGGGGCGGGGGACGGCTCATCTACGTGGGAGCCGGCACCAGCGGTCGCCTCGGGGTCCTGGACGCGGCCGAGTGTCCGCCCACGTTCGGCACCGAGCCCGGCACGGTGATCGGCCTCATCGCCGGCGGCCCCGGGGCCCTGGTCCGCAGCCGCGAGGGCGCCGAGGACGACCGCGAGGCGGGGATCGCCGACGTCCGCGCCATCGACGTCGGACCCAGAGACTTCGTGCTCGGGATCGCCACCTCGGGCACGACGCCCTACGTGCGTGCCGCGGTCCTCGAGGCCGCGGCCCGGGGTGCCGGCACCGGCTTCCTGAGCTGCTCGCCGCCGCCCGAGGACGTGCGCCGGGCCGCCGCGCACGTGATCACGCCCATCGTGGGCCCGGAGGTCGTGGCCGGCTCCACCCGGATGAAGGCCGGGACCGCCACCAAGCTCGTCCTCAACACGCTCTCCACGGGGGTGATGATCGGGCTGGGCAAGGTGTACGGGAACCTGATGGTCGACCTGCGTGCCGGCAGCCGGAAGCTGGTGCGCCGCAGCCTCTCGATCCTGCACCGAGTCTGTGGCTTGCAGGCACGGGAAGCGCGGCCGCTCCTCGTGGCGGCCGGGGGCTCGGTGAAGACCGCCATCGCCATGCATGAGCTCGGCGCGAGCCGCGCGATGGCCGAACGCCTCCTCGACGCCTGCGAGGGCCGCCTCGCGGACGTCGTCGAGCGCTTCGCGGGGGCGGAGCACCTTCCGTACTATGCCTGCTATCCGGCGGACGTGGAGCCCGCCGAGATCTCCCGTCTGCTGGAGGAGCTGGCGCGGGGTCCGGAACGCTTGCGGGCCGCCTGCGAGGCGCACGCGGGCCGGGACGAGCGATCTCCGCCCCGGGGCTGGTCGCCCGCCCAGCACCTCGCGCACCTGCTGCAGGCGGAGCGCGAGGCGTATCGGCCCCGGCTCGAGCGGCTGATCGAGACGGCGCAGGCGCCGGGCGGCCCCGGCTCTCCGCCCGCGTTCGAGGATTGGCCGCCCGATCCCGATCCGCCGGTGCGAGGGAAGTCGGTCCCGGAGCTCCTCCTCGAGGTCGCCGCCGAGCGCGGCCGCACGACCGATCTCCTGGCCGAGGCTCCGGCGGCCGCCTGGAGCGCGGCGGGCACGCTGGATGGCGATCGGATCGCCCTCCACCAGCTCGTCCGGGCCGTGACGCAGCACGACCGGGCGCACGCGGACCGGATCCGCGAGCGCATCCACCCCGACCTCCTGGCTTGACCAGCATCGTGCCGATCTTCGCGGGGATCATGTCGGGGACTTCGCTGGACGGCGTCGACGTCGCCCTCGTGCGGATGACGGGCCGGAACGAGCGTCCGGACGAGACGGAGATGGTGGGTTTCGAGAGCTTTCCCTACGAGGACGATCTGCGCGCCCGCTTGCTCCACGCCTGCCACGAGGGTCGGGCCGCGGATCTCTGCCGCCTGGACTTCGAGCTCGGACGTCGATTCGCCACCGCGCTGGGGCGGGCGCTCGAGGCCGGGGGGCTGGTCGCGGCGGACGTGGCCGCGGTGGGTTCGGCCGGACAGACCGTGTGGCACGAGCCCCCCGAGGCCGGGCGACCCGGGAGCACGCTGCAGCTGGGCGAGGGCGCCGTGATCGCCGAGGAGACCGGCATCGCGGTCATCGAGGACTTCCGGGTGCGCGACGTGGCGGCCGGTGGGCATGGCGCGCCGATCTCGGCCTACTTCGACTGGCTGCTCCTCTCCTCCCCGGACGCCGGCCGCGCCATTCTCAACCTGGGCGGCATGGGGAACCTGACCGCGCTGCCGCCGCTCGGGTCGGCGGCGGCGCCGGTGGCCTTCGACACCGGCCCCGGAGTGGTGCTGCTGGACGCGGCTGCCGGTCGGGCGACGGAGGGACGGTTGCGCTTCGACCGGGACGGGCGCCTGGCCGCGGCCGGGCGGGTGCTCCCGGAGGTGGTCGACGAGTGGCTGTCGGACGCCTTCTTCGGGGAGCCACCCCCGAGGACGACCGGCCGGGAGCGCTTCGGATCTCGGCGTCTGGAGCCGTGGCTGGAGACGCGTCTCGCGGCGGGCGATGCCGCCGAGGACCTCCTGGCCAGCCTCACGGAGGTGACGGCGCGCGCCGCCGCGGAGTCGTTGCGCTGGATTCCGTTCGAGATTGATGAGCTCTACCTGTGCGGCGGAGGGGGCCGGAATCCAGAGCTCGCCCGCCGTATCGCCGACCGGGTGGCGCCGCGCCCGGTGCGTCCACTCGAGGCACTCGGCTGGGACGGAGACGCTCGCGAGGCGGCCGCCTTCGCGCTCCTCGCCCGCCAGCATGTCCTCGGGCACCCGGCCGGCGCCCCGTGGGCGACCGGCGCGCGCGGCGCCCGGATCCTGGGCAAACGAGTGCCGGTGTGACGGAGCCGGCCCGCCTCCTCCTCCATGCCATCCGCCTGGACGGGCCGGATCCGGACAACGAGGCGGAGAGGGCCCTCGAGGCGGCGGCCGAGGGCGTGGGCGGCTTCCTCCTGTTCGGCGGCACCCGGGCCGGGGTGCCGGCGCTCGTGGCGGAGCTTCGCCAGGTGGCCGGTCGGCCCCTGTGGGTGGCGGCCGACCTGGAGCGTGGGGCCGGGCAGCAGGTGAGTGGCGCGTCCACCCTCCCGCCTCCGGCCGCCCTCGCGTCGCACCCGCGAGCGGAGGAGGCCGTGCGGCTGGCAGCGCGCCTGACCGCCCTGGAGGCGCGGGCCCTCGGAATCAACTGGGTGCTGGCTCCGGTCCTCGACCTGGATGTGGAGCCGCGGAACCCGATCGTGCAGACGCGAGCGTTCGGCTCCGATCCGGTGCGGGTCGCCGCGCTGGGCCTCGAATGGGTACGCGCCTGCCAGGCGGTGGGTGTCGCGGCCTGCGCCAAGCACTTCCCAGGCCACGGGCGTACCGTGGGCGACTCCCACGCCGAGCTTCCCGTCGTGGGCGACTCTCGGGCGGAGCTGGAGCGGGACCTGGTGCCGTTCCGGGCCGTGGCGGGGGAGGTCGCGTCCGTCATGACGGCCCACGTCGCGTACCCGGCGCTCGGCTGCGAGGGACCCGCGACGCTGAGCCGGCAGGTGCTCGAGGGTGTGCTGCGCCGGGAGCTCGGCTTTGGGGGGCTGGTGGTGACCGATGCCCTCGTCATGGCCGGCCTGGCCGGGGCGGACGACGCCGGCGCCGCCGCCGAGGGCTGGAGGGCCGTGCGGGCCCTGCGCGCCGGCTGTGACCTCCTGCTGTATCCGTCCGACGCCCGTCTCACCGCGCGGACGGTCGGTCAGGCCGCGGCCGCCGATCCGGCCCTGGCCGGTCGCCTCGAGGCGGCGGCGGAGCGGAGCGCGGCGGCGCTGGTGACGTACGGTTCCGTGCCGGGCCCCGGATCGCTCGACGGGGCCGCGGGCGACCCGGAGGTGCTCCCGCCCTTCGATCCGGAGGGCGAGGCCCTCACCCGGCTGGCGGCGGCCTGTATCCGGCCGATCGGGCCGAGGGCGCCCGAGCGGGTCGACGCGTGGCTGGCCGCGACGGGCGGACGGGTCCGGGTGGGGGTGGTCTCCGACGACGGGCCCGCCGGGGCGCCGGCGCTGGGCGAGGCCTTCGCCGCGGAGCTCGGCCGCCGCGGGTTCGAGGTGGAGCGAGTCGGCGGGCTCGCCGGCGCCGGGGCGGAGTCCGCCCGCGCAGAGCTCCGGGCTGCGCGTGGAGTCGCCGCGGTGCACCGGGGAGCACGGAGCGAAGGCGCCGGCTCCGATGGGGTCGCCCCCCTGCTCATCCTCATCGAAGCTACGCCACGGGCCTGGAAGGGAAGGGCCGGACTCTCGGAAGAAGCCCGGCGCCGGCTCCAGGCGGCGGGGCGCGGGCGGGCTCCCGTCCTGGTGGTGGTCCTGGGCCATCCGCGGATCGCGGACGAGCTCGGGACCGCCGCCGTATGCGCGTGGGCCTCGGAGCCGGTCATGGAGCGCGGGGCGGCAGCGTGGCTGGCGAGCCGTGCCGCCGGCCGGGGGAGCTGAGGAGCGTTGCGATCGAACGCGGGCACGCCGCGGCGCTTCGGGCGTGAGAATCCCGCCGACCCTAGCTTGGGGCCCGGATTCGTAGGTGCCGTAGCTGCCCACGCGGACGGGAGGACGATGAGCGGATCGGAGAGTCGGGGCCGGTGGGTACGGGAGGTCGCTCGGGGACTTCCCGGAGTCGGGGCGGCGCGCGGAGCGGTGCGTCGGGTGACGCTGGGCGCCGCCGTGGTCCTGGCGGCGAGCGCCGCCGGCTGCGCCACCGGCCGTGGTGCGGCGGCTCCGGGTCTGCCGCCGATACCGCGCGTCACGGGTCCCCTCGCGCTCCGCGTCGCGTACCCGGACTCGCTGGCCCGTATCGCCGTACGGGACTCGAACTTCCTGTTCGGCTCCACCGGCTCCGGGGACGTCGAGCTGACGATCGATGGGACGCCGGTCCCGGTCGAGCCGAACGGGGCGTTCCTGGCCTGGCTCCCCGTGCCGGCATCGGCCGCCGGCGACACGGCCCGGTACGAGCTCGTGGCCCATCGGGGTACGAGCGTCGATACCCTGGTCTGGCCCGTACTCCTTCCTCGCGAGCCCTTCCGTGGCGTGGGCCCGGCCTGGATCGACACGACCACGCTGGTCGGCACCTCCGAGCGCTGGGCCCGTCCCGACGAGGAGGTCCGCCTCGCGGTGCGGGGCGCGCCGGGCGCGGAGGTCCGTCTCACGGTGGGGGAGCGCGGGTACCGGCTGCGGGAGGTGACTCCCGGGCGGTACGAGCTCCGCCTGCTCGCCGGGGAGCTCTACGGTGACGCCCGGCCGGTCCTCCGCGCGAGTCCGGTCGATACCGTCACGGCGGCCGCATCGGAGCCCCCGGGGACGCCGGGGGAGGGCCGAAGGATCGGCTCGGCGCCGCTGGACACGATCGGCTGGAAGGTCGAGCTCGCCGCCGGGGGCGACACGGCACGGGCCGCCGGCTCACTCCCCCTCCGGCTGGTGGATCCCCGCTCGCCTCCCGTCTTCGAGCTGGCCGAGCCGCCGGACACCGTCAACGGCCCGGCAGAGGTCGTGGTCGGCCGCCCGCTGCCGGAAGGGCCGTACATGTGGAGGTTCCCCGACCGGACGGTAGCGGCGGTGGACGGCAGGGTCGGGGACCGGCTTCGCGTGCGGCTCGGCCCGGACCTCGAGGCCTGGGTGGACACGTCCGACGCACGGCCGCTGCCGGACGGGACGCCGCCGCCCCGGGTGCGGGTCGGAGACGTGCGTATCGTCCACGGACCGGAGGGGCTGCGAATCGACCTGTCGCTCGGGAGCCGGGTGCCACTGCGGGTTCGGGCGCGCGGCCGCACGCTCCGGCTCACGCTGTACGATGCCCGCGGAGGCACCGACCGGCTCATGTACGGGCCCGAAGACTCGATGCTGGTGAGCGCCGGCTGGGAGCAGCTGCCCGGACGGCGCTGGCGACTGGAGCTGGCGCTGGCGCGTCCCGTATGGGGTTGGCGCGCCACGTGGATCGGCGGGGGCGACGCGGCGCCGGCCTCCGGGACCGGGACCACGGCGCCCGGCTCCGACGCTCTCGTTCCCGGCGGAAGCGTGCCGCCCGGTGCCTCCGACCCCGCGGACGAGACCGACCGGGCCCGTCCGGTCGACACGAGCGGGACGCTGAGGCTCGAGGTGCGCCGGCCGCCCCACATCGACCCCGGGCATCCTCTGCGCGGCCGGGTCATCGCCGTGGATCCGGGTCATCCGCCCGCCGGAGCGCACGGACCCACCGGTTTCTACGAGGGCGACGCCAACCTGGCCGTGGCCCGGCACCTCGCGGCTCTCCTGCGAGAAGCGGGAGCCGTTCCGGTCCTGGTCCGAACCGATACGCTGCCTCTCGGCCTGTACGAGCGGGCCCGCCGAGCGGAGCGCGCGGGCGCGGAGCTCTTCGTATCGATCCACAACAATGCGCTCCCGGACGGCGTTCGGCCGTTCGGTCAGGAGGGGACCAGCACCTACTACTACCATGCCAATTCCCGCGAGCTGGCGGGCGATGTGCAGCAGGGACTACTGCGCACGATGGGCCTGCGCGACCTCGGGGTCGGATGGGGCGACCTGGCGGTCGCGCGCCAGACGTGGATGCCGGCCGTGCTCGCCGAAGGCGCCTTCATGATGATGCCGCGCCAGGAGGCGGCCCTGCGCACGACTGGCTTCGAGGAGGCCTATGCGCGCGGCGTGCTGCGGGGCATCCGCGAGTTCCTGGAATCGCGGGCCGGAAGCTGACGGGGAACCGAGACAGGGAGAGCCCATGGATCGCGAGGAGCTGACTACCCGCGCGTCTCCGAGCATTGCCGATTCCGCGTTCGTGGCGCCCTCGGCGGACGTGATCGGCGACGTGGAGCTGGCCGAGGACGCGAGCGTCTGGTACCAGTGCGTCCTGCGTGGGGACATCGCCCCGATTCGTGTGGGGCGGGAGACCAACATCCAGGACCTGACGATGGTGCACGTGGATCCGGGCACGCCCTGCCTCATCGGAGATCGGGTGGGCATCGGGCACCGGGCCATCATCCACGCCTGCCGGATCGAAGATGACTGCCTGATCGGGATGGGCGCCATCGTCCTCTCCGGCGCGGTGATCGGTCGGGGCTCGCTCGTGGCCGCCGGAGCGGTCGTGACCGAGGGGATGGAGGTCCCGCCCGACAGTCTCGTGGTCGGGCTCCCGGCGAAGGTGATTCGCACGGTGGACGATCGGCTGCGCAAGCGCATGCGTAGGACGGTCGAGGACTACCGCGAGCTCAAGGAGGGTCACCGACGCGGGCGCTGGTCGACGGCGTGAGCCCCGATCCCCCGGTCGGAGCCGGTGGCGGGGACGCCAGCGGCGGCCGGCCCCCGACGGCGCCTCAGAGGGAGGAACACCGGGGGCCCACGCACGCGTGGCCCGGCAAGCTCCTGGTCGCCGTCATGGCGCTGGGGGGCCTCGGCGCCCTGCTCGCCGCCGTGTGGTCGCTGTTCGGCCCCCCGCCCGGCACGGTGCGCATGTTCGGTCTCCGGGGCCGCGGCTGGATGCTCACCGCGTTCATTCCGCGCCTCGCCATGGCGGCCTTCGGGACGGCGCTCCTCGTCTCCTCCTGGGGACTGGTCGCCTGGCGCCGATGGGCGTGGTGGTCGTCCGTCGGGTTCGCCGCACTGTTCGGGCTCGGGTTCCTGGCCCAGCTCCTGGCTCCGATGTGGGGCGGCGCGCCCGCCTCGGCCCTGGATCTGTACGCGCTCCTGTACGTGGTCTGTCTGCCCTACCTGATCCGGAACCGGAGATTCTTCCAGGGCTGAGGCCGCCGCGCCGGAGCCGGCCGGGATGGCGCTCGATGCCTCCGCTTCGGGGCCCCGGAGACCCCGGTTCGCGCGGGTCTTCCGGCGCGTCCGGGGCCTTCCGCGCCGGCTTCGCAATCGGGCCGAGATTCGCCCTTGACCACAACATCTCGTGGTGGTAGACTTCGGATACCCCAAGATATTGGGGCTCTGTGCAAAACGATGTGGAAAGCAGTGAACAAGTCCGGCGGGGGCGTGGACAAGTGCGGATGATGCGGTGATGGGAGCCCCCGCCGGACCCCTTCCATAGAAGGTCGTTCAACAGCGAGACCTACCGCCCCATGGCGGTGTAATTCCAGGAGGAGCCCGGTGGCCTCGCGCCGGTCTGAGCTCGGGAATCGCGCCGCGGCGATGGGACGGATGCCTCATACAGACCGCGTCGACCGAACCGGGCCGGCGCTTCGCGACGGGACCCGCCCCGCGGGCACGCTCCTCCGGGGAGCCCGACGGGACCCGACGCGAGCGCCGGTTCCGTCTCGGCACCGGGCAGCCGCGTGGCTCCCGGCCAACCGACCCGGTCCGCGAGAACAACGAGCCGCGAACCAGCGAGAGAAGGACGAGCCACGATGAACCCACCCGAGACCGTCGCCCGGGCCATCGGCCAGACCACCGCCGCGGACGAGCTTTCCGATCCGCGGCTCACCGAGAACGCCCGTACGGTCCTCGCGCGCCGGTACCTCAAGAAGGACGCGGATGGCCACCCCACCGAGGAGCCGCGCGACATGTTCTGGCGCGTGGCGCGCGTCATCGCCGCCGAGGACGCCGGGTACGGTGCCGATCACGACGAGGTGGAGGCCACGGCGCGCTCCTTCTACGAGCTCATGGCCAGCGGCAGGTTCGAGCCCAACAGTCCCACGCTCATGAACGCCGGCCGCCCGCTCGGGCAGCTGTCGGCCTGCTTCGTCCTGCCCGTGCCGGATGCGCTCGACGGCATCTACGACACGCTCCGGAACATGGCGCTCATTCACCAGTCCGGGGGCGGCACCGGCTTCGGCTTCAGCCGATTGCGCCCGCGCGGAGACGTGGTCAAGTCGACGATGGGCGTGGCCTCGGGGCCCGTGAGCTTCATGGAGGTCTACGACGCCTCCACCGAGGCGGTGAAGCAGGGCGGGACGCGCCGGGGCGCCAACATGGGGATCCTGCGCGTCGACCACCCCGACATCCTCGAGTTCATCGACTGCAAGAGCGAGGGCCACAAGATCACCAACTTCAACATCTCGGTGGCCGTGACGGGCGCGTTCATCCAGGCGGTGGAGGCGGACGAGGCCTACGACCTGGTCAATCCGCGTACCGGGCAGCCGGTGGAGCGTCTGCGGGCCCGGGACGTGTTCGACCGGATCGTGGCCGGCGCGTGGCGCAACGGGGAGCCCGGCGTCTTCCTGATCGACGAGGCCAATCGCTACAACCCGGTTCCGCACCTGGGCGCGTACGAGGCCACCAACCCCTGCGGAGAGCAGCCGCTCCTTCCGTACGACGTGTGCAACCTCGGGTCGGTCAACGTGGGCGCCTTCGCCCGGGACGGGAAGATCGACTGGGAAGGGCTCGGGGAGACCGTGCGCCGCGCCACACACTTCCTGGACAACGTCATCGATGCCAATTCCTACCCCCTCGAGGAGATCGAGGACCTGTCCCAGCGCATTCGTCGCATCGGCCTGGGCGTGATGGGGTGGGCGGATCTCCTCGTCGAGATGGGGATCCCCTACGGAGCCGAGGAATCGATCGAGCTGGCGCGCAGGGTCATGGCCTTCATCGACGAGGAGGCCAAGGTCGAGTCGGAGCGGCTGGCCACTACGCGCGGCGCCTTCCCCGAATGGGACCGCTCGATCTGGGGTCCGGACGCGACTTGCACGCGCGACGCCGAGGGCGAGCGGATCCGGCCCTGCCGCCGGCTCCGGAACTGTAACGTCACGACGGTGGCGCCCACCGGAACGATCTCGATCATCGCCGGCTGCTCCGGTGGGATCGAGCCGCTGTACGCCGTGGCCTTCATGCGCAACCAGGCCGGGACCCTCATGCCGGACATCAACCCGGCCTTCGTGCGCATGGCCATGGAGGAGGGCTGGTACACCGAGGAGCTCATGCGCCGCATCGCGGACGAAGGGCACATCCACATGGACGACGTGCCGGCGGGCATCCAGCGGCTGTTCGTCACGGCGCACGACGTGACCCCGGAGCAGCACATCCGGATGCAGGCCGCCTTCCAGGAGCACGTGGACAGCGCGATCTCCAAGACGTGCAACTTCTCCGAGACCGCCACGGTCGAGGAGGTCCGGGAGATCTTCCGCCTCGCATTCCAGCTCCACTGCAAGGGCGTCACGGTGTACAGGGACGGCTCGCGCGATGAGCAGGTGCTCTCGACCGGCAAGACGGCCAGGAAGGTCCAGGAAGCCGCCGGGGCGGTCGAGGAGGCGCTGGAGCTGGTGGACGACCCGGGTCTCGCAGCCGAGCTCGCCGGGGCGATCGAGCGCCTCGAGGAGCTGGAGCTGGAGCGGGACACGCTCGTCGAGGAGCGCGACCGGGCCCGCCACCGCATCACCGAGCTCGAGAGCGGCATGGTCAAGCACCCGATGGTGCGCGAGCGGCCCGACGTGCTCACCGGCCGGACCCGGAAGATCGAGTCGCCGCTCGGGACCATGTACGTCACGATCAACGAGGACGAGAAGGGTCGCCCCTTCGAGGTGTTCGTGGCCCTGGGCAAGGCGGGCGGCGCGGCCATGGCGGACGCGGAGGCGATCGGCCGGCTCATCAGCCTGGCCCTGCGCTCGGGCGTCCCGCTTCGCGAGATCCACGCGCAGCTCCGCGGGATCTCCTCGGACCGCGCGGTGGGCTTCGGCGAGAAGAAGGTGCTCTCCAGCCCCGATGCGATCGCCCAGATCATCGAGAGCTACCTCGAGGAGCGGGAAGGCATCCAGCGGGAGCTCCCGATCCGGGAGGTCGGGCACGCCAAGAAGACGAACGGGGGGACGCAGACGTCGGCCCGCCCCGTGATCCAGCGGTTCCACGAACAGAACGCGCGCGCCTTCATCGGCACGTGCCCCGACTGCGGGACGAGCCTGCAGTTCGCCGAGGGGTGCGTGAAGTGTCTGGCGTGCGGTTACAGCGAGTGTGGCTGAGCTTCCCGTGACGGATCGATCGAGCCCCAGGTGCGGCGGGGCTTCCGTCACGGCCGCCCGGACACGGGGGCCCACCTTCCCCATGTCCCGGTGCACGAACGAGCGCCCGGTGCGGGTCTTCCGGGCCACCCGGCGTCGGGGGGACGGGCTCCGCGAGCCCGTCGTCGCGGCGTTTCGCCCGTCGTTCGTACCCACCACTCACCAGGAGTGAGCACCATGCCCACCAAGAAGGCGGCGAAGAAGACGGCCAAGAAGCCCGCGAAGAAGAAGGCCGCGCCGAAGAAGAAGGCGACGGCCAAGAAGAAGACGACCGCGAAGAAGAAGAGGTAAGCGCGGTCTCCGGGAGCTTCCTTCCGGACTCGAACGACGCCCGGTCGTCCCTGCGGACGGCCGGGCGTCCGAGTTTCTCGGGGCGGGCCGCCCTCCGGCGCCCCCGTGCGCACGTCCGCCTCGGGTCGGTCCGTCCTACCGGCGCTACGGGACCACCGAAGCGCCCGGCTCAGCTCCCGCCGGTGCTGTCGCTCGACGACCCACCGGCCCGGGTATAGATGAGGAGGACGCCCGTATTGGAGCCGGTCCCGTACCGGGCGCCCGCGTCCACGGCCGGCACGAACTGCATGCGCTCGATGCTCTGCGGATCCAGGTTCTCGAGCACGGTCGCGGCCTCCTCGCTCGGCACCGGAGCGTCGTCGATGTATACCTGGACCATGGCGCACCGGTAGTCGCCGACCGAGCCGCGGAGGTCGGGGGTCCCGTGTGTGGTCGACACGCAGACTCCGTGCATGGCTCCCGCTGGGGTGCCTCCTCCGCCCGAGAAGATCGAAGGACGACCCGAATGGGCGGCGATGGGGACATCCATCTCCTCCACCAGGAGGCCCGGGACCCTGTGCTGCATCTGCTGGAGGAGTCCGGTCATGTCGGGCACGCGTGTGAGCACGCTGTCGATGGCCACGCGGTCCATCTCGTACAGGCGGCGGGAGCGCCGGCTGAGTCCCTGCTCGGCGCTTCGCATGACCACGACCTGGATCGGCGCGGCCGCCACCACCTTCGTGGGCAAGCGCACCTCCAGGTCGAGACTCTGGCCGGAGGCGAGCTGCACGGTGTCCAGCGCCGGCCCGTAGCCCTGGAGCTCGACCTTGACCTCGTGCGCTCCCTCGGGCACCTGGTCGAAGTGGAAGCGGCCGTCGTTGGCGGTGGTGAACTTCCCGGAGCCGGCCAGCTCCACGGTGGCGCCGGCGAGCGGGCTCTGGTCTCCCGCCGAGACCACGCGGCCCACCACCCCGGCCGGGGCGGCGGAGGGAACCGACACATCGCGCTCGACCGTGCTGCCGGCGGCCAGGCTCAGTCGCAAGGTCGCCGCCGGCCGTCCGGGGAAAGTCACGGCCAAGCCGAGCTCCGAACCCGCCGGCACGCCGCACATCTTGAAGGCGCCGCTGCCGTCCGTGCGGCCCTGGGCCAGGAGACCGGAGGCGGCCGCGTTCCCCGTGGCCTCCTCCGGGCCCCGCCGTAGGGTCAGGCGCGCGAACGGTAGGGGCACCCCGCTGGTCTCGTCCCGGAGGATCCCGACCAGGTTGGCGGCGTCACCGGCGGGCTTCGGGCATCCGGCGGCCAGGGCCTGTTTCGGCGACGGGATGGCCAGGGCGACGTGCGTGGTGCTCCCCTCGGCCAGCTCCACGGTGGCTTCCGGCGCGCCGACCCCCAGGCTGTCCAGCCTCGGGTGCTCGAAGGTGACCTTGAACTTGCCGCCCGGGAGGTTGGGGAGCTCGAAGTGGCCGTCGGCGTCCGTGGTGTCGGAGTAGGGCGTTCCCTCCAGCTTCACGACCGCCCCCACCAGGGGCGTTCCCCGTGAGCTGTCGGCCACGAAGCCTGACAGCGCGGCCCGCTCGTGATCGAACAGGTCGCGGCCCGAGGCGTCGGAGACGTGCAGGATCTCGCCCCCCTCCTCGTGCCGACCCGTGAGCACATACTCGTAGCGCTTGGTGGGATCCCACCATGCGTCGGTCGCCCCCATGACCGGGAGTGCCACGTGCCAGTCGCGGATGATCCACCGACCCGAGGGCAGGCGCCGGAAGGTGAGCTTGCCTCCCAGCCAGTCCGTGCTGGCGTTCCGCGGCCGGGGCATCATCCCGCCCGGGATCCCCTCGTCTTTGCGGTGGCGGGGCGCGACCGGGACCTCGACGTTCACGTAGTGGAAGTCCATCTCCCGGAGCTCCGAGCCGTGCTCCGTCATCCACAACGTGCCGGAGATGTCCGGGAGCGAGCGCCCCTCCGCCGGCTTGAAGTCGAGCCCGATCCAGCGCTCGCCGTCCACGTCGCGGTGGTCGCCCAGCTCGATGCAGTGGGTCTCCAGGAAGGGTCCGGCCAGGAGGGTCTCGACGCCCGGGATGTAGTATTTCCGCCCGGACTGGACGTCTCCGGACACGAAGCCGTTCCGCGCCAGCTGCTCGGCCGGCTGGATGGGATAGGGCGTCGCCTGGACGGTGGTGTCGATCACGGTCTTCTGGTCCGTGACCTTGTGGCCGCTCTCGTTCAGGTCGCGGGTGTCCTTCTCCCGCACGTACCGGTACTGCTGGCCCTCGCGGCTCAGGACCGTGACCCGGAGCGCCTTGCGTACCTCGTCCCACAGCAGGTACGTGGCCACCCCGAGCTGCGGCTCGAGCCGGCACTTGCGGTCCGCCTGCACCGAGAGATCGGAGGCGCTCACCGCCTGCGTCGACACGTGGAGCAGGCGGGTCACCTCCTGGCCCGCGGCCAGGTCGAACGGATCGGAGGTCCAGTTCCGGTAGCCGATGCGCTCGGTGTGGAGCGTGAACTTCCCCGCCACCGGAGCCTTCAGGCTGAATCGGCCGCCCGGATCGCTGAGCACCCGGTCCACCACCGAGTCCCGCGCATCGCGGAGCTCGACCAGCGCCCCCGGAACCGGAACCTGCGTGCCGGCCTCCACCATGCGTCCCTTCACGGTCTGGGCGTGGAGCGGCCCGGACAGGGAAGCCCCGACGAGCAGGGCCGCCGCGACCGGCAGCCACCGGGCGCCCCGGAGCCGTCCGGGTTCCGCGGTCGCGCGGGCCCGGGCTCGGCGTCGGGAGGCGGGGGCGCGCGGAGGCGCGACGGGGTGCGGAGACGGCGCGGACGTCCGGGCCATGGAATTCCTCCTCGGCCTAACGGGAGAAGCGGTGGTGCTCCGACTCCCCAACGGGCGAAGGGCAAGATAGGTTCGCTCGGACGAAATCGGCAAAGTTTCACGGCCCCGCCAGGGGACGGGAAGCGAGCGGAAGAGAGCCCGCATGCGCTACACGAGGCTGGGAGAGACGACCCTCGAGGTGTCTCGAATTTGCTTCGGCACGTGGCAGTTCGGCGGAGAGTGGAGCGGCCTGGTCCGGGATCGGGCGGTCGCGGCCGTCCACGAGGCGCTCGACCGCGGCATCAACTTCTTCGACACGGCTCAGGCATATGGTTTCGGGGCGTCGGAGGAGCTCCTGGCCGAGGCGCTGGGACGTCGGCTGGGTGAGCACCGTGACCGGCTGGTGCTGGCCACCAAGGGGGGACTCCGCCGCGCGAGCGGGAGACTGGTTCGCGATGCCAGCCCCGACGGGCTCCGGCGGGGGCTCGAGGAGAGCCTGGAGCGCCTGGGGACGGACCGGATCGACCTGTACCAGCTCCACTGGCCGGATCCGGCCACGCCCATCGACCGGACGGCTCGCGCCCTGGACGATTTCGTCGCCGAGGGCCTGGTCCGCCGCGTCGGGGTGTCCAATTTCGACGAGCGCGGGATGGCCGCCTTCGAGGAGACGCGGAAGCTGGATGCGCTCCAGCCGCCCTACAGCATGCTGCGGCGGGACATCGAGGAGGCGGTGCTGCCGTATTGCCGGAGTCACGGGGTCGGGGTGCTGTGTTACGGGGTCCTGGCGCACGGGCTCCTCTCCGGGACCTACGGACTGGATGCGAGCTTCCCCGAGGAAGACTGGCGTCACGAGAGTCCCATCTTCCGGGGGGAGTCGCTACGCCGAAACGTGGACGTGATCCGGCGGCTGGAACGGATGGCCTCCGGGCTGTCGTGCACCGTGGCCCAGCTGGCCGTCTCCTGGACGCTGTCGAACCCGGACGTGGACGTGGCCATCGTCGGAGCCCGGAGTCCGGAGCACATCGCCGCGGCGGCGGCGGCGGCCGACCTCGAGCTCGGCGAGGCGGAGCTGGCCGCCATCGACCGCATCCTGGAGGATGCGGCGCCGATCGGCGGGCCGACTCCGGAGGGCCCTTGAACGGCGGGGCGTCGCGGAGGCCCGCCATCGACCACGTCACATGGGCCGGTCCCGACCTGGCCGGGCTTCGATGTGCCTTCGCCCGATGCGGCCTGCCCTCGGCCCCCGGCGGTCGGCACTCCAATGGAGTCACCCACATGGCCGTCGTCGGCTTCCCCGACGGCTCGTACATCGAGCTCATCTCGACCGTCGAGCCCGGCGCCGTCTCCCCGGTGTGGGATGCGGCGATCCGCACCGCGGCCGGCCCCACGGCATGGGCCGCCCGTACGGGGTCCATCGCGGACGACGTGGAGCGGCTCCGGCGCGCGGGGATCCCGGTCCGGGGACCCGAGCGCTGGTCCCGGCGGACGCCGGAGGGACGGACGGCGGAGTGGGAGCTGGCCTTTCCCGGCACCGGACCGCCCGGATCGCTCCTCGCGTTCCTGATCCAGGATACGACCCCGCGCGAGTGGCGCGTGCGGCCCACGCCCGGAGTCGAGGACACGGGGCTCCAGGGAGTGGGCCACGTCATCGTGCTGTGTCCCGACGCCCTGGCGGCGGGGAAATACGTGGCGACGGCGTACGATCTCCCTGAGCCGGCGCCGCAACCGCCCTTCGCGCTCGCCGGGATGGGGGTACGGCTCCAGTGGATCTCCGGGTCCAGCGTTTGCCCGGCGGCTCCTGCCGTGGGGCCCGAGTCCGGCCGCCGGGTGGTGGAGTGCCCGGACGAGGCGGCCGCCGCCGAGGCCCGGGATGCCGCGCACGCCACGCCCGCGGCGGACGCGCGGCGTCGTCTGCGCGCGCTGGGCGTGGCGCCGGCGGCCTTCCTCCTGCGGCCGGCGGAGAGAAGGGTGGTCGAGCGCGCCCTCCCCCTCGGCCCCGAGGAGCCGTGGCCCGGGGGAAGCGTACGCTGGATCACCGACACGGCCCTCGGGGGCCGTCGGCTCGGAGTGGGCTGGAGCGGGTGGCCGGCGGGCGCGTGACGCGCGATGCGGGCACGAGTCCGGAGGCTCGTTCGCCCGGGATCCGGGCCGTCTCCTGGGGACGGCTCGAGGTCGAGGGTCGCCGGGAACCCCTCAAGGACGCCAAGCTGTGGCCCGGAGGGAGCCGGCCGTGGGACTGGTCCGAGACGGGCACCCGACACGTCCCGGGCATCCAGCCCGCCGATGTGCGCGAGCTCCTCGAGCACGGGGCGCGGCACGTCGTCCTCTCGCGCGGCATGTGGGGCCGGCTGCAGGTTTGCGAGGAGACGCTGTCCCTGCTCGAGGAGGAAGGCGTGAGCGTGGATGTTCTTCACACGGAGGAGGCCGTACGCCGATACAACGAGCTCGCCGGCCGGGAGCCGGTGGGGGCCCTCATTCATTCCACGTGCTGATCGTGCGCCACCCATCGGGTCGCGGGGACACGTGACGGCGGGCGACCGATCCCGCTTCGCCCCTACCACCCGCTTCTCGAATCGGGTGGAGGACTACGTGCGCTCTCGTCCCGATTACCCGGACGCGGCCATCGACTGGGTGGTGTCGGAGACCGGACTCGGGCCGGGCTCGCGGGTGGCCGACCTCGGGTCGGGGACCGGCCTCCTGGCGCGTTCCTTCCTCCAGAGAGGTATGGTCGTGTTCGGGGTCGAGCCGAACGCTCCGATGCGCCGCGCCGGCGACCGGGAGCTCTCCGGCTTCGCCGCCTTCCACAGCGTGGCGGGGACGGCCGAGGTCACGGGCCTCCGGGACGCGTCGATGGCCCTCGCGACCGCGGGCCAGGCCTTTCACTGGTTCGAGCCCGCGGCCACCCGCCGGGAGCTGTGCCGGGTCCTGGAGCCGGGAGGTCGGGTAGCGCTCATCTGGAACACGCGGCGCCTGGACTCGACCCCCTTCCTGCGTGGCTACGAGTCGCTGCTGGAGCGCTGGGCACGCGACTACCGTGAGGTGCGCAACCTGTATGGATCGCGTGAGGCGCTCGAGAGCATCTTCGGACCGGGCGGCTGGCGAACGGGCAGCTTCGAGCACGAGCAGCGCTTCGACTTCGAGGGGCTTCGAGCCCGGGTCCTGTCGAGCTCGTACACGCCTCCCGCGGGCGATCCGGACCGCGAGCCCATGCTCGGTGCGCTGCGAGAGCTGTTCGATGCGCACGCCAGCGGAGGCGCCGTGCGCTTCGAGTACGACACCCGCGTCTACCTCGGGCCGCCGTCCCGCGAAGAAACCCCAGCCAGTGGAGCCTCGCATGCCGACTGAGTCCCACCCCCCCGCGGACGCCCGAGGACGCCTGGAGGCCATCTGGCGAAAGCGCGCTCACCGGGGACCCATGGACCCGCTCGAGCTGGCCGAGCTGGTCACCGAGCGCGGGCTGGACGGAAACGCCAACCAGGGTGGACGTCGACAGGTCACGATCGTGGACGCGGCCGCCTGGGAGCGCGCGATCGCGGAGCTGGGCCGTTTCGTGGATCCCGCGAACCGGCGCGCCAACCTCCTGGTGCGCGGCCTCGAGCTCCGGGAGACCCGGGGCCGAACCCTGCGGGTGGGCGCCTGCCGCATCCTGGTCGGTGGCGAGACCACGCCGTGCCACCGGATGGACGAGGCCGCCGACGGCCTCCAGGAGGCGCTGCGATCCGAGTGGCGGGGCGGCGTGTTCGGCCGGGTGCTCGAAGGCGGGACGATTGCCGTCGGCGACCCGGTGCGCTGGCTCGACTGACCCTCCCGCCGGTGGGTCCGCGGCGCCTCCGGCCCGGGCGGGTGCCCGCCCCCGGTGGAGCGCGGGTCCGCCGGTCCACGATCCCCACTGACCCGGAGGTGTCCATGTCCGAGAAGAGCGGCGTTTCGGCCACGGCGTCGTCCCGGCGCCTGGAGATCGACAGCGGCATGCCGGGCTCGGCCCGGGTCCCGGTCCTGGGCGGAGAGCTCGAGGGGAAGGGCGAGCTCGTCATCGAGATCGGCGACGCGACGCAGGCATCGCTCACCTTCGACCACGTCGCGCGCGACCGTCTCGTCCTCGGCATCCACTCGGCCGTCGGCCTCCGGCTCTCGAAGACGGGGACGCTGAAGCTGGAGGGTGGGGCGAAGAAGGAGCTGCTTCAGGGCGAGCTTTCGGGAGAGGTGCGGGCCCGGCTCACGCTGGCGCGCGCCGTGGATGTGACGGTCACCCAGAGCTTCCGCGCCTCCGGTCCGACCACATCCCTGCGGGTGAAAGTGCGGCTCTGAGGCCGCTCGCGGGGCCGGCTTCGCCGGCACCCGGGGTCGCCGGCGGGCGCTCCGTTGCCCGTCGCTCCCCCTCCCGCGACCTTCGCTCCCGGAATCCGATACTGCCGGGAGGCGATGTGAACGAGCCCGTTTTCGTGCCGCTCAGAGGATACAGGGAGTACGCTCCCGACCAGGTGCGTTCGCGGGCGGCGGAGTTCCGGCGCGAAATGGAGCTCCGCCGCACCGTCCGGGAGTTCTCGGACCGGCCCGTTCCCCGCGAGGTGATCGAGGACTGCCTGGCGGCGGCCGCGCGGGCGCCCAACGGCGCCAATCGCCAGCCGTGGCATTTCGTGGTCGTGGGGGACCCGGCGATCAAGCGGCGCATCCGAGAGGCGGCCGAGGAAGAGGAGCGGGCCTTCTATGCCGAGCGCGCGCCCCGCGAGTGGCTGGAGGCCCTGGCCGTTCTGGGCACCGACCAGCACAAGCCCTTCCTGGAGCGGGCGCCCTGGCTCATCGTCGTGTTCGCGCAGAGCTTCGAGGTCACTCCCGACGGGCGGAAGCTCAAGAACTACTATGTGCAGGAGTCGGTGGGCATCGCGACCGGGATCCTGGTCACGGCCGTCCACCACGCCGGCCTCGTCTCCCTGACCCACACGCCCAGCCCCATGGGCTTCCTGAACGAGCTCCTGGACCGGCCGGAGAACGAGCGACCCTTCCTCATCCTGGTCGTCGGCTACCCGGCCGAGGACGCCCGCGTCCCGGACATCGGCAAGAAGCCGCTGCAGGAGATCATCTCATGGAGGTGAGGCGGGGGCCGTGGAGGAACCACCGGTCCGGGGTCCCGGCCCGTCTCCTCGCCCTGCTCCCGCTCTTCTCCGCCGTGGTCGCTTGCGGGGGCAAGGGCATGGATGCGGCCGAAGCCGAGGGGAGGGCCCTCCGCTTCGCCGAGGCGGTGGGAGGCCGCGACACCGCGGCGCTCCACCGGCTGGTCACGGAGGACTACGTGTTGCATGCGGCGCCGCTGCCCGGCGGCCAGCTACGTGGTCGCGGCGCCTTCCTCCGGGGCATCGCCGCGGACACGACGGCGTGGCCCCGGGGCCGCATCACCGTCACCCACCTTCTCTCCGACGGCAACCAGGTGGCCACGTTCGGCACCTTCGAGCCGGGAGACTTGCCGCTCGGCTCCGGGCCCGCCGCCGACTCCACATCCGGCGTGCCCGTGGCCGCGGTGCACCGGATCGTGGATGGGAGGATCGCGGAGACGTGGGCCGTTTGGGATGCCGGAGCGCTGGACGGTGTCCGTGCGCGCTCCGACGCCGCCGCCCGCGGCGACGGCGACACGTCGGTCGGCGCCCGTGGCCACGGTCCGCCCTGAGGGGAAGCCGCGGGCGTCTCCCCGGCCGTGTTGCGTCCGGACGCCGGGCCCGGGCAACCTTTCGCGCGTCTCGTACATCGTGATGGGCGAGTTCGCCGTCGGACGTCCACCGCGCGAAGCGGTGGAGCGACGGACGTGGGAGGAGGAGTTCGTGGAGGACGACACATGATTTCGGTGGAGGGAGTGTCGAAGAGCTACGGTCCGGTCGTGGCCGTGGACGACATCAGCTTCGAGATCGATCGAGGAGAGGTGGTGGGCTTCCTCGGACCCAACGGGGCGGGGAAGACGACCACGATGCGCATGCTCACGGGGACGCTCCAGCCGGACCGGGGGGAGGTGCGCTACGATGGCCGCCCCATCGGCGAAGACCTGAAGGAGGCCCGCTCCCGGGTCGGTTACCTGCCCGAGACGAATGCGCTCTACCAGGAGATGCTGGTCGCCGAGTACCTGGATTTCGCCGCGACGCTGCGCGGCCTCGAGGGGGCCGGCCGCCGCTCGGCGCTCGGCGACGCGGTCGAGGAAACCGGAATCCAGGACGTGTACGGACGCCCGATCTCGCAGCTCTCCAAGGGCTACCGTCAACGCGTGGGCCTGGCCGCAGCCATCCTGCACCGGCCCGAGATCCTCATCCTGGACGAGCCCACCGAGGGACTCGACCCGAATCAGCGGGTGGGGATTCGCCATCTGGTCGGGGCACTGGGCCGTGAGCGCACGGTGCTCCTCAGCACCCACGTCCTCGGCGAGGTGGAGGCCACGTGCAGCCGCCTCCTCATCGTCCACCACGGACGGCTGGTGGCCGATGGCAGCGTGACCGAGCTCCTGGAGACGGGTCGCTCGGCGCCGCGCTACGTGGTGGAAGCGGAGGGCGATGGGGTGCCGGAGGCGCTCGCCGCGATGGATGGCGTGGCGTCCTCGCGGGCCGAGCGGCATGACGGCCGACACCGGGTGGAGCTGGTCGCGGTGGGCCGGCGCGAGCTCCGGCCCGCGATCTCCGCCCTCGCCTCGGAGCGCGGCTGGACGCTGTGGGAGCTGCACCGTGAGAGAGCTTCGCTGGAGCAGCTCTTCCAGCAGCTCACCGAAGAGACGGGCCCGGGCCCGGAGGTGCTCCCGTGATCCAGGCCTGGCGCGTGGCCCGGCGCGAGTTCCGGAGCTACTTCGACCATCCGACGGCATACATCCTGGTCGTGGCCTTCCTGGTCCTGGCCATGTTCCTCTCTTTCCGCTCCATCTTCACCTCCGGAGCGGCTTCGCTCCGCCCGCTCTTCGACCTGCTGCCGTGGCTCCTGGCGGTGTTCGTTCCCGCCATGACGATGCGCTCGCTGGCCGAGGAGCGCCGGAGCGGCACGCTGGTCTGGGTACTCGCCCAGCCGATCAGCGAGGCCGATCTCGTGGTGGGGAAGTTCCTGGGCGACTGGATGTTCGTGCTGGTGGCCCTGGCGGGGACGATCCCGACCGCGATCGGCCTGCTGGCCGCCTCGAGCGCCGATCCCGGCATCGTGGTCGGGCAGTACGTCGGCGCCGCCCTGCTGGCGGGCGAGCTGGTCTCGATCGGCCTGTTCGCCTCGAGCGTCACCTCCAATCAGATCACGGCGTTCATCGTGGGCGCCATGATCGACTTCGCCCTCATCCTGGCCGGGCTGCGCTTCACGCAGATCGCGCTGCCCGGACCGCTGGCCCGGGCGGTCAGCGAGCTGTCGCTCCTCACCCACTTCGAGGCCGTGACCCGCGGGGTCATCGACCTGCGTGACGTGCTCTACTTCGTGACGGCGGGCGCCGTGTTCCTGTCGCTGGCCTACTGGGCGGTGGCCCGCGAGCGACTGAGCCCCGCGCGGGGCTCCTTCCGGCGGCTGCGGACCGGGACCGGCGTCCTCATCATCGGCGTGGTGGGCCTCAACCTGCTCGGGGGACACATCCACGGCCGGCTCGACCTCACCCGGAATCACCTGTTCACGCTGTCGAGCGGAACGCGCGACGTCGTCGGCCACCTCAACGACGTGGTCACGATCAAGTTCTTCGTCTCGAGCTCGCTGCCCTCGGAAGTCGACCTCACCAGCCGGGACGTGAGCGACCTCCTGGCCGACTACCACAGCGCCTCGGATGGGAACGTGAAGGTCCAGGTGGTTCATCCGGGCGACAAGGGCCCCGACGCCGACGAGGCCCGCTCGCTCGGGGTTCGGCCGATCCAGTTCAACGTGATGCGGAACGACGAATTCCAGGTGAAGCGAGGCTGGCTCGGGCTCGCCGTGCTCTACGCCGGAAAGCACGAGACCATTCCCGTGATCCAGAGCACCTCGGACCTGGAGTACCGGCTCACTTCGGCCATCGCTTCCCTCACCCGCAAGACCAAGCCGCGCGTGGCCTTCCTCACCGGAGCGGGGGCGACCGGAGCCGAGGCTTATCCCGATCTCGAGCAGGAATTGGCACGGCAGTATACGGTCACGAGCCTGCCGCTCGGGTCCGATTCGGCTCCGCCCCATCTGTCTCCGGACTCGCTGGCGGCGGTGGTGCTGGCCGGGCCCACCGAGCCCCTGGGCGATAGCGCCCGAACGGCGCTCGAGCGCTACTTCGACGCGGGCGGCTCGGGGCTGCTGCTCCTCCCGTCCAACCAGCTCAATCCCCGCATGCCGATCACCCGGCCCGTGCGGTCGGGATTGGGGCCCTACCTGGCCGGACGCGGCGTCAAGCTCCTCCAGGGCGTGGTCTACGACCTGCGCTCCAACGAGCGTGTGAATCTGGGCCAGCAGGGCATCTTCTCGGTGGTGAAAGCGTATCCCTACTGGCCCGTCGTGCAGCCCGTCGGGAAGAGCCTCATCACCCGCCAGCTGCGGGGGCTGAGCCTCGCGTGGCCCGGCGCTCTCCAGGTCCAGGACACGGCGCTCGCGTCGCCGCTGCTCGAGACCACGGCGGCCGGCGGACTCGAACCCGCCGGCGGATCGGTGGCGCCGGACCAGGACCTCCAGCCCGCGGGGCAGGGGGGCGTGCAGGTGGTGGCCGCGGCGGTGCGGGGCGACACGGCGGCCGCCGGCGACCGGCACTCCGCTTCCGATCGGCACGCGGGCCGTCTGGTCGTGGTGCGAGACGCCGAGTTCCTGCGGCGGGACTTCGTGCAGAACAACGCGGAGAACCTGATCTTCGTCGCCAACGCGGTGAACTGGCTGACGCAGGACGAGTCGCTGATCTCGATTCGCTCCAAGGACCGGACCCCTCCGGAGCTAACCTTCGCGTCCTCGACTACCCGGGGCCTGTTCAAATGGGGGGACCTGGTGGGCGTGCCGCTCCTGTTCGTGGCCATCGGGGTGGTGCGCACCCTCAGACGTCGGCGCCATCCGGGCTGGGCGCCGGAGGGGGCCGCATGAAAGAGACGACGCTGCGGACCATCCTGATCGGCGTGGGGCTCGTCCTCGTGGCCTGGGGAGCGAGCACGTTCCTGGGCGGGCGTGGCGGAAACGGCGCGACCTCGAGCCCCCTGCAGAAGACCCTGTCGGGTCTCCACGAGGCGGAGATCGCCTCGGTCCGGGTTCGGACGGGTAGCGACACGATCCGACTCAGACGCGCAGGCGATCGTTGGCTCGCGAACGGCTGGTCCGCCGACACCGCCACGCTCGAGGCCCTCTGGTCGGCCGTGGACAGCAGTCGGGTGGCCGAGCTCGCCTCGCGCAATCCGGGCCACCAGGGAGACATGGGGGTGACGGATTCCGCCGCGACGGAGCTCCTGTTCCGACGGAAGGCCGGCGACTCCGTGCGTCTGCTCATCGGACACAGCGGCCCCTACTACCCGAGCGCCTACGTCCGGCTGCCCGGCAGCGACGCCGTGTGGCTCGTGCGGGGCCGGTTGCGCCACGAGGCCACGCTGCCGGCCGACCAGTGGCGCGACCGGACCGTGCTCGCCGTGGACACCGCCAGGGTCCGCTCCATCGAGGTGGCCCGGGGCGACACGGTGGAGCAGCTGGCACGCGCGGACTCGGCGTGGACGGTCAACGGGAAGCCGGCCGGTTCGCACCCCATCTCCCTGCTCCTCGATGGGCTCGCGCGCGTCGAGGCTTCCGGATTCGCTCCCGATACGGCCCAGCCGGGGAGGACCACGCGCAGCGTGGTGGCGCGGGGCGCGAATGGCGACACGTTGGCGCTCCTTCGCTTCACCTCGAACGGCGGATCGGGGTACTGGGCCACCGTACCCGGGGACTCCGTGGTCTACGAGATCCCCGCCTATCGCGTCGACCAGCTCACGCCGGGGGAGAACGCGCTCCGGGCCTCGGCTCCGGTCGGACACTCGCCCGGCGGGAGCCGGAGCCACTAGCCTCCTTCCTGCGACCGGGCCTCCGCCGGCTCCCGGCGGGGAGGCGTTGACAGCGGACGCGCCGTCCGGGCAGATGATGGGGAGCGGGGGCCGCGCCGGGCGGCCGCCGACGACCCGGTTCGGGAGGCGTGTACGATGGCGCGACGATGGATCTCCGCGGCGGCGGTTGCATGGTTCGGCATCGCCGGCATGGCGGGGCCGGTGTGGGCGACCGTCGGTACTCCCGCCGCCGCCGGCGCGGTCCACGGTGTCGGCGCGGTCCGCGCCGACACCGTGGACTTCGCGGCGCTCCGCTCCTGGGTGGACGGGCACCGGGCCTCGATCCTCGGCGAGCTCGTGTCGTTCCTCTCCATCCCCGACGTGGCGTCCGACTCCGTAAACATCCGGCGCAACGCGGCCTGGCTCCGGACCGAGATGGAGAAGCGGGGGATCCGGACCCGCCTGATCGAGACCGGCGGACCGCCCCTGGTGGTCGGAGACCTGCCGAGGCCGGGGGCCGAGCACACCATCCTCATCTACTGCCACTACGATGGCCAGCCGGTCGACTCCACGCGCTGGACGGGGTCGAAGCCCTTCGAGCCCACTCTTCGGTCGGCGCCGCTCGGAGAGCATCCCCGCGTCCTCCCCATCCCGGCGGTCGGCGAGCCCGTTCCGCACGGGGCCCGGCTGTACGCCCGCGCGGCCGCTGACGACCGGGGACCGATCGTCGGCCTCCTGGCCGCCCTCGATGCCCTGAAGGCGCAGGGCCGGAAGCCGTCGGCCCACCTGCGCTTCCTGTTCGAGGGCGAGGAGGAGGCGGGGTCCCCGCACCTGGAGCGAACGCTGAGGGCGCACGCGGACGAGTTGGGGGCGGACCTGGCCATCGTGGTCGATGGCCCGCTCCACCCATCGGGCCGGCCCACCGTGTCCTTCGGGGCGCGTGGGATCGCGACCGCCCAGGTCACGGTGTTCGGGCCGGCCGTGCCGCTCCACAGCGGCCACTACGGCAACTGGGCCCCGAATCCCGCCGAGCGTCTCGCGCGTCTCATCGGGGCGATGCAGGACTCCTCCGGACGGGTGGTGATCCCGGGCTGGTACGACGACGTGGAGCCGCTCGGATCGGCCGAGAAGGCCGCCCTGGCGGCGCTGCCCTCCGACAGCGCGGAGCGGCGGGAGCTGCTGGTCGAGGCCCCCGAGTACCCGGGCAGCCGTTGGGCCGCGGTCACCGAGCCCTCGCTCAACGTGGACGGCATGAGCAGTGGCTGGGTGGGCTCGGAGTCCCGCACCATCATACCCGATCGGGCCACGGCCAACTTCGACTTCCGACTCGTGGCGGGCATCGACCCGAAGGTCCAGGTGGGGCGCTTCGTCGACTTCATCCGCTCGCGCGGCTACACGGTGGTCGCCTCCGAGCCGACTCGCGCCGAGCGCCTGGCGCATCCCAGGTTGGCGATGGTGACGAGCGCCGAGGGGTACCCCGCGGTGCGCACTCCGATGGACCGGCCCGCCGCCCACGCGGTGCTCGCCTCGGTGAGGAGCGCCCACGAAGGGCCGGTGGCCGTGATCCCGACCCTGGGCGGGAGCGTCCCCGGCTACCTGTTCCCGAGGTACCTCGGGGCGGACTTCGTGAACCTCCCGATCGTCAATCCGGACGACAACCAGCACTCGCCCAACGAGAACCTGCTCCTCGACGATCTCTACGATGGCATCTCGTCGCTCGCGGCGGTCATGAGCGCCAGCTGGTGACCGCATCCCCGGCAGGCACGACCTTCGCGATGCCGGGTAGACTGCGGACGGACCCCCGCGCCCTGACCGCTCGGCAGGAGGAGATCGCCATCCCCCAGGACCATCGTCTATCCGTTCTGGTCGTCGACGACGAGCCCGCCGTGCGCGAGGTCCTCTCGATGCGCATCGAGAGCTGGGGCTATGAGATCTCCACGGCCGCCGACGTGGATCAGGCCCGGCAACGAGTCGAGGAGCACGATCCGGACATCGTGATCACGGACGTGGTCCTCCCCGACGGGTCGGGGCTGGACCTCCTGCGCGGGCTGAGCGAGCAGGAGCACGGCCGGCTGGTCCTCCTCATCACCGCCCACGGCAGCGTGGACCAGGCGGTGGAAGCCATGAAGGCCGGGGCCCGGGACTTCCTCACGAAGCCGCTCGACTATGCCAAGCTCCGGTCCATCCTCGACTCGGCCGGAGACGAGTTCCGACTGCGCACCTCGATCCGTGAGCTGGAGGATCGTCTCGACCTGGGAGCGGGGCTGGGCGGCCTGATCGGCGCCAGCGACCGCATGGCGGAGGTCTTCAAGCTGGTCAAGCTCCTCGCCTCGAGTGACGCCTCGACCCTGATCACGGGACCGAGCGGCACCGGGAAGGAGGTCGTGGCCCGCACCATCCACGATCTCTCGAGCCGCTCCGAGGCTCCCTTCGTGGCCGTGAACGCGGCCGCCATCCCCGAGGGCCTGATCGAGAGCGAGCTGTTCGGGCACGAGAAGGGCGCGTTCACGGGAGCGAGCCGCTCCCGGCCCGGATGCTTCGAGCAGGCGGACCACGGCACGCTCTTCCTGGACGAGATCGCGGAGATGCCGATCGAGCTGCAGCCCAAGCTCCTCCGCATTCTCGAGGAAGGCTCGGCGCGCCGCCTGGGGGGGAGCCGCGAGATCCACTTCGACGTGCGCGTCCTGGCGGCCACCAACCGCGACCCGTCCGAGGCGATCGAGCGCGGAGAGTTGCGAGAGGACCTCTACTACCGTCTGAACGTGTTCACCGTGAGCGTACCGCCGCTGGCCACGCGCCACGGGGACATCCCCCTGCTGGCGCAGCACTTCGTGCGGCGGTTCAACGACAAGCACGGCACGACGGTACGAGGCCTCTCCGGGTCTGCGCGGGAGCTGCTGCTCGGGTATCCCTGGCCCGGCAACGTCCGCGAGCTTCGGAACGTGGTGGAACGGGCCACGATCGTCGCGAACTCGGGCTGGATCGAGCCCAACCACCTGCCCCCTTACCTGCAGGATTCCCGGGACGAGGGTAGCCCGAGGCTGGTGATTCCCGTGGGCACGACGGCCGCGGAGGCCGAGAAGCTGCTGATCCTCAGGACCCTCGAGCATGTCGGCAACAACAAGGCCGAGGCGGCCCGACAGCTGGAGCTCGACGTGAAGACGATCCGGAACAAGCTCAAGGCGTACGAATCGGAGTGAGGCCATGAAGGTCTCCACGAAGCTCGTAGTGGGTTTCGGGCTGCTGATCGGGCTCCTGGTGCTGGTGATGGTCTACCACGTCTCCACGCTCCAGGACTCGGTGCGGACCAGCCGCCAGCTGTCGTCCATCGTGACGAGGGTCACGGTGAGCTCCACCGAGCAGCTCCAGCGCCTGGACCAGATGCGAGAGAGCGCCAGCAAGTACGCCGTGACCGCCGACACCGGCTACTCCGAAGCCTTCGTTCGCGCGCGGGCCGCCTACGGGTCGGCGCTGGCCGGGCTCGACTCGCTGCCCCTGACGGGCAAGGAGCGGGACGCGGTCACCCGGCTCTCGGCCCTGTGGCACGAGCGGTTCCCGCCGGAGCGGACCCTCGAGGGGATGATCAACGGCCTCACTACGCCGGCGGCCGACGCGCTCCTGCGCGACTGGCTCGACCCGACGCTCGATGACCTCAGGCTGGATACGCGGGCACTCACCGAGGCGTCGCAGGACGCCATGGCCGACCGGGTGCGCGCCTCCACGGCGGCCGCTCGTGACGCCGAGCGAGTCTCGGGGGCGGCCGTGGGCGTGGCGCTCATCCTGAGCCTCCTCCTGGCCGGGTTCATCGTCCGGTCCATCACGGAATCGCTGCGGCGCCTCAAGGAGGGGACTCGAGCCGTGGCGGAGGGCGACTTCGCCTATCGGCTCGACCTGGACCAGGACGACGAGTTCGCGGACCTGGCCGCCGACTTCAACGTCATGACGCGGCGGCTCGGCGAGCTGGATCGCGCCAAGCGCGGCTTCCTCTCGCAGGTGTCCCACGACCTGAAGACGCCGCTGGCCTCGATGCAGGAGACCACGCAGCTCCTGCTGGCGGGGCTGCCGGGGGAGCTCAACGAGAAGCAGGTGCGCCTGCTCGAGCTCAACCGGAGGAGCGCGGCGCGCCTCTCGGCCATGATCTCGCGGCTGCTGGACCTGTCGCGCCTCGAGGAAGGTGCCCTGGAGTACGACTTCCGCACCGGGGATCTCACCTCGCTGGTTCGCTTCGTCACCGAGGACTTCGATGTGCGGCTCGAGGAGCGCTCGATCCGGGTCGCCACGGACCTGCCCGCCGAGGAGGTGCCGATCCGCTGCGACGGGGACCGGATCGTGGAGGTGATCGAGAACCTGGTCGACAACGCGGTGAAGTACTCGCCGCCGGACAGCCGGATCGTGGTCCGGCTGCGGCGCGTCGAGACGCCGCCGGCCGGGGCGCCGCCGCTGGACTTTCAGGGCAACGGCGAGGGCGTCCGCCCGGATGCCGGCACCGGCTACGCCCTGCTCACCGTGATCGACGAGGGACCGGGCGTGGCCGATGACGAAAAGGCCCGCATCTTCGAACGCTTCCACCGGGCTGCCACCGGTCGCTCCAGGGACGGTGTGGGACTGGGGCTCGCGCTGTGCCGGGAGATCGTCGGCGCCCACCGGGGAGCGATCTGGGTGCGGGACGGCGAGCCGCGGGGCAGCGTCTTCGCCGTGCTCCTGCCGCTCGGTGTCCCCGAGGGTGCCACGGCCACGTCGGCGACCACCGGAGCGACCGCGTGAACCGCTGGCCGTGCGGCCGTCCCGTCGCCGCCCTCGGGGCGGCCCTGCTTTCGGTCGGCATCGCCGGCTGCGCGACCAGCCGCTTCGACAGCCTGTTCGACGCCGGGCGATACGAGGAGGCGATCCAGGTCTACCGGGCCGACTCCACGCTCCGCCATGACGAGGGCGCTCTGTACCGCTCGGGCCTCATGCACGCGCTCCCCGAGAGCCCGGTGTACGACCCGTCCCTGGCTCGAATGCAGCTCGATCGGCTGCTGACGCTCTATCCGAACACACAATACCGGACCGAGGCGGCTCGTCTCATCAGCCTCCTGCGGGAGGTGGAGAGGCAGCACGCCGCGGCGGACGAAGAGCGGAGTCGTGTGACCGAGCTCAGCGCCCGCGTCGACACCCTCTACAGGCGGCTGGCGCGAGTCGAGGACGACCTCGACCAGCGTCGCGAGCACCTGGAAACGCTCGAGGCCCTCAACCTCCGGCTGCAGTCGGATCTCCAGACGCGCACGGACAGCCTCGACCGGCTGAGGACCGAGCTGCGGAAGCTCAAGGCCATCGACCTTCGGAGCGGCCACGACTCGACCGGGTCGGGAGGGTATCCACCTCGATGAGGGCCGCCGCGGCGAGCTCGATGGCGGTCGTATGACCCTCGGGAAATCCCACCACGACCTTGCCGCTCTCCGAGCGGAGCCGGGTCACGACCACCCCGGGCAGGAGTCCGAGCTCCTGGCAGCGCCGGAACTCGGGGGCGCCCCGGATGCGCCGGAGCCGCACGCGCTGGAGCCGCGTCGCGTCGGCGAGGGTCAGCCGTTGCAGCGGGAGCCGCCGCGGCATCACGGGACACCTCGGACCGCGCTTCGGTGGCCGATTCGGATGGCTCCCATGGCCCACCTCCTGTCCATCCCGCATCCTTCCTCGAGCGCTTCGACGGACGTGGTCCACGTAGCGCAATGGACGTTCCACGACGGCGTCGTGTTGCATGCGCCTTGAGGTGAGGTGGTTACCTGCACGAGGCGCCGGGCCGGCTCCCGGCGCCCGGTCGGGAAACGCGGAAGAATTCCCGAATCGAACCGGTGGGGCCGGGAAGAGTTACCTGAGCGGCGCGGCGGGACCGCCTCGCGGCGCTCTCCCACGGACCTGGAGGTGAGTGGCTTGGAAGACCGGACGCCGACGACGGCGCGCGCCACAGACGGCGCCGGGGCCATGGGCCGGAGAGGCGAGCCCGCTATCGCCGGGCGGACCACCGGCTTCACGGAGTCCGTCATTCGGGAGATGACCCGGGTGGCGACCCGCCACGGTGCCATCAACCTGGCCCAGGGCTTTCCGGACTTTCCGGCCCCGGAGGTGCTCAAGCAGGCGGCGGCGCGGGCCATCCGGGCCGACATCAACCAGTATGCGGTCACCTGGGGAGCCGAGCGGCTGCGCCGGGCCATCGCCGCCACGCGCGAGCGGGACTACGGCACGCCGGTGGAACCGGACCGCGAGGTGACGGTGGCATGCGGGGCCACCGAGGCGATGGCGTCGGCGCTGCTCGCCGTGGCGGAGCCCGGGGACGAGATCATCGTTCTCGAGCCCTTCTACGAGAACTACGGGCCGGACGCCGTGCTGTGCGGCGCCCGGCCCGTGCACGTGCCCATGGGCCGCGGGCCCGGCCTCGACCTGGACCGGATCGCGGACGCCTTCACCGACGCCACCCGCGCCATCATCCTCAACACGCCCAACAATCCCAGCGGCCGCGTGTTCACCCGCGAAGAGCTCTCCGTCATCGGCGACCTGTGCCGCCGCCACGACGCCTGGGCGATCACCGACGAGATCTACGAGCACATCCTCTACGAGGGGGAGCACGTCCCGATGGCCACCCTGGAGGGCATGGGCGACCGCACGATCACGATCTCCGGCGCTTCCAAGACCTTCAGCGTCACCGGCTGGCGCGTGGGCTGGATCGTCGCCCCGCCCGGGGTGACCGGGGCCATACGCAAGGTGCACGACTTCCTCACGGTCGGGGCGCCCGCTCCGCTGCAGGAGGGCGTGGCCGAGGCCCTAGAGACGCTCGGACCCGACTACTACACGGGACTGGCGGCCGACTACCGGCGACGCCGGGAGGTACTGCACGGGGGCCTGGTTGAAGCGGGCTTCACCTGTTCGCCGCCGGCGGGCGCTTACTACATCCTGGCCGACTTCTCGGCACTCGACGACCGCTCCGACGACGAGTTCGCCCGCTGGCTGGCCTCGAGCCGCGGCGTGGCCCCGGTGCCCGGGTCGAGCTTCTTCCGGGACCCGGAAGATGGGTGTGACCTGGTCCGGTTCGCCTTCTGCAAGACCGTCCCCATGCTGGAGGAAGCGGTGCGGCGCCTGCGCGGCGGAGCGGGCGCGTGAGAGCCGCGTCGACGCCGGCGAGCCTCGAGCGGGAGGCGCGATGACGCGGGAGGGCGCGGAGGGGTCCGGCGGGATGGAGCGGCCGCCGACGACCGGGGAGCGGGCTTTCGGAGGGGCGGAGTCCGGGGCTTCCGGCCGTCCGGACCTCCTCCGACGCATGGAGGACCGGGTGAGGATCTCGGTCCCCGCGCGTCACAATCCACGCCTGAGCGAGATCATCGAGCGTGTGAACGGCGACACGGAGCTGTACGCCCTGTGGGTCGTCGCCAACGTGAACGCGGTCGATCGGCTACGGATGTCGGACCACGGTCCCGTCCACATGCAGATCGTCGCCAACTCGGCGCTCAGGCTCCTGCGGCTCCTCGTAGATGCCGGCGTGGCACCCTCGGTCGTGAGGGATTTCGGCCTCAGCGAGAAGGACGCCGAGGTGGTCGTCGTGCTCGCGGCCCTGGTCCACGACCTGGGCATCTCCGTCCATCGAGACGGACACGAGGCCTACTCGCTCTTCGTGGCTCAGCCCAAGCTCCGGGAGCTCCTGGACGGCGTCTACGACCCGCCCGTGGACACGGTGCTGCGGTCGGAGATCCTGCACGCCGTGATCGCCCACCGCGCCGGCGGCGAGCCCCGGACGCTGGAGGCCGGGATCCTGAAGGTGGCCGATGCGCTCGACATGGCGGAAGGTCGATCACGAATCCCGTTCGAGGCCGGCTCGATGAGCATCCACTCCGTGTCGGCCGCGGCGATCGAAGCCGTCCACATCGAGCCGGGCGATTCCACTCCGGTGCGGGTCCGGATCGACATGACGAACTCGGCGGGAGTCTTCCAGGTCGACGAGCTCCTGCGCCGCAAGCTCAGGGGCTCGGGACTGGAGGAGTTCCTCCAGGTGGAGGCCCACATCGAGGGGGAAACCGAAAAGCGACTGGTGGAGCGCTTTCAGCTGTGACGCAAGCGCCCTTGACCGCAACATGTTGTGGGTGTAGTGTGAAGATACCCCAAGATGTGGGGGAAAAGCGGTTCCGCGCGAGGTCACAAGACCGCACCCCGCTCGAGAGGTCACGATGAGGAAGGCGAAGCTGCAGCCGCACGGGCGCGACGCCGCGATCGAGATGCGGCATCCGCAGATCACGCATCACTGGATCCGCACTGCCATCCAGGCGGGCCGCGAGGCGTTCGAGCGAGAGATGCGCCGCGATCGCAAGAGCCTCGACGCCGAGTTCGATCGCTTCTGGAAGGAGCAGGAGGCCCGCTAGCAGGGAGGCCCGGTCCGGCGTACCTCCGCCGCGACGCTGGAACGGCGTCCGGTCGACGGGTAAGATGACGCCGCGAGGCTCCGGGAGCGCCCCGCCGCCCCGCGTAGGCCGCTCCGTCACCCCGAACCGGACGAACTTCGTGAACCCCACCCAGACTCCACCGGGCCGGGAGACCGGCCCCACGCTCGATCCCTCTATCGTGTCCCGACCCGCCTTCCGGCCCCGCCGCCGGACGGTGACCGTGCCCATCGGCGGCGTGCCCGTGGGCGGGGACCACCCGGTCGTCGTCCAGTCGATGACCAACACGGACACCGCCGACGTGGAATCCACCGTTCGCCAGGTGACCGAGCTCGCCGCGGCGGGGAGCGAGCTGGTCCGCGTCACCGTCAACACGCCCGAGGCGGCGGGGGCCGTGCCGCGGATCGCCGAGCGGTTGCGCTCGGTCGGCGTGGATGTCCCGCTCATCGGTGACTTCCACTTCAACGGTCACATCCTCCTGCCCCAGCATCCGGACTGTGCCGAGGCCCTGGACAAGTACCGGGTCAATCCCGGCAACGTGGGACGGAGCCGCTGGGACGAGCACTTCGCCACCATCATCGGGTGTGCGGTCGAGCACGATCGTCCGGTGCGCATCGGGGTCAACTGGGGCTCGCTGGACCAGGAGCTCCTGACCCGCATGATGGACGAGAACGCCGAGAGCGACGCCCCCCTCGACGCGCACGCGGTCACCCTGGCGGCCATGGTCGAGAGCGCCCTCTCCTCGGCGCGCTTCGCGGAGGAGGTGGGGCTGGCGCACGATCGGATCGTCCTGAGCGCCAAGGTGAGCGGCGTGCAGGACCTGGTCGTCGTCTACCGGGCGCTGGCCGAGCGCTGCGACTACCCGCTTCACCTCGGTCTCACGGAAGCCGGCATGGGCCGAAAGGGGACGGTGGCCAGCTCCGCGGCGCTCGCCCTCCTCCTCGCGGACGGGATCGGTGATACGATCCGGGTCTCCCTGACGCCGGCGCCGGGTGCGGACCGGGCCGAGGAAGTCCGTGTCGCGCAGCAGATCCTGCAGTCGCTGGGCCTGCGGAGCTTCCATCCCCAGGTCACCTCGTGTCCCGGGTGCGGCCGTACCACGAGCACCTTCTTCCAGGAGATGGCCCAGAGGATCCAGGGCCACCTGGACGAGCGCATGGCGGGGTGGCGCGGGTGCTACCCGGGGGTGGAGGAGCTCCGCGTGGCGGTCATGGGGTGCGTCGTGAACGGCCCCGGCGAGTCCCGGCATGCGGACATCGGGATCTCGCTTCCAGGGTCGTTCGAGGAGCCGAGCGCTCCCGTCTTCGTGGACGGGGAGAGAGTCGCCACGTTGCGCGGCGACGGGATCGTGGGTGAGTTCCTCGCTCTGCTGGAAGACTACGTCGAGGAGCGCTTCGGCGCAGCGGACGTGGCCGAGGGCACGGTCCCCGGGGGGACGCCCGCGGCGGCGGAGGCTGCGTCCAAGGCTTCCCCCGGCTCGTAGCCACCGGGCCGGCGCACGCGAAAGCCGCCCGGCGGGAGGCCCGACGGGCGGCTTCTTGCGGCGTCACCGGTCGCGGCCGCTGGAGGGCGGCGTGCGGACGACGCCTAGCTGTTACGGTTCCGGCGACGACGACGGCGCCTGCGCCTGCGCTCGGCCGCCTTCGCCTTTCGCCTGCGGGCTTCGCTGGGCTTCTCGTAGAAGCGGTTCTTCTTAATGTCACGGAAGATCCCCGCACGCTGCACCTTGCGGCGGAACTTCTTCAGCGCGCGGTCCAGGTCCTCGCCTTCACGCAGTCGATACTCCAAGCGGATCCCCCCCCTTCGGGGCTGAAGTCGTCGGGAGCGGGTCGAACTCCCTGCCCGGGAGCCCTCGCTATCGCCCGTCCCGCTTCGTGTTGCACACCGGCACCGACCGGCGGTTCCGGTCCGGCCTTCCGCCACCCGCCGCCGTCGGGCGCGTGTCGCCCGCGACCCGGCGGCTCAGTCGCCGAAGAAGCGCCGGCCGAGCTTCTCGCGCAGCTGTGCGGCAAGGCTGCGACCATCGCCCGCGGGGCCGGTGTCGGAGCCCGGTCCGCGGAGGCCGGCCGACCCGCGTGAGCCCCCCGCCTCCGCTCCGCTGTCCGCGGTCCCACTCGCGCGAGAGAGGCTGCCGTCCGAGATGTCGTCCGCGGCGGGGACGTCGCCTGCCTCCCGCACCACGCCGCGCGCCTTGGGTCCCTTGTCGGCGGGCTCCACTTCGAATTCCACCTGCTCGCCCTGGCGGAGGGTCTTGAACCCTTCACCCTGGATGTCCGAGTGGTGGACGAACACGTCCTCGCCGTTCTGCCGCTCGATGAAGCCGTAACCCTTCTCGTTCGAGAACCACTTCACGCTGCCGGTCTCGCGAGCCATGCCGACGGATCCTCCCTGCTTCGAACACCTCGCTCCGGCCGCGTCCACGCGGCGCATCATGGGAGCCGCGCGCGGCCGGGAGTCTTCACGAAACGGCCCGCGGGCGGAGTCCGGAATCAGCGCCGGGACCCGGCCCACGGGCCACGCGCGAAGCTAGTCGTGCGGAGCCGTGCCAACAAGGCCGGGCGCCTCCCGGGGCTCGATGAGCCCATCGCCACAGGACCCGCGCCAAGCTTGCCTCGTGCCCGTTTCGGCGGCTATGTTCTCGCCGCAGCAGCCAACGGATTCGAGCGGCGGCGCGCCCTTTCCGGCTGCCGGCTCGCCGCACTCCGGCCGACCGGCCGTCGGGCTCCGGCCGACGCCTCCGTCCGGAGCGATGGGTCCTCACCGGTGCGAAGGAGGTGAGCGAAGCATGGCTGATCTGATGGCCATCGATCCCCAGGGCACCTTCGAAGTGCGGGGTCACGCCTATCACATTCCACGGGAGTTCTCGCCGCGCGAAGTCTACAGCTACCATCGCCTCCTGGAGCCGATCCCGGACATCCCGGGCGGCACCAGCCTGAGCGAGGAACAGCGCGCGCTCCAGCGGGCCTTCCTTCTTCGACGCGCCGCCGCGTGCATCATTCCGGGGCTCCAGGCGGCCGCCCTGGCCGACCTGCCGCTGAAGCGGTTGCAGCTGCTGCATCGTTGGATTTGGGAGCACCGTCCGGACCTCGCCGTCGACGCCTCGACTCTCCCGAGCGCCTGAGGGCCGGATCCCCGACCAGATCCGCTCCATGATCTCGTCCCGCCGCTTCCGCCGGGCCAAGATCGTCTGCACGGTGGGACCGGCGTGCAGCGACCCGGACGGCTTCCGTGCGCTCATCGAGGCGGGTGCCGACGCGGTTCGCATCAACTTCTCACACGCCGACCACCTCCACGCGACAGGGATCATCGCGGCCACGCACCGCCTGGGTCGGGAGTTCGATCGTCCGGTGGCCGTGATCGCGGACCTCCAGGGTCCCAAGATCCGGGTCGGCGAGCTCCCCTCGCCCCTCCTTCTCCGAGAGGGCGAGCGATGCTTCTTCGTTCCCGAGGAATCGGGTCTCCAGGCGCCGCCCGCGGACGCGTCCCCGGATCGGGTGATCCCCACCACCTACGCCGGGCTCGCCGACGACGTGGCGGCGGGCGACAGAATCCTGCTCGACGATGGTCGGCTCGAGGCCCGGGTCGTCCGGGTGGAAGGGGAGGCGGTCGAGGTCGAGATCGTGACGGGTGGAGAGCTCGGCTCGCACAAGGGCATCAACCTTCCCGGCGTGCGCGTGGGCGCGCCGGCCCTGACCCCCAAGGACCGGGACGACCTCGCTTTCGCGCTGGAGCAGGGCGTCGATTACATCGCCCTGAGCTTCGTGCGGCGCCCGGAGGACGTCGTGGAGCTCCGGGAGATCATCGGGGACCGATGTCTCATCATCTGCAAGATCGAGAAGGACCAGGCCCTCCAGGATCTCGACGAGATCATCCGGCAGAGCGATGGCGTGATGGTGGCTCGCGGCGATCTGGGGGTCGAGCTCCCCTACGAGGAGGTGCCGCTGGTCCAGAAGCGGATCATCGCCCAGGGCCAGGAGTTGGCGCGGCCGAGCATCACCGCCACCCAGATGCTGGAGTCGATGACCACCAGCCCGCGGCCCACGCGCGCGGAGGTCTCCGACGTGGCCACCGCCCTGCTGGACGGCAGTGATGCGGTCATGCTCTCCGCGGAGACGGCTGTCGGCCAACACCCGATCGAGGCGGTGCAGGTGATGGCGCGGATCGTCCGGCGCATCGAGGCCGAGGGCCCCCCGTTCCCCTCCATGATCCGGGAGCACCCCGGCATGGAGCGTGCTGCCGTCCAGCAGACGACGTCGGGAGCCGTGGCCGCGGCGGCCATGCAGGCGGTCGAGCGACTGGGAGCCCCGTTCCTGGTCACCTTCACCCGAAGCGGGTTCACCGCTCGCGTGGTGTCGGCGCAACGCCCGCCCGTGCCGATCCTGGCCATCACGGACCAGCCGACCACGTATCGACAGCTGGCGATCGTGTGGGGTGTGCATCCCGTGCTGTTCGAGGGCGAGGTCAATTATCGGACGATGCTACAGCGCGCGCGAACGGCCGCTCTGGCCGGCGGCTTCGGTCGACCCGGCGACCGCTTCGTGCTCACGGCCGGGGTGCCCTTCCACGTCACGGGCACCACGAACATGATGCGCATCGAGGAGCTCTGATCTGACCGGAAGGACGTCGTGAAGGTCCGTTTCCTGGGGACCGGGACGTCCTTCGGGATCCCGGTCGTGGGCTGCGACTGCGAGGTGTGCCGTTCGCGCGATCCGCGCAACCGGAGGACCCGCCACGGGCTGCTGGTCGAGGAGCAGGGCAGTCGGCTCCTGGTGGACACGCCTCCCGAGCTCCGCCTGCAGCTGGTGGACGCCGGGGTTCGACACCTGGATGCCGTCTTCCTGAGCCACCCTCACGCCGACCACGTCCACGGGATCGACGATCTTCGCATCTTCACGCTGCGCTCGGAGAGTCCACTGCCTGTATACGTCTCCGCGGAGCACGCCGCCCAGGTGCGCCGGCGCTTCCCCTACATCTGGGACGCGGGGGAGCCCACGCCGGGGACCAGCGTGCCCGAGCTGGAAATGGTGGTCTTCCGCGACCTGGAGCCGATCCGACCCGCCGGACTGGAGATCACTCCGGTGGGTTTGCCGCACGGCCCGTACCGGAGCTACGGCTTCCGCCTGGGGGACCTGGCGGTGATCGTGGACGGCAAGGAAGTCCCGGACGCGGCGATGAGGGTCTTCACGGGCGCGCGGGTCCTGGTGCTGAACGCGCTGTGGTGGGGCCATCCGCATCCCAGTCACTTCAACGTCGAGGAAGCCCTCGACGTGGCCGAGCGGCTCGGGGCCGAGCGCACCTACCTCACCCACCTCACGCATCGCCTCGAGCACGCCCGCCTCGCGGAGCGGCTGCCCGAGGGTATCCAGCCGGCCTACGACGGCCTCGAGCTCGAGCTGTGACGGACTCCGGGAGAGCGGCCGGCGACGGGGGTCCGATGAGGCGGCTCGTGTCGGGCATGGCGCACGAGCTTCGCAACCCGATGCAGGCGATCTCCGTCAACCTGGAGGTGCTCAAGTCGCAGGTGGGCCGGGACGCGCCCGAGCTATGGACGGAGCTCGAGCGCTTCGCCCGGGCCATCGAGATCAACGTGCGACTCCTCGACCGCCGCCTGGAGCTGCTGGTGGCCGCGGCCGGGAGGGGACCGGACGAGAAGCTCGCCACGCTCGACCTCGTTCGCTGGCTTTCCGACGTGGCCGCCGCTCTGCGCTGGGACCGGTCGCCGCCCCGCCTGGTCGTGGAGGCCGCCGGGGACGAGCGAGGCGTACGCGCCCGGCCCGGAGCCCTGGTGGTCCTCCTCGAGGAAGTCCTTTCGGCCGCCCGCGAAGCGACCGGGGAAGAGGTCCGGGTCACGGTGACGTGGGACTCGGCCGGGGCCGCGCTCCAGGTCCCGCTTCGGGTCGCGGCGCCGTCGGACTGGCGTTCCCTTGCCCGGGCCGCGGGCGGGACGGCCGAGGCCGGAGCGCCATCGGCGCCGGCCAGCCTGGTGCTCCGCTTCCCGGGCGCTTGAGCGGGGTGGCCGGCAGGCGAGGCTCCCGGCCGGGGACCCGGTGCCGCCCTCCCCGGTACCAAGGAGCCGTCACCGGCCCGGCGCGGGCGCCGCGCCGCCATGACTGCCGGCGAGCCGTCCCCACCGCACCCCAGAGAGCGATCTCGTGCGCATAGAGCACATTCGCAACTTCTCCATCATCGCCCACATCGACCACGGCAAGTCGACGCTGGCGGACCGTCTCCTCGAGGTGACGGGCGCGGTGGAGCGCCGAAGGATGAAGGAGCAGGTCCTCGACTCCATGGACCTGGAGCGGGAGCGCGGCATCACGATCAAGCTGAATGCGATCCGGATGCCCTACCGCTCCGTGGACGGGCGACGCTATCAGCTGAACCTGATCGACACGCCCGGGCACGTCGACTTCACCTACGAGGTGAGCCGGAGCCTGGCGGCGTGCGAAGGTGCCCTGCTCGTCGTCGATGCCAGCCAGGGGATCGAGGCCCAGACCCTATCGAACCTGTTCCTGGCCCTCGAGGCCGGCCTCGAGATCATTCCGGTCCTCAACAAGATCGACCTTCCGCAGGCCGAGCCGGATCGGCACCGGCTGGAGCTCTCGGAGCTCCTCGGCATCGACCCGGACGAAATCCTCCTCGCCTCGGCCAAGGAGGGGACCGGAGTGGACCGGATCCTGGAGGAGATCGTGCGCCGCGTGCCTCCGCCCGAGGGGGAGCCGGAGGCTCCGCTTCGGGCGCTCATCTTCGACTCCCTGTACGACAAGTACCGGGGTGCCATCCCGTTCGTACGGGTGGTGGACGGCACCCTGCGCCCCGGGAAGCGGATCACGTTCGGCGCCAACGACGCCGTGTACGAGGTGGACGGGGTCGGCTTCATGCGTCTGGGCTTCCAGCAGTCCGATGCGCTCTCGGCGGGAGAGGTCGGGTGGCTCTCGGCGCAGATCAAGCGGGTGGCGGACACCCAGGTGGGCGACACGCTGCTGGATGCCGACCGCCGGGCGTCCGAGCTCCTCCCCGGCTACCAGGAAGCCAAGCCGATGGTGTTCGCGGGACTCTATCCCACGGACACCGACCAGTTCGAGGACCTGCGCGACGCGCTCGAGAAGCTCAGGCTCAACGACGCGAGCCTGCACTACGAGCCCGAGACCTCGGAGGCGCTCGGCTTCGGCTTCCGGTGCGGCTTCCTCGGGCTGCTGCACATGGAGATCGTCCAGGAGCGGCTGGAGCGAGAGTTCGACCTCGACCTCATCACCACCGTGCCCAACGTGGAATACCACGTGCACCTCACCAACGGCGAGGAGGTGGCGGTCGAGAATCCGGCGCGCATGCCGGTCCGCAACCGGATCGAGACCATCGAGGAGCCGTGGGTGCGGGTGCGAATCCTGAGCCCCGACGACTACATCGGCGGGATCCAGGCGCTGTGCCACGACCGACGCGGCCGGTACGTGACCCTCGAGTACCTGGATTCCTCCCGTGTGGAGATCGTCTACGAGATCCCGCTGGCCGAGATCGTGCTGGACTTCTACGACCGGCTCAAGTCGGTCTCCCGTGGATATGCCACGCTCGACTACGAGCGAGCCGGATATCGCGCCTCGGATCTCGTCAAGCTCGACATTCTCGTCAATGGGGCGGCCGTCGATGCGCTCAGCATGGTCGTTCACCGGGATCGCGCGTACGACACGGGGCGGAAGGTGGCCGGGAAGCTTAAGGAGCTGATCCCGCGACAGCTGTTCGAGGTGGCCATCCAGGCGGCCATCGGGCAGGATGTCATCGCACGTCAGACCGTCCGGCCCCTCCGGAAGAACGTGACGGCCAAGTGCTACGGCGGCGACATTACCCGCAAGCGCAAGCTCCTCGAGAAGCAGAAGGAGGGCAAGCGCCGCATGAAGCAGGTGGGCACGGTGGAAATCCCGCAGGAGGCCTTTCTGGCCGTCCTTGAGGTGGGGGACTGACCGAGGTCGTTCGGGCTCCGAACCACCTGGGCGAGCTGGTGCTCGCCCTGCCCGCGCTGGAGCGGGCCGCCGCCCGGGTCGGGGAGGGCCGACTGGTGATCCAGGTGGTCGAGGAGCTGGCGCCGCTCCTCGGGCTGGCCGGACTCCCGGCCGAGATCCTCCCACTGCGCCGGCGCCACCGCGTGCTCGGGGCCGCGGCGGAGCTCCGCGCACGCCGGCCGGGGCGTGGCGTGCTCCTCACCCCCTCGTTCTCGGCAGCGCTCATCTTCCGGCTGGCCGGAGTGCCCGAACGGCGGGGGACCTGGACCGACGGACGGCGCTGGCTGCTGACCGAGGCCGTCGATCGCCGGCCGCTCCTCGCCGGCCACCGCGTCGACGAATTCCTGGCGCTGGTCGATCCCGGCTCGGTCGGGGGAGAGACGCCCGCCCCGCGGATCCGGCTTCCGGCCGCGGCCCTGGAGGCGTTTCGAGCGGTGCTCGCCTCGAGCCGGGAGGCGGCCCGTGCCCCGGGGGTGGCCGGTGGACGGGACGTGTCCGGCGGCTCGGTGGAGGACCCGGCCGCGGGCCGATCCCGCACGATCGGCCTCGTGCCGGGGGGCGCGGCGCCGTCGCGTCGCTGGCCTTCCGAGCGCTTCGGAGAGCTGGCGCGTCGCCGAAACCGGGCCGGCGACCGGGTGCTGCTCTTCGGCGGTCCGGCGGACGCCGAAGCCTGTGCCGCGGTGGCTGCTGCAGCTCCCGGAGCGACGGATCTCTCCGGCCGGACGGACCTCGCCGCGCTCGCGGGCGGGCTGGCGAGCTGCTCGGCGGTGGTGAGCAACGACACGGGTCCGATGCATCTGGCTGCCGCCCTCGAGCGCCCCGTGGTCGGTATCTTCGGAGCGGGAGACCCCGTGCAGACGCGGCCCCTCTCCCGGCGCGCTCGGGTGGTGCGGCGGGAGGGGCTTCCGTGCGTCCCGTGCCTCCGAAACACCTGTCCGCGGCGCGGCGCGGGCTACCACCTGGACCGGGCCCGGCTGGAATGCCTGTGGCTCGTCGATGTGGACGAGGTGGAGGAGGCGCTGTTGAGGGTTCGGTCCGACGTTGATGGGCTGGAACGTCCATAGGGAGAAGCCATGGCGAATGAGCGCTATATCGTGGGGGTGGATCTGGGCGGAACGTCCATCAACGTCGGCGTCGTGCCGTTCGACGGAGGTCGCGTTCTCGGCATGCGCTCCCTGCCGACCGAGCCCGGCCACGGGGCCAAGTCGGTGGTGGACCGGATGATCGCGATGATCCGCGATACCATGAAGGACGCGCGCCGTGAGGCCTCGATCTCGGAATCCGGCTTCGTGGGCATCGGAATCGGCTCGCCGGGACCCCTGCACCGGGAGTCGGGCACCGTGATCGAGACTCCGAACCTGGGCTGGAGGAACTTCCCCCTCAGGGACCTGATCGCCAACGAGATCGGTCTCGACGCGGTCCTGGACAACGATGCCAACGCGGCCACCCTGGGCGAGTACTGGCTGGGCGCGGGGAAGGACGTGCGCTCGCTGCTCGGCATCACGCTCGGGACGGGGATCGGCGGTGGGATCGTTCTCGAGGGACGCGTCTATCACGGCGCCTCGGACGTGGCGGGCGAGGTCGGACACATGACGATCGATCCGACCGGGAGGCGCTGCAACTGCGGAAACTACGGCTGCCTGGAGGCTTACGCCTCGGGACCCGCGATCGCGGCCCGAGCCGTGGAGGGGCTGCGCAGCGGCGTCGTGAGCGCGCTCCCGACCCTGGCGGACGGCGACCTCTCCACGGTCACCGCCGAGACCGTGTACGAAGCGATCGTGGCGGGCGACCTGTACGCCAAGGATGTCATGCGCGAGACGGCGACCTTCCTGGGCACCGGCATCGCCAACCTGATCAACATCCTCAACCCCGAGATGGTCGTGATCTCGGGCGGCGTGACCCGGGCCGGTAGCCATCTGCTCGAGCCGTTGCGGGGTGAGGTACGCCGCCGGGCCTTCCGCCAGGCGGCTGATGCCTGCCGGATCGTCGCCAGCGATCTGGGCGACATGGCGGGCGTCATCGGTGCCGCGGCCACCTATCGCGTCGAGCGACTCGGCGGCCTCGACTGAGCCGAGGGGAGAACGATGAAGCGCCTCGGCGTGATCGGGACGCTGGTGTGGGACACCATCCACTCTCGTGACCCCGGACGGAGCGAGCCCCAGGAGGAGTGGGGCGGCATCGCCTATGCCCTCTCGACGTTCGAGGCGCTGCGTCCGGAGGGGTGGAGCCTGTTCCCGATCCTCAAGCTCGGCTCCGATCTCGCGCCGCGCGCGCGTCGCTTCCTGGCGGGCCTGCGTAGCGCCATCTCGATGGACGGCGTGCGGATCGTGCCCGAGCCCAACAACCGCGTCGAGCTCCGCTATCGGGAGGGAAGCCGCCGGACGGAGATGCTGCGGGGCGGAGTCCCGGGGTGGACCTGGGAGGAGCTCGAGCCCCTCGCTCGATCGTGTGACGCCCTGTACGTTAACTTCATCGCCGGCTGGGAGCTGGATCTCGCCTGCGCCCGCCGGCTGCGAGACGCCTTCGACGGACCGCTGTATGGCGACATCCACTCCCTGACCCTGGGCATCGGACCCGACGGCACGCGAGTGCCGCGCGTGCCCGAACGCTGGCGGGAGTGGCTCCGCTCGTTCGACTACGTGCAGGCCAACGAGGACGAGCTCGGGCTGCTGGCCGCGGATTGGGGTGGAGACCCGTGGCGGCTGGCGGCGGAGGTCGTGGGCGCCGGCCCGCGGGTCCTGTTCGTGACGCTCGGGGAGCGGGGGGCGGCCTGGTTCGCCTCCGAGGCGGCCCGGTCCACGACCCCGGGAGTGCTGCGCGTTCCGGGGTCGGTGCGAAGCGGTCGCGTGGAGACGGAAAGGGTACCGGAGCCCGATCCGACGGGATGTGGAGACGTGTGGGGAATGACCTGCTTCTGTGCCCTCCTCGGCGGGGGCTCGATCGAGCACGCGGTCCGGACGGCGACGCGAGTCGCGTCCCGCAACGCGGGCCTGCGGGGCGCCTCGCGGCTACCCGAGCTCCTCGTACGCCCGGGCCGCATCCTCCACCGCGACGAGCCGTGAGCCGCGTCCTGGAGGTTCCCGCCGTGCTCGACGAGCGCGGGTTCGAGCGCCTGGTGGCCGAGCTGGCCGAGCACACCGGGGGTGACCGCGAGCCCGAGCGGATCCTGTTCGATGCTCGCCGCGTGCGCTGGACCTCTCCGTACGGGCTCGTGGGCCTCCTGGCGGTCGGCGATGTGGCACGCTCCCGGACCGGCCTCGCACCATCGCTCTCCGAGCCCGAGGCGTCCGAGGTACGCAGCTACTGGGAGCGCATGGACTTCTGGCAGAACGCGGCCGGCGTGTTCGACCTGCCGTCCCTCTCCACGCGCTCGCACGGCGAGTCGGATGCACTCCTCGAGCTCACCCCCATCCGCTCGCACCACGACGTGCACCGGGTGGTCGAGCGCGTTCGGGAACGGGCGGCGACGATTCTCGAGCGGCGCCTGCACTACCCCAAGCCGTCCGTCATCCAGTTCAGCGTGATGCTCTCGGAGGTGTGCCAGAACATCCTCGAGCACGCCGAGGGTGACGGGTGGGTGTGCGCCCAGACGTACTTCTGGAAGGAGCGGCTCGGGCGCGATGTCCTCGTCCTGGCCGTGATGGACGTGGGCCAGGGCTTCGAAGGCTCGCTGGCCGCCGAGCACGCGCGCCGGTTCGGCGACCGCTGGTCCTCGGCCACCGCGCTCGAGGCCGCCTTCCTCAATGGCGAGTCGCGCTTCCGCGACCCGGGCCGAGGGCAGGGCCTGCAGGCCATCCGGCGCCAGGTGACGCGCTGGGACGGCGAGATCCGCATCCGAAGCGGAGACGCCATGATCGCCCGGGTGCCCGAATGGGACGACCTCGAGCCCATGATCACGGGGTTGGTCCCGTTCCCCGGGGCCCAGATCCTCATCGTCATGCCGGCCCGCATCGAAGCCGGAGATACGCCGTGAGCCGGGGCGGGGCCCTGGGCCGCGAGGAGAGCTCCGGAAACGGCGCCCCATCGGAGGCCGGGAGGGGAGGTACCGTGTTCACAGGCGCGGGCTTCCGTATCTCGGAGGCGTGCCTGTACAGCCATCTTCTCACCCGGACCACGGGTCGAGCCGTGCGCCTGGGCATCGAGCGGGAGCTGGTGGACATCGCGGAACCGGTCCTCACGCTGGTCGACTTTCGGAACGTGGCCATCATCGACTTCAGCTGTGCCGACGAGATCGTGGCGCGGCTGGTGTGCGACGCGCTGGCCCGTCCCGACCCGCCGCTTCGCTTCTACCTGTTCACGGGCCTCGACGAGCACCACCTCGACCCGGTGGAATCGGCGCTGCGGCGGCGGGCCCTCGCGGTGACCGCCGAGCGTGCAGACGGAACTCCGTGCCTGCTGGGCGAGGCCGGTGCGCGCCTGCGCACGGCCTGCGCGGCCGTGAGCCGTCTCGGGCGGACCACCCCGGAGGGGCTCGTGCCCGGTCAGATCCCGACGCGCGAGGAAGCACGTGTCGTCCTCGAGGAGGCCCGGGCGCGGCGTCTCCTCCTCCGGGTGGCGGGGCAGTACGTCTCCCTGCGGGCCGCGGCCTGCGCGGCCGCAGGCGGCGGCGAGAGGTGAGCCGGCCGGACCTGCGCAGCGCCCTCCTGACCGCCGTCAGCTTGGTCGTCCTCGTCGCGGGCGGAGTGGTCACGGGCGCCTGGCTTCGCATGCGGGACTCGGTGCCCGACCTCTCGGGTACGGTGGAGACCCCCGACTTGCGGGACTCGGTGATCGTGCGGGTGGACAGCCTCGGGATTCCGCACATCGACGCGGGCAGCGACCGGGACGCGCTGTGGGCCGAGGGCTGGATGCACGGCTCGGAGCGCCTGTGGCAGATGGAACTCCTCCGGCGCACCGCCCGCGGGCGCCTGTCGGAGCTGTTCGGCTCCGTCGCCCTCCCCACCGATCGTCTCATGCGCACGCTGGACGTGTGGGGGGCGGCGGGCCGTGCCCTGGCCGCGCTCGACACGGCGTCCCGCGCCGACCTCGACGCGTACGTCGCCGGCGTCAACGCGGCGATGAGGCGCCACGAGGGCTCGCTCCCCCCTGAGTTCCGAATCCTCCACGTCCGGCCTCGCTCCTGGTCGCCCCGCGCCTCCCTGGCGATCGGCAAGCTCATGGCGCTGGATCTGTCCGATTGGAGCGCCGTGCTGGCCCGGTGGGGCGCCACGCGGTCTCTCTCCGCCGACCGGACATCGCTGGTCGCGCCCCGGTGGCCGGAGTGGGCGGTGACGACGCTTCCCGGCGGAGCCGGGGCGGCCGACTCGTCGTCCGCCGCGGGCGCGAGCATCGACGGCGCGCGCCCTCCCGCCCCCCGGGACACCCCGGCCGGCGCGGCGCGGTCCTCCGCCATCGCGCAGCGGGCCCCGGCGGCGCGAGCCGTCGAAGCGGTCGACTCGGTTCCCGACCCGGACGCGCTCGATCCGCTGGGACTGGTCCGTGCCGTGTCGCTCTCGGCCTCCAACGCATGGGTCCTCGGGGGGGAGCGCAGCGCCACCGGGCGGCCGCTCCTCGCTAACGACACGCACCTCACCCTGCGCGCTCCGTCCATCTGGTACCTGGTCGGGCTCCGGGCCGGCGCGGGGCGCCTCGCGGTGGCCGGGCTGTCGATCCCGGGTGTGCCCGGCGTCGTCATCGGGCTCGACCGGTCCGTGGCGTGGGGGTTCACCGATGCCGAGGTGGACGACATGGACTTCGCGGTCGAGACCGTGAGCCCCGACGGGGCCGCCTATCGGACGGCCTCCGGGTGGCGTGACTTCGCGGTTCGGGCCGAGACGCTGCGGGTACGCGGACGGAAGAACCCGGAGATCCTCCTGGTGCGGAGCACGGTGCGGGGACCCGTGATCAGCGACGTGCTGCCGGGCGTGCACGAGACGCTCTCCGAGGTGTGGACCGCGGCCTATACGACCGGAGGGCTGGCGGGGATCCTGGCCATGGACCGGGCGAGGGGATCGGCCTCGTTCGACAGCGCCGTGCGACTGTACGACGGACCCGCGCAGAACGTCGTATGGATCGCGTCGGACGGACATGTGGGCTACCGGCTGGGCGGGGCGATCCCGCGCCGGGAGGGATGGAGCGGCGGGACACCGGCGCCGGCGTCGGCCATGGGCGACGGGTGGCTCGGGCTCGTGCCTCCCGATTCTCTGCCGGCGGCCCTGTTCCGGGCCGGCGGAACGAGCGGCGGGGACGCCGCCGCGCGCTCGGAGGGAGCCGGCCCTGAGGCGTCGGCCGGTCGCGAGCCGGGAGGCGGCGGGACATCGAAGGCCGGGCCCGCCTCCGTCCCGGTCTCCGCCGCTCCCGATTCGCTCCCGAATGGATACCTGGTCACGGCGAACAACCTCGAGGCGCCCGGTCTCATGGGGCGGTGGGGCTGGGACTACGATCCGTTCAGGTCGCGGCTCATCTCCGATCGCCTGGCCACGGCCCACGGCTGGGGGGTGCGGGAGATGGAGGATCTGCAGCGGGACACGCACAGCCTCCTGGCCGATTTCCTGATCGGCCAGGCGATCGGTGCCGCACGGGCCGTCGGGGCCGACTCGGTCGGGCGACTGCTGGTGGCCTGGGATCGCAGGGCCGACCTCGACTCGCGGGCGGCCGGCCTGTTCTACACCTGGCTGTATCGACTCCGCTACCTGATCGCGGGGGACGAGTACCGGGGGGGTCGGGGATGGTTTCCGATGGAGGCCCTGGTGCGGATCGCCCAGCGGGAGCCGGGCACCCCCTGGGTGGATGACGTCCGGACCGACACCGTCGAGACGCTGGCAGGCCTCGAGCGGCGCGCCATGCGGGACGCCATCGAGGCGTCGGGCCTCCGTCCGTGGCGCGAGCTCAACCGGGAGCGGTCACAGCATCCGCTGGGCCGGGTGGGATGGTTGGACCGGCTGTTCGGATTCGACATCGGTCCCCGGCCGGCCGAGGGCGGTCCCCATACCATCCGGGTGTCCGCTCCGGGGGCGTGGTCCAGGCTCGATAGCACGGACTGGAAGCCGCCTCACACGGGGAGTTTCGGTCCCTCCGAGCGGTTCGTGGCCGTCCTCGACAGCGCGGGTCCGAGGGGGTGGTTCTTGCTGCCCACGGGCGAGGATGGGAACCCGTTCGGCCCCCACTACCGGGACATGGCATCCCGTTGGTACTCGGGCGGCGCCCTCTTCCCGGTGCCGCTGCGTCGCGCGGCCATCCGCGCCATCACCGTGGGCCGCCTTCGGCTCGTCCCGCCGACGCCGCCAGGCGGCTCGGATCGTGAAACTCCCTCGCGTTGACGGGGTTTCACGAGGCCGGTAGGTTGACGATCGAGGCTCGGGAGGGGCCTCCCGGGCCGCCGCCGGAGGGGCACCGAGGGAACATGGCCAGGAATATCGCGAGCACCGCCGCCACACCACGCGAGAAGATCGAGGACGTCCTCGCGGGCATCCGCCCGGCCGTCCGGTCGGATGGCGGTGACATCGAGCTCGTGGCCTTCGACGAGGAGGAGGGCCTGGTCCGCCTGCGGATGGTCGGCGCCTGCCACGCCTGCCCCATGTCCATGATGACGCTTCGTGCGGGGATCGAGCAGCGCCTGCGCATGCAGGTGCCGGAGGTTCGCGCGGTCGAGGCCGTCTGAGGCACGTCATTTCCGTCTCTCTCCGATCCCACCGGTCTCGTTGCCGACCCGGTCCCGCTCGTGGACCGGCGCATCCCGGATCCGCGCGCGTCCCCGACGGTGAGCTCCGGGATGGCTGAGGGAGGACCGTCCGGGGACGAAGGAGGCCGCGGCCGGCCCCCGCGCTCCAGCGGCCGGTCGCTCCCCATCATGGGCCAGGGGGGTGGTCCGGGCGGAGGACGGGACCCACACGGTGCCCCGCCGGGCTCGCGTCCGGTGGATGCGGACCGGGCCGCCGCTTCCCGCCATCCGAGGGAGGCTCCTCCGCTTCCGGGGGTCCGGCACGTGATCGCCGTCAGCTCGGGGAAGGGGGGCGTGGGCAAGTCCACCGTGGCGACCAACCTGGCCGCGGCCTGGGCCGACGCCGGCTTCCGCGTCGGACTGCTGGACGCGGATGTCTATGGACCGGACATCCCGACCATGTTCGGCGTGCATGACCGGCCGCGGATGGCGGGTGAGCAGGTCCTCCCTCTCGAGGCGCACGGCGTGAAGCTCATGAGTATCGGCTTCATGGTGGACGAGGACACGCCGGCCATCTGGCGGGGCCCGATCATCATGGGCATCGTCCGCCAGTTCCTGCAGCAGGTCCGCTGGGGCGATCTCGACTTCCTGGTCATCGACCTCCCGCCCGGGACCGGCGACGCGCAGCTCTCCCTCGTACAGCTCGTGCAGGTGCGAGGCGGGGTGTTCGTGACCACGCCGCAGGACGTGGCCGTGGGGGGCGTCCTCAAGGGCATTCGCATGTTCGAGAAGCTCGAGATTCCAGTCCTCGGCCTGGTCGAGAACATGAGCGGATTCGTGTGCCCGGACTGCGGGACCCGTCACGACATCTTCGGCGCCGGGGGCGGGGCCAAGCTCGCGGCCTCCATCGACGTGCCGTTCCTGGGCGACGTCCCGCTGGGGATGGCCATCCGCGAGGAAGGGGACCGGGGGCTCCCGACCGTGCTCGGTCGGCCCGAGTCGCCGGAGGCGGCGGCGCTGCGCTCGGTCGCCAGGACGGTCCGCGAACGGGCCGAAGCGCTGGAAGCGGAGACTGCCGCGAGCTGACTTCCCCGAACGAAAGGGCAGCCCATGGTCGTAACCCTGGTGACCGACTTCGGGACCCAGGACGGCTACGTGGGCGAGATGAAAGGCGTCCTCGCAGATCGGGCGCCCGAGGCTCCGGTGGTGGACATCACCCACGACGTGCCGCCCGGCGACGTGCTGGCTGGCGGATGGGTGCTGGCCCGGATCTGGTCGCGGTTCCCCCCCGGCACCGTCCACCTGGTCGTGGTGGATCCCGGGGTCGGCTCGGACCGCCGAGCCCTGGCCCTGTGCGCCGGCAGCCGCTGGTTCGTGGGGCCGGACAACGGCCTGCTCACGCGGGTCCTGGAGGGCGTCGTTCCGTCCGGCGGTCCCCCCGAGGGTCCCGTCACCGCCCGATTCCTCGATCCCGCCTCCATCGGCCTCGAGCCTCTCTCGGACACCTTCCACGGCCGAGACCTGTTCGCGCCGGCGGCGGCTCACCTGGCGGCGGGCGGCCCTCCCGAGGCGGTGGGTCCCGAAGCCCCGGTGGACCGGTTGGTGCGGCATCCGCTGAGTCGGCCGCGGCGTTCGGGGGGCGGGGTGAAGGGCGTCGTGGAGCACGTGGACCGGTTCGGTAACCTGATCACCAACGTCCCGGTGGACTGGCTTCCCGAGGCGTTGCGCGTGCGAGTGGGAAACTCGGAGGTGCGTCATCCGGGTCGGAGCTTCGCGGACGTGGCACCGGGGGAGGCGGTCCTCATCCGGGGCTCGGCGGGCACGCTCGAGGTGTGCCTCCGGGACGGCCGGGCGGATGTCGCCCTCGGCGTGGGACGGGGGGATCCGGTCGAGGCGCTGGAGGCTGGCCCGGACTGAGGATGGGCCGGGCCGCCGGGACTCGCCGTCCGTCCGCCCGGCGCGTGTCGACTCCGGCCGGGAGCGGCGGTCAGGCCCTAGGGCTCGACCTCCATGTCGATGCTCCCGAACGCGGCGTTGACGTCCAGCCGAAGGTGCCGCGCCGCCGAGCTCCAATTCGTGGTCCGGTACCCGCCGGCCACCTTGGTGAAGCCGGCCGCGTTGAACGACGCGAGCACGGTGGTCTTGTCGATTTCGACTCCGAGATCGGACGGGAACTTGAGGGTGAGCGACCCGAGCCCCATGTGAATGGAGCCGGACGCGTCCCCCGTCCAGTCGCCCGAGAAATCCAGGGTGACGTCTCCGACGCCGCCATCGACCTGGATCCGGTCGAAGTGCGCGTTTCCGAGCCCATCCGCCTTCAGCGAAGCGGCTCCCGCCTTGATCCGGAGCTCGTGCATTCGGCTCGGGTTGGGGTCCGAGAAGCGGAGCCGCGTGTCGCTGGCCCCCGTCTCGAGCGTCACGTCGGTGAGCGGAAGGCCGCCCAGCTCGAGTCGGCTCTTGGCCGCGCCCACGGCCAGGCTCAGGTCGGTCGGCACGTCCGGGCTGAGCCCGACCTCCAGGCTCGCGCCGTGCGAATCGGTGTCCATGTCGCCCGTTTCGAGGCCATTCCAGTCGATGTGGACGCCATCCTTCCCGTTCAACGACTTGAGTCCGAGCCGGATCGTGGCCGACCCATCGCTTCGCTCGAAAGAGCGGACCGGCGTGAAGCGGGACGCATCGTAGCGGATGTGGGCGTCGTACAGCTCACCGGCCCGCGCAGCCCGCAACGTGAGAGTGCCCGCCCCGAACTCGATCCTCACATCGGCCGACTTGATGCCATCGGCTTGCCGAGCCGTCGAGAGTTCGAGCCAGTCCTGGGCGGACGCCGGCCTGCCCGCCGTCAGGGCCACGAGAACGGCCGCGAGCAGTCCCAGGGTCAGCCGCGCGCCGCCCGTCCTCACGGCGCCCCCTCGCTCCCCTTCGTCTCCGCGGCGGGGCGCCGGACGTGCTCGGTGACCTTCCCGCCGCGGGCCAGGAGCGCGGCTCCGAGGCCCACCGTGATCGCCACCCAGGTGCCGACCACGGCCACGAAGATCGTCAGCCCACGCAGGAAGGAGAGCCAGCCACCGAACAGGTTCAGGGCGGCGGCGAGAGCGAACGGGAGGAGCAAGACGACCAGACCGCTGATCACGTAGTAGTAGGAGTTGGAACGGCGAAGCCGCTCGATCCACTGGTACCGGTAGCGCTGCTGTGCAAGCACCTCTCCGGTGGCGTGCGCCACCGCCAGGTAGCCGGCCAGCAGGGCCAGCCCGAAGGCCAGCACGTAGAACGGGATCACCAGCCACGTGATCACTCCGGCCACCAGGATGAGGAGGACCGGAAAGAACAGGAACTCGCCGGCCAGCCCCACGCCGAAAGAGCGGGCGAAGCTCCACCGCGCGGTGTCGGCCACCACCTCGAGCTGCGGGTTGAGGAAGTAGACCGTGAGCGCGCCGACCACGCCGAGCAGGAGCAGCGCGGTCAGCACCGCCAGTACCCCACCCACGGCCGCGAAGAGGTTGTGGAAGATGGAGCCGAAGAAGCCACGCGAGTGGTGGATCCGCACGCGCGGAACCGCCGGCACCTCGGGAGCCTCGGGGGCGCCCGACGTCACCGCGGGCGCGTGGCCCGACAGCGCCTTGACCGACAGGAGCTCTCCGTCCACCTGGCCGCCGTTGCGTTCCACGGTCCCGCCCACCTGCACGACGTCACCGTGCACGACGGCCGAGGGCTCCAGGGACAGCGTGCCGTTCAGCACGAGCACGTCGCCCTTCACCTCACCGCCCAGACGGAGGTCGCCGTTGAGGAGCGCCAGGTTCCCGTCCACGGTCTGGCCGCGCGGGATCGCGTAGTCGTCGTGGACGACCAGCGCCAGGTCCCCCGCCTCGCCCTGCACCTGGTTGCCCAGGCGGCCGAGGCGGTTGCGGAGCGTCTCGAGACGTGACGCCAGCTGGTCCACCGAGAGCTTGCCAGGGGCGATCGCGACCATGCCGCCTTCGGGCCCCTTCACGGTGACGGTCCCGGCCGGCGCGCCCGCGCTCGGCGCGGTGGTCGTGCTGGCGGCGGGTGCCTCCTTCGCCACCGTCCCTCCGCCTCCGCCGGCGAAGCCGACCAGGGCCTCGCGCAGCGCGGACACCGCCGAGGAATCCGCACCGTCCGAGGGCGGACTCCACGAGCGCAGCCGCGCCGCGAACTCGTCGGGCCGGAGGCTCATGCCGTTCTGCAGGAGCTGGCGCCACGACCGCTCGAGGGCGCCGTCCTTCTCGTAGCTCCCCAGGTCACGGCCGTCCACCTGGATCTTGCCGGCGCGCAGCGCCACGTGGTGCTGCGTGCCTCCCGCTTCCTCGATCTCGAGCTCGGCGCCCCGCCACGACATCGTGACGGACGTGGAGACGGGCTGGGCCTGCTGGGCCCGGAGCGCGCCGCCCGGAAGGCCTACCGCCAGCAGGACGACCGCGAGGACGGGGAGCGCGAGGCGCAGGCCGCCTCCCGGCGTTCGCCGTCCGATCCGGAGGGTCGTGGGGATCGTTGGCATCGGTTCAGCTCCTCGAGGTTCGGGCCGCGCCCCACGCCGGGGCCAGCATTTTCGCCATCGCGCCGGCCGTCAGCAGGCTGGCCAGGACGATGCCCGCCATACCCACCAACGCTCCGGTCATTCCGATCCGCCCCGCCATCTCCTTCAGGAGGGCCGGCAGTCCGGACTCCCACACCAGTCGGCCGCCCGCCACGACGGCTCCCCAGAACAGGGCCGTCAGGCGCTCCAGCGTGAAGCCTACGAGGCCGCCCAGCGTGAGCTCGGGCTGGCTGGTCAGCCACCAGGCGCCCAGACCGGCGGTCCCGACCACGAGCGTCGCGGCGAGCGCCAGCACCAGCCAGTGCGACCGGAGCGTGGCCCAGGCTCGCACGTACCAGGGCACCGGCAACCGGATCCGCGCCATCACGGACTCGGTGAAGCCCGGAGACGGGTCCAGCTGCGGCAGGGAGAACAGGGCCGCGTGCAGTGCGCGCAACTCCTCGACCTCCCGCCGGCATCGCTCGCAGGTATCTACATGCCGACGCAGGACTTCCGGGGGTGCCCCGGTGTCCTGGTCGGAGAGGAAGAGCTCGCGCTCCTCCTGCTGCAGGTGCCTGCCGAGTCGTTCGTTCATGTCCGGTGTCATGGGTTACGTGTCGCTCCTGTCTCGTTCACCCTTACGAGGCGGCGCCGAAGCAGGTTTCACCCGGCCTCCCGGCCGCACGTGTCCGGTCGGTGACCGCCTCATTCGCGCAGGGGCCCCAGCAGCTCCTGGAGCTCGCTTCGCGCCCGGTGGATGTATGTCTTCACGGTCCCCAGGGGGATCCCCATGATGTCGGCGATCTCGTCGTAGCTCCGGCCCTCGACGTGCCGCAGGAGGATCGCCGTCCGATAATCCGGCCGCAGGCTGGAGATGGCCTCCTCGATCGCGGCGCCCAGCTCCCGAGCCTCGAGCAGCTCATCGGGACGCTCGAAGTCGGACTCCAGGGAGACGGCCGTCGCCTCCTGCTGGTCGGCTGTGACCGCGTCCGGCGCCCCGTGGATGGACACGGTATCGAGCTCGCGCCGCCGGATGTGGTCTACGGTGAGATTGTGACCGACCTTGAACAGCCAGGAGGAGAACTTGTACTCGGGGTCGTACTTCCGGAGGTTGTCGAACGCGCGGATGAAGGTCTCCTGCGCGAGATCCTCGGCGAGCTCCCGGTCGCGCACCATGCGGAAGATGAAGGAGAACACCGGCCGCTGATAGCGTGACACGAGCTCGTGTGCGGCCCGCTCCTGTCCCTTGAGGCACAGGCGGACCAGCTCCTGATCGGTCCTTTCGGTGCCGGTCACGGCGTTCGCCCCGGGCCCGGATGCGCAACAGCGGTCGGCATGCTCAGGTCACCCTACGGTACCGGGCCGCCCCGCGTTTCGGACCGCGCGAGCCTCAGCGCTGGCAGCCCGGGCAGAAGCAGGTGCTCCGCCCCGCCTGCACGATCCGTCGGATCGTGTCTCCACACCGCCGGCATGCCTTCCCCTCGCGCCCGTAGACGCGGAGGCGATCCTGGAAGCGCCCCGAGCGCCCGTTCACGGCGCGATAGTCGCTGACCGTGGTCCCGGAGTCGCCGAGCGCCTGCCTCAACGTGTCGACGATCGCCGCGTGGAGTCGCTCGACCTCCACCTCCGCGAGGGACCCCGCGGCGCGGCGCGGGTCGATCCCGGCCGCGTGGAGCGCCTCGGCGGCGTAGATGTTCCCTACGCCGGCCACACGGCGCTGGTCCAGGAGCACGTTCTTCACGGGCGCGCGGCGGCCGTCGAGAGCCTCGCCCAGCTCGGCGGGCGTGAAGCCCGGCTCCAGGGGCTCCGGGCCCAGCTCCTCCTCCAGCGCCGCCCAGTCGGAGTCCGACAGGAGGCGGAAACCGCCGAGCCTCCGCGTGTCGTCGTAGAATAGGGTCCGGCCGTCGTCGAGGTCGAACTCGGCCGCGATGTGCGTGAACTCTCCCGCGGCCGGGAGGGACATGCCCAGGGCGAAGCGCCCGGTCATCCGAAGCTGCACCTGCACCACGGTGCCCCCGGCGAGCCGGAGGAGCAGGTACTTGGCGCGCCGGTCCAGGGCCTGGATCCGCCGACCCCGCAGGCGCCGCGCGAAGGCCCGCGCCCCCGGCGGCCCCAGCACGATGTCCGGGCGCCGGATCCGGACGCCGGTCACCGTGCGTCCTTCGAGCTCGGCCGCCAGGTCCCGGCGGATCGTCTCGACCTCGGGAAGCTCGGGCACGTCCTCAGCCGCTTCCCTCGGCGTGCCCGATGTCGCGGCGCCACGTCTTGCCCTCGAACTCTATGCGGTCGGCCGCCTCCCGGCTCCGCGCGGCCGCCTCCGTGAGTGTGGTGCCCAGCCCGGTGACCGCGAGCACCCGCCCACCGGCCGTGACCAGATCGCCGTCGTGGAACGAGGTGCCGGCGTGGTAGACGCGGACGTCCTCCCCCTCGAGGTCCTCGGGGATCAGGATCGGAACCCCCTTCCGGTATGCCCCGGGGTAGCCCCGGCTGGCCAGGACGGTGGTGAGTGCCGCGCCCGGGCGGCTCGACGCGGCCCACCGCTCCAGGCTCGCGCCCCGGGCCACGGCCCTCATCGGCTCGACGAGATCGGAGAGCGTGAGCGGAAGGACGACCTGGGCTTCGGGGTCGCCGAGACGACAGTTGAACTCCACCACCCTCGGTCCCTCGAGCGTGAGCATGAGTCCCGCGTACAGGAAGCCACGATACGGGGTGCCGAGGTCGGAGAGAGCGGCCAGCACCGGGAGCACGATCGTGCGACGAACGGACTCGACCAGCTCGGGGGTGCCGTCGGCCACCGGCGCGTACGCGCCCATCCCCCCGGTGTTCGGTCCGCGGTCGCCCTCCTCCAGGCGCTTGTGGTCCCGGGAGGTGACGAGGGGGACGGCCCGCTCGCCGTCGCACAGGAAGAAGATCGAAAGCTCCTCCCCCTCCATGACGTCCTCGATCACGACCGTCTCGCCCGCCCCGCCGAAGCGCTCGCCGGTCATGACCTCGTCGACGGCGATGCGCGCCTCGTCGACCGTGGCGCACACGAAAGCGCCCTTGCCGCCGGCCAGTCCCGAGGCCTTCACCACGACGGGCGCCCCGTGCGCCTCCAGATGCGCGCGGGCGGCCCGGGCGTCCTCGAACGTGCGGAAGGGAGCGGTGGGGACGGACGCGTCCCGCATGAGACGCTTGGCGAAGGCCTTGGAGGCCTCGATCCTGGCCGCGCCGGCCGACGGGCCGAACAGGGTGAGACCGGCCGCCTCGAAGCGGTCCGCGATCCCGGCGGCCAGCGGCGCCTCCGGGCCCACCACGGTGAGGTCGATCTCGAGCTCGCGGGCCAGGCGCTCGATCCCCTGCAGGTCCGAGGCGGCGACGTCGACGTTGGTCGCCAGGCGCGCGGTGCCGGGGTTGCCCGGAGCGACCCAGATGTCCGCGTCCGGCGCATCCCGGCGGAGCTTGTCGGTCAGCGCGTGCTCGCGGCCGCCGCCGCCCACCACCAGGAGCTTCATCGTGCCGGACCCTCGCCCAGGAGTGTCTGCAAGTCATCGAAGGAACCGGGCCGGTGCCCGGGGGCGGGGCGCTTCCCGAGGGGCGCGCCCGCGGCGATGATGGCCGCGGGCGGAGGGCGTCGCAAGCGCCTGGCGGGACGGGCTCAGTTCTTGGGCGGCTCGCCCTTCCAGGCGTCCACGAAGCGGGAGCGCACACGGTCCACTGCCGCATCCACCTGGTCCATGAAGTCGCGGGCCGACTCGCGGTACCCGGCCATGGCCTCGGCGAGGTCGTCGCGGTAGGCCCGCTCGTCCTCGGCGCCGCGCCGGGGATAGTCCCCGGAGAGGATGCGCTCATAAGCGCCGCTGTCGATCCAGTCGCGCAGCTCCGCCACGCGCACGACCGCGAAGGGGTGGGTCGCCCCGAGCAGATTCAGCACCTTGTAGACGGAATCGAGCAGCCCGCCGTCCTGGCGGTACTCGTCCGACTGCTCGAGGAACGCATCCAGGTCGAGCGTCCGTCCCCGAGAGCCGCCGGCCAGGTGCATGAGGCCGCGCATCGAAGCCTCGGGCTCCTGAACGGCGAGGAGACCGGCGCGGTCGGCGGAGAGCTCGCTCTTCCGGTACCACTCCAGCAGCGCGTACAGCACCGGGCGGACGGCGAGGCCGGCGATCGGAAAGCGGAACAGCGATAGCCGCAGGAGCAGCACCAGGAGCGTCCTGTACAGCACGTGGCCGCTCGCGATGTGTCCGACCTCGTGGCCGATGATCGTCTCCACCTCGTCGGCCGCGAGCACCTCGAGGATGGACGAGTTGAGGACGATGAAGGGCTCGTTCATGCCGAGCGCCCCGGCGTTGACGACCGGGGTCTGCGAGACGTAGAGCTGCGGCGCCTCGGCGACGTCCAGGGTGCGGCACACCCGGAGAAGCTGGGCATGGAGGTCGGCGTACTGGCGCTCGGAGACCCGGACCGCGTTGGCCTGGAAGGCCAGGCGCAGCTGCCGCTCGCCGAACAGGCCGAACACCTTGCGCAGCGCCAGGTCGAAACCGGGCACCTTGCGGAGGGCGTTCAGCGCGGCCCGGTCGGCGGGATGCTCCCACGCCAGCGGGCTGATCTCGCTCAGGACGCGGCGATCCGGCTTCTGGAGCTCGTCCATCGGTGTCTCTCCGTGTCGGGTGGTGTCTCTCTACCCCGAAACGTACGAGTCGCGCCACAGCCGGGTTTCGGCGCCGGAGGGCCGGCTTCGGCGTCGGGGCCGGATTCGGCGCAGGGTGGCCGGTCTCGGCATCGGCGGTCCCCTTCGGCGCCGGGGGGCCACAGTTCCGTGGACCGCGGCCCCGCCGGCCGCTCGACCCCGGACGGCTCCTCCGCCCTAGGCCGGACCCACCGCCTCCAGCGCCTGCTCCAGGTCGGCCAGGAGGTCGTCGATCTCCTCGATGCCGACCGACAGACGAACCAGGCCGGGGGTGAGACCGATCTCCCGCCGGCGCTCTTCGGGCATCGAGGCGTGGGTCATCGCCGCCGGCACGCTGATCAGGCTCTCCACCCCGCCCAGACTCTCGGCCAGTGCGAACAGGCGGGTGGCACCCGCGAACGCGGCGGCGCGCTCGGCCGAGCCCATCTCTACGCTCAACATGCCTCCAGCGGCACACATCTGACGCCTGGCCAGGTCGTACTGCGGGTGCGAGGGTAGGCCCGGATAGTGGACCGTCCCGGCAGCCGGGTGCCCGTCCAGGTACTCGGCCACCCGCTGGCCGTTCTCGCAGTGCGCGCGCATGCGCACGTGCAGCGTCTTGGTCCCCCGCAGGACCAGCCAGCAGTCCATCGGACCGGGCACTCCCCCGGTCGACTTCTGCTGGTAGCGCAGCCCCTCGGCCACCTCGTCCGAGCTCGTGAGGACCGCGCCCCCGATCACGTCGCTGTGCCCGTTCAGGTACTTGGTCGTCGAGTGCACCACGATGTCGGCGCCCAGCGCCAGGGGGCGTTGCAGGTACGGGGTGGCGAAGGTGTTGTCCACCGAGAGGAGCGCGCCGGCGGCGTGGGCCGCCTCGGCGCAGGCCGCGATGTCGCACAGCGCCATGGTCGGGTTGGTGGGCGTCTCCATGTGGACGAGGCGGGTGTCGTCCGTGATCGCGCCGCGCACGGCGTCGAGATCGGAGCTGTCGACGAAGCTGAACCGGACGCCGAACCGGGCCCACACCGTCCTGAACATGCGCTCGGTGCCGCCGTAGACGTTGGCGCCGCACACCACGTGGTCGCCCCCGCTCAGGGTCGCCTTGACCATGGCCTCGATGGCGGCGAGCCCGGAGGCGAAGGCCGCGCCGTGGGTGCCTCCTTCGAGAGAGGCCAGGTTGGCCTCGAGCGCCGATCGGGTGGGGTTGGTGACGCGGGCGTACTCGAAGCCGCCCCGCGGGTGACCGACCGCCTCCTGCACATAGGTGGAGGTCTGGTAGATCGGTGTCATGATGGCGCCCGAGGCGGCATCCGGCCGCTGACCGGCGTGCACGGCGCGCGTTCCGAACCCGTCGTTCGATCGTGTCTGCATGCCACCCCCGTGTGCCGTCGTGGTGTCGTGCTCCTGCGCGGCGCCGGCGTGTGCGACCCCGCGCGCCGAGCTCTCGGCCCCGGCCCGCGGCGGCCCGCGGCGGGACCAAGCTAGCACCACGCCCGCTCGGGCCGCGAGCCGGGTGGCGCTGCCCCGCGGCCCCGTCCCGTGATCCCCCGATGAGGGTGTCCGGGAGGCTGGGGCCATGGCCGGGCTGGGGAAGAGGGGAACGGGCGGGTCGGACACGGGCGAGCACCGGAGGAGGACGGCCGCCCACCGGCTGTATGCGCAGATCGCCTGGGCAACGCTCGGGGGGCTGCCGTTCCTGGACGAGCGGCGGGCGGCGATGCTGGAACGGGAGCTCATCGCGCTGTGCCGCCGACTGGATGCCGAGCCGCTCGAGGTGCAGGTGTCGACCGACCGCGTGAGGCTGCTGGTGCGCTTCGGACCCGGCGGCTCGGTCGGAGACCTGGCCCGGAGGCTCATGGGTGGCAGCGGAGCGTCGATGGTCCGCTGGGGGTGGCCGGCGCGCTGGGGACGTGGCTTCGCGGCCTCCACGGTCGGGCCCACGCACGTGCACCGGCTCGTGCGGAGGCTGGGTTGCGAGCGCCGGGCACGGGCGGCGGCGGCGAAGGATGCGGTCACCACGATCTCGGACGAATCGGGTCCTCGCGAACCTCCTCCGGTGCGGCCCCGGAGCCGCCCGGGGGCGCTTCGGCGGCGCCCCCGCACAGGTTGACGGAGGTGCGCCGACTTCTTTAGTCTCCACGCAGTTCCCGGCCGGGCCGGCCTCGCCGCCCATGGCCGCCTCCGCACCCTGACGATGACTCCGGAGCATGCACGAGCCGCTGATCGTCTCCGCTTCGGGCATTCGCGGCGTGGTGGGTGCGGGCCTCACGCCCGACGTGGCGGCTCGCTTCGGTGCCGCGTACGGGACCTTCCTCTCGGAGCGGCCGTCCGCGTCCGGTACCCGGGTCCTCGTGGCACGGGACAGCCGCACGTCCGGGGATCTCCTTCTTGACGCGGTGGCGGCCGGCCTGCGGAGCTCGGGCTGGCCGGTCGTGGACCTCGGGCTCGCGCCGACCCCCACGTCCCTGCTGGCCGTGCAGGACGATCGGGAGGCGGCCGGGGGCGTGATCATCACGGCCTCCCACAACCCCGTGCCATGGAACGGTCTCAAGCTGGCCAGCGAGGCCGGCGAGTTCCTGTCGGTCGAGGACGGCCGACGGGTGGCCGAGCTCTACCGGGAGGGCGCCCGCTATGCCGGCTGGGACGGTCTGGGGAGTCGCGGTGCGCGGTCCGGGGCCGTCGAGCACCACGTCGAGCGCATCCTGGACCTCGCGCTGGTGGACGTCGAGGCGATCCGGGCCGCGGGAATGGTCGTCGCTCTGGACACGGTGCGCGGCGCCGGCGGCCCGATCATGTCGCTCCTCCTCGAGGAGCTCGGGTGCCGGGTGGAGGGGCGCGACCTCGAGCCCGACGGCCGGTTTCCGCGCCCTCCCGAGCCGCTGCCCGAGAACCTGGAAGGACTGGGGCGGCTGGTCCGAGAGACGCGTGCGGACATCGGCCTCGCCGTGGACCCGGACGTGGACCGACTGGCGCTCGTGGCCGAGGATGGCAGGCCCGTCGGAGAGGATTGGACGCTCGCCATGGCCGTCGAGTACGTCCTGGCGCGGACGCCGGGGCCGGTGGTCACGAACCTGTCCTCGAGCCGCGTGATCGCCGACGCTGCGGCGCGCTTCGGTCAGCCGATCGTTCTGGCTCCGGTCGGTGAGGCCAACGTGGCGCGGCGCATGCGAGAGTCGCGGGCGGTCGTGGGAGGCGAGGGGAACGGCGGCGTGATGTTGCCGTCGCTGCACCTCACGCGCGATGCCCCTCTCGCCGCGACCCTCGTGCTCGGGCTCCTCGCGTCGGAGCTGACGACGCTCGGGGCGTGGCTGGAGGAGCGGCCGAGCTACGCCATCGCCAAGCGCAAGGTGCCGCGGCCGGAGGGGGATCTCGAAGAGCTGTACGGAGCCCTGCGCTCTGAGGCGGGACCGGACGTCACGGAGGACCGGCAGGACGGCCTGCGGCTCGACTGGCCGGAGCTCGGGCGCTGGGTGCACATTCGCCCCTCCGGCACCGAGCCGATCCTGCGCGTCATCGCCGAGGCGCGCACCCCGGATGAGGCCGACGCATTGACCACCCGGGCACTGGCCCGGGTGGCGGACTTTGCCGGGGATCCCTCCGCGGCGGCGGGGTAGGAGGTATGGACATCGATGAACCTGGACCCTCTCGGGGACACGTATGTGTGGAATCGTAGGGTACATCGGATCGCGTGACGCCACGGCCTTCCTTCTCGAGGGCCTGAAGCGACTGGAGTACCGGGGCTACGACTCGGCCGGGATCGCCGTGTCCAACGGCCACGGACTCGAGATCCGGAAGGTCGCCGGGCGGATCGGCCGTCTGAACCGGCTGGTCGAGGCCGAGCCGCTATCGGGGACCGTGGGGATCGCTCACACGCGCTGGGCCACCCACGGGGCGCCCAACGAGATCAACGCACACCCGCATACCGACTGTGACGGCCACCTGGCTCTCATCCACAACGGCATCATCGAGAACGCGGACGTGTTGCGCGCCAAGCTCGAGGAGCTCGGCCACGTCTTCCGGAGCGAGACCGACACCGAGGTCATGGCCCATCTCATCGAGGAGGCGTTCGAGGGGAACCTCGAGCAGGCGGTGGCCGCGGCCCTGACGCAGGTGGACGGGACGTATGGCCTCGCGGTGCTGAGCGCCCTGGACGCGGACAAGCTGGTCGTCGCGCGCAAGGGCTCCCCTCTCGTCATCGGGATCGCCGAGGACGGAGACCGGCAGACGCTCGTGGCCTCGGACGTGGCCGCCATCCTCGGTCACACGCGCAAGGTCGTCTATCTCGAGGACGGCGAGCTCGCCGTCCTACGGCGCGACGGCTATGCGACCCTCGACATGAACTCGTGGGATCCGGCCAGTCCGCCGCGTCCGATCGAGAAGGAGGTGAGCCACATCTCCTGGGACCTCGGTCGGATCGAGAAGGGCGGGTACGATCACTTCATGCTCAAGGAGATCCACGAACAATCGAGCACGGTCGAGGACTCCATGCGCGGCCGCATCCTCGAGGAAGAGGGCACGGCGCGCCTGGGCGGACTCCGGCAGATCGCCGACGCGCTGGACCGCACGGACCGCATCGTGCTCTCCGCGTGCGGCACCAGCTGGCATGCGGCGCTGGTGGCCGAGTACATGCTGGAGGAGTACGCGCGGATCCCGGTCGAGGTCGAGTACGCCTCGGAGTTCCGCTACCGGAACCCGGTCATAGACGAGGACACGCTGTTCGTGGCCATCTCGCAGTCGGGCGAGACGGCCGACACGCTGGCTGCGGTCCGGGAAGCCAGTCGCCGGGGCGCGACCACGATGGGGATCGTCAACGTGGTGGGCTCGACGATCGCGCGCGAGACGGACGGCGGCGTCTACACGCACAGCGGCCCCGAGATCGGCGTGGCCTCTACCAAGGCGTTCACCGGGCAGCTCACCGTGCTCGCCCTGTTCACGCTCATGCTGGCCCGTCAGCGCGGCATGTCGATCCTCCAGGGGCGCGAGATGGTGGCCGCCCTGCGAGCGCTTCCCGCGCAGCTCCGCAGCGTGCTCGAACAGGAGGAGGCCATCCGGAAGGTGGCCGAGGCCTACGCGGACACCCGGAACGCGCTGTACCTGGGCAGGGGCCCGAACTTCCCGGTGGCGCTGGAGGGCGCGCTCAAGCTGAAGGAGATCAGCTACATCCATGCCGAGGGCTATCCCGCGGCGGAGATGAAGCACGGACCGATCGCCCTCATCGATCAGAACATGCCGGTGATCGTCATCGCGCCCACCGACTCGGTGTACGCGAAGGTGCTCTCGAACGTGGAGGAGGTCCGCACGCGGGGCGGCCGTCTCATCGCGGTCACCTCGGAAGACAACCACGAGCTGGAGGACCGGGTGGACCACCTGATCACGGTGCCCCGCACCGTGGAGATGCTGCAGCCGATCCTGACGGTGGTGCCGCTCCAGCTCCTGGCCTACCATATCGCGGTGCGCCGCGGGTGCGACGTGGATCAGCCGCGGAACCTGGCCAAGAGTGTCACGGTCGAGTAGACCGGAGCGGATCGTCGAGGGAGTTCGGGTGTGTTAGTGGAACGGGAGACAGGACGGTGAGGCGTGGTGAGGAGGACCGGGACGTGGATCGTTCATCTCCGGAGCCAGGAGGCCCGAGCCCTATGATCATGCAGGGTTATCTGCAGGTGCTGAAGGACCAGGTGGGTCGCTACGCCGGCACGCTCCGGGACGTCGTCTTGCTGGCCCCGGCCTACGCGATGCTCATGTTCCACCTGCTCAACGACCCGCGGCTCACCCGGCAGCACCGCCTCCTGGTGGACGCGGCGCTGGCCTACCTGGTGAGCCCCAACGACGTGATCCCCGAGGAGAAGGTCGGGGCGTACGGCTACCTGGACGACATCTTCTGCTGCGCCTACGTGGCGCACCAGATCGCCCAGGAGCTCGGGTGGGACGTCGTCGAGGAGGGATGGACGGGGGAGAGCTCCGTGGCGGACATCTCGGAGCGGGTCCTCGCCCGCGAGCAGGAGCTTCTCGGGCACGCCGGGGACGATGTCCTCCGGTTCGCCGGTCTCCTCGACCGACCGGGAGAGGACGAGCCGCCCGGTCCGGGCCGGGGTCTGGGCAGGACTTGACGCCCCGCAGGGCTCCGGCGGCGCTCCCGCCCGGAGCGGGTGTCGGGCGGATCGTCGGGGGCCTCGCACTCCTCCTGCTCGGTGTCCTGCCGTCGGCGGCACACGCTCAGCGTGCCATCGGCCTCCCCTCCGGCGATACGCTGACCTTCCAGCTGGACACGCTGCGCCGGATGATGACCGACGCCGAGCGTCTCCGGGACCTGCTCGAGATCGATCCACACGTCGTGTACTACACGGGCGCGGGGCCCGCGGCCACGCGGGCGCACCCGGGACGGGCCTACCCCTGGATCGCCGTGCGCGTGCGTAGCGACTCCGCGGTCCGGGTGGCCACGCCTTCCAACCTCCGGGAGATGTCGAGGGCCTACGCCAACTACGCCGTCGAGAAGATGCAGTCGGTGCGGAACCAGGGTCCGGCCACCGACTGCGAGGAAGTCGTGCGGCGGGAGGTTCAGCGCATCTCCTCGTTCCTGGACGGCTGGATCGTGTCTCGGACGCTCTACGGCGGACCCCCGTTCCCTCCCGTGGACGGGATGGCGTTCGCCCGGGCCGCCGGTCACCTTCCGGCGATGCTGATGGAACTGAAGGACTCGGAGCTCTCCGGATGTCGGGGCGCATGGGAGACCGCTCACCCCGATCGGATGAGCGCCTTCCGGAGTTGGCGCGAGGGGACGCTGGGCAGCGTGGTGCCGGACACCGCGGCCACCGACACGCTCCTGGCTCCGGGCGCCGCGGACACGACCGGGGCGCCCCCGCTCCCGGCCGATACGATGGGAGCCCGGCCCCTCCCGGCGGACACCACCGGGGGACGGCCCGGATCACCGGCGGACACGACGTCCTCCCCGGCCACGGCGCGCGGCGAGGACGCCCACGCCGGTCCGGGGGGAACGCCGGGATGAGCGCGGGCTCACCGGGCGCGATCTTCTCCGAGCTGGCCGCACTGAGGCTGCCCACGCTGGGCGAGGGCTGGGGCGACCGGCTCCTCAAGGTGGGCCTCGTCCTCCTCGCCGCCTGGATCCTCTACCGCGGCGTCGTCGTGGTGACCCGCCGGCTGGAGCGCTCGGTGGTCGAGGGCGGCTCGGGGGTGCTCTCGGCACGCGAGCAACGCGGCCGTACGCTGGCGCAGATCGTCCGCAACGCCAGCTCGGTGGCGCTGACGATCCTGGCCGGCGTGGCGATCCTGTCGGTCTTCGTGCCCAACGCCGCCGGACCGCTCACCGCTGCCGTGGGCGTGCTGGGCATCGCGCTCTCCCTGGGTGCCCAGGCTCTGGTCCGGGATCTGATCAGCGGCTTCTTCATGCTGGTGGAAGGGCAGTACCAGGTCGGGGACGTCATCCGGATCAACGAGAGCACGGCGGGCCAGGTGGAGAAGGTCACCATGCGCGTGGTGGTCCTCCGCGACGTGCACGGCGTTCTCCACACCATCCCCAACGGGGAGATCCACCAGGTGAGCAATCTCACCAAGGGCTGGTCGCGGGCGGTGCTCGAGATCGGCGTCGCCTACGCGGAGGATGTGGACCGGGTGATGGAGGTGCTGCGCTCGGTCGGCGCCGCCCTGTGGTCCGATCCCGGGTGGCGTCCGCTCCTCGTCGAGGAGCCGGTCGTCCCCGGCGTCGAGAGCTTCGATGACAGCGCCGTGGTGATCCGCTTCATGGCCAAGACTCTGCCGCTCAAGCAGTGGGACGTGGCGCGCGAGCTCAGGCGGCGGATCAAGAACCGCTTCGACGAGGAGGGCATCGAGATCCCGTTCCCGCACCGCACCCTCTACTGGGGACGCGGACAGATGCCCGACGGCGCCGTCCCGACGATGGCCGGCGAGGCGGCCGGCGCTTCGCCCGTGGCGGGATAGCGGGGAGGCATGACGCTCCGACTGTTCGACACCCTGGAGCGGGCGCCACGCGAGTTCGAGCCCGCCGAAGAGGGACACGTGCGCATGTACACGTGCGGTCCGACCGTCTACGACCGCGCGCACGTGGGGAACTTCCGCACGTTCACGTGGGAGGACCTGCTGCGCCGCTACCTGGAGTGGAAGGGCTGGCGCGTGACCCAGGTCATGAACCTCACGGACGTGGACGACAAGACGATCCGGGCAGCGGTCGAGCGTGGCACGACCCTGGAGGAGGTCACGGGGCCGGTCATCGAGGGCTTCTTCGAGGACTGGGATGCGCTGGGTCTGGAGCGGGCCGAGCACTACCCGCGGGCCACCGAGCACGTGCCGGCCATGATCGAGCTCGTGCGGAAGCTCGAGGAGCGAGGCTACTGCTACGAGGCAGACGGGTCCGTGTACTTCGCCATCGATCGGTTCCCCGACTACGGAAAGCTCGCCCGACTCGATCCCACGGCGCTCCGGAGCGCCGGACGCGCGCGTGGGGACGAGGAGTATTCGAAGGACGACCCGCGGGACTTCGTGCTGTGGAAGGGGGGGAGCCGCGAGGACGAGGGGAGCGTCGCGCTGTGGGATTCTCCCTGGGGGCCCGGACGGCCGGGTTGGCACCTGGAGTGCTCGGTCATGGCCATGGAGTACCTGGGCCCGACCCTCGACATCCACACCGGTGGGGTGGACAACATCTTCCCGCACCACACCAACGAGATCGCCCAGTCCGAGGCGGCCACCGGGAGGACCTTCGCGCGCTTCTGGCTCCACGCAGCGCACCTCCTGGTGGAGGGCGGCAAGATGTCGAAGTCGGAGGGGAACTACTACACCATCCCCGACCTCACCGCGCAGGGACACCGGCCCTCGGCGATCCGGTACCTCCTGCTGAGCGCCCACTACCGAAGCCAGCTCAACTTCACCGCGGACGGGCTCCGCCAGGCCGACCGGGCGGTGGAGCGGGTGCTCGACCTCGGAACCCGGCTGCGGGAGATGTCGGCGGGCCCGATCGGGGCGAAGGACGCCCACGGCGGCGGTGGAGACGGCGGCGGCGATGCCGCACACGACGACACCGACCCGATCGAGGCGGCGGCGAGCCGGGCTCGACGGGAGTTCGAGGAGGCGCTCGACGACGACCTGTCGGTGAGCGGGGCCCTCGCGGCGGTGTTCGACTTCGTTCGCGACGCCAACGCGGCGCTGGACGGCGGCAGCGCCGGGACGGCGGGATGCGCGGCGGGCCTGTCGTTCCTGGAGGACTTCGATGCCGTGTTCGGGGTCCTGTCGCTGCGTGAGCGAGAGCGGAGCGGGGTATCGGAGGAGACGGCCAGTTGGCTCGAAGCCCGCATCGAGGAGCGGCGCAGGGCGCGGGCCGAGGGCGACTTCGCGCGCGCCGATGCGATCCGCAACGAGGTGGCCGCCCGCGGTTTCGTGCTCGAGGACACGGCCGACGGCACTCGCTGGAAGCGGGCGGGCACCGAGGCGGCCTCCACCCCTTGAACCCGGCGCGGTCATGCTCGCGGCGCCGGCCGGCCGGGGAGGGCGGCGGGTCCGGTGGAGGTGCGGTCTCGCATACGTTGACACGCTCCGCCACGAATTCTATGATAGAGATCTCCCGTTGCTGACGTAGCTCAATCGGTAGAGCATCGGATTTGTAATCCGAAGGTTGTGGGTTCGAGTCCCACCGTCAGCTCACTCGCGAGCAGGGAGGGCCCCGGCGGGTCCGGCCCGTCGGACGCGCCCGGCGACCGCACCGCGATGCGGGAGGCCGGGCCCGCGGTGGGGTACCGAAGCGGCCAAACGGAGCAGACTGTAAATCTG
>CAYXHP010000149.1:0-93146 GCA_964465015.1 uncultured Gemmatimonadota bacterium
GCGGACAAGGAGGGCTTCCTGCGCTCCGAGACGTCCCTGATCCAGACCATCGGGCGCGCCGCCCGCAATCTCAACGGGACGGCCATTCTTTACGCAGACCGCGTAACGGCCTCGATGCGGCGCGCCCTGGAGGAGACCGACCGTCGGCGCGAGGTACAGGCCGCCTACAACGAGGAGCACGGGATCGAGCCGCGCTCGATCATCAAGTCCGTAGACCAGATCCGCTTCTCGACATCGGTGGCGGACGCGCGCGGTCCCGCCCCCTCGGCCGTACGGGAGGCGAAGGAGCGCTACGAGGACCTCACCCCCGGCGAGCTCGTCCGGGTGCTCGAGACCGAGATGCGGGAAGCGGCCGAGTCGCTGGACTTCGAGCGGGCCGCGCGCCTCCGGGACGAGCTGTTCGACGTGAAGGCATCGATGGAGGAGGGCGAGCGGCGGGCCCCTCGCTCGCGTATCTCGGCCATCCGAAGGACCGGCTCGGATGGCGGAGGATGAGCCCGGCCGGGATCGACCTGTGCCTGGACCGAGCGGGGCTCGAGCGCTGGGGCGAGGCGCTGGGCAAGGAGGCGGTCGAGCACGGCGTCCTGGTCGCCCTCACCGGCCCGCTCGGGGCCGGGAAGACCACGCTGGTTCGGGCCGCGAGCCTCGGCGCCGGCGCGCTCGAGGCGGCCCGGAGTCCCACCTACACGCTCCACCACCCGCACCGGCTGGCCGCTGGCGACACGCTCCACCATCTGGACCTCTACCGCATCGAGTCGCCGGCCGAGCTGGACCGGCTCGGCTGGGATGAGATCCTGATGTCGGGCCAGGCGACCTTCGTCGAGTGGGCGGATCGTGCCGCAGGACGGCTGCCGGTCGACCGCTGGGAGATCGACCTCGCGCCGGTCGAGGGCGGGAGGCGCCGCCGGGTGCGGGCGCGCGCGCTCGGATGCGCCCCGGAGGTCCCGGCGGTCCCCCAGCCCACGGAATCGCCGTGCTGACCCTGGCGCTGGACACGAGCACGCGTCTGGGAAGTGTCGCTCTCGCGCGCGACGGGAAGCTGGTGGCCGAGAGCTCCCTGTCCGTGCGCGCCGACCACTCGGAGACCGTGCTGCCCGAGATCGAGCGCCTCCTGTCCCGGTCGGGGTCCGGGCCCGGGGGGCTGGAGACGGTCGTGGTGGGAGCGGGACCCGGGTCGTTCACGGGCGTACGGATCGCGGCGTCGCTCGCCAAGGGTCTGTGTGCCGCGCGGGATGCCGAGCTGCTGGCGTTCTCGAGTCTCGAAGCGGTCGCGGCCGGCACGGGCGTGGCCGGCTCCGTGTGCGTCCTGTTCGACGCCCGCCGGGACGAGGTGTACGCGGCCGCCTGGGAGGAGCCGCCGCCCGCAACGGCCCGGCTCGGGCCTCACGCGGCCCCGATCGGGGAGGTTTTGGCGGAGCTGCCGGGGGGCGTGGCGGCGTGGAGCTTCGCGGGTGGGGGGGCGCTCCGGAACCGCGAACTGATCGAGTCGCGGGGCGGTCGGCTCCTCTCCCCGCTCCATGCCCATCCCCGGGCGGCGGCGCTACTCGAGCTGGCGTGGCGCGCCCGCGGCCGGGGACGGGTCGCCGACCGGGCGGCCTGGGAGCCCACCTACGCGCGGGCCTCCGGAGCCGAGCGTGGGGTCTGACGGCACTCGTGCGAACGCGGGCGGGTGACGTGGCCTCGGAGCTCGATCGGGATTGGAAGGCGGACGGGCCGGAGCTCGCGATCCGCGAGCTCCGCGAGGCGGACCTGCCGACCGTGGTGGCCGTGGAGCGCGCCTCGTTCCCGACCCCCTGGTCGGAGCGGGCCTTCCGGAGCCTGCTCGGGCGTCCGGACGCGCTGCTCCTGGTCGCCGAGCGCGAGGGCCGGGTGGTGGGCCATGCCGCATCGTGGTTCGTGGGACCGGAGGCGGAGCTGGCCGACCTGGCGGTGGAGCCTTCGGCCCGGCGGCAGGGGATCGGCCGCGCGCTGATCGAAGCCGTGCGGCAGGCGGCCGCAGAGCGCGGCGTCACGGACCTCTATCTCCAGGTCCGGGTCTCCAACGTCGCAGCGCGGCGCGTGTACGCGTCGCAGGGATTTCGAGCCGTCGGCAGGCGTCGGAGCTACTACCGATCGCCGCGGGAGGACGCGCTCGTGCTTCGGCTCGCGATCGACCCGTCGGAGGCGTAACGGCACGTCGTCCGGCTCGTTGACACGCGCGGTCGGCGGCTCCTAGTTTGGCCGCGCCGCGCGTCGGTTGCGGGCCGGTTCGCGGCGCATCCGCACACACCGATCACCTGGCGTCACCCCTCGGAGGGTCCGTATGTCGCGCAGCCTCAACAAGGCGATGATCATCGGCAATCTCGGAGCCGATCCGGAGGTCCGCTCGACCGGGTCCGGCACGCGGGTCGCCACGCTCTCCGTGGCCACCAGTCGCGGCTGGACCGACCGCAGCGGACAGGCGCAGGAGAAGACCGAGTGGCACCGCGTCGTGGCGTGGGACAAGCTGGCGGAGATCTGTGAGCGCTACTTGAAGAAGGGTGACCGGGTCTACGTCGAGGGTCGCATCGAATATCGGCAGTGGGAGGGCCAGGACGGACAGACGCGGTACACGACCGAGATCCGGGCTCGCGAGATGATCATGCTGGGGGGACGGGGTGATGGTGCGCCCACGACGGGTCGCTCCTCACGCGGAGAGCCGGAGTCGGGATCGGACGAGGATTATTCGGACTTCTCGAGCGAGGCCCTCATGGGGGAGGACGACCTCCCCTTCTGACCCGCGGCCGACGCCTCGGCCGGGGCCGGAAATTCTGCCGGCGTGTGCATGGATTGCACAGGTCGCCGCGATGTGCCATGGGGCCGCTCTCGGGACCCCCGGCTCGTTCGCGAAGCGCGATCGTCGTAAGTCACGTTTCTTACAGTGACTTGAGACTTCAGGCCCGGCGCCGGCCTCGGGCGCGCATGGGACCTGCTCAGCACCCGGGCTGGCGCGACCGGCGATTGCGCGCGGCCCCGCCCCGGCCGATCTTTCCACGGGCTCAGGGGCCCGGGTTCGCGACCTTCGCCCTCCGCGCCGCGGCGTCTGCCGGCACGGTCGCAGGCGGACATGGCGCAACTCCGTGCGGAAGATGGGCTTATGCGTAAGACCACTGACAGGGGAACGGCACTCTCCCGCTCCGGGATCGGCACCGGGTCGACGAGCCTCGTATCGATCGTGCTGGCGCTCCTCGCGCTCGCTGTCGCCGGGCCGGCGGCGGCGCAGCAGGCCGGCCGAACCCACGTGGTCAAGAAGGGCGACACGCTGTGGGACCTGGCCGCCCGGTACCTGTCGAATCCGTTTCAGTGGCCGGCGATCTTCCAGCTCAACCGCGCGCTGATCAACGACCCGCACTGGATCTACCCCGGCCAGGAGTTCCGCATTCCGCCGGCGGGCCAGGACCACACGCGGGTGGCCCAGCAACCGATGGGTGCCGGGCAGGCTCCCGAGCGGCCGGCGACGCCCTCCCGGGCGCCTACCGCGGCCACGGGGCCCCAGCCCAACGCGGCCCAGCCGCAGGAGCGCTCGGAGGCGTTCTCGGGTCCCAGCATCTTCGACCGCTCCCCGGACGTCACGATCCACGTGAGCACCCTTTCGATGGAGAAGGTCACGCCGCCGGACCTCGTCTCGCCGAGTGACTACTACCGGGCCAGCTTCGTGGCCCCGCCCGCCTCGGTGGCGCCGCGCGCCATCACCAGCCGGATCATCGTCGAGAACCCGCTGGATCTGGAGCTTCCGCCCTCGGTGCGACCGTACGACCGGATCGTCATCTCGCTGGGCGGGCTGTCGGTGCAGGAGGGAGAGCTCCTCCAGGCCATACGCCCCGACGTCATGCGAGGGAAGGCCGGGTGGCAGTATGCCTCCATGGGCCTCGTGCGCGTGACCTCGGTCCAGGGGGACTCGGCGCGGGCCGTCGTTCAGACGGTGTTCGGGGACTACCAGGTGGGCGACCCGCTCATTCCGGCCGGATCCTACGTCAGCCCGGGCGCGGCGCTCGAGCCCGTGCAGGATGGCATGGTGGCTCACCTCCTCGGCTTCGAGACCGAGCAGCCGCTCCTCAGCACCGAGGACGTGGTGTTCCTGGACCGTGGGGCCGCCGATGGCGTCCACACGGGGGACGAGTTCACCATCTTCTCCCGGCACGAGAACCAGCCCTCGTCCGCGCCCGCCTCCAGCGGACTCAGCGTGGTGAGGGTCATCCGCACCATGGAGCACACCGCCTCCGCCCGGGTGGTGGCCACGCGGGACGTGGGCAGCGCTCCGGACGCCCCGGCGCGCCTGATCAGCCGTCCGGTTCCTTCCGGCGGTTGAGCGGGGGAGGCGGGTGACCGAGCCGGATCCTCGCGCCGGGAGCGGCCGCTCCCGCGACGTCCAAGATCCCGCCCGGCTCCCGTCGCCTCCGTCTCACATCGGGCGGAGGAGGTCCGCCCGGCTCCGGTGATCCTTGCCCTCCACCTCGTCGCCCTCCTGGGGTACCTGGGCGCCTGGGGTCTCTTGCTGCGCGCGTTCAACTCCGGCGTGGGATCGCTGGAGACGACCGGCTGGCGTACGGCCGTCGCGTCGGTGGGCGTGCACGTGGCCGGCCTGGTGGCCTTCGTGGCGCGGTACGGGTCCCTCCCTCTCATCGGCATGGGACCGGCGTCCTCGAGCCTGGCCCTGGCCATCGCGCTCCTCGTCCTCGGCGCGGCCATCCGGCCCGAGCGCCGCCCTTCGGTACTCGTCGTCCTTCCCGTCGTCATCGCCCTCCTGGGCCTGGCCGTGGCCGTGGGCCTCCGGCCGGTCTTTCTGGGCACCGCCTTCCGCGGTCCGTGGTTCGTCTTCCACGTCACCGTCGTGTTCCTGGGATGCGCCGGACTGGTGCTGGGGTCGGCGGCCGCCGCCATGTACCTGCTCCAGTTTCGGGCCCTCAAGCGGAAGAGCTTCGGCTCCGTGTTCCGGTTCTTCCCGTCCCTCGAGGTGCTCGAGAAGCTGAATCGCCTGGGTCTCCTGCTGGGCTTCCCGGGACTCACGCTGGGGCTGCTGGCGGGATGGAGCTGGACGCTCACGTACGGACGCGGCCTCGCCCTGGGCGATCCCCAGGTCACGTTCGGTGTAGTGACGTGGCTGGCTTACCTGGTCGCGATCCTGGTGCGGCTCAAGCCCCGATGGCGGGGCGAGCCCGCCGCCGTCGCGAGCGCCGGTGCCTTCATCGTCTCGGCCCTGGTCTTCGTCGTGCTCCGGGTGCTGGTGGTGGGGCCCCGGGGCGTGTTCCTGTGACGATGCGTGTCGGGGGGTGTGCGTGGGACTGACCGTCGTGGGGGTCAACCACAGGACGGCGCCCATCGAGCTGCGCGAGAAGCTCTACGTGCCGGAGACCGACATTCGGGCCTCCCTGGAGCGCATGCTCTCCGTCCCCGCGGTGGACGAGTGCGTGGTGCTCAGTACGTGCAACCGGACCGAGTGCTATGTGACGGGCCAGGACCTCGACCTCGCCGAGCGGTCGGTAACGGGCATGCTGGCGCACCGTTCGGAGCTGGAGCCGGGAGCCGTCGACGCGTTCCTCTACCGTCTCCACGACCGGGACGCGGCCCGGCACCTGTTCCGGGTGGTCTGCGGCCTGGACTCCATGGTGGTTGGAGAGCCACAGATCCAGGGCCAGGTGGAGCGGGCGTACCGGATGTCTCTCGAGGCGCGCCCGGACGGGGTCGGCCTCGTGCTGCACCGGCTCTTCCAGAGCGCGCTCGCCGTAGGAGGCCGCGTGCGCTCTGAGACCGCCATCGGGGAGGGCGCCGCCTCGGTCCCGGCCGCGGCGGTACAGCTGGTGCTGAAGGTGTTCGGGGCGATGGATGGCCGTCGCGCTCTCGTGATCGGCGCGGGGGAGATGGGGGAGGAGACGCTTCGTAGCTTGCTCGACCGCGGCATCTCGGACGCGGTCGTGACGAGCCGCACCCTGAGGCGGGCCGAGGAGGTCGTGGCCCGGATGGCCAGCGATCGCGTGCGCGCGCTGCCCTACCTGGAGGTTCCCGAAGCGCTCCGGAAGGTGGACGTGGTCCTCACCTCGACCTCGGCCCCGCACCCGATCGTGACGGCGGATGCCCTCCGCGCGTCCCGGGGACAGGGAGGACGGCCGCTGGTCATCGTGGACATCGCCCTCCCGCGGGACGTGGAGCCTGCCGCGGGGGACCTCCCGGGCGTGTTCCTGTACAACATCGACGACCTGCAGAGGGTGGTGCACGCCACGGTCGAGGCGCGCGAGGCGGAGGGCCGCGCGGCCGGACGCTTGCTGGACGAGGAGCTGGACGAATTCTGGCGCTGGCTCCTCTCACGCGAGGCGGTGCCGATCATCCGGGAGATGCGTGAGCGGGCCGAGAGGATCCGGAGCGAGACGATGGCGGATGCGTTGTCCAGGGTCTCCGGCTTGAGCCCGGAGGAGCGCGAGCGCATCGTGGGCGCTTCCCGGCTCATCGTTCAGCGGCTCCTGCACGCCCCGACGGTGGGCCTGAGGGAGCTCGCCGAGGAGTTGGAGGCGGAGCGGCATCTCGAGGTGGCCCGGCGGCTGTTCGAGGTCGACGGCCGTCGACATGGAGCTCGATCCGAATCGGATGCGGGGATGAGGATGGGACGAGGAGAGGATGATGACGGATAGGAGCGTGCTGGTCACCGGGGGGGCCGGCTTCATCGGCTCGCACGTGTGCGAGGCCTATCGGGCGGCCGGCTGGAGCGTGACCGCGCTCGACGATCTCAGCACCGGCCGCCGCGAGAACGTCCCCGAGGGCGTCGAGCTGATCGAGATGGACATTCGCTCGGACGACATCCTTCCGCTGTTCGAGGAGCGCGAGTTCGAGGTCGTGGACCACCACGCAGCCCAGATCGATGTACGCAAGTCGGTGGCCGACCCGGCCTTCGACGCCTCGATCAACATCCTGGGCCTGCTCAACCTGCTGGAGGCAGCCCGTCGCACGGACGTGCGGCGGGTGCTCTACATCTCCTCGGGGGGCGTGGTCTACGGGGCCGCGGACCGCATCCCGACCAGCGAGACGGCGCCCAAGCGGCCCATCTCGCCCTACGGGGTCTCCAAGCTCACCGGCGAGCACTACCTGTACTACTACCGGATGGTGCACGGGCTCGAGTATGCCGCCCTCCGCTATTCCAACGTCTACGGCCCCCGGCAGGACCCGCACGGTGAGGCGGGCGTGGTGGCGATCTTCTCGGGCCGCATCTCGAGGGGTGAGCCCCTGACCGTGTTCGGGGATGGTCTCCAGACGCGGGATTACGTGTACGTGGGCGACGTGGCGCAGGCCAACCTGGTCCTGACCGATCTCGATCTCCCCGAGCCCGGCCTCCTCGACGACGTGGCGTTCAACGTGGGCACGGGATCCGAGACGAGCGTTCTGGAACTCGCCGATGCGCTCATGGACGTGGCCGGTCGGGAGGTCGCGGTCGAGCACGCCGCCGCCCGGCCGGGCGAGCTCGAGCGCAGCGCCCTCGATCCAGGACGCCTCCGAGGGGCGGGCTGGGAGGTCCGCCACGGTCTGTCCGAGGGGCTCGGTGCCACCTACGGGTGGCTCTCCGGGGGGGCGGCATGATGGGGCTCGAACTGTCCGCGGCCGTCCTCGCCCTGGCCCAGCAGGCGGGCGACACCGCCCGGGCCATGGGGAACGCCGTGCAGCCGGCGGGAGCCGCCCTGCAATCGGCGGGCGCGGCCCTGCAGTCGGGAGGCTCCTCGGCCGCCGGTCCCCTGACCACGAACCCGTGGCAGATGGTGCTCCAGGCCACGGCTCCCACGAAGGTCATCCTCCTCGTGCTTGCTGTGTTCTCCATCGTGTCGTGGGTGTTGATCTTCTGGAAGTGGTCCGAGTTTCGGAAGGTGGGCCGCCAGGGGGACGCGTTCGTGACGGGGATGGAGCGGGCCGGGAGTCTGGAGGAGGTGCGCCAGATTCTCCTCCACCTCGAGGACTCCGCCTACACGCGTCTGTTCCGGGAGGGGGTCGAGTTCTTCACCGACCTGGCCCGGGGCGCGAAGGAGACGGTCGCCTCGCAAAGCATCTCCCCCGCCCAGCTCGAGACACTGTGGATGGTCCTCGAGAAGGAGCTCTCCGAGGAGCGTGACGAGCTGGCCCACGGGCTCCCGTGGCTGGCCATCATCGGCTCGGTGAGCCCACTCCTCGGCCTCCTGGGCACGGTGGTCGGCGTCATGGACTCGTTCATCGGCATCTCGGCCCGGGGCAGTGCCAACATCGCCGCGGTGGCCCCGGGGATCGCCGAGGCCCTCATCACGACGGTGGCCGGTCTGTTCGTGGCCATTCCCGCGGTGATGGCCTACAACCACTACGCCTCCAAGCTCGGGCTCTTCGCGGGCGAGCTGGAGGGCTTCGCCAGCGAGTTCGTGGGCACCCTGGCGCGCGAGGGCCGGCTGTGACGACCGCCGGGAACGGGAAACGGAGCGGACCCGCGGGGCGGTGGGCGCCGTGAGGCATCGACGCTTCAACCGCCTGGGCGGCAGCGGCGGCCTGCCGGTGCAGGCCGAGGTGAACATCACCAACCTCGTGGACGTGGCCTTCACCCTGCTCGTGATCTTCATGATCACGGCACCGATCCTCCAGGGAGGGGTACAGGTCGACGTCCCGAAGGCGCCGGCCGCGCCGATCCAGACCACCGAAGGCGTGGTGATCACGATCGACGCCGACGGGCAGATCTACCTGGACGACACGAAAGTCAGCATGCAGGAGTTCGATGCCAGCGTCGTGCAGGTGATCAAGCGCCGGCAGTCGCCGGTGGTGTACGTGAAGGGTGACGCGAAGGTGCCGTACGGAGTCGTGCTGAGGGTGATCGGGAAGCTCAAGGAGGCGGACATCCAGGCGGTGAGCCTGGTGGCGCAGCCGGAGCCGGAGCGACGGGGAGGGTGAGGGAGGCGGACGATGCCGAAGCCGTCGAAGCCGCGCGCGGAGCGCGACGAGCGAAGGCTTCCCCCGATGGCCGTGGGCGGCTCGTTGCTGCTGCACGGTGTCGTGATCGCCCTGTTCGTGTTCGCGGCCCGGTCCATGGCGGCGCCGGTGGCGCCCCCCACCTATCGGGTGACGCTGGTGGCGGCCTCGGCCCCCAAGGCCCCCGAGCGCGAGAAGCCGGTTCCGGCCCAGACGGCGGAGAAGGAGAACCGGCCGCCTCCCCCCGAGCCCACCACGCGCAGGAAGCCCAAGGTCAAGGAAGCCACACAGGTCGAGAAGAAGCCTCCCATGCCTCCCTCCAAGGAGCCCGCGCGCTCGGAGAAGGAGGGAAACGAGGCGGTGAACGTGCAGGTGGATGGGGCCAACACGCCGTATCCGGCCTACTTCCAGAACATCACCCGACAGATCTACCGCTACTGGCGCCCACCTTCCAACGGCAAGGCGCTCCGGGCGGAAGTCTCATTCGTGATCCACAGGGACGGTTCGGTGAGCGACATCGAATGGGTGCAGAGGTCCGGAGCCCTGGGCTTCGACCTGGAGGCGCGCGGGGCCGTGGAAGCGGCGGGCCGGGCCAAGGCGTTCGGTCCCCTGCCCAGGGCCTATCCCGGCGATCGGCTCAGGGTCTCCTTCTTCTTCGACCCCTCGGGGTATTGAGGCGGGCGGCGCGGTACGCCCTGGCGCTGGCGGTGCTGGCCGGGGCGCTCGTGACGCGGCCGGGCCACCTGTTCGCGCAGGGGCAGGGCGGCGGCGAAGGACAGGTCCGGCTGGGCATCACCTACAAGCCGGGCTACCGGCCCGGCCTCGCTCTTCCGCCCGCCAGCGTGGGGGGCACGGCGGACCTGTCGGCGGTGGCCGGACGAATCGACTCGATCCTGCGTACCGACCTCGACTACTCGGATCGTTTCGACCTCCTTCCGGTTCCGGACTCGCTGCACCCGACCGGGTCGATCAACTACGGGCTGTGGAACCAGCTCGGGGCGGTGTGGCTGGTGGCCACCCAGCTCCAGGGGCCGGCCGATCACGCGCTCCTCCGCGTGAGCCTGCACGACGTCGTGTACGGGAACCTGCGCAACGTCGAGGCCTTCACCCTGCCCTCGGCGAGCGGCGAGGACTTCCGCATGGCGGTGCACCGCATCGCCGACTCCCTGGTCAACTGGGCCACGGGCGAGCCCGGCATGGCCGCGACCCGGATCGCTTTTCGGAGGAAGTCGGGCGACGGCGGCTCTTCCGACCTGTACATGGTCGACAGCGATGGAGAGGGCCTCCACCGGGTCACCCACGACAGCAGTATCGTGTACTCGCCCGCCTTCTCGCCCGATGGAGACAAGCTCCTGTTCGTCTCGTACGTGAGCGGAAGTCCCGATGCCTACGAGCTGGACCTGGGCACGGGTCGGCGGCGGATCGTCTCGGCGGTGAAGGGGGTGAACCTGACACCGGTCTACCGGCCCGATGGCCGGAAGATCGCCGTCGCTCGCACGGCCGGTGAGGGCAGCGACATCTTCGAGATGGACGCCGCCTCACTGTGCTGTACGACGCGCCTCACGTTCACCGATCCAGGCGACGCGCTCAACCCCACCTACGCCCCCGACGGGACGCGCTTCGCCTTCACCTCGACCTCGCTCGGGGAGCCTCAGGTGTTCGTGCAGAACGTGGGCGGCGGTGGGCCGGGTCTCATCAGCCGCTACGTATACGGTGAGCAGGGGTACGCTACGTCGCCCGACTGGTCGCCGCGGGGCGACCGGATCGTCTACCAGGGTTGGGTGGATGGCGTGTTCCAGATCGTCACCGTTAACCCGGACGGCTCCGACCGGCGTGTGCTGACCTCGAAGGGCTCCAACGAGGACCCGGCCTGGGCCCCCGATGGTCGACACATCGTATTCTCTTCCACGCGCGAGGGATACCACGCGCTGTGGGTGCTCGATACGGTCACCGGACGCGTACGTCGCCTGGTGGAGAACCACATCGACCAGATGCCGGCGTGGTCCGGTCCCATCGGCCCCTGACGCCCCTCTGCGGCCGTCGGCCCGGCACCAGGCGCGCCGGTGTCCCCGCGGCCCGGTTGGCAAGGGCCTTCAGGCCGCATAGCTTGACGCAGCGAGCGCGAACGAAAGTCTTGGAGAGCACGGAATCCGGGGCCCGCCCCCGGCCCACCGGACCCGCCGTCCACACCGAAAGGAGCCCCAGATGCGTCGCAGCCTCCGACTGAGCCCCTTGGCCCTCGTCCTGGCCGCCGCCGTGGCGTGCGGCGGCAATCCGCCCCCGCAGCAGGGCCCCCAGGTCAACCAGGACTCGCTGGCGGCCGCCCGGGCGCGGCAGGATTCGATCGCCCGGGCCGACTCGCTCCGCCGCGCCCGCGAGCGCGAGGCCTCGCAGCTCTGCGACCGGGCCAACGCGGCCATGACGGCCGGCAACTACGATCAGGCCCGCTCGCTGTACAAGCAGGCCCAGAGCCAGTATTCGGGCACCACCTGCGCCGACCGCGCCGGCACGGAGCTCCAGCGCCTGGACGCCGTGGAGACGATCGCCCAGCGCGTCCACTTCGACTTCGACAAGTCCAACATCACCGACCAGGCGGCGCAGGTTCTGCAGAGGAAGGCGGAGGCGCTGCGGAAGTATCCCACCTTCCAGGTCCAGATTCAGGGGAACTGCGACGAGCGGGGCTCCAACGAGTACAATCTGGCGCTGGGCCAGCGTCGCGCGGAATCGGCCAGGAAATACCTCGTCAACCTCGGCATCCCGGCCGACCGGTTCACGACGATCAGCTTCGGGGAGGAGCGGCCGATCGCGAACGGTCACGACGAGCAGGCCTGGGCGCAGAACCGGCGCGACGACTTCGTGATCCAGAACCTCGGTTCCTCGGGTTCATCGGATTGAGCGCGTGAGGGTCTCCGGAGCCGGTTGGCGCGGGGGGAGTCTGGCGGCCCTGGTGGCCGCCAGCATCCTCCTGGCGGGGTGTGCCTCCAAGAGCGACCTGCAGGACATGGAGGCCACGATGCTGGCGGAGATGCACGCCCTGCGTGCCCGCCAGGACTCGCTCACGGCGAGCCTCGATGCGCTCCGGAGCACCCTCCTGGACACGCTGGGCCAGCGCGAGCGCGCCTCGCTGACGGGACGCGGCGAGCTGGACCGACGCTTTCAGGACCTCCAGGACCAGCTCGCACAGGTGACGGCGCTGGTGGGTCAGAACCAGCGTATGCTGGCCGACCTCCGCGGCGGAGGGGGCGGGGCCTCCGCCGACACCACGGGGGCGGCCGGCGGGCCGCCGCCATCGGCCGGCGGCGACGAGACGCCGACGGGCCAGGCGCCCGCCGAGAGCGTCGGCACGGGGCAGGCCGGCGACCTGTACCGAACCTCCATGCAGCAGTACCGCCGGGGTGCGTACGGGACCGCGCGCAGCGGCCTCGAGAGCTTTCTCAAGAACTACCCGAACGACCAGCTGGCGCCGGACGCGCAGTACTACGTCGGCGAGACGTACGCCCAGCAGGGGGACGCCGACAAGGCGCTCGACGCGTACGCCCGAGTGCTCCAGCTCTTCCCCAACTCGCGTCGCGCCCCGGCCGCGCTGTACAAGAGTGGCCTGCTGGAGCTCCAGAAGGGGAACGTCCAGGACGCCCGCACCTACTTCTCGCGTGTGGTTCGTGGGTACCCGGACAGCGAAGAGGCCAGCCTGGCCAGGGGCCAGCTCGCCAAGCTCAAGGATTGATGTGACCGGCGCCTCCCGCGGCGACAGACCCGCCGCCAGGTCCTGATCCATGCTGTGTCCGGGGTGCCAGAACCCGGACAGCCGGGTCGTGGATTCCCGCCTCAGCCGCGGGGGCCGGGCCATCCGCCGCCGCCGCGAGTGCACGGCGTGCGGGCGCCGCTTCACCACCTACGAGCAGGTGGAGGAAGAGCCGCTCACGGTTCGTAAGCGGGACGGAAGCAGCGAGTCCTTCGAGCGGACCAAGCTCCTCGAGAGCGTCCAGATCGCGTGCGCCAAGCGGCCCGTCTCCCGGGCGGACGTGGAAGCGCTCGTGGACGACATCGAGTCCGCGCTCGAGGCGGCTGATGAGCGGGAGGTCGGCAGCCTGCGCATCGGCGAGATGGTGATGGGACGGCTGCGGCGTCTCGACCAGGTGGCCTTCGTGCGCTTCGCCTCGGTGTATCGAAACTTCCAGGACACGACGGAGTTCATGGAGGAGATTCGGGAGCTCGTCCGCCGCGCCGGTTACGAAGCGGTCGGCCAGGTGGACATGTTCCGTGGCGAGGAAGAGGGCGGCGAGGCGTAGATGGCCCGCGGCACGGCGGACATGCCGTTCCTCGACCACCTGGAGGAGCTCCGGTGGCGACTGATCTGGAGCCTCGCGGCCCTCCTGGTCGGCGCCATCATCGGGCTGTTCCTGGTCACCAAGCTGGATGTCCTGGTGCTGCTCGAGCGGCCCATTCGGCACCTGATTCCCGATCAGAAGCTCCTGTTCACCAGTCCCACGACCCCGTTCGTCATCACCATCAAGCTCGCGGTCGTGGTCGGCATCGTGCTCGCCCTCCCGTTCATCGCCTACCAGGTCTGGGCGTTCCTGTCGCCGGCGCTGCACGACGAGGAGAGGAAGTACGTCATCCCGGCCATCTGGACGTCCTTCTTCCTGTTCCTGTGCGGCATCGCCATGGCCTACTTCCTGGTGTTGCCGCTCGGCCTCCGGTTCCTGCTCTCCATCCAGAGCGAGACGCTGTCGCCGATCATCACGGTGGACGAGTACTTGCGTTTCGCGACACGGCTCCTCCTGGGCTTCGGAGCGGTGTTCGAGATGCCGGTCGTGATGGTCGTGCTCGGGGCCATGGGGCTCGTCTCGCCGGAGTTCCTGGCCAAGTACCGGCGGCACGCCTGGGTGCTCATCGCCACGCTCTCCGCCATCTTCACGCCGCCTGACGTGGGGACGCAGCTGATGATGCTGACGCCCATGGTCCTGCTCTACGAGGCGTCGATCTGGCTGGTCAAACTCGTGACGCGCTCGCGACGCCGGCGCACGATGGAGGTTCCGGAGGAGTCGCCCGGGTGAGCTTGCGGGAGGGATCGGCGCGCTACGCCGTGTCGGCGTGGGCCGTGCTCCTCCTGATCGCCCGCGTCGCCGCCGCCGAGCCGGCTCCGGTCCCTCCCGACCCCGGCGCGCCGCCGGCGGCCCGGGACACCGTGCCGCCGGTGTCCGCCGACACGGCGCCGCCGGCCGAGCGGGGCGCGCTCACCGTGACGGGTCGCGACACGGTGCCCGGCGCGCTTCGGGACACCGCCGCGGACACGACCGGGGCGGCCAGGGACACGATGCAGACCGCCCGCCTGGAGCAGACGCGTCAGGGGCTGGCCGGCGGGTCCTTCCCCGAGCGTGACTCGCTCTTCAAGGGCCTGGCTCAGCTCAAGGGTTACCGAATCGTCGAATACCGGGGCTCGCGGGTGGCCCTCCAGGTCCCCGATCGGGTCATCCGTCTGGTGGACTCCGCCCAGGCCAACTACGGTGACGCGGCGCTGCAGGCCGATTCCATCCTGTACCGCTCCAAGCTGGCCTTCCTGGCGGCCCGTGGGGACATCATCCTCCAGAGCCCCCAGCAACGGGAGGTGAAGAGCGACTCGGTCCTCTACTACGACGTCTCCCGGCGCAAGGGCACCGTGATGGACGCCCGCACCGAGTTCGCCGCCCAGGGGGCCGACTGGATCGTCAACGGGAACGCGGTCCCGGTGGGTACCGACACGCTCTTCGTGACGAAGGGGAACTTCACCACCTGCGATCTGGACCAGCCGCACTACTGGTTCCAGGCCGGCCAGATCAAGATGGTGAATCAGGACATCATCGTGGCATGGCCGGTGACCCTCTACATCGAGCACGTTCCGGTCTTCTGGCTTCCCTTCTTCGCCCAGGACATCCGCCCTAACCGGAGGAGTGGCATCATCCCGCCGCAGTTCGGGATCAACGACATCATCCGGACGGGGACGGGCTATACGCGCAACATCCGCAATTTCGGCTACTACTGGGCCATCAATCGCTTCATGGACGCCGAGCTCACCGTGGACTGGTACAGCGGCCAGTACACGCAGCTCAACGGCACCTATCGCTACAAGGACATCAAGAAGCACCTGCAGGGAAATGTCCAGGCGAGCGAGCAGTTCGGGGCGACCGGACGAAACCTGAGCCTGGATGTCCAGCACTCGCAGGACCTGAGTCCGGGGACGCACGTGGACATCTCGGCGCGGTACGTCCAGAGCCCGGGGACCTACCTGGACCGGAGCTTCGACCCCAACCAGCAGACGCAGACCATCGACTCCAACCTGTCGCTACGGCAGCAGTGGTCGTGGGCGCAGGTCACCCTCGGAGCCTCGCGCCGCCAGTACCTGGGGCCGAACAGCCAGCTCCAGTACACGTTGCCTCAGCTGAGCGTCTCTTTCCCCTCGGTGACGCTCTTCCGTGCCCCGACCAACCGCGAGGGGTTCTTCAACAACCTGATCTGGTCCGGCGCGGCGAGCTTCCAGCGCCAGACCCAGAGCCAGGACATTGGCACCGACACGCGGACGACCACGGCATCGGCCAGCCAGAGCCTCCTTCTGCACGGGCTCAACGTCCAGGCGCAGGCAGGCCTCAACGACCAGCTCAACGTGCCCTCCGACAGCCTCGGCAACGACCTGGCGTCGGCCACGCAGACGACGCTCAACTGGAGCGCGTCGGCCGACTACCAGATCGGCCTGATGGGGAGCACCACCCTGCGCCCGACGGTGTCCGTGAGCGGCGGGATGTTCCGCTCGCTGGACCGGTCGGACTCTCTCCCGGACACTCGCGGGCAGTTCGTCACCGCGCCCGCGCGGGCCAGCTTCGGTGCGACGCTTAGTACCGATCTGTACGGCTTCTTCCCCGGCTTCGGGCCCTTCACGCGGATTCGACACAAGGTCTCCCCCCGGTTCACGTGGACGTACACGCCGGCCGTCTCGACGCCGGATTCGCTGAGCTCCATCCCGGGGTTTCCGGGAGGTATCTCTCAGGCCACGAACGTGCTGACCATCGGCCTGTCGCAGACGTTCGAGGCCAAGGTGAAGGTGAAGGCGCCGCCCGAGAGCGCGAGCCGGGACACGCTCGGGGGCAGTGGGGCTCCCGGGGACACGGTCGCGGCGTCCCGGACGCGGGCGGACACCACGGGTCGAATGCGGCCCGACACGATCGGGGGGACGCGCGCCGACACGGCCCTGGCTCCGGGGGGCAGCACGCTGGCAGGCGCCACGGTCCAGGGCGGACCGCCGGCACCCGCCCAGGAGTTACAGGAGCGCAAGGTGATGCTCCTGTCCATCAACACGAGCACACCGCTCTCGCTAGACTTCTCCGCCCCATCGCGCGGTCAGCCGGTGATCCAGACCGAGTCGATCACGAACTCCTTCAGCTCGGACCTCCTGCGCGGCTTCTCTCTCAACATGACTCACGACCTGTTCGAGGGGACCGGGACCAACCGGAAGTTCAAGCCCTTCCTGTCACGGCTGAACGCCAGCTTCAGCATCTCCTCCGGCATGAGCCTCGGATCGCTCGTCGGACTGGGCTCCGGGAGTGGCTCCAGGCCGCAGCCGCCCCGGACACAGCGTTCACCCGAGGGGGGCGGGGCCCAGGAGACCCGCGGCGGTCCCTGGAGTCTGAGCCTGAGTTACTCGCTCAACCGGTATCGCCCCGGTGAGTTCGGGACGACCAACCAGACGATTCAGAGCAACCTCAGCCTGCAGCCGACGCCCAACTGGCGCGTGCAGTGGTCGACGGCCTACAACATCACCGACCACCAGTTCGAGCAGCAGCAGGTCTCGCTGGTCCGCACTCTCCATCGGTGGGAGGCCCGCTTCGACTTCACCAAGTCGCCCAACGGCAACTTCCTGTTCGACTTTCAGGTCTCCCTGACCGATGTTCCCCAGCTCCACGTCAACTACGACCAGAGGAGCGGGTTCTCACAATGAGCGAACCTGGAGTGGTGATCGACGGCCGGTCCCTGCGACTCGAGGACGTCGCGGCGGTGGCCGCCGGGGAACCGCTGGAGCTGCGGCTTCCGGAGGCCGCGCGCGAGCGCATGCGCGACGCCCGCGCCGTGGTCGAGGGCATCGTGGCCGGGGACGGCGCGGTCTACGGCATCAACACCGGATTCGGCAAGCTGTCCGACGTGCGGGTGTCGAGGGAACGGCTGGCGGAGCTGCAGCTCAACCTGGTCCGCAGCCACGCGTGCGGCGTCGGGCAGCCGCTGGACCGATCCGAGACGCGCGCCATGATGCTGCTCCGGGCCAACGTCCTCGCCACGGGCCACAGCGGCGTGCGACCCGAGCTGGTCGAGCTCCTTCTCGCGCTCCTGGAGCGGGACGTCACGCCCGTGGTGCCGCGCGAGGGCTCGGTCGGGGCCTCCGGGGACCTCGCGCCCGCCGCGCACATGGCGCTGGTCCTTCTGGGGGAGGGGGAAGCGTTCGTCACCGGAGAGCACATGCCGGGCGGCGCCGCCCTGGCGCGGGCGGGACTCGAGCCCGTCGTGCTCGCTGCCAAGGAGGGTCTCGCCCTCCTCAATGGGACGCAGGCGATGACCGCCGTGGGGAGCCTGGCGCTCCTCCGGGCCGAGAACCTCGCCGAGGTGGCCGACCTGGCCGGCGCCGCGTCCCTGGAGGGGTTACGCGGAAGCCCGGACCCCTTCGAGCCGGAGATCCAGGAGCTGCGACCCCATCCCGGCCAGCGGGCCAGCGCGGCCCGACTGGCGGCGCTTCTCCGCGGGAGCGAGATCCGCGAGAGTCATCGGCACGGCGATCCTCGGGTGCAGGACGCCTACTCGCTCCGCTGCATGCCGCAGGTGCACGGGGCGGTCCGGGACGGGCTCTCCTTCGTCCGCGGAGTGCTGGAGGTAGAGCTGAACGCGGCTACCGACAACCCCCTGATCCTGGATCCGGAGGGGTCCTCCCGCGTGGTCTCCAACGGCAACTTCCACGGCCAGCCCGTGGCGGCGGCGCTGGACCAGCTGGCCGTGGCGGCGACGACGCTCGCTACCATCAGCGAGCGCCGGATCGACCGCCTGCTCAACCCGGATCTCTCGGGGCTGCCGGCGTTCCTGACGCCCGAGCCCGGCCTGCGCTCGGGAATGATGATGCTGCAGGTGACGGCGGCGGCGCAGGTGGCCACCTGCCGCCAGCTGGCCGCTCCCGCCAGCATCGGTACGATTCCGACCGGGGCGGCCAAAGAGGACCACGTCTCCATGGGCATGCACGCGGCCGATCAGGCCCGCGGGGTCGTGGAGCGCCTGGAGCGCATCCTGGCCATCGAGCTCCTGGCCGCCGCGCAGGCGATCGAGCTGCTCCGGCCACTCCGGTCCAGCCGACCGGTCGAGGAGACTCTGCGGAGGGTGCGCGAGCGCTCCGCTCCGCTCGAAGCGGACCGGCCGCTGGCGCGCGATATCGAGGCGGTCGGCGAGCTCGTGAGGGCGGGCGATCTGGCCGATCTCGTGCGCGCCACTCTCGCGGAAGTCCCACCGGCACCGTAGTTGCTGACCCTTCTCGTCTAGATCGACCTCGTCGTTTCCGATTCTGTAGAATTCATGCGACACTCTGCGCGCCCCGTGGGAGAGCGATGGCCACGGTCTCGAGCCTGAAAGACAAGGCCCGAAAGGAAGAACAGCGGGGTAACTGGTCCCGCGCCGTGGACCTGTACCGCCAGGCCCTCCGGCAGGCGGACCGGGCCGGGGACCTCATGCGCGAGTTGGGCCTGTACAATCGCATTGGCGACCTCCAACTCCGTATGGAGGAAGCCGATAAGGCGATCGAGTCCTACCTCGAGGCGGCGGACCGCTACGACGAGGAGGGGCTCTCGGCCCCCGCCGTCGCACTCTGCAACAAAATTTTGCGAGTAGCACCGGATCGTGACGATGTCCGGCTGCGGTTGATGCGCCAGCACCTGGCCTCGGGGCTCACCGCGGACGCTCGCCAGGTGCTGCTGGAGTTCGTGCGGCGCTCGGACGCGGCGCAGAAGGAAGAGGACAGCCTTCTGGCGATCCTCGAGTACGTGGCCAACGCCGGCGACGACGAGTTGCGACTCGAGGCCGCCGATCGGCTGGTGGAGGCCGGCCGCCGCGAAGAGGCCGTCCGAGAGCTCGTCCGTCTCCGGGAGACGCGCGAGGAGGAGGACCGCGCCACCGAGGACGTGGACGATCGGCTGCGGAAGCTGGCTCCGGAGCTGCTCCCCGAGCCCGCCGGGGCGGCCGAGTCCCCAGAGGCCGCGAGCTCGGACGAACCGGCCCGGCCCGAGGCGAAGGAGATCGCGGCGCAGCCGGACGTGGCGACACGGCCCGGGGCCGAGGAAGTCGACGGGGTCCGGTCGGAGGCCGAGGAGGTCGCCGCGCAAGCCGAACCGGTCGAGGCCCCGGAGATGGCGACCGATCCGGCGGCCGAGGCCATCACCGGGCGGCGTCACAAGCCAAGGACCGACGTTCCGACGCCCCGGAAGGCGGGCCGGAAGCGCTCTCCGCGGAAGGCGCGATCGGAGGCCGTCGAGAGGGCGGAGGCGGCCGAGCCGGCGGCTTCCCAGCCCCTGGCGGAAGTCCCCGAAGCGACGCCCGAACCCTCGTCGGAGGCCCTCGAGCCCGCGGCGCGGCTGGACGAGCTGGCCGCCACGCCACGGCTGGAGCCTCGCGTGCCCCGGCACCGACGCCAGATCCCGAAGCGTCTGCCGCCCCTCGCTTCGGTCGAGGCCGAGCCGGAGGCGGCACGGCCGAGGGAGACGGAGCTCGGAGCGGCCGGGCCGGTGCCCGTCCGCGTGGCCGCCGTGGTGGTCTTGCGGCCCGCCGCCGGACGGCCGGCGGCGGCCCGGATCGGCCTGGAGCTCCGGCCCCCGAGCACGATCGACCTGGAGGCCACGACTCATCGGGTCGGCGTGCCCGTCGTCTTGTCCGATCGCGTGTCTTTCTCCGGCGGTCGTTTCGACGGCGGTCCGGGGCACGAGCTCGCGTGGAGGCCCTTCGCGCCGTGGGAGTGCGCACCGGTCGCGGCATCGCTCGCCTCGGTCGCCGCGTCGCGCCCCGAGATCGCATCACCGGTCCGTAGCGAGGCGGCGGGTCGGCCGGACGGCGCCGTCTTCGATACCCGCCCGGCTTCCGCACTGCCGATGGGAGTGCGTGCGGTCCGCCCCTTCGACGACCTGGCCGTCCCGGAGCCCCTCACACCGCTCCGCTCTGCGCGCGATTCCGTCCGTGACGGCTTCGATCGAAGCCCCGAGCTTGCGGCGACCACGGAGGTCGCCTCGGGTGCCCCGTGGCTCTCCCCGCACCCGCCGGGCCGCCTGGCTGCAGCGATGGGGTTCGCGAGCCCCGGCTGGGTCTCACCCGTGCCGACCCGGGTTCGCGTGGACGGCCTACCTGGTCGGTTCGAGACGCTGCAGCGACCGATCCTGCCACCGCCCGCCGGTCGGGCGCTCGCCGGCCTCGAGGCCCGCGACTTCGAGCCCGACCCGTCGGGGGGCCTGGCCGCACCACCGGCGGCCGCAGCCGTGGCGGGGCCGGGCTACGCGCAGGTCGCCCCGGCGGGCTCGACCGTGCCGGTCGGGTCACGAGGAGACGGCGGAGCGCTGTGGCCGCTCCCGTTGCTCGTGGTCGGTCGACGCGTCCGGTCCGAGCCGCCGGCGCGGTCCGAACCTGAGACGGAGGAGTCCGGCGGCCTCCTGAGTGGGTTGCGCCGCCTGGGCCGGCGGGCGAAGTCCCGGCCGCCGCCGCCGCCGCCGGCCGCGGGATGCGCGCCGGGCTCGCTTCACGCGCGGGAGGAGCTCCCGGGTGTCGCGGTCCCGGGTGATGCGCAACCCGTCAGGGGGATGTCCGGCGTTGCGCTGGAGCGAGGGCGGTTCATCCCGGTCGTCGGGGCCGCGGGTGCTCCGCTCGTGGCGACGGTGGCGTCGGCCACGCTGGCCTCCGACGAGAGCCTCGTGGTCGTTCGCGCGCCCTGGGAGGAGCCGCTCGCGCCCGAAGCCGAAACTCCGCTCGAGCGGGCGGATGACGCTGCCGACGAGGCTCCCCCGAGCTCCACCGTGGAGCCACCGACGGGCGAGGACGCCGGACCGCCGCCGGACGAGCAGGTCGAGGCCGAGCCCGACGGGCCGGCAAGCGCCGAGCCGGAGCTGGTCATGGAGATCTCCGATGTCGCGGCCGGGGAGCTCCAGGTCGCCGCGGAAGGGCCGGAGATCATCGCGGAAGCGCCGGAGCCCGTGGCGGAAGCGGGACCGGACACGGCGGAGTCGGACGCCGAGGTCGAGCCGGAACCCGAGGTCGAGCCGGAACCCGAGGTCGAACCGGAACCCGAGGTCGAACCGGAGCCCGAGGCCGAGCCGATGGCCGAGGTCGAACCGGATCCCGAGCCCGAGCTGGAGGCCGAGGTCGAGCCGGAATCCGGGGCTGAGCCGGAGCCGATGGCCGAGGTCGAACCGGATCCCGAGCCCGAGCCCGAGGTCGAGCCGGAGCCCGAGGCGGCTGCTCCGCCGGCCGAAGTGTCGCCCCGTGGCCGCGAGCCGAGCCTCACGGAGGTCCTGCGCCGACGCTGGGCGGTGGAGGACGATCGGAGGGAGCGGGAAGCGGCCGAGCCGCGTTCGGTCCCGACTCCGGAGTCCGAGGCGGAGCCCGACGTCGAGCTCGAGACGGAGCGTGACGCGGAGCCGCAAGCTGAGCCCGATGAGGAGGTGTTATCGCCTGCGGCCCAATATCTTGCGCCGTCGGCGGAACGGGACGACGACTTCCCCAACCTGACGGGCATGCTCGAGAAGATGGGCTGGCTCGGTGGGGACGAGGCAGGCCCCGAATCCCCGGCAGACTCCGCCGAAGCTACCTCCGACTTCGTTCATCCCAGCCCATGGAAGACCTCGATCAACGGAGCCCCGAAGAAGCAGAACGGCTCCGCCACGGGCGGCGTCGTGGACGACGACGTCCCGAACCTGACGAACATGCTCCAGTCGCTGGGCTGGCTCTCGGGTGCGGGGGACGACGCACCGGACGTGACTGAAGCCGAGGATGGCGAGGCGCGGCCGGGTCGCAGCCGCGGCGAGAACGCATGAGATGACGGGCATCAAGCAGCTCAAGAACCAGGCGCGGAAAGAGGAGCAGCGCGAGAACTGGACGCGCGCCATCGAGCTCTATCGGGAGGCCCTCGAGCAGAGCGCCAGGGCTGGGGAGGGACTTCCGGATCTCAGCCTCTACAACCGCATCGGCGACCTGCACCTGCGCCAGAACGATCCCGGGCGCGCCGTCGAGTACTACCTGGAGGCCGTGGAGCGCTACGCCGAGCAGGAGCTCTACGGCGGCGCCATTGCCCTGTGCGACAAGATCCTGAGGGTCGCGCCGGATCGGGTCGAGGTGTACCGGCACCTCGGTCGACTGCACGCGGCGACCGGCCTCGTGGCCGAGGCGAGGGCGAACTTCCTCGAGTACGCCACCCGACTCGAGAAGGCGGAAGACGAGGACGGTCCCATCGATGCCTTCCTGGAGCTCGCGCGTCTCACCTCCGATCCCGAGTTGCACCTGGAGGTGGTCGACCGGCTCCTCGAACGCGGTCGCAGGGACGAGGCGATCCGAGAGCTGGGGACGCTCCACGCCCGACACCTGCAGTCCGAGCCCCTCGCTGGGGCCATTCGCCGCCGCCTCGAGTCGTTCGCGCCCGAGCTCCTCGAGAACGAGGAGCCGAAGGAGTCGACTGCGACCTCCGAGTCCGTGGCTCCCGAAGAGGCGCTCGAACGAGCCGAACGGAGCGGCGATCTCCGCGCGGCGCTCGATGCCACGGTGCGGCTGCTCGAGGAGGACGCCGACCGCGTCGCCATCTACCGGAAGAGGGTCGAGCTCGCCTCGGCCCTGGACGACCGTCCCCTCCTGGTGCGTTCCTACCTGGAGCTGGCACGGTGCCTGGAACGGGCCGATTCCGGTGAAGCGGCCCTGGCCGTCTATCGCAGGATCGTGGAGCTGGAGCCGGACCACCCGGCGGCCCGGGGCGCGCTTCGGGCGGCCGTGGAGCCAGAGGAAGACGAGCCGGACCGGGGATCGGAGACGGAGGGTCTTCCCGGTCCGGGAGACCATCCGGAGCCCGAGGCGACCCGGGCTTCGGCCGCCGAACCCGGGCCCTCCCCCGAGCCGTCTTCGGAGACGGAGGCGGAGTCGGAGCGCGGTGCGGACCGGGACTTCGACGACATGCTGGTGGGCTTTCGAGCTCGGTCCGCCGAGACGGTGGGCGAGGCGGACCCCGAGGCCCACTGCGAGCTCGGCATCGCCCTCCACCAGATGGGGCGGCTGGACGACGCGATCCGCGAGTTCCAAGCAGCCACGCGTGTCTCCGAGCCCCCCATCCTCGCTTTCGAGCTCCTCGGCAAGTGCTTCCTGGAGCAGGAGCTCAACAGCGTCGCCGTGCGCGTGCTCACGCGGGCGCTCCGGCTTCCGGGCCACGCGGAGGTGGAGCTCCTGGGGGTCCTGTATCGTCTCGGCGTGGCGCACCAGACTCTGGGAGCCTCGGAGAAGGCCCTGGAGTGCTTCGAGCGCGTGTACAGTATCGACATCGATTTCCGCGACGTAGGGGAGCGGATGCGCGCCTGCGCCCTTTGACACTCTCTCGCCCGGGCGCCTAGATTGGGCGGCTGTCGATCGGCGGTCCGCGCGGACGGCCGGCTGAGTCCCACGCTCCGTGAAGAGATGCTCGAGGCCGCCCCTTCCTCCCCAGGATCCCTGCGTGGCCCCGTCCGGCCGCAGCTCGAGGCCGTGCGAGACCGGATGGCCGCTATGGTGGCCGACGGCTACGCGGCCGTCGACGAGGTTGCCGACTATCTGAACGAGATGCAGGGAAAGCTGGTCCGGCCGACGCTGCTCCTCCTCGCCAACCAGGTGGGCGGGGAGCCGTCCGATCGAGCCGTCGACCTGGCGGCCATCGTGGAGCTGGTGCACGTGGCCACCCTGGTGCACGACGACGCCGTGGACCACTCGGTCCGCCGGCGGGGGATGCCCACCGTGAACGCTCGCTGGACGCACCAGGTGGCGGTCATAATGGGTGACTTTCTCTATTCGCGCGCCTTGACGGAGCTGGCACGAATGGGTGACGTCGAGGCCGTCCAGATCCTGGGCCATGCGGCCAACCGTATGACGGTGGGCGAGATGCGACAGCTCATGGCCCACGATGCCCTGGATGCCACCGAGCGGGACTACGAGCTGCTGTGCGAATGCAAGACAGCCTCACTGATGGCGGCCGCCTGCGAGCTCGGAGCCCTGGTGGGCCGGTCCGAATACCGGGAGCAGCTCGGCGGCTATGGCTACGCCCTGGGCATGGCCTTCCAGGTCACCGACGACCTGCTCGACTACACGGCGTCCTCGCGCACCATGGGCAAGCCGAGCGGACACGACCTGCGGGAGCACAAGGTCACGCTTCCCCTGATCGCGGCGCTGGAGCGGATGGACGGTCCGGAGCGGTCCGAGGTGGGGCGCCTGTTCCGGGACCCGGAGCCCGACGACGACCGGGTCGCAGCGGTTATCGCCCTCGTGGAGGAGCGCGGGGGGCTGGACTACGCGCGTGACCGGGCGCGCGACTGGGCCCGGCGCGCAACGGAGCGGCTGGAGGGCTTGCCCGACGGTGCCGCCACCGAGGCCCTGGAGCGGGCCGCCGACTTCGTAGTCACGCGCAGGAGCTGAATCTCTTGGACTCCGCTCGAGGACGACTCGCCATGGCCGGAGGGGCACGCCAGATGGAGCTCGGGGGTACGCACAGGAGGACGGGGAGGAGGGTGGTGCTCGTCATCGCCGGCGGATTGCTGGTGGGAGCGCTCCTCACACAGCTGGTCGGCCTGGCGTTTCCACCGAGCGCGGCCCGGCAGTTCTTCATCACGACGGTGTCGGCATCGTTCGGCCCACTGTCGGTGGACCTGCGGGTGATCGCCCTCACGCTGGGTCCGCTCGTGGTGCGAGTGAACGTGCTCAGCGTGGTGGGAGTGGTGCTGGTGGCGTGGTTCTCGAGATCGCTGCTCTAGAGCCGGGGACCGGCGGCGGAGCCGCCCGGGGGTTCCTCGGAAGGATGACCTGACATGTTGGGTGGTATCGGAATTCCGGAGCTGCTTGTGATCTTCCTGATCGTGCTGCTCTTCTTCGGGGCCAAGCGGCTGCCGGAGATCGGGAGCTCGCTCGGGAAGGGGATCCGCGAGTTCAAGGACTCCATCAGCGGAGTCGACGAAGAGATCAAGCGGGAGATCCCGTCCGGGGAGCCCCGCTCCTCTCAGCCCCGCTCCACGCCCGAGCGGTCGGAGAGCCAGGAGGAGCCCCGGGCCTGACCCCGTCGGACCGCCCTCCTCCGGGGGCGCGTCCGACGCCCTCCTTCGGTCCCCGGCGCGCGCCCCCCGAGCGGGCGCGGCCGTGAAGTCCGCCCCCGGCTCAGGTCGCCGAGGACCGGGTCGCCTGCAGCTGTTGTCGCATGTCCTTGATGTCGGCCTCGTTCCGCAGGGCCGAGAGCCACTGCTCCAGATAGCTCTGCCGGCGCTGCGTGAGCATCCGGGCCCGCAGCTGCCCCTCCACCTGCAGGAACAGCTTCCGGTCGGCCTTCGTGCGGCTCACGACCTGGACCAGCGCCAGCCGGCCGCCGGCGTCTACGGCGTCGGAGATGGACCCCTCGGGGAGGCCGAACGCCGCTCCGACCGCCTCGGTTGCCCGCCCGAGGTCCGGCACGAAGTCCTGGCGCGTAAAGACCGGGCTTTCCTGCACCCGCCATCCCTGCTCACGGGCCACACTGTCCAGTCCGCCCGCCTTGCGCGCCTGCGCCGCGACCTGGTCCAGGCGCTTCCGCAACGCCTCGGTCTTCTTGCGGACGAGCAGCCGCTGGCGGATCTGGGCGCGAACCGCGCTTTCCGGGGCCACAGATGAGTCGGAGCGCGAGTGGAGCTGGAAGAGGTGGTAGCCCAGGCCGTTCTGGTAGAACTGGCTCACGTCGCCGATCTGGGTCTGGGGGTCGAAGGCCCAGTTCACGGCCACGCCGAGCGCGCCCGCACCCGGCACGAACTGTGACCCGTGGGTCACGTCGACGCCCTTCCGCACCGTCAGGCCCAGGGAGTCTGCCGCCGTCGCCAGCCCCCGGTCCAGCGCCATGTTCTCGAGCTGGTCCATCGTGTCGAAGATGCTGTCCTGGTGGACATCGGAGAGCTGAATCGGCACCGAGAGGTGATCCACCGAGATGGAATCGCCGCGGCGCGCATCCACGTGCAGCAGGTGATAGGACGACCCGGCGAGGATCGGCTTCGACACGCCACCGGCGGGGAGCCGGAAGGCGGCCGAATCGAGCGAACCCATCCGGGCGCGCCGGTGGATCCAGCCCACGTGGCTCGCCTGCATTCCGGACGCGCTGTCCGTCCCGACCTTCTGGACGAGATCCGAGAACTTCTCCTTCCCACTCTCGGCCACCGACCGCAGGGAATCGGCCGTCCGGCGGGCGGATGCCGAGTCCTCGGCCGACGGCTGATCGGAGATCGTGACGACATCCACACTCGCCGTGGCCGGCCGCTCGAAGTCTTTCCGGTGTTGATCGTAGTAGCTCTGGATGTCCTGATCGGAGACCGAAACGGCGCTGTCGGGCACCACGGTCCCCGGGTCGAGGCTCACGAACCGGACCCGGGCCGAGTCGTACTGGTCCTGGTACGCCGCCCAAAGGTCGGCGTCCGTGACGTCCACCTCCTGGGAGACCAGCTCGAAGAGCTTGGACCGGGGCAGCACCGACCGGTAATACTGCTCGATCTGCTCCAGGAGGTTCACGTCCACGCCGGGCCGCGAGAAGAACTGCTTGTACTTCTCGTAGTCGAAGTGGCCGTCCGTCTGGAACGCGGGGTGGTTGCGCAGCGCCGGAGGGGGACTGGTCCGGAAGGCCTGCTTGATCTCGGCGTCGGTGACGCCGATCCCCAGTCGGTTCAGCTCCTGCTGGATGAGGATCTGGTTCACCATCTGGTTCCAGGCCTGCTCGGTGACCCGGTACACCTCCTCGTCCGTCAGGGACTCCGTTGCGCCCTGCCGGGCCTGCTCGAGCTCCGACTGCAAGTAGCGGTTCCAGTCGGAGTAGTGGATCTCCTGGCCATTCACCGAGCCCACGACCGGGTTGGCGCCGGCCTGTGTACTCTGGTTGCGGCTCTGGACCCAGTCGAGCACCAGCCAGGCCACGAAGGCCACGGTCAGCACGAGCATGATCGACTTCATGTTCTGGCGCATCTTGCTCATGACCATGGGACTGTGTCCTCCCGACTGGCTGTGGAACGGGGTCGCGCGTTGGGGCCCGAAACGGCGCGCGGCCGAGCATGTCGGCCGCGGGGGTCCGGCTACCCTGCATACCGGGCTGTGCAAACCCCGAGAAGCTACCGGAGGTCCGCGGATCGAGCAACGTCCTGAAGTGCCAGACGCGTTGACACGCGCGGACGCCGCCCGGTATCTTGCCGCCGTTCCGAGACGGGGCCTCGCGCCCTTCCTCGCCCGCCCGCAGCAGCCGACCGGACAGGCCATGAGCGATCCCAGCCTCCGCGCCGAGATCCAGCGTCTCGAGGACCAGTACGCGGCCCATCCCGGCAGTCTCATCTTCGCGCGCCTGGCCGACCTCCTGCGCAAGGAGGGCGAGCCGGAGCGCGCGCTCGAGGTACTGGACCAGGGCCTGGCCGGCCACCCCGACTACCTGAGCGCCCACATTGTCCGGGCCCGGACCCTGTCGGATCTCGGACGTGAGGTGCAGGCCGAGTCAGCCTTCCGGCGGGTCCTGGAGCTGGACGAGCAGAACCTGGTGGCCCTGCGCAGCCTGGCTGGCATGGCGGAGGGCCAGGGGGACCGCGAGGCGGCGGCGGGGTGGTACGAGCGCCTCCTGGCGGTCGATCCGCGGAACGAGGAGGCCGAGAATGCGCTGGAGCGGCTGGGGGGGGCCTCCGCGCTGCCGGCGTCGGGTCCGGCTCCATCCGAGCCGGCGTCATCGGAGTCCGGGGGAGCCGACCGGTCGGAAGCGGGAGCCGCCCCTCCGGTCGAGGCGGGGGGGCTGGCGTCGCCGGGGCCTCGTGTCGAGAGCGAGCCGGAGGGCGGGCGCGACGGCGAGGTGGAGCTCGGGGGCGACGGTGAGCCGGAGACGGGTCGCGAGGCCGGAGCCGGCGTCTTCGGGGAGGACGAGGACTCCGAGGCTTTCGGCGAGAGCTGGGCCTCGCACGACGCCGTGGACCTGGGCCCCTCCGACGCCTTCGGCATCGAGGCCGAAAGCGCGGGTCCATCCGGGGCATGGCTGGACGACGCGCTCACCGGGGAGACCGCCCCCGACGGGACGTCCGAACCGGAGGCACCGGCCGACGAGGTCCCGCTCCCGGTGAGCGGTGGCTGGCCGTGGGGGCGCGAGGAGCCGGAGACAGAGCCCGGGCCCGAGCCCGGCCCCGAGCCCGAGGCGGAGCCCGGCCCCGAGCCCGAGGCGGAGCCCGATCTGCTCGACGACGCGCTCGTGCCGGCCGATCCGGGCTGGATCGTGCTCCCCGAGGAGCCGGCCGGGCCCGCCGCGCCCGTGCCCCCCGCGCCCGTGCCCGAGGAGCTCGGGCCACGGCTCCGGGAGGCGGGACCGGAGCCCGCCGAGATCGGCTCCACGGAGCTCGACTCCGATGCCGAGCGGGTGGAGGCGCCGGAGCTCGAGCCGGAGGCCGAGGAGCCGGCGACGGTCGAGCCGGAGCCGGAAGAGGCGGAGGAAGGGCCGGAACGAGCCGGCGAAGGGCCCCTCGGGGCGCTGGAAGCGGAAGCGGAAGGGGACCTGCCGACCGAGACGCTGGCCACGCTCTACGCCACACAGGGGCTCTACCGCGAGGCCGTGACGATCTACGAACAGCTGGTCCGGCGCCGGCCCCACGACCCGGCGCTGGTGGAGCGACTGAGGGCCGCGCGCGAGGAGCTCTCGGGTGGGGAACCGGCGGCCGAGGAGGCGAGCGATGTCACGGAGCCGGCAGAGCCGGCCTCACCCGGCGGTGCCGGGGAGCCCATGTGGCGAGAGCCCTCGGCCGGTCCGGCACGGGCCGGTGGAGCGTCACGGGAACCGGAGCCAGCCGCCGTGGCTCATGGAGACGAAGCCGGCATGACCGGGGAGCCCTCCATCCGCGAGCACCTGCAGGCTCTCCTCCGGGGCGAGGCCGAGCCGTCCACCGGCGAGCGCGCTGTCGATTGAGGGCTTCGATCCCGTGACCGGGGGACGGCGCATCGGCGTCCTCCACGGCCCGAACCTGAACCTGCTCGGAAGTCGCGAGCCGGCGGTGTACGGGGACGAGACGCTCGAGGCCATCGAGGGGCGCCTGCGCGAGCGGGCCGCGGAGCGCGGGGTGGAGCTCGTCTCGGTGCAGTCCAACTCCGAGGGCGAGCTCGTGAACTGGATCCAGTCCGGGGCCGCCGAAGTCGATGGCTGGCTCGTGAATGCCGGAGGACTCACCCACACCAGCGTCTCCCTGCGGGACGCGCTGCTCGCCAGCGGTCGCCCCTTCGTCGAGGTCCATCTCTCGAATCCTCACGCGCGCGAGCCCTTCCGGCACCGGTCGTTTCTGGCCGGAGCCGCCGTGGGGATCGTCGTCGGATTCCGGGGCGAGAGCTATCTCCTGGCCCTGGACGGACTCCTGGCCCACCTCGGCCGCGCGGGCGAGTGAGCCGGGGCGGACCTTCAGGCGCCCTCGCCCCCGCGGCCGGTCGCGCGGAGCGCCTGCGGGAGCGCCTGGCCGAAGCCGGACTCGAGGGTCTCCTCGTGACCCACGGGCCCAACGTGCGGTACCTGTCCGGTTTCACGGGGTCGAGCGGACTCCTGCTCCTCCGGGAGGAGGCGGGTTGGCTTCTCACCGACTCGCGCTACGAGGAGCAGGCGGCCGAGGAATGCGGTCCGGGGATCGAGGTGCACGTTACCCGCAACGGGCTGTGGAGCTCCCTGGGCGAGCTCGGGCGGGATTGGGCCGGCGAGCCCCGCGTCGGCTTCGAGGCGGAGCATCTGACCGTCCGCGAGCGGGCCCGCCTCGAGGAGGAGCTCCCCGGCGTGGCCTGGGAAGGGACCCAGGGGCTCGTCGAGGCGCTTCGGGCCGTGAAGGAGCCCGCCGAGATCGAGCGCATCGCCCGGGCGGGCGAGCTGGCCTGCGCGGCGCTCTCGGACACGCTCCCGGTGATCCGGGAGGGCATGACGGAGCTCGAGATCGCGGCCGAGCTCGAGTACCGTCTGCGGCGCGCGGGGTCGGAGGGGCCGGCTTTCGACTCGATCGTGGCGGTGGGCCCACGCTCGGCGCTCCCTCATGCCCGGCCCTCCGATCGGGCCCTGCGCTCGGGGGACCTCCTGCTCGTGGACTTCGGCGGGGTGGTGGAGGGCTACCGCTCGGACATCACCCGTACCTTCGTGGCGGGACCTGCTGTCGGCTGGCAAACCGAGATCCACGACGTCGTGAGGGAGGCCCACGACCTCGCGGTGGCCGCCGTGGCCTCCGGGGTGCCGGGCCGCGCGGTGGATGCGGCCGCTCGCGACCGGATCCGCGCGGCCGGGTACGACGAGCGCTTCGGGCACTCCACGGGCCACGGCCTGGGTCTCGAGGTACACGAGGCGCCCGCCATATCCCACCGCGCGGACCGCGTGCTGCAGGCGGGAAACGTGGTTACGATCGAGCCGGGCGTGTATCTTCCCGGGCGCGGCGGTGTGAGGCTCGAGGACGACGTGGCCGTGGAGTCTGCGCAAGCCCGTGTATTGACCTCTCTTCCGCTCGCCCTGCGCGAGCTGTAGACCTCGACACGACCACGCTAAGAGGCGAATGGCGGATACATCGGACTTTCGCAACGGAATGGTCATCGAGCTCGATGGTGAGCTCTTTTCGATCATCTACTTCCAGCACGTCAAGCCCGGAAAGGGCGGCGCGTTCGTGCGTACGAAGCTCAAGAACGTGATGACCGGCGCCGTCCTCGACCGTACCTTCCGGGCGGGTGAGCGCGTGCAGGAGGTGCGGCTGGTGCGACGGCCGCTGCAGTACAGTTACTCGGACGGCAACCTCTACTACTTCATGGACATGGAGACCTACGAGATGGTCCCCCTGTCCGCAGGTGCGGTGGGCACCGGCCAGCTGCGCTACCTGACCGAGAACCTCGAGTGCGAGGGACTCACCAGGGACCGGCGAGTCCTGTCCGTGGAACTTCCGCAATTCGTGGAGCAGCGGGTCGTCGACACCGAGCCGGGCGTCCGGGGGGACACCGCCTCCGGGGCCACCAAGCCGGCCACGCTGGAGGCGGGCGCGGTCGTCCAGGTTCCGCTGTTCATCGAGGAAGGTGACGTGGTCCGGGTCGACCGGACCGAGGACAAGTACCTCGAACGGGTGAGCTCATGATCGACCTGGAGTGGATCCGGCGCCTCCTCGAGATGGTCGAGGAGTCCGACATCGACTCGCTCGAGGTGAGCCGCTACGGGACGCGCGTGCGCGTCTCCAAGTCGCCGCCCGGCGGCGGCGTGCACGTGATGGCGGCCGAGGGCGCCGCGCAGGTGCCGCGTCCGGCGGCGGAGCTGGCCGGACCCTCGGCGCCCGGTCCGGACGATGCCGCGGGGCCCGCGGAGAACGCCGACCGGGAGCCGGCCCCGGACCTCCACGAGGTGACCTCCCCCATGGTGGGAACCTTCTACCGCTCGCCGGCCCCGGACGCACCCCCTTACGTCGAGGTCGGGGACCGAGTCGGCAAGGGACAGACGCTGTGTATTCTCGAGGCGATGAAGCTGATGAACGAGCTCGAGGCGGAGGTCACCGGCACGATCGCGGCCATCGCGGTCGAGAACGCCGACCCCGTCGAGTACGGCCAGGTCCTGTTCCGAATCGACACGGGCGGCGCGGGCTGAACCGGCCGGACCGGTCTTCCTGATGTTCGAGAAGATCCTCATCGCCAACCGCGGGGAGATCGCCCTGCGCGTCATCCGTGCCTGCCGCGAGCTGGGCGTGAGCACGGTGGCCGTCTACTCGGAGGCGGACCGGGAGTCGCTCCACGTCCGCTTCTCCGACGAGGACGTCTGCATCGGACCGCCCCCCAGCCGAGAGAGCTACCTCAACATCCCGCGGATCATCGCGGCCGCCGAGGTCACGGGCGCGGATGCGATCCACCCGGGTTACGGGTTTCTGGCCGAGAACGCGGAGTTCGCCGAGGTGTGCGAGCGCTCCGGCTTCACGTTCATCGGACCCACGGCCGAGCAGATCCGGAAGATGGGTCACAAGGCCGAGGCGCGGCGCACCATGGCGGCGGCCGGCGTCCCGGTCGTGCCGGGCACCGAGGGCACGGTCGACGATCCCGACGTGGCCGAGCGGGAGGCCGAGCGCATCGGCTTCCCGGTCATGATCAAGGCGGCCGCCGGCGGGGGCGGGAAAGGGATGCGGATCGCCCGCGACATGGAGGAGTTCCGGAAGGCGTTCGGAATGGCCCGCAACGAGGCCGGAGCGGCTTTCGACGACCCGTCGGTCTACCTGGAGCGCTTCGTGGAGCGGCCGCGCCACGTGGAGATCCAGGTGATCGCCGACAACGAGGGGCGTACGCTGGCGCTGGGAGAGCGCGACTGCTCCGTCCAGCGCCGCCACCAGAAGCTGATCGAGGAGTCGCCGTGCCCGGTGATGACCCCGGAGCTTCGCCAGCGCATGTGCGACGCGGCGCTGGCCGGGGCCCGGGCGATCGGGTACCGAAACGCCGGCACGGTCGAGTTCCTCCTGGGCTTGGACGGCTGCTTCTACTTCATGGAGATGAACACCCGCATCCAGGTCGAGCACCCGGTCACCGAGTGGGTAACCTCGATCGACCTCGTGAAGGAGCAGATCCGGGTGGCGGCGGGCGAACCCCTGTCCATGGCGGAGACACCCGAGCTGCGGGGCCACGCCATCGAGTGCCGGATCAACGCGGAGGACCCGGAGCACGACTTCCGCCCATCGCCCGGCGTGATCACCGCGTTCCACTCGCCCGGCGGCCCCGGCGTCCGGGTCGACACGCACGTCTACGCCGGCTACCGCGTCCCGCCGTTCTACGACTCGCTGCTCGGCAAGCTCGTCGTGTACGGAGCCACCCGGGAGGAGGCGCTCAGCCGCGCCGATCACGCCCTCGAGGAATTCGTCATCGAGGGGGTGGCCACCACGATCCCCTTCCTCCGCACCGTCCTCACCCATCCCGACTTCGTCGAGGGCCGCGTCGACACCGGGTTCGTGGAGCGTCTGCGGGGAGAATGAGGGTCGGGGCCGGGCTCGCCCCCGGAGCCGTGGGTGAGGAGGAAGTGGAGGGTCGTGTGGCCGTGGTGATCGACGTGATCCGGGCGTCGACGACCGTGGTCACGGCCCTCACGGCTGGAGCGACGCGCGTGGTGCCCGTGGCCTCCACCCGCGAAGCGCGCCGCGTGGCGGCGGAGCTACGTCGGACGGAGCCCGGTCCGGACCGGGTCCTGCTCTGCGGGGAGCGCGGCGGACGTCCCGTCCAGGGCTTCGATCTGGGGAACTCGCCGGCCGAGTACGCCGCCGTACGGGTCGCGGACCGGAGCCTCGTCTTCACCACTACCAATGGCACGCGGATGCTGGAGCGCGTGCGCGCGGCGGCGGTGGTGCTGGTGGCCGGGTTCGTGAACCTGGCCGCGGTGGTCGACCAGCTGACGCGACGCGACCGGCCCGTGCTCCTGGCGTGCGCGGGCCGGGGAGGCCGGGTCGGCCTGGAAGACGTGTGGTGCGCCGGCCTGCTGGCGGAGCGCCTGGCCGAGCGGCGCGCGCTCGAGATGGACGACGGCGCCCGGGTGGCCCGGGCCGCCGCCCGGGAGCTGGGCGCCCCCGCGGCCCGGGCCCTGCGGGCGACGGCGGCCGGCGCGGCGCTCGCGTCGATCGGATACGAAGCCGACCTCGAGGCGTGCGCCGCCCTCGATTCGAGCCCCATCGTCCCCGTTCTGAGTTCGGAGGGGCTGGTCACGGCGGAGGTGGTGGCATGAGCGCCCAGGAGAGCCGCAGACGGGAAGAGGCCCTCGGCGTCGGGCTGGTGGCGCTGGGTGTCCTCCTGGGCCTGGCCATCATCCCGGGAGAGCTGGCCGCCGGCCCCGGGCATCCCAATCTCATCGGACCGGCGGGCGCGGCCCTCGCGCGCTGGCTGGGCTATGCGTTCGGGCCGTCGGCCTTCCTGGTCGCCGTGGTGCCGGTGGTCTGGGGCCTGCACTGCTTCGGCCTCTACGACCGGGGGGAGGCGGGACGCTGGTCGGGCTTCGTCGGAGCGCTCCTGTTCCTGGTCCCTGCCGGGGTGTGGCTGCTGGCCGGTGGGGCGGTGGCCGAGCCGTCGGTGCATGTGGGCGCCGTCGGTCGGACGCTGGGCATCCTCCTCGCCGGCGGCTTCGGCGCCGTGGGAGGGCTCCTGATCCTGGCCGGCCTTCTCCTCTCGGTGTCGGTGCTCACGCTCGGTTGGTCCCCCTCGGCCGGCTTCGGCCGGCTCACGCGGGGACTGCGCGGCGCCTTGAGCGGCGTGGGCCGGCTCCTGCGCGCGGGAGGCTCGGCCCTGGGGAGGCGCCGCGAGGCCTCGCCGCCGGAGTCCCCGTGGGAGAGCGCCCAGGCGCGGGCGGACGAGCCCGCGGCCGCCGGACCGACGGAGGCCGAGCCGAGACTTCCGGCGGGGGGCGGGGCCGTGCAGCTCGATCTCGAGCCCGAGCTGGCCGACTACGGCGATCCGACCTCGACCGAGCTGCCGCCGCTCGACCTCCTCCACAAGCCGGAGCGCGCCTCGCGCGGGCTGTCGCAGAAGGAGCTCGCCGCCCTGGGCCACATCCTGGTCGGGAAGCTGGAGACCTTCCGGGTCCAGGGGGAGATCCGTGGCTGGACCACCGGGCCCGTGGTGACCCAGTTCGAGGTGGTCCCCGCCGCTGGCATCAAGGTGGGACAGATCGCCGCGCTGGCCGACGACCTGGCCCTGGCCCTCAAGGCGCCGTCGGTGCGGATCGTAGCGCCGATCCCGGGGAAGGGGGCCGTCGGAGTCGAGGTTCCCAACCCCGAGCCCGAGGTCGTGCGATTGCGCGAGGTGCTCGAGGCGCCCGCCTATCAGCGCTCGCGCGCAGCGCTCCCGCTCGCCCTGGGCCGAGACCTGGCCGGGGAGCCCTACTGCGCGGACCTGGCCCGCATGCCGCACCTCCTCATCGCCGGCGCGACGGGATCCGGCAAGTCGGTGTGCATGAATACGATCATTACCAGCCTGGTGTACCGCTATCCGCCCACCGAGCTCCGCCTGCTCATGATCGACCCCAAGATGGTCGAGCTCAGCGTGTACGACGACCTCCCCCACCTGCGCCATCCCGTGGTGACGGACAACCAGGAGGCAGCGTCTATCCTCCGGTGGGCGGTGCTCGAGATGAACCGCCGCTACGAGCTCCTGTCGGCCAATGGCTGCCGGAGCGTGCGGGAGTTCAACCGCCGGGTCCGGGACGAGAAGGTCGAGCTCCGGCGACGGGGCTCCTCGGAGCGGCCCTACGAGGACGGCGAGCTGCCGTACATCGTCCTCCTCATCGACGAGCTGGCCGACCTGATGATGACGGTGCAGGCCGAGGTCGAGGGACCGCTGGCGCTCCTGGCGCAGAAGGCGCGCGCGGTGGGGATCCACCTGGTCATCGCGACGCAGAGGCCATCGGTGAACGTGATCACGGGCTTGATCAAGGCCAACTTCCCGAGCCGGATCGCCTTTCGGGTGGCGTCCAAGATCGACAGCCGGACGATCCTGGACCAGAACGGAGCGGAGAGCTTGCTCGGGAACGGCGACATGCTCTTTTTGCCGCCGGGAGAGGCCGATCCGGTTCGCATCCAGGGGGCCTACCTGGACGGGGACGAAACCGAGAGGCTGGTCCGCTGGTACAGGGAGCGAAGCCGGGAGGAGGGCGAGGGGGTCGAGGAGCAGGACATCCTGGACGTGGTCCGCGAGCACGACGAGATGGAGGCGCGCGTGGACGTGGTCGAGGAAGTGCTGGAGGACCGAGACGACCTCTTCCGGCAGGCGGCGGAGATCGTGATCGCCAACGACTCGGGCTCCACCAGCCTGCTGCAGCGACGCTTGCGGATCGGCTACGGCCGCGCCGCTCGGATCATCGACCAGCTTCACCACGCGGGTATCGTGGGCCCGGCGCAGGGCTCTCAGCCGCGGGAGGTGCTGGTCTCTCTGGACCGGCTGGACCGGGTGCTCGAGGAGGGATCGGATGCGGTGGACTGAGGATCGGCTGGAGCGAACCGCGGTCCCGGCAGGTCGCGCGCCCCGCGTCGCCGTCGCGGTGGCCGCGATCGGAGCCGTGCTCGCGCTCGGGGCGGCCCCTCCGGCCGTGCAGCCGTGCGCGGGCGACGTCCATTCGCTGCTGGCCCGCGCCGAGGCGCGCTACGACTCCCTGAAGAGCCTGCGCGCGACCTTCGAGCAGACCATCGAAGTCCCGCTCCTGGACCAGTCGCACCATGGGCACGGGACGTGGTACCAGGAGGGCCGTGCCCGCTTCCGCATGGATTTCATCGAGCCCGAGGGCGACCGGATCGTGGCCGACGGATCCCATTTGTGGCTCTACTATCCGAGCACGAACCCGGGCCAGGTGGTACGCACGACCCTCGAGGGGGACCCGACCGGCGTGGCCATGGTGGATCTCGAGGGCCGGATCTTTCGGGAGGCTCGCACCGGGTACGAAGCGGAGCCGGGGGGCGCCGTGACCGTCGACGATCGCACGACCTGCCTGGTGACCCTCACGCCGCAGCGCCCGGAGTCGACCACCTATCGAAAGGTGCGCGTGTGGGTCGACGCCACGAGCCTCCTCGTCCGGCGGTTCGAGATCACCGAGGAGAACGGAACGGTGCGGACCGTGACGCTGGACCACCTCCATCCCGACGTGGCCATCGCGGACTCGCTGTTCCAGTTCACCCCCCCGCCGGGGGTGGACGTGTTCTCGGGATGACGGGACGACCGATGGCCGGCCCGCATGCCCTGTGGGAGGCGGCTCTCCGGGTCCTGCCGGGGGGCGTCGATTCGCCGGTGCGCGCCTTCCGCGCCGTGGGCGGTGAGCCGTTCTTCACGGAGCGCGGCGAGGGAGCGTGGCTCGTGGACACGGAAGGCCGGCGGTACCTGGACTACGTCCTCTCCTGGGGACCCCTCATTCTGGGGCATGCGCACCCCGAGGTCGTCGAGGCCGTGCGAGAGGCGGCCAGGCTGGGGACCAGCTTCGGGACGCCGGTACCCGGCGAGGTGGAGCTGGCGGAGCGGGTGGTGCGGTGGTTCCCGTCCATCGAGATGCTCCGCTTCGTGAGCAGCGGCACCGAGGCCACCATGTCCGCCGTGCGCCTGGCGCGGGGCGCGACCGGCCGCGACCTGATCCTGAAGTTCGAGGGCTGCTATCACGGCCACGCGGACGCCTTCCTGGTCCGCGCCGGCTCGGGGGTGGCGACACTCGGCCTGCCGGACTCGCCCGGCGTGCCGAGGCCTGTCTCGGAGCTCACGATCACGATGCCCTACAACGACCTGTCCGCCGTTCGGGAAGCGTTCGAGCGCCATCCGGGACGCATCGCGGCGGTGATCGTCGAGCCGGTGGTCGGCAACGCGGGCCTCATCCCGCCCGTGGACGGCTTCCTGGAGGGACTGCGCGAGGTCACGCGAGCGGACGGGGCACTCCTCGTCTTCGACGAGGTGATGACCGGGTTCCGGGTGGCCCGGGGCGGGGCCCAGGAGCGATGGGGCATCTCCCCGGACCTCACGACGCTGGGCAAGGTCCTCGGCGCGGGACTGCCCGTGGCCGCCTACGGAGGGCGGCGGGAGCTCATGGAGCGCGTGGCACCGATGGGTCCCGTCTACCAGGCGGGCACGCTGAGCGGGAATCCGCTCGCCATGGCGGCGGGCAACGCGCAGCTGGCCGTCCTGGAGCGAGAGGACCCCTTCGGGGAGCTCGAGCGGCGCGCCGGTCGGCTGGTCGAGGGGATCGCGGACGCGGCGCGCGAGCGCGGGGTCCCCGTGTGCGCCCGCTCGGTCGGCTCCATGTGGGGCGTATACTTTCGCGAGGGTCCCGTCCTCGACTATTCCGACGCCCGCGAGGCCGATGTCGACTTCTTCGCCCTCTATTTCCGGGCCTGCCTCGAAAGGGGCGTGTTCTTCGCGCCCTCGGCCTTCGAGGCCGGCTTCCTGTCCACCGCGCACGGGGCGTCGGAGATCGATCACACGCTGGAGGTCGTGGGCCAGGCGCTGGACGTGGCGCTGGCCGGGGCCTGAGGGACCCGGCGTGAATCGTCCGGCCGCCGGAGCGCTGCGGATGGCGCTCCTGCCGCTCCTCCTGGCGGGCTGCGTCGCGACCGGTGGAGGGGCTTCGCCCGCGGCCGGGCCCCCGGCGGCCGGCGCCGGCTCCCACGGCTCGGACATGGACACCGCGGCGGCCGCGGGAGACCTCGGGCCTGGGTCCACTCCGCCACGGTCGGCCTCCACCGGCCTCCCGTCCCGTGGACCTTTCCTGCGCGTCGGACTCGCCATCGATCGCGACTCGGTCCGAGTGGCCGCGCGGGGCGGGCTGCGTACCCGCGACCTGGCGACGGGGCGGGACGTGGAACCGGTGGGAGACGCGGTCCGGGTGCGCCGAGGCGACGATGGCCTGGCCGTGATCGAGAACCCGGGCCGCCCGGAGGCTCCGGGCGCCGGGGCTCCCCGCGCGGACTCGCCGGGCGGAAGAGCGGGCCGCCAGGACCTCCTGCTGGAGTCCCGCGACACGACGGGCACCGTGTGGATCGACGGGGCCGAATACCGCGGCGGCGCGGAGATCCTGGCGCTCCCAGGGCACGGCCTCGTCATCATCGACCGGGTGAGGATCGAGGACTATCTGCGAGGAGTGGTGCCGCTCGAGATGGGCCCCAGGAGCCCGGATGAGGACGCGGCCGTGTGGGCGCAGGCGGTGGCGGCGCGCACCTACGCGCTCGCCAACCTGGACCGGCGCGACAGTCTCGGCTTCGATGTGTTCGGGAGCGTCGAGGACCAGGTGTACGGGGGTGTGGCGTCCGAGCGCCCCGAGGCGACCCGCGCCGTGCGAGCCACGCGGGGACGGGTCCTGACCTGGGAGAGTCGTCCGATCCGGGCCTACTACCATGCCGATGGAGGGGGCCGGACGGCGCGGGTGGACGAGGTTTGGAACCTGCCCGACGCGCCCTACCTGCGGTCGGTGCGGGACACGGCGCCGGACGGTCACGACTGGGGAGTCGCGGACCCCCACCACCGGTGGGAGGCGCGCTGGACGGATGCGGAGCTCACGGCCGCGCTCGCCCGCGGTCTCGCCAGCTACTACGGTACGACGAGCGGGGAGTCGCGAGAGGTGACGGGCGTGCGCGTGCTCGGACGGACGGCCAGCGGCCGGGTGGCCGCCCTGGAGGTGAGAACGGTCGGTGGGCGCTACATCTTCGATCGGAACGACATCCGTTTCGCCCTGCGTCGGCCCGACGGGAGCGTGATCCCCTCGACCCTGTTCGACGTCGCGCGGACGCCGGAGGCGACCGGGGGCGGGCTCGTCCTGGAAGGGCGGGGTAACGGTCACGGCATCGGGATGTGCCAGTGGGGCGCGATCGGCCGGGCGAGGGCGGGCCAGAGCTACGAGGAGATCCTGGAGGCCTACTATCCGGGGACGGAGCTCCGCACGGCCTACTGATCGAAACGAGACGACCCACACGACGGGGAGGTCGGGGATGGCCAGGGACGTACGTGTCGCCGTGATCGGAGCGGGAGGGGTCGCGCAGGTGGTGCATCTCCCCATCCTGCGCCGGTTGCCCGACCTCGAGCTCGTGGCCGTGGTGGATCCGCACCGGGAGAAGGCGGCGACCATCGCGGAACGCTTCGGCGTGCCGACCGTCCTCCAGGACTACTCGGAGCTCTCCGACGTGGAGGGACTCGACGCGGTCGTCGTGTGCACGCCGAACGATACGCACGAGGAGATCGCCACCGCCTGCATGCAGATGGGTCTCCACGTGATGTGCGAGCGCCCGCTTTCAACGAGCAGCGAGTCGGCCGCCCGGATGATCGAGGCGTCGGAGAAGGCCGAGCGTCAGCTCATGGTCGCCCTCAACCAGCGTTTTCGCTACGACACGCGGGCCATCCAGCAGTTCGTGGCCAGCGGGGAGCTCGGGGACGTGTTCTTCACCCGGACGTCGTGGCTCAATCACCGAATGCGCCGTCCGAGGCGGGGCTGGAGGCGCCAGGCGCGGCGCGCCGGCGGAGGCGTGCTCATGGACCTGGGGGTGCAGGCCATCGATCTCGCTCTGTGGCTCCTGGGGTTCGCCCGGGTCGAGCGCGTGAGCGCCCGGGTTCACCTGCGCGAGGATGTCGAGGATTCTGCCGCGGTCCTGATGGCGGTCGAGGGTAGTCGCACGATCAGCGTGGAGGTCACCTGGGAGCTCATGGAGGAGCGCGACCGCCACTCCCTGTATGCGCTCGGCACCCGGGGCTCGGCCTCGACCTCGCCCTTCCGCGTGATCAAGGAACTCGAGACCGGCCTCACCGAGGTGACGCCCCCGCTGGACGTGAGCCCGGGCGGACTGTACACCACTGCCTACCGGCAGGAGTGGGCGTACTTCCTTCGCCGGGTGCGAGGCGAACGGCCTCGCGAATCGGCGGTGGACCAGATCCACCTCCTCGAGGTCGTGGAGGCCTGCTACCGGTCGGTGAAGGAGGAGCGCGAGGTGGCCGTTTGAGGCTCCGCCTCCCACGGATCCCGCGCCGGCCGGGTCCGCTCCTCCTCAGCGGTCTCCTCCTCGGAGTCGCCTTCCCGCCCTTTCACCTGGTCCTCCCCCCCTTCGTCGCGCTGGTGCCGTTCGCGGTCTGGGTGGGTGGACTCCCCGGAGACGGGGAGGGCGCCGGAGCCGGAGCGGAGGACGGACGCGGCCGGTCCGAGGCGCTCCGGGGCGGCTTCTTCCTGGGGCTCGTCTACTACACGCTCGTCTACTACTGGCTGCTCACCGCGCTCATCTTCTACACGCCGCTCGCCGTTCTCGCCTTCCTCCTGCCGGTTCTCATCCTGTCGGCCTTCCTGGCGATCGGGACCGAGGGAATGCGGCTGACACGGCGGCGCCTGGGCTGGCCCCTGTGGATCGCACTCCCGGTGTTCTGGACCGCGCTCGAGTGGCTGCGCGGCCACTTGGGGCCCGTCTCCTTCCCCTGGATGCAGCTCGGGGACTCCCTGGCCACCACGCCGCGGCTGGCCGGGGCGGCCGACCTGGTGGGCTCCCGCGGCCTCTCGTTCTGGCTCGCGCTGGTGAGCGGACTCGTGGCCGAGATGTGGCTCGCGTGGCGGGCTCGCCGCCCCCTCCGCGGTCTCGCCCTCGGTCTCGTGGCCGCGCTCGCGCTTCCGATCGGCTACTCGCTGGTGCGCTGGTCCACCCTGGAGCTCCGGCCGGTGGCCCGGGTCGGCGTGATCCAGCCGGACGTCCCCGAAGACCTGAAGATGAAGCGGCAGCTGGCCACCGACTCCGCGATGACCTCCTTCCTGGTCCTCTCGGCGGACAGCCTTGCCCCGCGCGCGGACAGCCTCCAGATGCTCGTGCTGCCCGAGGCCGTGTTTCCCGACTACCTCGAGCGAATCCCTTCCTTCGGCTGGCCCGGCAGGCCCGACATCACGCGCCGGGTGCAGCAGGTGGCCCGCGCCCTCAAGGTTCGGGTCCTGTACGGAGGTTTCGGATCCACCGACCTAGGACACCGGGACTATCTCGCCTACAACTCGGCCTTCCTGACCGACACGGCCGGACGCCTCATCGGCCGCTACGACAAGCACCTCCTCGTCCCTGTGGTCGAGCGGGTGCCCTTCTTCAACCCGGAGTGGTTCGGCGGCTCGCAGTACTTCGGCGGCCTCGCGCGCGGCGAGAAGTCGCCGGTCTACCGATCCGACGGCGGCCGGTTCGGAATCCTCATATGCTACGAGGACGTGTTCTCGGGCTGGAGCCGTCGATATCGGAACGAGGGCGCCAACTACCTGGTCAACATCACGAACGACGCCTGGTTCGGACGCGAGACGCACTGGTGGAGCCGGTCGAGCGCGCTGTGGCAGCACCCCGCGCACCTGGCCATGCGGGCCATCGAGAACCGCATGGGTGCGGTGCGTTCGGCCAACACCGGGATCTCGGAGATCCTTGACCCGCTCGGGCGCGTGAGCCACAGGACGAATCTGTTCGTCCCCGCCGCCTTCGCGGCCACCGTGTGGACGTCCGACGGCCCCACCGTCTACGACCGCCTGGGAGACGTGGTGGGCTGGCTGTCGGCCGTGGGCGCCGTGGCGGCGGCGCTCGCCGCGGCGTGGCGCGCGCGTAGGATGGGTTCGGAGCGCCGCTGAATCGCCCCGGAGGCGCTTCGAGCTTCACCCCTGCACGAGGAGCATAAGCGATGGCCGATGCCGGGATCCACACTCCGCTCGAGTGCACGAACACGTTCCTGGACACGGCGCTCGATCGGATGGAGATCGACCCGGCCATGCGGCGACTCCTGAGGGGTCCCTACCGCGAGGTCATGGTGGAGCTCCCTCTCGTCCGGGAAGACGGCGAGCTCGAGGTGTTCACCGGCTACCGGGTGCAGCACGACAACGCCCGGGGCGCCTTCAAGGGCGGGCTGCGCTACCACCCGTCGGTGGACATGGATCACTTCCGCGCCCTGGCGGCCGTGATGACCTGGAAGACCGCCGTGGCCGACATCCCTTTCGGGGGAGCCAAGGGAGGCATCGACTGCGATCCCTCCGCCCTCTGCGCCGCGGACCTCGAGACGCTCACCAAGAAGTTCACCGCCCGCATGGACGAGGTGATCGGACCGAACCGGGACATCCCGGCGCCCGACGTGGGGACGAGCTCGCGCGAGATGGCCTGGATCTTCGATGCCTACGCCATGCGTCACGGAAACGAGCCCGGGGTGGTGACGGGGAAGCCGATTCAGCTCGGGGGCTCCCTCGGCCGCACGGAGGCCACGGGCCGCGGCGTGGCCATGGTGACCAGCTGGGCCGCGGCGGAGCAGGGGATCGAGCTCGAGGGCGCCTCGGTGGCCATCCAGGGATTCGGCAACGTCGGGAGCCATGCGGCCCGCTTCCTGGCCGAGCGTGGGGCGAAGGTGGTGGCCGTGAGCGACGTACACGGCGGCCTCGTTCGGGAGGAGGGGCTCGACGTCGGGGCGCTCCAGTCGGCCCGGGCCCGGGACCGGAACGCGGCGGTGGCCCAGATGGGCGTCGCCGGGGAGCCGATCTCCAACGACGGTCTCCTGACCCTCGAAGTGGATATCCTCATTCCGGCCGCGATCGAGAGTGTCCTGCATGGCGGGAACGCCCGCGATGTGCGGGCGCGGATGATCGTGGAGGCCGCCAACCTCCCCTCCACCTGCGAGGCGCACCGGATCTTCGTCGAGCGCGGACTGCCGGTCATCCCGGACATACTCGCCAACGCCGGCGGCGTGATCGTCTCCTACCTGGAGTGGGTGCAGAACCGCGAGCGCATGCGCTGGGAGGAGGAGCGCGTGAACGCCGAGCTGGAGCGCATTCTCGGCAAGGCGTGGCGCGAGGTGAGCGGCCTGGCGCGGGAGTCGGGGGCCGACTACCGCGTGACGGCGTACGAGCTGGCCGTCTCGCGCGTCAGGGAAGCCATCGAGCTCCGGGGATTCTGAGACGCCCGAGCGGCGAGGAGCGGTCCCGCCGGCCGTGGGCTGGTCTCCGGTCAGTCCCCCCCGGGCGCGTCGGCCCCGTGGCGCGCTGAAGCGCCCCCGGCCTCCTCGCTCCGCTCGCGGAGCCGGGCTTCGAGGAGCTCACCGGCTACGCCCAGAAAGTCCCGCTCGGTCACGAGACCCACGAGCCGGCCCTCCTGGACGACCGGGAGACAGGCGACCCCTCGGCGCCGCATGAGGGAGACCGCCTCCAGGGTGCGGGTGTCGGGAGAGGCCGTCACCAGCTCCCGGTGCATCACCTCGGAAACGGGCAGCGGTCCCTCGGCCTTCCGGTAACCGTCCGCCGTCAGGAAGCGGAGCAGGGTCCGGTCCGTGACCAGGCCCACCAGGCGGTGCTCGTCGTCCTCCACCGGCACGTACCGGATCTTGTGCCACACCATCAGGTGCGCCACCAGCTCCACGGCCTCGTGCTCGTTCACCGTGAGAAGGTCGGTGGTCATGACGTCCTCCAGCCGCTGGAAGCCCGGCTGCCACCCGCCCCCCTCCTCCAGCCTGGCGAGCTCCCAATCGGCCACGGGGAGATCCGGTCGCTGCCTCGCCGCGATCGCGCCGGTGAGCGCCCGAAGGCGCTCCTCGGCGGTGCCCTCGCTCCCCATGGCGGCGAGCGACTCCAGCATCCACGAGGCGCCGGTTCGCCGCCGGTCCACCCGTCGCTCGACCACCCCCAGGTAGCGGTCCACGTCCCCCCGGTCGATGTCCGCGGCCCGGAGGCCCTCCCGCGCCATCGGAAGGAGTCGCTCCCGCACGAGCGCGTCGGCGCTGCCCCCCCCGCCCGGCCAGGCCAGGTCGGCGCCGATCCCGAGCTTGGCCGCCGCGACGAAGTTCCCTCTCGCGTCGTGGAAGTCCATGACCCGCCGGATGTCTCCGTACTCCTCGCTCACGCTCCTCAGCAGGCCGAACCACAGGGCGGCGTTGGCGATCTCGTCCACGAGCGTCGGGCCGGACGGCAGGATGCGATTCTCGATCCTCAGGTGCGCGAGGCCGTTCGCGGACAGCCCGTAGCAGGGCCGCATCCAGCGGTACACGGTCCCGTTGTGGAGCTTCAGCGCCTCCAGCGCGGGAGCCCGCCCGGCCTCGATCGCCTCGAAGGGATCCTCCTCGATCTCGATCCCGAACAGCGACTTGAAGCGGGAAATGTCCTCCCGGAAGATTTCGAGCACCGAGCTCTCCACCCACCGCTGGCCGAAGGTGACGCGGGGCGGGATCTCCCGCAGGTCCGGCTTCCCCTTCCGCGTATCCACCGACTGCTGGAACAGCGCGATGCGCGTCTCCCTCCACAATCGCTTCCCGAACAGGAGCGGAGAGTTGGCCGAGACCGCCAGAACCGGCCCCGCCACGGCCTGGGCCACGTTGTAGAGGCGCGCGAAGCTCTCCGGGTCCACCTGGAAGTGGACCTGGAAGCTGGTGTTGGCCGCTTCCAGCATCATGGAGTCGTGTCGGAGCTGCAGCTCGTCCGGACCCCGAATGTAGAAGTCGAACGAGCCCCGCTGCAGGCGCGTGAGGGTCTCGTTGAGGAGCCGGTAGCGCTGGCGGGGTGTCATGGCCTCGAGGCCGAGATCGGATCGCTTGAGCGTCGGCAGGATGCCGGTGAGGAGGACTTCGGCGCCGGCATCGTGCGCGGCGCGGTGGACGGTCTCCAGGAGGCCCGTCATTCGCTCGTGGAGGCGGCCCAGGCAGTCGCCCTCGAAGGGCAGCGGATCGGCGTTGAACTCGAGATTGAAACGTCCGAGCTCGGGCACGACCCGTGGGTCATCGAGGACCTCGAGGACTCGTTCGGAGACGGGTGCCGGCCGCCAGTGGCGGTCCACCAGGAAGGCCTCCTGCTCGACCCCGATGCGGCTCACGCCCCGCTCGACCAGGTCTCCCTCGAGGACCACCTCGAGGGCCTCCATGTCCCGCAGCAGGTGTCGCGTGAAGCGCCGGAGGGCTTCGCCTCCGCCCGTGACCTCGCTCACCTCCTGGCCCATGAGCGCTCCTTAGCCTGCGGGGGCGGCTCCGGGGACCGGGGAAGCGCCGGCGCGCGACCCGGCCCGGCCCGAGGGCGAATCTCGGGGCCCCGAGCGCCGCTCACAAGGCGGACTGCGGCTCCCGGCCCGCGAGCCTGGAGCCGGGCACGGGTGCCAACCCGGCCGCCTCCAGGAACCGGGAGGCCACGCGCGGCCAGTCGAACGCCTCCACGTGGCGGCGTCCGACGGCTCCCATGTGCTCCCTTCGCTCCGGATCGCGGAGGAGCTCGACGAGCGCCGCGGCGAGCGCCTCCGAATCCGAGGGGGGGACGAGGAGACCGGCCGACCCGGGTACGACTTCGGGCGCGGCGCCCGCCCGCGCCGCCACCACGGGAAGCCGGCACGCCATCGCCTCCAGGAACACGATCCCGAAGCCCTCCTGGAGACTGGGGAGCGCGAACACGTCGGCGGTCAGATACTGGTTCCGGAGCGTCGTCCGGTCGTGGAGGTCGCCCGCGAACTCGACCGCCGCGCCGAGTCCGAGCCGTCTCGCCTCTCGCTGCAGCGACGCGAGCATGGGGCCGCCACCCACCACCCGGAGGCGTGCTTCCGGCAGGGCGCGCCGCACCTCCGGGAGCGCCCGCAGCAGGGCGATGGTATCCTTGCGGCGGTATTGTCGCGCCACGCTGAGGATGATGAGGCCCACGCCACCCCCGGGCGGTCGTCCGGGGTCGGGCCAGCTCTCGAGCGCGATGCCCTCGGGGACGACCTCGACGTCCCGCGCATCGAGACCGTAGGACGAGACGGCCCACCCGGCGCTGTAGCGGCTCGTCACGATCACGCGATCGGCGGCCCGAGCGTTTCGGCCCTCGAGGGCCGACAGGAAGCGGAAGCGCAGGCGGGTGAGCCCGCGCTCGAACCGGGCCTCGTCGGCCATCACGCCCTTGAGCGATGCGATCCGGACCACGCCCGGGAGTCGGGGGAGGAGGCAGCCGTCCAGGTCGAAGCCCACGACCAGGTCCAGCTCCTCCGACCGGAATCGCCGGAGCCCCACGTTGAAGGCGAGGCGAGAGAGCGTGCCGCCCGTGCGCCGCCCGGGGCAGTGGACTTCCACGTGGTGGCCCAGCTCGCGCAGGGCGGCGCCGAGCCCGCCGATCGCCACCGTGGATCCGCTGCCCTTCGCGGGGTCGACGTGCCACGAGTCCAGGAACGCGATCCGGAGCCGTGTCAGGGTAGGGGCCCGGCTCCTACAGCTCTTCGATCTTGGCAGCGAGGACGAAATCGCTCTCAGTGAGGCCGTCGATCTTGTGGGTCCAGATCTGCACCCGTACCCGTCCCCAGCTCAGAAACAGGTCGGGGTGGTGGCCCTGCGCCTCCGCGAGCGCGCCCACGCGATTCACGAAGTCGAGGGCGGCGGCGAAGTCATCGAACTCGTACTCGTTCTCGAGGTGATGCTCTCCGATCGCTTCCCAGCCGGCATCGAGCTCGTCGAGCAGTTCCTCGAGCTCCTCTCCCTCGAGCGGCGGCACACCGCCCTTGCAGGGTACGCACTCCTTCTGGGCCAGCCGTGTGGCCATCGGATCCTCCTCTGTCGGTTCGTCTCGAGACGCTGACGTCGCCCCAGAATGGTGTTGGCTGCCGCCACACGGTCGGGCAAGATCCGGTCCGGCGGCGGGAGCGGCCGCCGCCTAGTCGCCCCGGGTCCGCCGCATCGACGCCGGATCGCCTGAGGCGGGTGCGCGGGTGGGGTCGTACACCGCCATCTGATTACGACCCCGGCGCTTGGCGCGGTAGAGCGCCTCGTCCGCACGGTGGAGGAGGAGATCCGCGCCGTCCGCGTCCTCGGGGAAGAAGGCGACGCCGGCCGAGAGCGAGATCCGGAGGGGCTTGTCCTCATCGTCCCGGAAGTCGAGCGTCTCGATGGAGGACCGCAGGCGCTCGTGGACGGTGTCGATCAGCTCCGCGTCAGCCCGCAGGAGCGCCCCGGCGAACTCGTCTCCCCCGATCCGGGCCAACTCGTCGCTCTCCCGCAGGCAGGACTCGAGCAGCCTCGCCACCGCGCACAGGGCTCGGTCGCCGACGTGATGGCCGTGGAAGTCGTTGACTTCCTTGAGGTAGTCGAAATCGAGCAGGAGGAGTGCGAGGCGCTCTCCGTACCGTTCGCAGCGCCGCAGGTGGCCCTCCAGGCGCTCGAGGAAGAAGCGCCGGTTGTGAAGCCCGGTGAGGGGATCGGTGACCGCCAGACGACGCGCTTCCTGGTGGAGCTGGACGGTCCGGATGACCGCCGCGGCCTGCTGGGCGACGACCGTGAGGGTTCGCTCCGCCTCGGGCCCGAAGGCCCCGGACAGCCGGGACTCCGCATCGAGCACTCCGATCACGCGTCCATCCACGATCAGAGGGACGGAGATTTCGCTGCGGCCGCCGGGCACGCCGGTGATGTACTCCGCTTCGTCGCTGACGTCATCCACGATCACGCTCGCCCCGGTGGCGGCACACCGGCCCGTGACTCCCTGGCCGAGCGGGATGCGGAGCTCCTCGAGCCCGGGGCCGTATCCCCTCGCCGCCCGCACCCGTAGCGTCTCGGTCCCCTCGTCCAGGAGCAGGAAGGCCATGTGGCAGTCCGTGTCGGGGGAGAGCTCGCAGGCGATCTCCAGGATGGCCCGCAGCGTCTCATCCAGGTCCCGGCGCTGGTTGGAGACCCGGCTGATGCGGTAGAGCGCGTCCAGCTGCCGGATGCGCTGCTGCAGTCGCTCTCGGTCCTTCGCGGCCGTGATCGCGAGGGCCGCCTGCGCCCCCAGCACCGTGAGGAGCTCCTCGTGCGCCCGCGTGAAGGCATCGAGCCGGTCCGATTCGACGTTTACGACCCCGACGACGTCGCTACCCAAAATGAGGGGGACGGCCAGGTTGGAACGGGCGCTGTCGAGGCCGACCACGTAGGTCGCATCCTGGCGCACGTCACCGACCCGGATCGCCTGCCGCTCGGCCGCGCAGCGTCCCGACAGCCCCGCCCCCCAGGGGAGCCGGAGCTTCAGGACGTCCTCCCTGCGCGCGCCGTAGCCCCGCGCCCGGACCACCGCGAGCTCGTTCCGATCGGGATCGTGCAGCATGAGGGCGCAGTGCTCGAAGCCGATGAGCTCCTGGGCGCGCTCCAGGATGCTGTCGATGAGCCCGTCGAGGTCGTCGCTGAGTCCGATTTCGCGGGTCGCCTCGTACAGGGCCGAGAGTGAGGCGAGGCCGGTCATCAGCTTATGCTCCGAAGTGTACGGCCGTGGATGTCGTCCGCCGGTCGCCGCCGGCGGACTCGGCATTCTCGCCTCACGGCCGTCGAATGGCAAGGGCCGAACCGGGTTAGGTTGACCATAGGCCCGTGGCAGCGAGCGCTGCAAGAGCCCCGCTCACCGACACTTCCACGTCCACGGAAGTGTCGATTGGCTGCACGTTCCGGGCTGTCGCCGCACCAGGAGGCTCCCACCGGGCGACCATGGTGGCGTAGATGGACTCGTCGGCGTCGGAGGGACCGCCGCGCCGGGACTCCAGTCGCCGGCGAGCCGTCTCCGGGTCGGTCCGGCACTCCAGGATGAGGGCCGGGACGGCCAGGGAGCGCGCTAGCGTCACGAACGCGGCCCGCCGCTCTTCGCGGTGGAACGAGGCGTCCACCAGCGCCCGTCCGCCGTCCTCCAGGATCTGTCCGGCCCGCTCCGCCAGGGTCCGGTAGGTCCGGTCGGTCCACTCCGGAGCGTACAGCCCCTCGTCCGGGTCCGCGGCGGCCGGCTCGGTGGGAGCGAGCCCGGCCAGCTCCTTGCGGACGCGGTCGCTGGAGAGCGTCTGGAATCCGGCTCGCGGGGCGAGCTCCGCGGCCAGGGTGGACTTGCCCGTGGCCGGCAGACCGGACACGAGCACCAGTCCCGGCCGGCGCTCCGGTGCCTCGAGCTGACCGAGGGTGAGGAGCCAGTAGGCGCGGGCCCGCCGCCGGGCGGCGGCACGCGCCTCCGGTGGCACGTCGGGGGTGGCCGACGTGATCCCCTCCACCTTGGCCCGCACGGCGGAGCGATAGGACCGGTAGAGCGGAACGAGCGCCCCACCCTCCGCGTCTCCGGCCGTTTGCAGGTAGGCCCCGGAGAACAGGGCCGCGAGGTCACGGCGACCCCGGAACGCCAGGTCCATGGCCAGAAAGGCCATGTCGGAGATGGGGTCGGCGAATCGGAAACGCTCGTTGAACTCGATGCAGTCCACGATGATCAGGTCGCCGGGCGGCTCCTGGCGTGGCAGGACGTAGACGTGATCCAGGTGGAGGTCGCCGTGGGTGTCGCGGGGCACGCCTCTCCGGGCGCGCTCCTCGATGAGCGGCCGACGGTCGGCGAGCACCTTCTCCGTGAGCGTGCGGGCCCTCTCGAACACGGCGCGGGCCACCGTTCGTCCGACGTCGCCGCCCGCCTGCTCGAAGTTCTCGCGGGCGTTTCCGGCCACCACCTCGAACCGGCCGTACCGGGACACGCGCTCCCCACCGTCGGCGTTCGCGTGGAAGCGGGCGATGTGGGCCGCCAGGCGCTCCACGTCTTCCGGTCCCAGCTCGCCGCGCTCGAGTCGCGCCAGCGCCGTGGCGCCGGCCGGCAGCCGCCGCATGCGCACGGCGTATTCCAGGGCCTCACCCTGGCCGTCCACTCGGAGCCCGCCGGGCCTGGCCACGAGCGGCACGACTCCCAGGTAGACATCGGGTGCCAGCCGGCGATTGAGACGCACCTCCTCGCCGCAGAACCAGCGCCGCTTCTCGAGCGTGGTGAAGTCCAGGAAGCCCAGGTCCACAGGCTTCTTGACCTTGTAGGCGTAAGCGCCGGCCAGGACCACGAGCGAGATGTGGGTGTGATGAACCCGGAGATCGCCGGCCGGATGGGGATAAGCCGCAGGATCGAGCAGCGCCCGGAGAATGTCGTCGATCTCCATCGATCCGCTCGGCCGGGGGGAAGGACCGCCGGGGAGGCGCCACGCCGGCGGCCTCGGGGGAGGCCTTCCGCGCGGCCCGCGCTCCACCGGGGAGAACGGTCTCAGGCGGTGCGCACCGCCTCGCGTACTTCGTCGTAGTCGGGCTCGACCCCGGGATCCTCGGACACCCAGCGGTACGACACCCTGCCGTTCTCGCCGATCACGAACACCGACCGCTTGCCCACGCCCTCGAGCCCCAGGAGATCGTCGTAGAGCACCCCGTAACGCTCGGCGACGTCCCGGTTGAAGTCGGACAGGACCGGGAAGGGAAGGTCCTGCTCACGACGGAACCGGTCCGTGACGAACGGGCTGTCCACCGAGATCGCGAACACGTGCGCGTCCAGGTCGACGAACTCGTCCCAGCGGTCCCGGAAGGCGCACAGCTCCGACGTGCAGACCGAACTGAACGCGAGAGGGAAGAACAGCAGCACGACCTTCTCGTTCCCGAAGAGGTCGCCCACGTCGACGTGCTGCCCCGGCGCCTGGGGCAGCGAGAAGCCCGGCGCGGTGTCTCCTTCCTCGATCGGCCTCCCCTGTCCGACCTCAGAATCCACCCGTTCCTCCACCGCCGAACCCGCCACCCGAGAATCCCCCGCCGCCCGAGAAGCCCGAGCTGCCCGAACTGCTCCTGGGCTGAGAGGTCATCACCGAGCTCGTCCGGGCGGACATGTTGCCCAGGCTGGCCACGAACAGGGCGGGTTGAAATCCCGCGGGGCTCGTGCCCCGATACCAGGACGGTGGCTCCGTGTAGATTCCGTCGAACGCCTTGGCCCACGCCTTCTCCACTCCCAGCGCCATCGCGTGCGGCAGGAAGCGCTCGAAGTCCTTGGGGCCCTGGATGAGCTTCTTGAAGCGGGGCTCTTCGACCCGCTGCAGGAACTCCTCGAACCCCAGGACCCCCTCGAGCGCACGCGTGCCGGCGAGGGTCTTGGCGGGCATGAACCAGCCGAATCCGGCCACGACGAGCCCCGAGATCACCACGCCGATTCCGACGGCCAGGCCGGACAGGTCCAGGACCGCGGCCAGCTTGAGACCTCCGAGCAGGCACAGGATGCCGCCCACGAAGGCGATGCCCAGCCACATGCCGCGCACGCGGTCGGGGCGGCGGCCGTAGTAGCCGCGTCGCATGAGGGCGTCGAACAGGTCGTCCTTGATGCCCGGAAGCTTCTTGTAGAAGCTGTTCTGGAGGTCCTCCAGGTCGACGTGGGTCGTGATCCCGTCGTCGAAGATGCCGCCCAGGAGCGCGTGTTCGTGGGCCGCCAGGTCGGTCCACTCGGAGTTGGGCTTCTGGAGGTCGAAGGCGTAGTCCCGCTCGGTCCCGATGAGGCCCAGGTACTTCTTCTTGTCGTGCTCCTCGATGGTCACGAATCCTCTCACGGCCAGGTCCACCAGCGTCGCGGTGATGTCCCGCATGTCCGGCGAGTCGTCCACGAGGACGCCCTCTTCGCCCGGCGTCAGGCCGTCGGGAGGCTCGTACTGGGCGGCGATGGGGCGCAGGCGCGGGTCCCGGCCGCGCTTCCACCACAGACCCAGCATTGCGGGGAAGACGAGGAGCGGGAGGCCGAGGGGCCAGTTGCTGCGCAGGAACCAGCCGATCTTCGTGAGCGCCGTGGGACGGGCCACCACGCCCGCGTTCCACGCCACGTCCACGGTCAGGCCCTCATGGAGGCCCAGGCTCGACGTGGTCCGGATCTGGATCAGCGAACCCTGCTCATCGACCGTCGCATCGCGCGACTTCGAGCCGCGCATGCCGGTGAAAGCCTGGGCTCGGACTCCCTCGACCTGCGTGGGGAGATGCACCGTGGCCGAGGCGGCCTCGATCGGGACCGGGGACTGCGTGCCCGTCACGTTCCAATACAGCTCGTCGTAGTCATCGAAGTAGCGGAGGCCGTTCTCGACCCGGTAGCGGATCTGTACCGTGCGCTCGGTGTCCTCGGCACCCGGAATATAGATCTTGAGGTGGAGCATGCCCCCGGAGCGGCTCTTCTCGACCTTGAGGTCATGGCCCTGTCCGTCCTGGACGCCGAGCACCTTGACGAACAGCGTGTAGTTGAACCCGCCCGGGCCGCTGTAGTGAACGGGCAGGTCCCGGTACACGCCGTGCCATGAGCCCTGGAAGGCGTAGCGGATCGTCTCGGTGACGTCCATCGCCCCGGTGCGGAACACGCTCAGGTCGGTGTGGAAGCCGAGGACGGAGAGCGATCGCCCCGCGGCGGCCGCCGCGGGGGCCGCCGGGCGAACGGGCGCTGCGCCGGCCCGTAGCGGCGCGCCGAGCCCGAGACCGCCGGCGAGCGCGGCGCCGGTGAGGGCGACCTGAACGAACCGGATGGGTCGGACCCGGCGGCCGCGCGGAGACGGGAAGCGCCGGGGGGTCGCCACGGCGAATCTCAGAAGTCGACCTTGGGGACCTCGCGCTCCGTCTCGTCGCCGAGGGCGAAGAACTCCCTCGGCTGGAAGCCGAACATGTTGGCCACCAGGTTCGACGGGAACTGGGAGATCTTCGTGTTCAGGTCCCGGACGACGGCGTTGTAGTAGCGGCGGGCGTTCTGAACCGCGTCCTCGATCTGCTGCAGGGTGTTCTGAAGCTGGGTGAAGCTCTCCACCGCCCGCAGCTGGGGATACGACTCCGAGAGGGCGAACAGGGACTTGAGCGCGTTGGTGAGTTGGCCCTCGGCCTGGCCCTTGGCCGCCGGGCCCTGGGCCGACATGGCCTTGTTGCGGGCCTCGATGACGCCTTCCAGCGTCTCCTTCTCGTGTCCCGCGTAGCCCTTGACCGTCTCCACCAGATTCGGGATCAGGTCGTGGCGCCGCTTGAGCTGTACGTCGATGTCGGACCAGGCGTTGTCGGCCTGCACCTTCAGGCGGACCAGGCCGTTGTAGAGCATGATGCCGGCGACGGCTACGACGGCGAGCAAGATCAAGAGCCACATGGAGTCCTCCTGGGAGGAGGGAGACGACCGCTACGGTCCTGCTGGATCGGCGCACACACCATAGAGGTACCGGCCGGAAGTGTAAACCCCGCGATGCGCGAGGGGTGCCGGGGCTCAGCCCGCCGGGCGACCCATCCGGCACACGATCCGGAATTGGTCGGATGTCACCGGGAGGATCGAGTGCCGGACGCCGCGCTGCAGCACCTTCATGTCGGCCAGGCCCGGCTCCGCCTTCATCGCGTCGCGCGTGACCGGCCCCGGAAAGGTCTGAACGTGCTGGAGGTCCACGCACCACCAGGTCGGGTCTTCGGGGTCGGAGTCGCGGTCCTCGTAGGGATGCCCCTCCTGGAACTGCTTGGAATCCGGGTGCGCCGCCCCGGCCACCCGGGCCAGCCCGTAGACGCCCGTCACGGGCGTGCTCGAGTGGTAGAACAGGACTTCGTCCCCCGGCTCCATCTCATCCCGCATGTAGTTTCGGGCCAAGTAGTTGCGCACGCCCCACCATTCGGTCGTGCCGTCCCTCTCGAGGTCCTCGATGTCGTAGGTGTCCGGATCGGTCTTGATCAACCAGTGTCGCGGCATGTGAATCGGCTCCGGCTCGCGGGTTCGCATCGCCTCCGGGCGGTTCGGGGAGCGTACCGTAGTGCCCGCACGAGCTCGCCGCGAGCCGGGGGCCGGCGGGCGGCGGCGCGTCCCGTTCGGCGTGCCGGTGACCCTGCTCGGTCTGGCCTCGGGGGCCGCGTGGCTCGCGCTCGCCCAAGCAGCGCGCCCCGGCTGCCGCCGTCTTCTAGCTCCCCGCCACCCTCGGCGTGGGCGCGGGCGCATCCGGGGCGGCGACGCGAGGCGTGGGCCGGCGGCCCACGAGCTCCTCGGTGAAGCCCATGCGCTCCTCCATCGAGTCCAGCCTCTGGTCGAGGCTTTCCAGCCGGTCGCGCAGGGCCTCGATCTGCCGCTCCTCCGACCGTGCCGCGAGCCGGTCCTGTCCGTAGACCTCCAGGAGCGTGCCGAGGCGCTTGCTGATCGGGCGGAGCACCATCACGCCGGCGACCGACAGGATGAATACGATGGGTATGAGCGCGTAGATGGCGTCTTCCATGGCTTCGTCCAGCCTTCCTGAGGGGATCCTCACGGGCGGCGGCGCCGGATCGGCCGGCGGCAACGCGGCCCCGTGTGCTGGAATCTACGCGATTCGGCGCCTCCCGGTTTCCCCGCCCGCCCGCCGGCGGTCCTCCCGTGTGGTCGCTCCCGGTCGCCGGCTTCCGGCCGCACCGGGTTGCCCGGCCCGGGAGCCGGGGTAGGTTGGAGCCGGCGGCCCGAGGGTCGCAGCTCACTCGAGGAGGGACGATGCAGATCCGCCTGTACCAGGTCGACGCGTTCGCCGACCGGCTGTTCCAGGGGAACCCGGCGGCCGTGTGCCCGCTGGAGACGTGGCTCGAGGACGACGTCCTGCGCTCGATCGCCGCCGAGAACAACCTCTCGGAGACGGCGTTCTTCGTGCCGGAAGAGGGCGGGCGCTATCAGCTGCGCTGGTTCACCCCGGTGGACGAGGTCGACCTGTGCGGTCACGCGACCCTGGCCACCGCTCACGTGCTCCTCCGGTACATGGAGCCGTCGAAGCCGGCGGCGCGCTTCCGGACCCGGAGCGGTGAGCTCGAGGTGCGGCGGGACGGCGAGCGGTTGGAGATGGACTTTCCATCGCTCCCGCTCGGCCCGTGCGAGCCACCGGCGTGGCTGGGGGAAGCTCTGGGGGTCGAGCCGGCCGAGGTCCTCGCTTCGAGCGACTACGTGGCGATCCTGGACTCGGCCGCGGCGGTCCGCGACCTGGAGCCGGACCTGGTCGCCCTCGCCGGCCTCGACCGGCGGGGCATCGCCGTAACGGCCGCGACGTCCGAGGACCCGGCGGTGGACTTCGTGTCCCGCTTCTTCGCCCCGGCGCTCGGCGTCCCCGAGGACCCGGTCACCGGGTCGGCGCACTGCGAGCTGGCGCCCCTGTGGGCGGAGAGACTGGGCCGGACGAGCCTCACGGCCCGCCAGCTGTCGAAGAGGGGAGGGACGGTGAGGTGCGAGGTCCGGGGCGACCGGGTGCGACTCTCGGGACGCGCCGTGCTCTACCTGGAGGGCGTGATCCGGGTCTGAGGCGCGCCGCGCGGGCAGGCTCGCTCGGACGCGGCCCGGAGAAAGCCCGTCAGGTAGAGCCCTCCGCCCGTGACAGCAGCTCTTCCAGCCGCCCCGCCGGCACGGCGCCCGTCTCGCGGGCCGCCTCGGCGCCGTCCACGAACAGGATCAGGGTGGGAATGCCGCGTATCCCGAATCGGCTCGCCACGTCCGGCCAGCGGTCGGTGTCCAGCTTGGCCACCAGGATGGAGCCCGCGTGGCGACGGGCGAACTCGTCCAGCACCGGCGCCATCATCTTGCAGGGACCGCACCAGTCGGCGTAGAAGTCCACCAGCACGGGGGCCTCGGCGCCCACCACGCTTCGCTCGAAGTCGTCCCCTTCCAGCCGAACCGGCCGATCCAGGAGCATGGGTCGCGAGCAATGCGCGCAGCGGGGCTTCTGGTCCGCCCGGCCGAGGTCGATCCGGTTCAGGGTCCGGCAGAAAGCGCAGCGCAGCGTAACGTGCGCCGCTCGCGTAGGCTCCGTCGCGGCAGTCGATTCGGCGGACATGAAGCTTCCGTGCCTCCGATGTGTTGTAGGACGACGTCTCCTGGCGTGCCGCGTTGCAGGCGCTTGACAGGACCTCGCCCGGCGGCGATATAGACTCGGCAAGCGACCACATCGGACGGTGAGCGACCCTCTACACCCGATGTGGATGCAGGTGCCCTCGAGCAGTGGTGCGCGTTCGTCGTGCGGCGGACCCGCGCACGCAGGGGGGATCGAAGGACTCGTCCCGAAAGGCCACAGGAGGGCGAGACACCGGCCGGAGCTCCGCTTCGCGCCCGGGAAGACGAAGGGCCGGGGCATTTCCCCGGCCCTTCGTCACATCGGGGTCCAGCGCCGGGTCAGGACCCCGGCCCGTCGGTGGGCCGCTGCCGCACCTCCTCGGACCAGCGGTCCAGGAGCGTGGTCCCGCGGCGCCGATGCCTCTCGAGGAGCTCCGCCGCGCGCTCGACCTCGCTCGCCCGGAGCGCCGTCTCCACGGCCCGGTGCTCGCGTACGATCCGGTCGCGGTCCTCCGTGGAGTAGGCCACCGAGTACTCGAAGCCGAACAGCACGTACCGGTGCAGGCGATTCCAGGCCAGTTCCAGGAGGCGGGCCAGGGCGCGGTTCCCGGACGCGGACAGGAGGGTCTCGTGCCACCGCTCCGAGCGTTCCAGCAGCACCCGGGGGTCCGGACCCGCCGCCTCCAGCTCGTCGTCCATCGCGGCGAGACGATCGAGCGTCCGGGCCGGCGGCGGTCCGGCGCCCCGCAGCGCGGCACCCTCGAGAGCGGCCACGACGTCGTAGAGGTCCACCGCCTCCCGCGCGCTGAGCGGCCATACGTAGAAGCCGTAGCCCCTCGCCGAGCCCACCAGCCGACCCTGCTCCAGCTCGAGCAGGGCTTCCCGTAGCGGGGTCCGGCTGATGCCCAGCTGCGCGGCGAGCTCGGACTCGTTGATGTGCTCGCCCGGGGGCAGTTCTCCACTGAGGACGCGCTCGAGAATGACGCGCCGCACCCGGGTTCGGAGCGGCTCGGGATGGCTCAGCACGAGCCCGGCTCCGCCGGCGCTACGTTCGCCCGGCTCACGACCGTCGGGCTCTCCCGGTGGATCGCGGTCGCGCTCCCGGTCGCGAGGTGTGCGGCCAGGAAGCGCGCTACTTCCCGCTCGCCGAAGAAGCGCGCGTCCCAGGGGCCGGGGCCCTCGACGAAGCCCACGTGGCCGCCCCGGTCCAGGAGGAGAGGCGTCACCCACGGGTGGGCGGCCATGGCCGCCTCCGGCACCGTGCCGGGCGGGACGAACGGGTCATCCCGAGCCTGGATGACGAGAGTCGGCACCGCGATCCGCTCGACCTCCCCGCCGGAGCTGGAGCGGCGGTAGTATTCCGCGGCTCCCGAGAAGCCGTGCAGGGGAGCCGTGAGCACATCGTCGAACTCCCGGAGCGTGCGGGCGGCCCGTACGGCCTCCAGCGGCAGGTCCACGTCGCGAAGCCTCGCCTTGGCCTCCACCGAGGCACGGAGGGAGCTGAGGAAAGCCGCCGCGTACAGCGAGCCCGGCAGCCGCTCCATGCGGGCGGCCGCCGCGGCAAGGTCGAAGGGGACGGAGACGGCCGCGGCGGCCGCGATCAGGCGGTCGGCCTCGGCCCCGCGCTCCTCGAGGGCGCGTAGGAGCACGTTGCCGCCCAGGGAGAAGCCGGCCGCCCCCATCGGTCGGCCACCGCGTAGCGCCACGAGCAGCTCCAGGACGAAGAGGAGATCGGAGGTCTCCCCGGCGTGGTAGAACCGTCGCCGCCGGTTGGGCGCGCCGCCACACGACCGGAAGTTCAGACAGGCGGCATGAAGCCCCATCTCACGCAGGCGTCGGACCAGCTCGCGCACGTAGCCGGAGGCCGAGGAGCCCTCCAGCCCGTGCAGAATGAGCACGTCCGATGCATCGGGTGCACCGGCCAGCCGGTCGAGCTCGAGCCGGTCTCCATCGGGAGTCGGAAGTCGCTCGCGCCGGAAGGCGGGCAGCCGCGGGCGACGCAGCAACCGGGCCCCGAGAGTCTGGGCGTGTGGGCCGGGAAGCCACGGGGCGGAGCGGTAGGGCGAGGGGCGGTAGGCGGGGCCAGGCGCGCGACCGGCGGCCTCCTCGCCGGGCTCGCGGTCAGTGCGTGGCCTGGTAGGCCGATCCATGCTTCACAGGGAGGGGGCGGAAGCCGACGCGACCAGGGCCGCGAAGCCGAGTCCGCCCCACCTTCGAAACCGGGCTCCCCGTTCGACGATCGACATGCGGAGGCGGAGCCTAGTCCCGGCCCGCGCCACCGTCAAGCAGCGCCCGGACGCCCTGTGCCTCAGGTCCGGAACAGGTAGCTGAGCTTGATGAAGAAGGCATCGCCGGACCGCCGAAGGCTCCCGAACCCGAACCGCGCCGGTTCCTGGAGGTCCGCCCCGTAGCCCAGGAACAGGACCGTGCCCGGACCCGGCTGCACCGCGAACAGGGCGTCGGCGTGCAGCTGGCCGGTCCGCTGCCGGATGGTACGCGTGAACACGCCCGTGACCGGATCGCGGATCGCGACCGGATACCCCGTGCGCGTGTCGTCGCGCAGCGCGTCCCGGTAGTCGGCGTCGTACTGGCCGATGAGCCGCACGTAGATCGCCCGCGTGATCTGGTAGGTGGTCTTGAGCCTCGGGAGGTCGCGGATCCCCACGTTGGAGTGGTCGTCCGGCCGCATGTACTGCTGCCGGGCGTACGTGGCCTCGACGTGCAGCCGGTCGGTGGGCTTCCAGTTTAGGGCACCCTGGATGACGAGGATGTCCGCCGGCGCCCACTCGAAGAAGTTCTCGTCCCGTCCGAAGATGACCGCGAGGTTGGCGTCGAAGTGGTCCCACTTGGGGCTGGCCAGCCGGACCACGAAGTCCAGGTTGGCCAGGGACGGCGTGCCGGCGAAGGGCAGGGTGTCCGTCCCGGCGGGAGTCGGCCGGAGCAGGGCGTAGTCCTGGTACAGGTACGGCGGATAGTAGAACCGCTCCAGGAGCACGGACGCCCCCGCCTGCCACCCGCTCCGGAACGCTGCGTCGGACGTGAAGTGAATCTTGAGCGACTCGGGGCCGCGTCCGCCGAACAGGTCGTCGTACAGCCAGTCGCCGTAGAGTGAGATGCTGTTCGTGACGCTGGCCAGGGCGGCGTCGGGCGAGCCGAACAGGGTGACGCGCGGCTGGAAAGCGGCGTGCGCGATCCCCGTCCGGGTCAGGAAACCGGCGTCGGTGCGGAAGTCCGGGTCGACACCCCAGAAGCTCGTCGTGGCCCCGAACACCCGCCCGGAGCGCTCGAGCGAAACGAGCCACAGCGGGCCCCACGCCGACCCCGCCGTGTCCCCGCTGAACGAGGCAGCACCCTGCGCCGAGAGGACGTAGCTGCCGCCGAGCACCAGCCGCGTGTCGGCGCCCACGACGTGGTTGTACTCCGAGCCGTGGATGCGGTCGGTGTACATGAGCCCGACCATGGACTCGGAGCCCACGTTCCCCTGCAGGCGGGCGATGTCGAACAGCGCGCGCCCCGTCTCGCCGGGCTCCGGCGCATTCACCGCCGTGAGCAGACCGGCGCTCAGGCCTCCGATCGTACCGCTCAGCTTGGCCGCCACGTCCGGATTGTCGATACGGCGCGTGTAGATGAGGTTGCTCGGGGCGGCGAAGTGCTCGCTTCCCGTCAGGAAGAAGGGCCGCTTCTCGGGGTAGTAGAGCGCCTCTCGGGGGTCGAAGGAGAGCTGCCCGGCGTCCGCTTCCACCTGGGAGAAGTCCGGGTTCACGGCCGCGTTCAGGTTGAGGTCCGAGGTGAGCCCGTACCGAAGGTTGGCTCCCACCGAAGGCGTGGGACCGTCGTAGTGCCACCCCGACGGGCGCGGCGCCCCCTCCGATCGGGCCGTCGCCTCCGGGTTGAGGTCCAGGGTCGCGCCACGCCGCAGGTCCCGGAGTCCGCGGACGGTTCCCTCTTGGGCCAGGAAGGAGGTGCGTCCCTGCCGCACCGGCGCCCAGGTCAGCTCGCGGCCCGAGTGCGGTACGCGGCGCACCACATCGAAGCCCCACACCTGGTCCCGGGACCGCGAGAAGCGAAGGCTGGCGAACGGGATCCGCATCTCCACGACGTAGCCGCCCTCGACCAGGCGGCCTTCCGACTCGTACACGAAGTCGGGCGTGAGATCGGCGGGGTCGACCGACCGGTCGGCCGTGAACAGGCCGGCGGTCGTCTCCTGCCCCTCGATGCGCATGCCGTCCTCCTGCACGCCGAAAGCGTTGACGCCGAAGGCGAAGGCGCGCCGCGCGTCGTAGGTGTCCAGGAGCAGCCGCACCCGGTCATCGTTCTGGATCCGGTCCCGGGACGACATGCTCGCCCCGACGGGCCCGTGCACCTCGAAGGCGCGGATGCCCACGTACAGCGCGTCGGCCGAGTACCACAGGAAGACCCGGGTGGAGTCCTCGGCCGGGAGGCCGTCCTGCGGGAGGTACCGCGAGAAGCCCGTGAGCAGGGCGGCGCGGCCCCAGGCCGCCTCGTCCAGCCTCCCGTCGATGCGCGCGGAGGCGTCCAGTCGGGGGACGGTGACGTCGGTGCGCCCCTCGTCGCCGCGGTAGACAGGGCCCGACGTGTCCGCGCGGGTCGCGGACACGACCGCGCCGGCCGCGCGGCCGGGCCCCGAGGTCGCCCGCGCGGGCGCAGGTGCCAGCGCCGCGACGGCCAGGAGGCCGAGTCCGAACGGGGGCAGGGGGTTGCGCATCGGTCTCCAGGTAGCCGACCATCGAAACCCCGGCCGTGCCGCCGGGGAGGGCGGGCACCGGGGAGTGGCCGGCCACGATAGCGGCCCGCGCCGGCCGCGGAAAGCGGCACACGTCGGGTGCGGCGGCGCGTTCCGGGGATCGGCGCGGAGCCGCCGCGTCAAGGCTCCGCGGAGGTCGCTCGAGCCGGGAGGAGGGAGGAATGCGGTATCGCCAGCTCGGACGCTCGGGCCTTCGAGTGAGCGTGATCTCGCTCGGCTCCTGGCTCACGTACGGCCGACGGGTCGACGACGAGCGGGCCCATGCCTGTCTGCGCGCCGCCTACGACGCGGGCGTGAACCTGTTCGACACCGCGGACGCCTACGCGGGCGGAGCGGCCGAGGAGACGCTCGGCCGCTGGCTGCCCGAGGTCGACCGCGCCAGCGTGGTGGTGGCGACCAAGGTGTACTTCCCGACCGGGGACGGACCCAACGACCGCGGCCTCTCCCGCAAGCACGTGCTCGAGAGCTGCGAGGCCTCGCTCAGCCGCCTCGGCCTGGACTACATCGACCTGTACCAGTGTCACCGGTGGGACGACACGGTGCCGCTGGAGGAGACGCTGAGGGCGCTGGACGACCTGGTGGCCCAGGGGAAGGTGCTGTACGCCGGCGTGAGCGAGTGGAGCGCGGACCAGATCACGGACGCGGTCCGGACCGGCGAGCGCCTGGGCCTCCGGCGCCTGGTCAGTCACCAGCCCCAATATTCCTTGCTGGCCCGCCGGATCGAGGCCGAGGTGCTGCCGCGCTGCCGGGAGGAGGGGCTGGGCCAGGTGGCGTGGAGTCCGCTCGCCGGCGGCGTGCTCACGGGCAAATATCGCCCGGGAGAGCCCCCGCCGGAGGGGAGCCGCGGGGCCGACCCGGACGACCGCCGCTTCCTGCGCCGCGTCCTCGCCGACGACGTTCTCGTGGCCGTCGGGCGGCTGCGGACCGAGGTGGCCGAGCCGTTGGGCCTCACCACGGCCCAGCTCTCGCTGGCATGGCTCCTCCACCGTGACGGGGTCGCCTCGGCGATCGTGGGGGCCACCCGCCCGGAGCAGGTGCGGGAGAACGTGGCCGCGGCCGACGTGGAGCTGGACGAGCTCACGCTGGAGCGGATCGAGGCCATCATGGGCCCCTACGCCACCCGCGCCCAATCGTGAGCCCGCCTGTGCTGGCCCACGAGCTCGTCCGGCGGAAGGACGAAGGCGGGACCGGGGGGGAGCGTGGGCCGGCGGCCGCCGCCGGCGAGGCGGGAGACTGGATCTACTTCCTGCACGGGATCTTCGGCTCGGGCCGCAACTGGCGCTCGGTGGCCCGCCGGTGGGTGGACCGGCGCCCCGGGCGTGGGGCCGTCCTCGTCGATCTCCGTCTCCACGGAGACTCGACGGCGTTCTTCCCGCCGCATACCATCCGGGCGTGCGCCGACGACGTGGAGCGGCTGGCGGTGGCCCTCGAGCGACCGACAGCGGGGATCCTGGGCCACTCGTTCGGGGGGAAGGTGGCACTGATGCTCGCGGCCCGGGCGCCGGCCGGCCTCGAGAGCGTGTGGATCATCGACTCGACACCGGCACCGCGCGACCCACAGGGGAGCGCGGTGCGGATGCTCGATGCGCTGCGGTCGGAGCCGGGACCGTTCGACTCCCGGGAGGCGGGCGAGCGGGCCCTCGAGCGTCACGGCTTCCCGCGCGCGGTGGCACGCTGGATGGGCACGAACCTGTCGCGGGACGCCGAGGGGCGGTGGCGCTGGCGCCTGGACCTGGACGGGATCGAGGCCCTGCTGTCCGACTTCTTCCGAACGGACCTGTGGGGAGTGGTCGAGGCGCCGCCGGCCGGCGTCACCTTGCACTTCGTGAAGGCGACGGACTCGGCGGTCCTCCGCCCGGCCGACTGCGAGCGCATCGAAGCGGCCGGCGAGGCGACCGGCCGCGTGCGGCTCCACCGTGTTCGGGGAGGGCACTGGCTCAATGTGGATGCTCCCGAGGCGGTGCTCGCGCTCCTGGAGGGGAACGCGCGGGCCGAATCGAGCGCTGAGGGGTAAGATCATCCGTACCCGCGCGGGGCGGAGCGGGCCGCGGCGCCCTGCTGGCGGGCCTCCAGTCGGGGCCGCTCCCCACGATGGGCGCGGGAGTCGATGACACCTGGGCGCGGCGCGATCCGCGCTCCACGCCAGCGGGAGGGTCGCATGAGCATCCGACGCCGTACCGGGCGCGTCGCGCCGAACCAGGCTCGACGGTCGCCGCGCTCCACCCGTCTCTTCCTGGTGCTGCTGGCGGTGCTGATCGCCGCCGCCTGCGCCACGGGGAGCGGCAAGCGTACGGCCAGACAGGCGGAGGTCGAGCGGGAGCCGGTCACCGTCTTCGTCCGCAACTACAACTGGGCCACCATGCACGTGTACGTGGTCGGCGCCGGCCAGCAGGTCTCCATGGGTCAGCTGAGCTCCATGGACACGGTCACGTACGTGGTCCCGACCACCGTGGTGGCAACCGATCGCTCGATCCAGCTCATCGCTGATCCGATCGGGTCCTTCCGCGCCTATATCTCCCAGCCGGTGCTCGTCTCGCCCGGAGACCGGGTGGAGTTCACGATCAACAGCATGCTGAGCCAGTCCGTCATCAGCGTACGCTGATCGACGGCCCGACCCGACAACCGAGCCGGGAGAGCGTCCGATGAGCGAGCCGTTCTACGTGTCGCGGTGCGTCGTCCGAAAGGTCGAGGGGGTGCACCGCCGCGCCACGCTGTCCACGGGGCAGGAGTTCGACATGGGCGTGCACGGTCCGATCAAGGAGCACTACGGCATCGACGCCGAAGACCTGCCGCTGCCCGTCGACATCCTGGTGGCCACGGCCGGCGGATGAATGCTCGGGACTCTCAACGGCGCACTGGAGGTGCGCGAGGTCCGGCTGGATCCGGAGGCCATCGAAGCGTCGGTGGAGGGGGTCAACGAGGTGCGGGAGGGCGTGCCCGTGCTGGTCGAGATCCGGGTCCACTACCGGCTGCGCATCCCTTCCGGGACGCGCGACAGGGTCGAGCGCGCCCTCGAGCGGCACCAGAGCAAGTGCCCGACGGCTCAGAGCCTGCGTGGGGCCGTCCAGGTGCGCTGGACCGCGGAGATCCGCGAAGAAGGCGCGGAAGGCGGCGAGCCGTGAGCGCCGGGAGCCGGAGCGCCTGGGGTGCGCGTCGTCGGCGAGCTACGAGCTTCGGTCGGCGGCGGCTGGGAGCGCGCATCGGCGCGCTGGCGGCGGCCGCGGCCATGGCGGGAGCGTGCGCCTCGCTGGCCCGCCAGTCCCGGGGCGCCCCGGAGCCGGTGACCGTATGGGTGCGCAATCAGGCGCTCTCCCCCGTGCACATCTACGTGGCGCACGGCAACGCGAGGCAGTCGCTCGGAGAGGTCTCGTCCCAGGACAGCGCGAGCTACCAGGTGCCGCAGGCCGTCCTGATCGGGGACGAGAGCATCCGCCTCATCGCCCGCCAGGCGGCGGGCGGCGTGGGCACGTACGTGTCCCAGGAGCTCTTCCCGCGCCCCGGGGATCTGATCCGCCTCCGGATCGTGAGCCCCCTGTCGCAGTCCTACGTCATGGTGCGCTGAACCGCCCCGCGGGGGGCGAGCCACGCGGGCTCAGGCTCCTCCGCTCGCCGCGGCGGCCCCGGCCGTGTCGGCCGCGGCGGCCCCGGTGGCCGTGTCGGCCCCGGTGGTGTCCGCGGCGCCCGTGTTACCGTTCACCGAGATGAGCTGCACGTCGAAGATGAGCGTGGCATCCGGCGGAATCTGCGTGCCCGCCCCACGGGACCCGTAGGCCAGGCCCGGCGGAATCACGAGCCGGCGCTTCCCACCCGCCTGCATGCCCTTGAGCCCCTCGTCCCAACCCGGGATCACGCTGCCGGTGCCGAGCACGAACTCGAACGGCTCCTGGCGGTCGTAGCTGCTGTCGAACTTCTTCCCGTTGGTGAGGCAGCCGGTGTAGTGGACATCCACAGTGTCCCCCGGTTGGGCCACCGGTCCTTGGCCGGTCGTGAAGTCCCTCTCGAACAGGCCGTCGGCGTACCGTTGCATGGACGTACTGTCGTAGTGGGCCGCCGCGGAGCAGTCTCCGAACCCGTCGGTGGTGGTGTCGGCGACCTTGCTGCGCTCGGCGCCGCTCTCCCTGCTGCAGGAGGCGGTCAGCGCGAACAGGCCGGCCACGGCGAGGGCGCCGGCCCGTCGCAGGGCGGTCGGAACGCGGGCGGGGAGAGCGGGGGTTCGGCGCATGGGGCTCAGCTCCTCGTGTCGGCCGCCGCGGCGGCGTTGGGTCCTCACGACTGGATCTTGACGCTCTTGATGTTGACGAATTCGCGGATCCCGTGCCGGCCCAGCTCCCGGCCGTACCCGGAGTCCTTGATCCCGCCGAACGGCAGGCGCGGGTCCGACGCCACCATACCGTTGATGGCCACGTTCCCCGCCTCGAGGCGTTCGACGAACAACCTGCGCTCTCCTTCCTCGTTCGTCCACGCCGAGGCGCCGAGCCCGAACCTCGTATCGTTGCCCAGGCGCAGGGCCTCGCCGGCGTCGGCAGCCCGCAGCAGGCTGGCGACGGGCCCGAACAGCTCCTCGGTGCGGGCCGGGGCGCCCACCGGGAGACGGTCCAGGATGGTGGGCGGATAGAACCAGCCCGGACCCTCGGGCACCTCACCGCCCAGGACCAGCTCCGCCTCCGCCTCCACCGTGCGTCGCACCTGGTCGTGCAGCTGGTCGCGGAGGTCCTCGCGCGCCATGGGCCCCAGATCCGTCTCCTCGTCCAGTGGATCACCCATCACGATCCCGGAGAACCGCTCCACCAGGCGCTCGCGGAACTCGTCGGCGATCCCGTCGGCCACGATGAACCGCTTGGCGGCGATGCAGGACTCGCCGTTGTTCTGGAGCCGGGCCCGCACGGCCGCGTCGAGCGCCGCGTCCAGGTCCGCGCTCGGCATGACGATGAATGGATCGCTGCCGCCCAGCTCCAGCACGGTCTTCTTGATCCGCTTCCCGGCGGCCGCCGCCACGGCCCGTCCGGCGCGCACCGAACCGGTGAGGGAAACCCCGCGAATCCGCTCGTCGGCGATCAGCCCCTCGACGTCCTCCTCGTCGAGGAACAGGTTCTGGAACGCGCCCTCCACGAACCCGGCTCGCCGAAAGATGCCCTCGAGCGCGATCGCGCACTGGGGCACGTTGGGAGCGTGCTTGAGGAGGACGACGTTGCCTGCCATGAGCGCCGGGGCGGCGCAGCGGATCACCTGCCAGAAGGGGAAGTTCCAGGGCATGATCGCGAGGAGGGGGCCGAGCGGATCGTAGCGGACGAAGCACTCGGCCTCCTGCGTCTCCACGGGCTCGACGGCCAGGTCGTCGGCCCCGTGCTCGGCGTAGTGACGGCAGGCCCAGGCGCACTTCTTCGCCTCGGCCACTGCCTGCCCGATCGGCTTGCCCATCTCCAGCGTCATGATGCGTCCGAAGGCATCGGCCCCGCGCTCCAGGAGGTCGGCGGCCCGGCGGAGCCTCCGGGCCCGGACCTCGAAGCGTTCGTCCCGGGCCGCGAGGGCCGCGTCCATGGCGCGATCCAGGCTCGCGTCGACCTCGGACGCCTTCGTCGGCTCGAAGCGGGCCAGCTCCTCCCCGGTCGCCGGGTTGATGCTCACGAACGCCATGGCCAGGTCCCCATTGGGTGTATGAAAGGGTACATGCTCACCTCGCGGGCTCTGAAACGAGTATGGCCGGGTTCGCTGACCTGCCGGCCGTGCTGACCCCGCGGCCACCGCCCCACGCGCCGGGACGCGGCCTCGCCGACGCCCCCCGACCGGGCCACCCGGCGCCGCGAAGGGTGGCCCCCGCCGGCCACCCCCGCCCGTCGAGTGGTGGCCGCCCGAACCGCCGGGGTGCGGGAGCACGATGCGTTCCATAGGATGGGGACGAACGAGGCCGGCGCGGAACCCCTCCGGTACGGTGGGACCCCGCGGGGCCGTCCTCCCGCATCGCGAGACGCGTGATCCAGCGACACTTCCTGCCGTGGACCGAGCCGGCGCTCCCGGCCGCCGCTCGCTTCCTGGCGGACCGGTATGCCGATGGCGACGCCCTCTCCCTCGAGGGCGTCGCCGTGGTCGTGCAGGCCGCCCGCGCGGGCCGGCGCCTCACCGAGCTCCTCATCGGCGAGGCCGAGGAGCGCGGCCTCGTCCTCATCCCCCCGGAGGTCACGACCCCCGGTCACCTCCCCGAGCGGCTCCTCGCGGCCGAACCGCGGGCCGTGGCGAGCCGGGCGGAGAGCCTGGCTGCGTGGGCGGCGGCACTCCGTTCCCTGGAGCCGCGCCGGCGGGCGGCGGTGTTCCCGCGCCCGCCCGATCCGGACGATCTGCCCGCGTGGATCCAGCTCGCCCGCCTGGTCTGCGGTCTCCACGAGGAGCTCGCCGCCGAGGAGCTCGATTTCGGGGACGTGGCGCGGACATTCCGGCAGGGCGCCGGATTCGACGACAGCGCGCGCTGGAGCGTCCTGGCCGCGGCGCAGGAGGAGGCTCGCAGGACCCTGGAGGAGGCGGGACGGGTCGAGCGAGACGAGGCCCGCTGGGCCGCGGTGCGGAGCGGCCGGGTCCGCCTCGAAGGCGATCTGGTGCTGGTCGGCGTGGTGGAGCTCGCGAAGATCGCCCGCCGAATGCTCGAGCTCCTGGACGGGCCGGTCACGGCGCTCGTGCACGCTCCGGACGCGCTGGCGGATGCCTTCGACGACATGGGCTGCGTGGTGACCGACGCGTGGACCGACCGGCCCGTGGCCCTACCCGACGCGGCCCTCCAGGTGGCGGGCCGCCCTCCCGAGCAGGCGGACGAGGTGGTTCGCTGCCTCTCCGGCGACGGACCCGCGCTCGGGCCCGACGAGGTCACGATCGGTGTCCCGGACCCGTCCCTCGTCCCGTACCTGGAGCAGCGCCTGGACGCGTTCGGCGTGCCCCACCGGTACGCGGCGGGCACGCCGCTGCCTCGTACCGATCCCTATCGGCTCCTGGAGGCCGTCGCGAGCTACCTGGAGGAGCAGCGCTATCCGGCCTTCGCCGCGCTCCTCCGGCATCCGGACGTCGAGGCGAGGATGGCGGAGCTCGGGATGCGGGACGCGCTCGAGGTAGCCGATCGGACCTATGCCGGACGGCTGCCGGGCCGGGTGGACGAGCGGCGCGACGGGCCCTTCCGGGGGCTGGCCCGCGCTCTGGCGGGCGCGCTGGAGCTGGGCCGCCTGCGCGGGCGACGCCCGGTCCACGAGTGGATGGAGGAGGTCCTGGGGCTCCTCCGACGCGTGTACGCGGCCCGGCCCCTGGACCGGTCGCGGCCCGGCGACCGCCGACTCGTGGAGGCGTGCGAGGGGCTCCGGGACGCGGCCGCCGCCTGGGCGGCGCCGGCGTCCGGGGCGGACGAGCCCTGCGACGCGCCGGCGGCCCTCCACATCGTCCTCGGCGAGGCGCGGGCGGCGTCCATCCCCCCGACTCCCGACCGCTCGGCGGTCGAGATGTTGGGGTGGCTCGAGCTGCACCTGGATGACGCGCCGGTGCTCGTCCTCACGGGGCTCGACGAGGCGCACGTCCCCGGCTCCGTCGATGCCGATCTGTTCCTGCCCGATGGGCTTCGGACGCGCCTCGGGCTCGCGGATGACGCCCGGCGGCTCGGACGCGACGCCTACCTCCTCTCGGCCATGCTGGCCTCGAGGCGCGCCGTGCGCGTGGTCGTCGGGCGCCGCACGGCCGATGGCGATCCGCTGCGCCCGAGCCGTCTCCTCATGCGGGTCGGGCCGGCGTCGCTCCCCGACCGGATCGCACGGCTGTTCGGGGACGAGAGCGTCTCCGAACCGCTCCCGAACCCCGGACTCGTCCCGGCCGACGAGAGCGCGTTTCGCGCTCCGCCCGAGCCGGTGATCCGCGTCGTGTCCTTGCCGAAGAGCCTCTCCGTGACCGCCTTCCGCGGGCTCCTCGTCGGCCCCTACCAGTTCGCCCTCGAGCAGCTGCTACACCTCGAAGAGCGGGACGACCGCGCCCGCGAGCTCGACCCGCTCCGGTTCGGGGAGCTGGCGCACAGGGTGCTGCAGCGCTTCGGGGCCGCCGATGAGGCCCGCTCGCCCGATGTGGCCGCCGCCCGCAAGCGGCTGGATGCGCTCGTGGACGAGGCGGTGCGGGAGGCGTTCGGCGAGGATCCGCTCCCGGCCGTGACGCTGCAGGCGCGTCAGCTGGGGGGGAGACTGGCCGGCTTCGCCGAGTGGCACTCCGGCCGGCTGGAGGAGGGTTGGGCGGTCGTGGCGCTCGAGGCAGAGACCCCGGAGGGTGGGGTGACCTTCGAGGTGGACGGGGAGCCCATCGGCCTCACGGGCCGCATCGATCGCGTGGAGCGTCACCCGGAGACGGGGCGCTGGGCCGTCCTGGACTACAAGACCTCCGCCGTGGCCGCCGATCCCGGCAAGGCCCACCGGCGGAGGGACGGGACGTGGACGGACCTCCAGCTCCCGCTCTACCGGCTCCTGCTTCCGGGCATCGCCCGGGCGGGCGGGCTTCCGGAGGAGCTCCTCGATGCCGACGCGGCGGTCGACCTGGGCTATCTCAACCTGTCGCGCGACGGGACGGCAGAGGCGTGGGCGGCATGGACATCGGACGACCTCGAGGACGCTTGGGAGACGGCGCGTGAGTGCGTCCGACGGCTGCGCATCGGCGAGTTTCCCTGGCGCGAGGCAGAGGAGCACATCGAGTCCTGGAGCCCGTTCGCGGCTCTCCTGGGCCGGGGGCGGCTCCGGGGGGGCGCGGACGAGGGCGACGACGCGAACGGGGAGGAGCCGTGAGCGCCGGAAGCTGGCCCCGCGAGCTCCTCCAGGCCTCGGCGGGCACCGGGAAGACGTACCAGATCTCCAGTCGGATCATCGAGCTCCTGGTGGAGGGCGTCGAGCCGGAGCGGATCCTGGCCTCCACCTTCACGCGCAAGGCGGCGGGCGAGATCCTGGAGCGCGTCCTCCTGCGCCTGGCGGATGCGGCCCGCGAGGCGGACGCGGCCCGGGAGCTGGGAGAGGCCATCGGAAGCCCGGAGATGGCGCCGGACCGAGCGTGCACCCTGCTGGAGACCCTCGTTCGGGCGCTGCACCGGGTGGACGTGGGGACGCTGGACGCCTTCTTCGTCCGTCTGGCGCGGAGCTTCGGTCCGGAGCTCGACCTCCCGCTCGGGTGGCGGATCGCCGAGCCCGGGGAGCAGGCGGAGGCGTGCTCGGAGGCCGTGCAGGCGGTGCTCGAGACGGGGGACCACGACCGCCTGCTGGAGCTGGTGCGCCTGGTCGGCCGGGGCGACCACGACCGCAGGGTGCACGACCGGCTGGTGGAGGACGCGGACGACCTCCAGGAGGTGTTGCGCGAGGTCGATCCGGCCGCCGCCCACCCGTGGTCGCCGTTCGCCGAGCGCGCGGCACCGCGGGATGCGGGACGCGCCCGCGCCCAGCTGGCCGCGCGTCTCGAGGCACTCGACCTGCCCACGAACAAGGACGGGAGCCCCAACCTTCACTGGAAGAACGCCCTCCCGCGGGCCGCCGACGCGCTGCGGAACGGGGACTGGGACGAGCTGTGGGGGAAGGGCTTCCCCGAGAAGTGGCTGGGCGGGGCGACGATCTTCGCACGCAAGCCGTTCCCCGAGGCGCTGCCGCCCCTCCTCGAGGAGGCCCGGCGCCTGACGGCGGCGGCGCTGGGGAGGGAACTGGACCAGAGGGCGGGGGCCATGGGGGAGATCGCCCGCCTCTACGACGGAGCCCTGTCGCGTGTACAGGAGCGCACGAGCGGTTACCGGTTCGGCGACATCGCCCACCGCCTGGGGGCGCCGAGCCCGCTCGCGGCCCGGCCCGACCTGGAGTACCGGCTCGACCGCCGCTCCGAGCACCTCCTCCTCGACGAGTTCCAGGACACCTCGCTCATCCAGTGGCAGGCGCTGGAGCCGCTCGCCGACCGGATCCAGCAACGGGGCGCGCTGGTCGTGGTGGCCGATCCCAAGCAGTCGATCTACGGCTGGCGGAACGCGGACCCGGAGCTGGTGGAGAGGGTGCGGAGGCGTTACCACCTGCCGGCCAGCGGCCTCTCCGTCAGCTGGCGCTCCGGTCCCGTGGTGCTCGGGTTCGTGAACCACCTGTTTGGCGCGATCGCGTCGAATCCCGTCCTGCGGGAGTTCGACGAGGGCCCGAGAGTGGCGGAGGAATGGAGCGCCACCTTCCGGCGGCACGAGCCGGCTCCGCCCCGGCGGGAGGATCCCGGTCACGTCACGGTCGAGGTGGGGCCCGACGATGGCGGGAGAGGTGACCATCGTCCTCGCCTGGCGGCCCACGCGGCCCGGCGCGTGGCCGAGCTCCACGAGCGGTTGCCCGGGGCCGAGATCGGGGTCCTCGTGAGCCGCAACGCCACCGTCGCGCGGCTCATCCACGAGCTCCGCCTCCTGGATGTGCACGCCAGCGAGGAGGGGGGGACCGCGGTGGACGATGCGGCGCCCGTGAGCGCGATCCTCGCCCTCCTGCGAGCCACCGATCATCCGGGCGACACGATCGCCCGCTACCACGTGGCCGCCGGTCCACTCGGCCGGGCGGTGGGCTTCGAGGAGTTCGGGGATGACGACGCCGCGCGGCGTCTCGCGGCGCGCGTTCGGCGTCGGCTCCTCCGGGAGGGGTACGGGACCGTGCTGTCGGAGTGGTCCCGGGCCCTGGCCGGGAGCGTGGACGCCTCCGAGCTCCGGCGGCTGGGACAGCTGGTGGAGCTGGGCTTCCGCTGGGACGAGCGGGCGACCCTTCGACCCGGGGACTTCGTGCGTTTCGTGGAGACGCAACGCGTGGAGGACCCGCTCAACGCTCCCGTCCGCGTCATGACCGTGCACCAGGCCAAGGGGCTCGAGTTCGAGGTCGTGGTGCTTCCGGAGCTGGACCTGGGCCTGCATCGCCGGGGTGGGAGCACGGCGGTCCCGGAGCGGGAGCCCGCCACGGGCCGGATCGTTCGCGTCTTCCCGTACGTCCCGAAGCCGCTTCGGCGCCTGTTTCCCGAAGTGGAGGAGGCGTGGCGGCAGCTCGAGGCGACCCATCTCCGCGACCGGCTGAGCTGGCTGTACGTGGCGGTGACCCGTGCCCGCTATGCCCTCCACCTGATCCTCGCCGCGGACGAGGGCGACACGCGACGGAAGGGACGCTCCTACGCGCGCATCGTACGGGCCCTGTTGGACTGCCACGAGGAGCCGGTGGTGGAGGGCGACACGCTGTTCGAGGCGGGCGACCCGGAGTGGTACCGCTCGCTCTCTCGCATGCGGAAGCGGCCGGCGATCGCTTCAGGCCCCGGACCGCGCGTTCGCATCGACGCGAAGGCGCCCCGGACTCGCATCCTCGCCCGGAGGGCGCCCTCGTCCCTGGAAGGCGGGGGGCGCGTCGACCTCGGACACGTCCTCCGACTCGACGCGTCCGCGAACCGCAGGACGGGGACCGTCGTCCACAGCTGGTGCGAGCGGATCGCCTGGAGCGAGGAAGGCGCCCCAGACCTCCGCACACTGGTGACGTGGGCGAGAGAAGGGGAGCCCGGGCTGAGCGGCGATGAGGCCGAGCGTCTGGCGGAGCGGTTCGTGACGTGGCTGGGCGCCCAGGCCGTGCGCCGGGCCCTGTCGCGGGATGGCGTGGCCCGGCGACTGGAGCGCCTGGCCGGAGAGGGCGGCGAGCTCGAGCTCCACCGGGAGCGGCGCTTCGCGCGGCGCGTGGACGGCGAGATCGTGACGGGCGTGATCGACCGCCTGGTTCTCCTGCGGAGGCGCCGCGACGGGGCTCCCGGGCGGCTCCTCGCGGCCGAGATCCTCGACTTCAAGACGGACGACGTGGCGGCCTCCGACGCCGGGGCGCTCGAGGCCCGTACGGGATTCTATGGGCCCCAGCTGGAGGCCTACCGCGAGGCGGTGGCCGGGATCTACGGGCTCTCACCCGAGCGCGTGAGCGCCGCCCTCGTGTTCCTCGTACCGGGCGAGGTGGTCGCGGTGGCGCCGTGACACGCGAGGCGGCGCCGTGAGCGCGCCCGCGCCCCGGGTCCTGCTCCTGAACCCCGTGGCTCCGGGGGCGCGGGCCCGGCCGGAGCTGGCCTCGTTGATAGGCCGCGCGGCAGCGGCCGAGGTCCGGGTCACGGCGGGCCCTGGGGACGCCGCGCGCCTGGCCGCCGAGGCCGTCCGGGACGGCGCCCGGACGCTGGTCGTGGCCGGCGGCGACGGAACCGTGCACGAGGTGGTGAACGGGCTGGCGGATGCCGGCGCGCGCGACCGGATCCACGGCGGTCCTCCGCTCCTGGCCCTCCTCCCGCTCGGGACGGGCAACGACCTGGCGGTGGCCCTCGGGATCCCTCCGGAACTGGAGGCCGCGCTGGAGCTTCTCGAGACCGGCGTCCCCCGCCCCCTGGATGTGGTCCGGGTCGAGGGCCTCGAGGATCGCCGGGTGGCCAACTTCGCCATGGGCGGGTTCGCCGGCCGGATCGGGGAGTGGGTGACGCCCGCCAGGAGGCGCCGCTGGGGCCGCCACGTCTACCTGCGGGCCGCCGTCGACGAGGTGATCGCGCGGCGGCGGTGGCGGGTGCGGGTGCGGGTCGATGGGGAGCCGGTCGGCCCGGCCCAGGTCCACGCGGTGTTGGTCGCCAACGGGCCGCGCTTCGGTGGCGGCATCCCCATGGCCCCGGGTGCGCGGCCCGACGACGGGCTCGTCGACGTTCTCGTCCTCGCGGCGGTCCCGCTGCCGGCGCTCCTCCGCGTGATCGGGCGGGCGCTCCGCGGCCGGCACCTCGAGGACCCCGCCGTCCTGCACGTCCGCGGACGCCGGGTCGAGGTCGACGCCCCACCCGACCTTCCCTGGAACGGCGATGGCGAGATGCTCGGGGCGGGCTCGGCCGCCTTCGAGCTCCTCCCGGGCGCCCTCCGCGTGCTCGTTCCGTCGGGCAACCTTCCCCGCGGCGACACCTGTCGAAGTTCCGGAAGCCGACAGGGAACCACGCCCGCGCGCGATCCACGGGTCCGGCCTCGCGGGCACTCACCGGGAGGACATCGATGAGAGTCGTCAGCACAGCCGCCGCCCTCGCCGGGCTCGTCGCCCTCGCGGTCGCAGGGAGCGTACGGGCCGCGCCGGCCCCGCAGGAGCCGGGCTACCTGGGCGTCCAGGTGAGCGACGTGGACAGCGCGTCGGCGGCCGACCTCCACCTGCCCACCGTGCGCGGCGCCCGCGTGGAGTCGGTCGCCGACAGCTCGCCGGCCGCGGAGGCCGGGCTCGAGGAGGGCGACGTGATCACGTCGTTCGCGGGAGAGCCGGTGCTCAGCGTCGCCTCGCTGACCCGGCTGGTCGGCGAGACGCCGCCCGGCCGCACGGTGACGCTCGCCTACTACCGGGGAGGCTCGTCCCACACCGCCGACGTCAAGGTGGGGGAGAGGCCGGGACTGAGCTGGTACGGTGGGCGGGGCGGGGACATCCGGATCCACATGAACCGGATGATGGACGACAGCCTCCGGCAGAAGATCCGTCGCCAGATGGACAGCGCCCGGACGCGGATGGACAGCGCGCGCGACGAGATGGTGCGTTCCTTCCGAATGGAGCGGATGATGTCCCCCGGCGGTCGACGGACGTATGTGTTCAGCTTCGGGGGGCCCGGCCGATTGGGCGTGCAGCTCCAGCCCCTCAGCGACCAGCTCGGGGCCTACTTCGGGGCCGAGGACGGCCACGGAGCGCTGGTCGCGCGGGTGGAGAAGGGCTCCGCGGCCGAGAAGGGGGGACTCGAGGCCGGCGATGTCATCGTGCAGGTCGCGGGGAAGGATGTCGAAGACCCATCCGACGTGATCGATGCCGTGCACCAGGCGGATGCCGGGTCGCTGAAGATCACCGTCCTCAGGAACCACAAGCGCACGACCCTGACGGTGGACCTGCCCGAGCGACAGGACCACGGGGACGAAGCGTGGATCGCGCCGGGCGAGGTCGCGCCGGTGGCGCCCATGGCCGAGCTGGCGCCCCTCTCCGGGAGGCTGCCTCCGGCCCGCTTCGTGGCCCCGCGGGCCTGGCGGGTCCTGCCTCCGGCCGAGATGGCGCCGCCGGCGCCGGGCGCGCTCCCGCCGGAAGGCCGGTTTTTCGTGGTTCCCGGCACGCCGCGCTTCGTGATGCCGATGGTTCCGATGACGCCGGGACTCAGGGTACCGCTGGTCGACCGCTACATCTGACGCTCCGGGGCCGGCCGGCGCGGCCGCGACCGGGCGGTCAGCGTCCGGCCTCCCCGCCGTCGGACCCGGCCCGCGCCCGGGCTTCCGAGGGGCTCCGGGGAAAGGTCCGGATCTTCCGCCCGGTGACGGCACGGTAGACGATCTCGATCGCCAGGGAGCCGCCCACCAGGCCGGCCAGGATCCACAGGCGCGAGGGGTGGGTCCGGGCCACCTGCCACAGGAGCGCGGCGAGGGCGATCAGGCACCCGACGGCGCCCAGGACGGAGATCCAGCGTCTCGACCCGGTCCGGTCGGCCAGCCACACGTTGGCCGTATTCACCGCGGCGAACACCAGGAGGAACCCGGCGCTGCCGGCGGTCGAGATGCTCGTGAGGTCGAGGAGATTGGCCGCGAGCAGCGCCGCGGCGGCAGTGATGAGGAGTCCCTCGGCCGGCCGGTTCCACACCTTTCGCTCCAGCGTCTTCGGGAGCTGTCCCTGGCGCGCCACGATGTAGCTGAGCCGGGCCGAGCCGTACAGCGTCGCGTTGATGGCCGAAGCCGTCGAGAGCATGGCCGCGGCCGCGATGAGCGTGAAGCCGAACGATCCCAGGAACGGCCGCGCGGCGGCGGCCAGGGCGTAGTCTCTCGCCTGCACGATCTGGTGAACCGGCAGGTTCCCGACCGTGACCACCGCCACCAGCACGTACAGAGCGATCACGAAGCCCACCGAGGCGAACAGGGCGCGCGGCACGGTGCGCTCGGGGTCGCGGGCGTCTCCCGCCGTGTTGGCGATGAGCTCGAAGCCCTCGTAGGCGAGGAAGATGATCATCCCGCCCGCCACGAGCTCCAGGGGCGGCTTCCACGACGACGGAGCGAGGCGTGCGGCCTGGACGCCGCCGATTCCCACCGCCGCGAAGAACAGGAGGATGAGGATCTTGATGGCCACGATCCAGTCCTCGACATCCCCGACGATGCGGGCGCTCAGCAGGTTGATGCCCGCGATGCCGGCCACCGCACCGCTGATGAGGATGTGCTTCCACAGGGGCCGCGCCGCCTGCGCGAAGAAGGTCGAGCCGTAGCTTCCGAAGGCAAACGCGTACAGCGCCAGCATGACGATGTAACTCAGCCACAGGAGGACGTTGAGGGCCCCGGTGAGCGTGCCGCTGCCGAAGGCGTGGTCCAGGTAGGTGACGGTGCCGCCCGGGCCCGGGAAGGTCACGGCCAGCCGACTGTAGGAATAGGCGGTGACGAGGGCGATGGCTCCCGCCACCAGGAAGGCCACCGGCGTCCCACCGCCGGCCAGCTCCACGGCCAGTCCGAGGACCGCGAAGATGCCGCCCCCGACCATGCCGCCCACGCCGATGGAGGCCGCTTCCCAGAAGCCGATGCCCCCGCCGTCGCTGCCGCTCATCGGGAGCGGGGAGGACGGGAGACGGATCGCCGACGCGCGGACTTTGCCACGTTGGAGTGGCGTTGGGTTCCTTGCCACAGGAGGGTGCCACGCGCCGGCGAGTCCACCTCGCCGTCTTTCCCGTCCATCGGATCGCGATGCGTGTTCTGTGCCGCGATCCGAACATTGGACGCTCGTGGGGGACGGAAGGTTGCCTTCGCCGGTCCCGTCCCGCGCCAGGTCACCCTACGCACTCCGCCGGGGCGAAGTTTCATGCCGCCGGTGGGGTCAGGCGCCGGAGGGCTCGTCGGATCCCCTCACCCGCTTCAGGTCCTCCTGCAGGATGGAGACGGCCTCGGAGACCGTTTCGACACATTGCGGGAGGTCGAGGTCGCCCGGGTCGGCCAGCCGACGGGTCCCGTTGTCCAGCATGTAGTGGCGCCCCCAGCCCACCAGCTCCCGCCACATCGGGCCGATCATGATGAACGGCCGGTCGGTGATGTGACGCACCTGCATGAGCTGCCACACCATGAGCGCCTCCAGCGTGGTGCCGATCCCTCCCGGCACGACCACGAAGGCGCTCGACAGCCGGACGAAGTGGTGGAGTCGGGTGAAGAAGGTGCGGTGCACGTAGGCCTTCTCGACGTACGGGTTCACCTCCTGCTCGTGTGGCACCTCGATGTTGAGTCCGAACGAGCGGGTCACGCCCTGCGGGTCTCCCTCCTCGGATCCGCGGTTGGCGGCTTCCATGAGGCCCGGCCCTCCGCCGGTGACGATGTCGCACCCCATGCGTGACAGCTCGGTGGCCAACTCGCGCACGTGGCCGTAGATCGCGTCCCCCTCCTTCATGCGCGAGGAGCCGAAGATAGTGACGCGGTAGTAGGGGAGCCGGGGGGCGTGGATGCGGGCCAGATCGTCCACGGCCTTCCACAGGTCGAGCAGGGTCTCGTCGACGATGTCGAAGATCTGCTTGCTCTCGATGCTCACCGCGTCCGAGGATCCGTGCTCCGGCGTGTGGCCCATGCTCGCCTTCCTTCGCGGGGGGGCGTGCGCTCGCGCCCTGCGGCCGGGCGATCCGGCCACGGGCGCCCACATCGGCGGGCGAGGGATACCCGGGGCCGGCGCCGGCGTTTCGTCCTCCGGCATGGCCAGGCGACGCATCGAGTGCGGGCCGCCCGCCAGAAGGCCCCGGTCCGGCGGGCGGGAGTCGGCTCGTCGGGAGCCGGGGGAGCCGGGCGAACCGCGGGAGCCGGAGCTAAGGCCTCGGACCGCCGCTCCCGGAATCCGAGCGACCGCGCGCCGCCCTGCGCTCCTGGAGCAGGCGGCGTAGCCGCTGGCGCTGCTCGGGGGTGAGAATCGTGAAGATCTGCATCCGGGTGCGGCGCACGATCGCGCGGTAGCGCGGGCTCACGCGGGCCGTGAGCCGCCGGGCCTGCGCCTGCTCCTCGTGCACCACCTGGGCGATGCGGTCCTTCTGCTCCGGGCTGAGGTCGAGGCTGTCCGCCAGCCACGCCAGGACCCGGCCACCGGCCAGCTCACTTCCGCGGCCCGGCAGGATGCGGCTCCGGTCCGGTCGGGAGCTCCCCGCACCGGAGGCCGGCGCGCGGCCGCTCGTGGGGGCCCCGGACGGTCGGGCGCTCTCCGAAGCGGCTCCCCGCGTCGAGGACGCCTCCGCCTCCCTGCGGCCCTCCGCGATCGTTTCGGCCGGCCCCGCCGACGTGCCGGCGGCGATCGCGGCGACCGGCGGCGTGAGGAGCGTGCGGTCGATCACGATGCCGGCCAGCACACCGACGATCACCGCCAGAGCCAGGAAGAGCGCCGCCACCAGCCGGCCCCGCGGGTCTCCGGTCCCCTGCACCTCGGGTCGCGCCGTCTCCATCTCGGTCGGGACCATCTATTCCTCCTCGAGGGCCGACAGGAGCAGGGCCTCTCCGCCGTCGGCGGCTTCCATGTAGGCCAGGACGGGATCCCCGGTCCCGGGGGCCGCCAGCGCCAGGTGCGACAGATCTGCCTCGGCGGAGGACGGGGAGGCCGCATCCGCCGGGCCCGCCGCTGAGGAGCCGGCGGTGGGCGTCGTCGCGGCGGTCTCACCGGTCGGGGTTCGGAGACCCGCGCGCGGCAGCAGCAGGACCAGGGCGAGTACGGCGGCAGCGGCCAGGGGAATCCCGGCTCGCGCCCAGCGAGAGGCGTGACCCCACCACGGGAGCGGCCGGCGGCGGGCGGCGAGCAGGGGCTCGGCCCGGTGACGGACCCCGCGGACGAGTGCCTCCCAGTCGACCTCGGTCGCGGGCGGCTCCGTAGCCGCGGCGCGCAGCGCCGCTCGTAGCTCGTCGCGGCCCGGCGCGCGCATGTCTTCTCCCTCGCCCCCGTCGTACGTCATGAGAGTCCCTCCTCGACCTCGTCTCCGATCCCGGGCCGGAACGCTCCCAACACCTCGCGAAGCTCCGCCCGGGCCCGGTGCAGGTGCCAGCGAACCGTTCCATCGGCCAGGTCCAGCATGGCCGCGATCTCGGGGCTCGAGAAGCCCTCGAGCTCGTGGAGCCGGACGATGGCCGCGCGCGGCTCGTCCAGTCCGTTCAGGGCCCGCCGGAGCGCGGTACGCAGCTCCTCGCGCTCGGCTTCCCGGTGCGGCGACGGGTTCGCCGACACGGCGTCGCCGGGGATCGTCTCCGTCCGCCGAATCGACCGGGCTTTCCGGGCGTTGAGACCGCGGTTCACCACGATCCGGAACAGCCATGGCCCGAAGGGCCGGCGCGGCTCGAAGCCGTCGATCGCCTCCAGTGCCGCCACGAAAGCCTCCTGGACCAGGTCCTCCGCGTCCGCCCGGTTCTCGAGCAGCCGGTAGGCGATCGAGAACGCTCGCCGCATGTATCGGCGCACGAGGATGTCGTACGCCGTGCCGTCCCCCCGCTGGACCCGGGCGACGAGCGGCCAATCGTCCCGCTCGGGGGCGTGGGCGGCGTCCTCCACGTCGTGGCGCCTCCTGCTGGGAGCCGTGGTGTCCGATCCGAATCGTGTCGACTCCTCTCAAGATACAGTCGGCCCCCGCCGGACGTTGGCGGCGCCGCGGCCCGTGAAGCTCCGGTCGGCTGCCGGCGCGCCTCGGCGACCGCGGAAGGCGCGTCCGACTGGACCCGCGGGGTCGGGCGCCTGTAGCTTGCGCCGCTCCCGATATCCAGCGGAACGAACCGAGAGGACGGCATGTCGCGAGGTGAGCATGGGCCGGGCGCACCGGCCAGGCGGCGATGGACGACGATGGCGAGCCTGGGGGCGCTGGTAGGCTTCACCCTGCTCGCCTGCCGCGGCCAGGGACAGGGGAAGAAGAGCGGCGAGGCGGCGACCGGAGGCTCGGGAGAGGCCGGGGCGACGTTTCCCGACAGCTTCAGGGTTCGGTTCGAGACCACCGCCGGCGCCTTCACGGTCGAGGTCCACCGGGCGTGGGCGCCCCTGGGCGCCGCGCGATTCTACCGCCTCGTGGAGGAGCACTACTACGACGGAAACCGCTTCTTCCGCGTGCTTCCGGGCTTCGTGGCGCAGTTCGGCATTGCGGGTGATTCGGCGCTCACGGCCCGGTGGCGGCAGCGCCCCATCCGGGACGACCGGGTCGTCAAGAGCAACACGCGGGGCACGCTGTCTTTCGCGGCGGCGGGTCCCGACACGCGCACCACTCAGGTGTTCGTCAACCTGACCGACAACCAGCGGCTGGACGGCATGGGCTTCGCGCCATTCGGCGAGGTCGTCGAGGGGATGGCCACCGTGGACTCGCTCTACTCCGGCTACGGCGAGGGAGCCCCTCGCGGACAGGGACCGGACCAGGGCATGATCATGCGCCGCGGCAACCGCTATCTCGAGGACTCGTTCCCGAAGCTCGACGCGATCCGGACGGCCCGGGTGGTAGGATCGGCAGGCGAGGGCGCGTCGGGCTCCTGACAGGATCCGGGGCACCGCCCGGAGGCAGGCTCAGCCGAGCGCCGCGAGGATTCGATCCAGCCGCTCCGGTGCCCGGCGATGGCCCAGATTGCTGACGTACACGTGCCGCGCCCCCGCGGCGCGGAGCGTCCGGATCGAGCGCGCACAGATCGTCTCGGGAGACTCGCCGCGCGCGAATTCGCTCGTGATCTCCGCCGCCGGAACCGGAAAGAAGCGAGCCAGGGACGCGAGCGTTTCCGGACGGGCGCTCCGGTAGAAGAAGACGCCGAACACGCCCGGCATCGAGAGCCCGCGGCGGCTCGCCTCGGCCAGGAACGCCTCCACGCGGCCGACGCTGTGGTGGGACACCACCTGGCTCAGGAAGAACTCACCCGTGAAGGACTCGTCGAGGAGGTACCCTACCTGCTCCCGTGGATCGCGGTGCGGGTTGGTCCATCCACCCAGCGTCAGCCCCGGCACCCGGCGGCGAATCTCCCGTCGCAGGAGATAGGCGTGCGGCATGCAGCGAGCCGGTCCGCCCGAGGCGTCCCCGCCCAGGACCGTGAGGGCCTGGATGCCCTGGGAAGCGGCCCGCTCCGCGTAGCGCAGGCAGTAGTCCAGCGTGTGCTTGCAGGTCAGAAACGGGACCAGTCGCTCCTTGGAGACGTCTCCGGCCAGGTTGGTCACCAGGTGCCGAAGATTCTCCTCCTCCCGCCGGCCGGTCGCGTCGTCGGTCAGGAAGACCGCCGTGTCGCGGAGTCCCAGGCGGCGCAGGGCGTGGTGGAGGTCGATCCAGCTCTCCATTCCCTCGGCGGACGAGAGGTCGGCGGGAGGCGGCCGGAGCTCGGCCGCCACGAGCGGATCGGGGCGCCGCAACCGATCGAGGAAGCCGGACTTTCTCGGGAGTTCGGGGGTGAGCATCTTGGGCCCCAACCTAGGGGGCGACGCGGTCGTCCGTCGAGGCATCCCTCACCGGCGATGCGCACGTGAAAGGCTGGTTCTACCGCTTCCGCGGATGGCTCGTCGCACCGCCGCTTCTGTTCGCCCTGCTCTCCACGACGGGACGCGTGGACCGGCCCGGCCTCTGCTGGGGCCTCGGGCTCGGCCTGTTCGGTCTCGGACTCCTGATCCGCGTGTGGGCCCAGGAGCACCTCCACTACCGGCTCCGGGCGGAGACGCTGCTCACCCGCACCGGCCCGTACCGGCGGATGCGGAACCCGATCTACGCGGGCAACACACTGATCGGCGCCGGCCTGGTGTCGACCACGGGCCTCCTGTGGCTCGTCCCCTTCACGGTGGCGTGGTTCCTGGCCGTGTACGCGGTGGTGGTGCGGCACGAGGAGCGCGTGCTGTCCGAGCGCTATGGCGAGCCCTACCGGCAATGGCTCGTCGAGACGCCGCGCTGGTTCCCCCGCGGCCGGGCTCTCGGAGGCCTCGAGCTCTTGAACGAGCACCTCGGCTCCTCGATCGTGGCGGAGCTGTACAACCTCCTCTACCTGGTCCCCTTCGTGGTCCGCTCGCTGCTCACGCGCTAGGACGGCCGGCGCCCCCCTCCCGGCGAACCACGGCGAGAGGACTGTCGTCGACGTACGCGCGTCCGCCCGCGCGCTGCACCCGGTAGATCGCGACCTCGTCGGCGGAGCGCACCAGGCGAACCCGCTGCTCCCGGGCGGGTGCGGGGCCGGTGTCCAGCCGGACGAGCTGGTCGTCCAGCGCTTCCGTGTACAGGCCCGTCTCGACCCGGCCGTAACCCTCGTCCCGCAGGAGGCGCAAGGCCGCCTCGTAGGACATCTCCGGCTCGGGTGGCGTCCTCTCCGGCTGGCGCGACTCGCGCATGGGATCCTCCGCGATGATCGGGAACGGGTGGGCGCGTCCCCGTCGCCGGCCACCTCCGGCCGGCCAGACGTTTCGCGCCGACGCTCCAGACCCCATCTTATATGAAGCCAGGTGGATACCGTCGCGCGGACACGGCAACGCCGCCGGCTCCTCCCGTACCGCAGGCTCCGCACCGCTGCGGTCGAGCGAATCCGCTCCGTGGAACAGGAAGACAGGAGAGCTACAATGTCACGATACGGTTCGATTCTGCCAGCTCTCGTCGGCGCGCTCGCGCTGGCGCTGCCCTCGGCCGCCCGGGCGCAGGTCGGTACGGCCATCGATGTGGCCCGGAATCTTTCGGTGGAAGGCCGCGCCGGCATCGGCATCCCGGCCGGCGACCTCGCAGACATGGAAGACCCGGGCTTCTCCGCCGGGCTCGGCGTCTCGTACAAGCTGACCGATCGCCTTCGCGTCCGGGCGGACGGAGACCTCGAGACGCTGCTCGGCAAGGCGATCCCGAACACCCTCAGCGCCTACCCCGATCTCAAGCTGTGGCACTACGGCGCCGGTCTCGAGGCGGACCTCCTACGCCCGATCCTCATCCCGTGGCGCATCTCGGCTGGAGTCGGGGCAGGGGCCACGACCTTCAAGTTCGACCAGGCCACCTCGTCGAACACCTACTTCACGACCAGCGGCTTCGTCCGACTGGGCTACCACCCGCTGCCTCTCATGGACGTGTTCCTACAGGCTCGGGCGTACCTCATGTTCACCAAGAGCCAGGACTTCACCGGAACGCCGGTCGGCAGCAAGGCATGGTCCTTTCCGCTCCAGGGAGGTGTGGCGCTGCACCTGCCCTGATGTGATCGTGGGGCTCGCCTCCGGAGAGGCTGGACTCGTGGCGTGACAGATGCGTCCAGGGGGTCGGTCCGTTCCGGAGAGATGGGACGGTCGATGAGAGGAACGCGAGTGACGGGCTCGAAGGAGGAGGAGAGATGAGGAAGGTGAATCTCGCGGGCGGCCTGACCGCCGCCCTCGCGGCCCTGGTCGTTCTGGCGGCCGGGCCGGCGCCGGCGCGGGCGCAGGGAGTTGGGAGCCGGAGCCAGGCCGGTCCGTTCGCATCTACCTGGGAGGTGGACGGACGGCTGGGGCTCAGCTTCCCGTTCGGTGGGCTGGGCGACCTGGAGAATCCCGGTCTCGCGGCGAATCTCGGCGGGGCCTACTGGTTCCGGCCGCGCCTCGCGGTACGCGCGGACTGGGGGCTGGAGGCGTTCAGCGGCAACTCGATCCCTTCGGGCCCGGACTTCCGGAACCTTGACCTGTGGCACTACACGGTCGGGCTCGAGACCAGTCTGGCCTCTCCCGTGCCCGGGAACGTGCGGCTCACCGTCAACGGGGGACTCGGGGCGACGACCCTGGACTTCGCGGGCTCCGGCCCCACGCACACCTATTTCAGCCTTACGGGGGGCGGACGCATCGCCGTGCCGATCGGTCGGCAGGTGGACGCGTTCGGCGGTCTTCAGCTCAACCTGGCGTTCACGAGCTCGAACGACCTCTTCGAGCGTCGCCAGAACCTGGCGCTGGAGGAGACGCTGGGCACGAGTTCGGCCTGGAGCCTACCGATCTGGGGAGGGCTCCAGGTCCACTTTCCCTAGACGCTCGACGCCTGGCGCCGCGGGGCCGTGACGCCGGCTCTGTCGCCAGGTGACCGGAGATGCGAGAGCGGCCGGCCGGGGCTGGACCCCGGCCGGCCGCTCTCGTTCCTCCTTCGTGGGCGGCTTCAGCCGCTCTTGGCCGCGGCGCCGCCGGAGGACGACCCTCCGGAGGATCCCTTGCTCCCCGAGGAGCCCTTCTCCCCCTTGCCCTCCTTCTCCTCCGTCGCGGAGCTGGTGCCGGAGGCGGACGAGGAACCGGACGAGGATCCGCCGCGCGAGGAGGAGCCGCTCGAGGGCGGTTCCATCACGAGTCGTCCGTTCACCGTGCCACCCTCCTCGATGGAAACGACCGGAGCCCGCACCTCGGCGTCGACGCGGCAGCCCTCCATGAAGCGGGCGGCCCCGGAGGCGGTGATGGTGCCGCTGACGTGGCCGCCGACGTGGATCTCGGCCGCCTCGATGTCTCCGTCGACCAGGCCCTCGCGGGCGACCACGACCTCCCCCTCGGTCCGGATGGAGCCCTTGACGCGGCCCTCGATGCGGAGGTCTCCGCGGGCCTTGAGCTCGCCCTCGAGCTCCATGCCGCCCCCGATGACGCTCGGGGTGGCCGAGTTGACGCGCGGCTGCGGGGTGGAGGAGGGCTCCACGCCCTTCCGGGACAGTCCCTCGAATACAGGTGTCATGGGCTCCTCTTGAAGTTCGGCGTGCTGCGTTTCGACCAGCGGGAGCGGCGGGTGCGGGACGTGCCAACGTTACCCTTCCTGCCGATCCCGCGGCAAGCTCCGCCGGCCGGTCCGGCCCCCGCGCGCGGGGGTAGCAGATGGCGCTGGAGGGGTCCGCCACGGCGGCGGAACCGGGTTGCGACCGTCGCGGTCGCGCTCCTATCCTCCTGCCGCGTCGGGTCCTCGCCGCCTCGAGGGCGGGCGCGCGACACGGAAAGCGGTCACGGAGTCCCCCATGGTCCGATCCACCTGCCGGGCGGTCCTCCTGCCGGGTGTCCTCCTGGCGTTGACCGGCCGCGTGACATCGGCGTCGGCGCAACGAGCGACCGAGCTCCCTGCATCGGCCTCCATGCCGGCCGCGGGCGTCGCAGGCCCGATCGTCGCACGCTCGGCGCTCGGACCCGACCTGTTCACGATCGATGACGCCGTGGACCTCGTCCGCGTCACAGACCCGCGCATCTCCCCCGATGGCACGCGCGTCCTGTACACGCGCGAGACGCTGGATTGGAGTGACAACGACCGGGACGACCGGTTGTGGATGGTCCGGTCGGACGGCACCGATCCGCGGCCCTTCACCTCGGAGGAGGGAGACGGGGGTGCGCGGTGGTCCCCCGACGGACGGTGGATCGCTTTCCTCCGCGATACGGATTCGGATGATGTCGGCGCCGGTTCGGACGACACCGGGCCGGTTCGCGAGCTCTTCCTCATCCGGTCCGATGGCGGGGAAGCTCGGCAGCTGACCCATCGCGCCACCTCGATCCAGAGATACGCGTGGGCTCCCGACTCGCGGCACCTCTACTTCGTGGCCGACGACACGCTGGCCACGACGGCCGCCGACTCGCTTCGGGCCGGCTACGACGGGGTGCGCGTCGACGAAGGCGCCAACGGCCAGGAGCGCCGGAGGTGGTCCAACCTGTGGCGCGTGGATGCCGACCCCGACTCGGCCGCCGAGCGCCCCCTGACCTCGGGCCACCGCATGGTCGGAGAGGTGGCGCCGTCGCCCGATGGGAAGTACGTGGCGATCACGGTGAGGTCGGAGAATCACCGCAACGACGACTACCGCTCCGAGGTGGCGCTGGTCGACGTCTCGGATGGCGAGATCCGCCGTATCACCCACAACGAGGCGCCGGAGTCCGACCTGGCCTGGTCGTCCGATGGGGCCATCCTCAGCTGGATGGCGCCGGATACGGCCTCCTGGGCGCTCGCTCAGGGCAACCTGTACGCCATGGAGGTGGCCGGGGGCTCGGTCCGCCGGCTCGCCCCGACCTTCGAGGGTGCCATCGGGTCGTACGCGTGGTCGCCCGATGGCGCGATCGACTTCACCGCCCAGGTCCGCACCACGGCAGAGCTGTACCGTCTCGACCCACGGTCGGGCAGGGTGCAGCAGGTGAGTCGGCTGGAGGGCGTGGTGGACGCACCCACCTGGTCCGCGGACCATCGGCGGATGGCCTTCACGCTGAGCACGCCCACCGTCCCGGGGGACGTCTACGCCGCGACGGTCGAGCCCTTCCGGACTCGTCGCCTGAGCCGGGCCAACGCCGATGTCGAGGGCCTCGACCTGGCGAGGCCGAGCGTGGTCGGCTGGAAGAGCGCCGACGGACAGGAGGTGGAAGGCCTCCTGTACACGCCGCCCGAGGAGAGCGGCTGGAAGGCGCCGGGACCCCTGGTGCTGGACATCCACGGCGGTCCGGCGGGCAGCTTCACGCAAACGTTCGATGCCCACGCCCAGATCCTGGCGGCGTACGGTTACGCCGTGCTTCAGCCCAACGTGCGGGGCTCTTCGGGATACGGCGATGCGTGGCTGCGGGCCAACGAGCACGACATCGGCGGGGGCGACTACCGGGACCTGATGTCCGGCGTGGACACCCTGGTCCGGCGGGGCGTCGCGGCGGCGGACTCCCTGGCCCTGACCGGCTGGAGCTATGGGGGGATCCTGGGCGGCTGGGTCCTCACGCGTACCACGCGCTTCGCGGCGGCCAGCCTGGGAGCGATGGTGGCCGATTGGCCCGCGGAGTACGGGCCTGGCTTCCACTTCGATGTGGTGCGCTGGTACCTGGGTGGAGATCCGTGGTCCAACGGCGCCTTCTGGCGAGAGCGCTCGAGCTTCTGGCACGTGGATAGGGTGCGGACGCCAACGCTCCTCTTCCACGGCCGGGAGGACCGAACCGACACGCCGATGCAGTCGATGAACTTCCACGCGGCGCTGCGGCACTTCGGGGTCCCGAACCGGCTCATCGTGTTTCCGCGGGAGCCCCACGACTTGCGAGAGCCCCACCACCAGAGGACACGCTTCGTGGAGGAGCTGCGCTGGTTCCAGCGATGGGTGCGCGGACGGAACGAGTGGCGGCCGCCGCCGCGGTAGGTATGGCCCTTGCCGGTCCATGGTGGACCAGCGCCCCGCCGGAGTGGTCGCGCGTCACGGGGGACCGGAGAGAACGGTGGACGATGCAAGGGAGATCGCAGTGAGCCTGAACGTCGCGCAGAAGCTGATCGAGTCGCACCTGGTCGAGGGCGACATGGTGCCGGGGGAAGAGATCGGCCTGAAGATCGACCAGACGCTGACCCAGGACGCCACGGGGACGCTGGTCATGCTGGAGCTCGAGGCGATGGGACTCGACCGGGCCCGCACCGAGCTCTCGGCCCAGTACGTGGATCACAACCTGATCCAGGAGGACAACCGAAACCCGGACGATCACCTGTTCCTCCAGAGCGCCTGTCGGCGGTTCGGCCTCTGGTACAGCCGGCCGGGGAACGGCGTCAGCCACCCGGTTCACCAGGAGCGCTTCGGCGTGCCTGGAAAGACGATGGTGGGCTCGGACAGCCACACGCCGGCCGCGGGGGCGATCGGCATGCTGGCCATCGGATCCGGAGGCCTGGACGTGGCCATGGCCATCGCTGGCGAGCCCTACTACGTGAAGATGCCGGAGATCTGGGGAGTACGGCTCACCGGGAGGCTCCCCGACTGGGTGAGCGCCAAGGACGTGATCCTGGAGATGCTCCGACGCCACGACGTGGACGGCGGCGTGGGCCGGATCCTCGAGTACCACGGCCCCGGCCTGGCCGCGCTCTCGGCCATGGATCGGCACGTGATCGCCAACATGGGGACCGAGCTCGGCGCCACCACCACCGTCTTCCCCTCCGACGACGAGGTTCGGCGCTTCCTCGCCTCACAGGGTCGCGAAGACGCCTGGACCGAGATCCTGCCGGACCCCGATGCCACCTACGACGTCGAGGAGGAGATCGACCTCTCGGAGCTCGTGCCGCTCATCGCGAAGCCCTCCAGCCCGGGCAACGTCGTGCCCGTGTCCGAGCTGGCCGGCGAGTCGATCTCGCAGGCCTACATCGGGTCCTCGGCGAACCCCGGTTACCGGGATTTCGCGGTGGCGGCGGAGATCGTGAAGGACCGGCAGATCCACCCCGAGGTATCCTTCGACGTCAACCCGACGTCGCGGCAGATCCTCGAGAACCTCGATCGCGACGGCCACCTGCTCTCCCTCATCCATGCCGGCGCCCGCATCCACCAGGCCGGCTGCAACGGCTGCATCGGGATGGGCCAGGCGCCGGCCACGGACACGCGCAGCCTGCGGACCGTGCCCCGGAACTTCCCCGACCGCTCGGGGACGAAGGACGACCGGGTCTACCTGGTGAGCCCCGAAACCGCGGCCGCCTCCGCTCTCATGGGCGTGATCACCGACCCGCGCACGCTGGAAGTGGAGCTGGGCCTCTCCTATCCCCGGGTCTCCGATCCGGGGGAGCCGATCCTCAACACCCGCTCGCTCCAGGAGCCGCCGCCGGCCGAGGCCGCGCGGGAGGTGGAGCTCCGGAAGGGCCCCAACATCGTGTCACTCCCCGACCTGGATGGGCTGCCCGATGTGCTGGAGCTGCCGGTGAACTTCAAGGCGGCCGACAACATCTCGACCGACGAGATCCTGCGCGCCGGAGCGGAGGTGCTCCCCTTCCGTAGCAACATCCCCGAGATCTCGAAGTTCGCCTTCGACGTGGTCGACCCGGACTACTACGACCGGGCGATGGCGACGCGCGACGAGGGCGGCCACGCCGTGGTCGGGGGCTTCAACTACGGCCAGGGCTCGAGCCGCGAGCACGCGGCCCTCGCTCCCCGCTACCTGGGACTGCGGATGGTGCTGGCCAGGAGCTACGCCCGCATCCACTGGCAGAACCTGGTGAACTTCGGCGTCCTTCCGCTCACCTTCGAGGATCCGGATGACTATGACCGCATCGAACGGGCCGACGTCCTCCGGGTGGAAGACCTGCACGAGGGCCTGGGGACGGGCCCGGAGGTGACGGTGCGGAACGTCACGAAGGACGAGAGTTACTCCGCCCGCCACGACCTGTCGCCCCGGCAGGTCGAGTTCCTGCGCGAGGGGGGGCAGATCGCCTGGATGAAGCGCCGGCTGGCCGGCCGGGCGGTGAGCTAGCGCGAGGAGAGACCCGCCGGTGGAGCTTTACCTGGCCCGTCATGCCGACGCCCTGCACGGGAGCCCCGACGCGGAGCGTCCACTTTCCAGGCGCGGTCGTGAGGAGGCGGCCCGTGTGGCCCGCGCGCTGGCGGCGGCGGGGGTGCGGCCGGCCGCGATCTGGCACTCGCCCGCGCGCCGCGCCCGCGAGATGGCCGAGCTACTGGCAGCCCGGACGGAGCCCGCGGTGGGGCTCGTGCCGCGCGTCGAGCTCGCCTCCATGGCCGATCCGCTCGATGTGCTCCGCCTGGTGCGGCCGGAACCGGGTCCGCTCCTCCTGGTCGGTCACCTTCCGCACCTGGAGCGCCTGGCCTCGCGGCTCCTGACGGGAGATCCGGCGGCGGACATCGTACGGATCGTGAAGGGCGGGGTCCTTGGCCTGGAGAGTCCGGACGGCTATCGCTGGCGCCTGGACTGGTACGTGACTCCGGAGCTGCTCCGGGAGGATCAGCGCGCCACCTGAAGGAGGAGGAAGCTGGCCACGCTGAAGTAGATGACCAGCCCCGTCACGTCGACCAGCGTGGCCACGAAGGGTGCCGAAGCGCTGGCCGGGTCGAAGCCCAGGCGGCGGAGCAAGAAGGGAAGCATGGAGCCCGCCATGGTCCCCCACGTGACCACTCCCACGAGCGCCAGCCCGACCGTGAGGGCGACCAGCGGATAGTGGGGCCCGTAGTCGTACAGGCCTGCGAACTGCCACACCAGGATGCGCAGGATCCCGATCGCGCCCAGGATCGATCCCAGAGTCAGCCCGGATCGGAGCTCCCGCCACGCCACCTTCCACCAGTCGCGCAGGCGCACTTCGCCGAGGGCGAGCGCCCGGATCACCAGCGTGGTGGCCTGCGAGCCCGAGTTCCCCCCGCTCGAGATGATGAGCGGAACGAACAGCGCCAGCACGACCGCCTGGGCGATCTCCCCCTCGAAGTGGCCCATCGCCGTGGCCGTGAGCATCTCGCCCAGGAAGAGCGCCGACAGCCACCCGGCACGCTTGCGGACCATGTGGAAGAACGGACTCTCCATGTAGGGGGAGTCGAGGGCCTCGGAACCACCGATCCGCTGGATGTCCTCGGTCTGCTCCTCCCGGATCGCATCGGCGATGTCGTCGAACGTCACGATGCCCTTGAGGGTACCGTCGTCGGCCACCACGGGGAGGGCCAGGAGGTCGTGCTCCCGGTACAGGTGCGCCACCTCCTCCTGGTCCATCGTCTCGGGCACGGTGACCACGTCGCGCCGCATGATCTCCTCGACGCGCCGGTCGGTGGGGGACTCGAACAGGTCTCGGAAGGAGAGGACGCCCAGGAGCCGCTGCGCCGAGTCCAGCACGTAGATGTAGTAGATGGTCTCGAGCTGGGCGGCCTGCCGCCGCAGGTAGGCGAACGCCTCGCCCACGTTCATGTCCGGCCGCACCCGGGCGAAACGGGGGCTCATGAGGCCGCCCGCCACGTCCTCGGCGTAGGCCAGGAGCGCCGTGACCTCCTGCCGCGTGGTGGGATCCAGGAGACCCAGGAGGGCACGCCCCTCCTCGGGCGCCGCCTCCTGCACCAGGTCGGCGGCGTCGTCGGGCGGCAGGAGCCGCATCCACACCATGCGCTCGGAGGTGGGAAGGCCGGTGACCAGCTCGGCCTGCTCGCGCGGGTCGAGCGAGAGAAAGAAGTCGTCGGCGACCGAGCGGGGGAGGCGCCGGAACGCCTCCACACGCTCCGCGGCGTCGAGCGCGGGCCAGCTCTCCCACAGCTCGATGGCCTCGCCGCGCTCGGAGTCGGGCGTGGGGATCTGCGTACCGACCATGGGTCCTCCGCCGCTCCGGCCCGGTCCTCTCACTCGCCCCGCGTCGCCTCCCGAAGATCGGCCGAGGACGGTCCGCTCAGCCTCGGGCGAGCCGGGTTCCGGTCTCCCGGAGCGCCTCGACGATCCGCGACCCGTGGTGACGGCCGTTCTCGATGAAGATCCGGTTGGCGTCGTTGCCGGCGGTGAGCACCCCGGCCACGTAGACGCCCGGCACCCGGGTCTCCAGCGTATCCGGGTCGTGCTCCGGCCGTCCGCTCTCCGGGTCGATCGGCACGCCGAGATCGCGCAGGAGCGTGGGCTCCGCGTGCCAGCCGGTCATCGCGAATACCCAGTCGTTCGGGATCTCCTCCCGCGAGCCCTCGGCGACGTCCAGGAGCGTCACCGCGCCGGGCGTGATCCGCTCCACCCGCGTCCCCCAGAGCACCCGGATCTGCCCCTTCTCGAACCGGTTGCGGATGTCCGGCAGGACCCAGGGCTTGACCCCGCGGTCGAGCTCCCGGGCGAAGTGGACGAAGGTGACCCGGGCGCCGGCTCGCCACAGCTCGAGCGCTGCCTCGACGGCCGAGTTGCCACCGCCCACCGTGAGGACGTCCTGGTTCCAGTAGGGGTGGGGCTCGTCGTACCGGTGCTTCACCTTGGGGAGGTCCTCGCCCGGGACGCCCAGCGGGTTCGGGGCGTCGAAGCTCCCCGTGGCCACGACCACGGCGCGGGCGGCCGTGCTCCGCTCCTCGCCGCCCCGGGAACGGCTCCGGATGCGGAAGTCTCCCTTCTCGCCGTCAATCGCGAGGACCTCCTCGAACTGCCTCACGTCGAGCGAGAAGTACTCGGCCGCTCGCCGGTAGTAGGCCAGGGCCTGCTCGCGGGTGGGCTTGCCGCGCTCGATCGGAAAGGGCAGCCCGCCGATCTCGAGCTTCTCCGCCGTGCTGAAGAAGGCGATGTAGGGCGGGTACTCCCGCACGATGGTGGCCGTCAGCGGGCCGCGGTCGAAGATCCGGCAGCGGAGGCCCGCCTCCCGGGCGGCCGCGCCCACGGCCAGCCCGCACGGTCCCGCTCCGATCACCACGAGGTCCAGCACGTCTTCGCTCATCGAGTCTCGTCACCTGTATGAAGCGGGCGCAGCGATCCGAACGCGTAGCGCCAACCGAATCGGTCCAGGAGCTCCAGGAGCCGGCGCACCGGGAGCCCCATCACGCTGAAGTAATCGCCTTCGATCCCCTCGACCAGCGCCGCCCCCCGGCCCTGGATCCCGTAGGCCCCCGCCTTGTCGAGCGGCTCGCCCGTGGCTACGTACTCCTCGATCTCACGTTCCCCCAGCGCCCGGAATCGCACCCGCGTGGACTCGACCGCCGACTCGGTCCGCTCCGGCGTGGCGAGGGCGATCCCCGTGTACACCACGTGCTCCCGGCCCGACAGGCGGGCGAGCATGGCGGAAGCCTCGGCGGCCGAGGCCGGCTTGTTGAGGATTGCCTCGCCCAGGGAGACGATCGTGTCACAGGCCAGGACCGCGGCGCCCTCGCGGGCGGCCGCACGAGCCTTGGCCACGGCCAGGCGCTCGGCGGCCTCGGCGGCCGACTCGCCCTCGAGGAGATCCTCGCCCAGGTCGGCCGGTCGCACGTCGAAGACCAGCCCGAGGCGGCGGAGGATGTCGGCCCGGCGCGGTGATCGCGAGGCGAGGACGAGATGTGGTACCTCCCCGCCTCCGGTCATGGGGTCGCCGGGCGGCGGGTCCGGCGGCCGGACGGCCGGCCCTTGCCGCGACCGGTCCGGGGGCGGCTCACCCGGTCGCACCGGCCAGGACCGGCGCCCGGAGCCGCGAGATCCCGTGCGTCTCCATCCAGGCGCGGAAGTCGGTGATCGCTCGCTCCGCCAGCGCCTCGCGGCGGGCCCGGCGGTCGCGGACCCGCTCGGCCAGGGCGTCCACCAGCCCCCAGTTGGAGTTCATTGGCTGGAAGTCGGCCGGGTCGGCCTCTCGCAGGTGGCGCATCAGTGCGCCCAGCATGGTGGTGGCAGGCGGCAGCGCGGGCTCGAGCCCGCGCATGAGCCGGTCCAGCGTCACGGCTGCCAGCAGGCCGCTGGCGGCCGACTCCACGTACCCCTCCACCCCGGTGAGCTGCCCGGCGAAGACGAGGCCGGGACGGTCCGGCGGCGATCCCCACGGCGTGAGCCGGGCGGGGAAGTTCAGGTAGCAGTTCCGATGGATCCCTCCCCAGCGCAAGAACTCGGCCCGCTCGAGGCCGGGAATGAGCCGGAACACCCGGCCCTGCTCGCCGTGCCGCAGCCGCGTCTGGAAGCCCACCAGGTTCCACATCCGGCCGCCGCGGTCCTCCCGTCGGAGCTGGACCACCGCGTGCGGGCGGCGGCCGGTGCGGGGGTC
>CAYXHP010000150.1:0-96403 GCA_964465015.1 uncultured Gemmatimonadota bacterium
TATCCCATGATCGGGAAGATCGCCGTGTTCATCCACTCGACGTCGATGCGGGTGCCCGGCGGCAGGTCCGGGCGAATGCGCTGGGTCTCGGCCTGGGTGCGCTGCAGGGCGATCTGCATGTCCGTGCCCCACTCGAACTGCGCCGAGATCTCGCTCGATCCGCGGGAGGTCGTCGAGCGTACCAGGCGAACCCCGGGGACCCTGTGAATGGCCTCCTCCAGGGGCCGCGTCACGGTCGGCATCATGCGAGCCGCGGGCTCCTCGCCGGCGTCCGCGATGACCTTGACGATCGGAAAGGTGACGGACGGGAAGATCGAGGACGGCAGCCGCGTGGCCTCGTACACCCCGGCCACGCCCAGCACCACGACCAGACCGAGGATGGCCGCGGCTCGCCGCCGCGCGCCGGACAGCAGGTTCACGGCTGGATCCTGACCCGGGTGCTGTCGGGCAGGCCCACCTGTCCCGAGACGATGACCGGGCTGCCGGCCTCGAGATGCGGGGACACGATCTGGACCGTGTCGCCGCGCTCGAGTCCCGTGCGCACCTGTACCCAGATGGCCCGCCCCCCGGACACCACCGCCACCCTCGTCGTTCCGTACACGTCGTCGCGGAGGACGGCGGCCGCGGGGACGACGGTCACGTGCTTTCGGACACCGACGACGACCGTCACCTGACCGAAGAGGCCGGTGGCGACCGGAGCCCGTCCGCGCGCGAAGTCGATGCGGACCGGAGCGCTCAACGTTCCGCTCGAGGCCGCCGGCAGGATGTCGTGGACCGTTCCCGTCAGCGCTTGCGGCGCCGCGGTGAGCTGGATCCGGGCCGACTGGCCTTTCCGGACCTTCGGTACGTCGGCCTGAGCGAGCTGGGCCACGAACACGATCGAGGAGCGATCGGCGATGGTGACGAGGGTCTCACCCAGGTCGACCAGGTCCCCGGCGCTGGCAGAGTGGGAAAGGACCACCCCCGCGGCGGGCGCGCGCAGCGTCCCCTGTACGAGACCGGCGCGCGCGAGCTCCAGGGCTCGTTCCGCGTCGGCGCTGTCCCCGGAGGTCCTGGCATCGGCCAGCATGGCCCGGGCGCCTTCGAGCGCCGCTTCGCTGTTGCGAGACACCACGGTCCCGAGCGCCTCTCCAGCGCTGACTCGATCCCCGTCCGTGACGGAAAGGCTGGTCAGCCGGCCCGTGAACGGTACGCGAACGCGCGTCTCGCGGAGCGCCTGAGTCTCGCCCGGCGCTTGGACGGTCGCCTCGAGGTCCCGAACGGCGACGGTGTCGACCTGCACGGGCGTCCCCGACGAGTCGGCCTTCGTTTCCATCGCGGAAGGCGTCCCGGCCGACACCGAGTCGGTGGCGCCGCTCGTCCCTCCTCCGCCCCCGCACGCCGCCAGGAGGACGAGGAGGCCGAGGGGCACGGCCCGCGGGAGCGGGTGTGTCCAGCCCGACGCGGCGAACCGGGAAGCGTCGTCGGCGCGGCGCCGCGGGCTCACCGGCTCCCCCAGCGAAGCACCCGGGCCTGCGCCACGCGGTAGTCGAGCACGGCGTCCTCGTGCGCCTGACCGGCGGCCACCCAGCTTCGGTAGGCGTCGAGCACGTCCAGGGCGGTCCCCGATCCGCCCCGGTACAGGCTCTCGGCCTGCAGGTAGGCGTCGCGGGCCGACTCGAGGGCGGCTTCGCGTACCTGGATCTCGCCGTACCGCGCCAGGAGCAGGCTGGTCGCACGGTCGTATTCCAGCCGGATGGAGCGACGCGTCGCCTCGGCCACCGATTTGGACTGCGAGAGTGCGTCCCGGGCCTCGTCCACGAGACCGCTGTACACGCCGCGACTCCACAGCGGCAGGGAGAGGGAGAGCATGGCCTCGACGCCCCAACCGCGGCCGTCGTTCATGAGCGCTGGCGCCGGATCGACCAGGGCCGCCTGCCCTCCTCCCGCCACGCTCAGATCCAGGTGGGGGAGCCGCTGGGCGTGGGCGCCCGAGAGCTCGGCCTCGGCGGCGCTCACCGATGCGAGAGCGCTCTGGACGTCGGGCGTCAGGTTCCAGGGCCTCGTGGCCGTGTCCGTCGCCGGCGGCGAGGGCGCCGGCAGAGGCGCCAGCGTCAGGCTCGCCTCCGGGTCGCGTCCCAGCACGTCGTTGAGCTCCATGCGCATCTCCGCGAGGGCGTGAGTGGCGGCATCCAGGTCTGCGCGGGCCTGCAGGAGCTGAGCCCGCGTCTTGACGACATCGGCCCCCACCCCCTGGCCCGACGCCTGCCGGGCCCGGACCTCCGTCAGGTAGCGTTCGAGGCGCTGCACGCCGCGGCGCTGCAGCTCGATCTCGCGACCATCGCGCAGGTACTGGGCGTAATCCGCCCGGACCGCTAGCTCGACGTCCTTGACGGCCACGCGCACGTCGGCGCGGGCCGACCGGGTCCGGGCCCGTTCCGCCCCCACGGCGGCCCGTAGCGCGCCGCCCTCGTACAGCGGCGCGTCGGCCACGATCTGGAGCCTCGCGTCGCTGCTCTCGTAGGTGCGGGGCGAGCCGGGGTGCAGGTCGCCCGCCACCGAGAGCCTGGGCCACAGCGCTCCGCGCGCTTGCTTCAGGCGGTCGAGCGACTGTTGCAGGGCCAGGCGCGCGACCGGGAGGCGCGCGTTGGCCGCGCGAGCCTCGGTCAGGGCCGCGTCGATCGTCAGGGTGTCCGGAGGCGCCGCGCTGGTCGTGTCCGCAATCGGCGCGACCCGCGGTGGCTCGCCGCCAGCCGTCGCAGCGGAAGGAGCCACGGCCTGCGGCGCGGCCTGGGGCGGAGGCGCCGCCCGCGCCCCCGGTGCGGTGGCCGTCAGCACACCGAGGCCCGCGGCCCCGAGCACGAGGGCGAGCGCGGCCGCGCTCCGCCAAGCCGATGGGTCGGATCCGCCGCCCGGCGAGCACGAGCGCGCCCGAGCGCCGCTACCGGAGCACGACCTATCCGGGTCCTCCCTCATGCAGCCCGCCGATGGCATATGCCTGCCCGTTCCTCCGGAAGCTCGCGGAGCGAGACCGACTCTATCCCCCACAATTGTAGACGAACACGGCAAGGCTCGCAGGCGTTGACCGGTCTCGGGCGTTCGACCTCAGGAGCTGCTCGCGGAATTTCCCGGCCGGATGCTCGCCCCGTGGCGCTCCGGCTCCTCCTCGACCTCCTGCTTGATGTCGCGAATCACCCCCCAGGCCCTCCAGGGGGAGCCAAGCAGCACGGCCCCGATCAGGAGCGGGGGCAGCGTCTGCACCGCCTGGAGAAGCAGGCCCGCGGCCAGGGCGGCGGCCGCCGTCACGCCGAACGGCCCCAGCATGAACACGCAGCCGGCCTGCAGCACTCCCACGTTTCCCGGCGTCAGGTGAAGAAGTCCTCCCAGGTTGACGGCGATGATGACCGCCAGCCACGCGATCGGAGGCGCCTGGATCCCGACCGCCAGGATGCCCGCTCCATAGGCTCCCCACTGAAAGAGCCAGTTGAGGAGGGCGAGGGCGAGGGGACCGACCATGCGCCGGTCGAGCCCGATGGCGGCGGCCTCTCCCATGCGGTCGCGCCAGCGTTCGGGAAACCGCGCCAGGAGGGCCGGGAGCAGGAGCCGCTCCCGCAGCGCCGGCAGGAGGAGGAGCGCCACGGCCACCATCGCCGCCACCGACAGCGCGGCCGCCGGCAGCCTCAGGTGGCGCAGGCTGGCCGGCATGGTCACCAGCGACGCCGGGAGGAGCATGAGGATGAGCGCGATGGCCTCGGCCACGCGCGACCATGCCGCCGCCGCGACCGCACGGCGGGCCGGGATGCCGAGACGGGGGACGATGGCTCCGATCCGGACCGCCTCGGCGCCCACCGAGACCGTGATCGTCATGGCGGCGGCGCCGAGCATGTGCGCCCGCAGGGACTCCATCAGCCCCTTCCGGCTCCCGCCCGTCATGAGGAGGTGCCAGCCGGCGCCCTTGGCCAGGAGCGAGAGCACGAGCAGGATGGCCGAGAGCGCGATCCAGCCCACGTTCGCGCCCGCCAGGGCCTGCCAGACCCCGCTCCAGGGGAAGTGGGCCAGGGCGCGCGCGGCGAGCAGCACGCCCGCCAGGAGCGCGGCCCACTTGAGCCACGACGTCCAGCGCGCCTTCACGCCGCCGGGATCTCCGACAGGCGTCCGAAGCGGTAGCCGAGGGCCGTCGCGTCCCGGATGATCCCGGGGAGCGCCCCGGCGGTCTGACTGCGGTCACCCAGCGGGTGATCGCCGTCGCCGTCGTGCAGCAACAGGATCGCCCCTGGACGGATCCTCCGCGTCATGCGGCGCCGGATGACCTCCGCGCCGGGCCGATGGTAGTCCCGGACGTCCACCGTCCACCCGAACACGCGGTAGCCGAGCCGCCGCGCTTCCCGGCCCACGAACGGGTTCCGAAAGCCGTGCGGCGCGCGGAAGGACGTGGGAGCCCTTCCCGTCGCCTCGCGGATCACCCGGTCCGCGTCCAGGAGCTCGCGGCGGATGCGGCGGGGACCCGCACGGTCCAGCTTGACGTGGCCGAAGGTGTGGTTGCCGATCTCGTGTCCGCCGGCGCTCGCCTCCCGGAGCAGCTCGCGATACCGGGTGGCCCGCTTCCCGATCACGAAGAAGGTGGCCGGGACCTCGAGCTCGGCCAGGGTGGCGAGAATGGACGGCGTGACGCGCGGGTCGGGCCCGTCATCGAAGGTGAGGTAGAGCACGCGCTCCACCGGGGAGCCGCGGCCCACCACCGGACCGAACAGACGGGCGTTGGGAGCGTAGGCGCTCCACGCCAGTGTCGCGAGTCCGCCGGCCGCGACGCCGAGGGCCGAGGCGGCACCGCCCGGCCCCAGAGGTGTCAGCTCCCTGGGCCGCGGCGAGCCGGCGGCCGCGCCAGGTGCGCGACCACCGCCCCGGACGATGCTCGGGGGGACCGGTTCCAGCGAGCGTAGTCGTCCGCGTCGTGGATCCAGGAGAACGAGGGGAGCGCGTAGATGCACAGGAGGACGACAGCGCCCACGACCAGCGCCTTCCGGCGGCGGGTGGGCGTCCGCTCCTCCTCCGATCCGAATTCGAGGATGTGCCGAACGCGCGAGGCCAGTCCGGAGCGTCCTTCGCCCGATGCGGCCAGGCCCGCGAGGTCCGGCCGGGGCTCGACCAGCGCCCGCGCCACTCCTTCGAGCCCCCGGGCCAGGGCCAGCGGGGACCCCGTGCGCCACACGGCCCACCGGTCGGCCTGGATCTCCGCCAGCGACGCCAGCCGCCGCCGGGCCACCCGGTTCAACGGCTGGAAGAACGCCACGGCCTCGACCAGGCCGGCAGCCAGGGACCACAGGGGGTCGCGCCGCACCAGGTGACCCACCTCGTGGGCGAGGATGCAGCGCAGCGGGCCTTCGTCCAGCCGCTGCGCCAGCCTCCGCGGCACGATGACCTCCCCACGGCCGAGCGCCAGCGGGGTGGGCAGTCCCTCGAGGGCCGTGACACGGAGGCGGATCTCGGCGGCCAGGTGTCCCGCCACCTCCCGAAGCGCCTCGTACGCCTCGCCGCCGGCCGGACGGCGACCGGCCAGCGCCCGCAGGAGCCGGCGGTGGCGGCGGCCGAGCTCGATCAGCCGGATCGCGGCGCCGACCGCCCACACGAACGCCAGCGCGAGGAGCCAGTGGTGGACGACGGCATCGGCACGGGTGGCGAACGGCGAGGTGCCCAGGCGCGCGGCATCCGGGTGGAAGCGCGTCACGTCCCAGGAGTCTACGAGGGGATCGCAGTCGGCCACCGCGTGGGCCAGCGCCGTGGCCATCGATCCGAACAGGGCGAGCTTCCACAGCGTCTCTTCCCAGGCGGGCCGCACCGGGCGCCACCGGAGGAGGAGCCACACGCCCCCGAGGAGGAGCGTGCTGTGCATGATGTAGGTGAGGAGCCAGCTGACGATGCCGGCGGCGGAGCCGTCGACCACCTTCGTCAGAAGGCCGATCATAGGCCGGGCCGTTCCTCGTCCGACATGCTGGCCTCCTTGGCTTCGATGAGCCTCCGGACCTCGTCCAGCTCGGACCGGCGCAGCTCGCCCGCGTCGAGCAGGTGACTCACGAGGGTCGCGACATCCCCGCCGAAGAGGGTGTCGGCCAGCGCGTCCACGCGCCAGCGAAGCACCTCCTCCTCGGAAACGAGGGGACGATAGACATACTCCCGTCCGTCCTCCCTGTGCCCCACCACTCCCTTGTCCTCGAGTCGCGACAGGAGCGTGGCCACCGTGGTCCGGGCCAGAGGGCGTCGAGCCTCGAGGCGCTCACGCACCTGGTTGACGGTGGCCTCCCCGGCCTCCCACAGCGCGCCGAGGAGCGCGAGCTGCAGGTCCGTGAGCTCGCGCGCGTCGAGATCTTGCCTCATCTCCGTCATTGGACTCCTCCCTGTATCGAACCGTCCGCCGGGTCGCGCAACGGCCGCACCCGTCGATGAGATTACTGGAACGCGGCCTGGAAGTACGACACGGCGTACCGCACGTTCAGCATCAGCAGACCACTCTCCTCGTAGCGCCGGGGAGACGAGTGAACGTACACGTCGCGGGCGAACGCTACACGGCCCACGTGCCGCGCCAAAAGCATGGCCGTCCTCGCATCGTCACCCCAGAACGGCACCGGGGGGAAGCCCCCGATCGCGTCCAGGGCCCGGCGCGTCACTCCGAAGTTCCCGCCCGCGACCACCGCGGCCGGCTTTCGCGTCAGGCAGCGCGCGATCCATGGTACCATCGGGACCAGCCACGTGGCGTACGGGCGGTTCAGGGCGGCGACCCAGCGGTTGCCGAAGGTATAGTACACCGGCCCCGACACGGCGCACGCCCCCTGGTCGATGGCTCGTCCGATGTTGACCAGCCAGGTGGGCGGCACCGTACAGTCCGCATCCAGGAACGCCAGGATGGACCCGGTCGCTTCCTGGTAGCCACGCTGGCGGGCGAAGTTCGGTCCCTGCTCGACCGCCGACACGACCCGCCCGCAGGTCCCGAGGTGCGCCGCGGCCACGATCGCGGTGTTGTCCTCGGAGTTGTTGTCGACGACCAGGATCTCCGTCGAGTCCCCGGCGGGGAGCCTCTGCTCCCGAATGGAACGGATCGCCGCGCCCACGGTCCCGGCCTCGTTGAAAGCCGGGATGATGACGGTGTACCGTATGAGGACCTTCCGCCGCTCGGGTTCGCCGGATCGACTTCCCAGCTGCGTCTACACATGTAGTCACTCCCGGGTTCCCTGGGTCCGGGTCCGCGTGGCGGGGCTCTTTCTCTCAGCGCTCCAGCACGAGCAGCCTGAAGCTTCCCGGGAGGATCGGCCGCCGCCGCCGCTGCCCCGGCTGCGCGGCCGGCATGGGCCCGAACTCGGCCGTGACCGTGTACAGGCGGTGGGTCCTGGGATCCAGCTCCATCGTGCGCGCCCCTTCCTGCGTCTTCACGGTCTGGACGACCGTGAACCTGGTGGGGCTCTCCTCGCGCACCACCGTGATGGCTCCGTCCCCGGTCGAGGCGAACGCGAGGCCGGCGTCCGGGTCGAAGCGGCAGGCGTCCACCCCGCGCCCGATGGACACGCTGGCCACCACCTTTCCGGCCACCGCGTCGGACATGGCCATGACCTGGTTGTGGCAGCCGCTGAACAGGACGTGGTGCGCCACGTCGATCGCGAGGCCCGAAGGCGACTCGCACGGAGCGAGTGGCCACTTGCGGACCACCTTCATGGCGGAGGCGTCGATCTCGGCCATCTGGGACGTGCTCTCGAGGTTGACGTACACGTGGCCCTGGCCGTCCGTGACCCCGAACTCCGGCTTGGCGCCCAGGTCGATGGTCCCCAGCCGTTTGGCCGATACCGGGTCCACCACGCTGGCCGTGTGCGCGTCGCCGTTGAAGGTGAAGACGTGACGGGTGGCCGGGTCGAAGAGGATCGCGTCGTCGTCGACGTTCACCGACGTACGGCTCGTCACGGAAAGGCTCGCCATGTCGAAGCCGATGACCGTGCTGTCGGCGCCCGAGGTCGCGAAGCCCTTGCCGGCCGCGTAGTCGAAGGCGACGCCGTGGGCGCGCTGGAATCCGGGCACCTCGCCGAGAACCTTTCCTTGCTCCGGATCGACGACCATGATCCGGTCGTTCCGCCCGATGAACAGCCGGTTCGTGGCCGTGTCCAGCGACAGGTAGTCCCAGCCGCCCTCACCGCCCAGCTGGTAGGTGTGGACCACGTGGTAGCCGGGACCTCCGGTGGTGTCCCGCGAAGCCGAGCCCGGACCCGGGGCGGGCGCGGCGTGGAGGGAGCCGGCCACCAGGGCGCAGGCCACCAGTGCCGGAATGGTCGAGCGCACGCTGGACCTCATCTTCCACCTCTCTGGACTGCGAGCCTCCGATGGGTGACCGCTCCGTGCCGCCGCCCGTGCGGAAGGAGATCCTCCTATCTACTTTGCAGACTACATCTGTAGACTTGTGGGCAGCAAGATGTACCGGGCGGAGGGATGGGGCGGCGCCGCCACCACGGTGGGCCAGGTCGCACTCCCGGCCCCCAGGGACCGGGCGCCCTGGCAGGAGGCTCCGCGCAATGCACGATCCGATCGAACTCGCCGTCCTGGACATGGCGGGCACGACGCTGGACGTCGCCGATGCCGTTCCCGGGGCCATGCGCCGGGCGCTGGGCGAAGTCGGCGTCGACGTGTCCGATGCGTGGATCCGGGACATTCGGGGCCGTTCGAAGCTCGAGGCCCTGCGAAGCCTCCTCGAGGCCGGCCACGCTTCCCCCGGCCTCGCCGAGCGGGTCCACACCCGGTTCCACGAGGAGCTCGTTCTCCTGGCCGCCGAGGGCGTCGCGCCGATCGATGGCGCTCGCGGGGCGATCGCGTGGCTCCGCGGGCGCGGCATCCCGGTGTGGCTCACGACGGGCTTCGATCGCGGGCTCGCGACGGAGCTCTTGAGCCGACTGGGCTCGTGGCCGGGGCTCGTGAGTGGCGTGGTGACGGCCGATGACGTCGAGCGTGGGCGGCCCGATCCGGCCATGATCCGCCGGGCCATGGCCGGCGCCGGCGTGGTGGATCCGGGTCTCGTGGTGGTGGCCGGAGACACGCGCGCCGACCTCGAGGCCGCCCGGGCCGCCGGAGCGGGCTACGCGATCGGCGTCCTCACCGGCGCCCACGACCGCGAGCGGCTGGAGGGCGTGGCGCACTCCGCCATCCTGGAGACCCTGGCGGACCTCCCGGACTGGCTCGTCGGGCAAGGAGCCATCTGAAGGGGGGGTCCTCCCCCCCTTCTTGCTCTCCCTCCAGCCCGCCGGTAGACTCCGGCGTTTCGTTGACGACAGATGTAGACGACAGCCGGACGGACGATGGTCGTGCGGAAGGGACAGGAATGATGGGTGGCGCGCGGGGCTTCACGCGCTCGGCCGATCCCCAGCCGCACGGTGCGCGCACCCGGGCGATCCTGGTCGCGCACCCCGAGGTCCGGGAGGAGATCTCCAAGAACCCCTGGTCCTTCGCGTTCATCATCCTCCTGGTGGCGCTCCAGTTCACCCTGGCTTTCAGCCTGCGGGCGGCACCGTGGTGGGCCCTCCTGGCGGTGGCCTACACGGTCGGCGCGGTCGCCGACCACGCGCTCTTCGTCCTCGTCCACGAGTGTGCGCACCACCTGATCTTCCGGAAGCGCGCGGCGAACACGTGGGCCGGGATCGTCGCCAACCTCCCGAGCGTCCTTCCCACCTCGGTCTCTTTCGCCCGCTACCACCTCAAGCACCACTCCTACCAGGGCGTCTACGAGCTGGATGCCGATCTCCCCAGCGAGTGGGAGGCGCGCCTGGTGGGTTGCTCGCCCCGGCGCAAGGCGGCCTGGTTGCTGCTCTACCCGATCTTCCAGATGCTCCGAGCGTTTCGGATCCGGGAAGTGAGCCTGTTCGACCGCTGGCAGCTGGTGAACATGGCGGTCGTGTTCGCGGTCGACGCCGGGGTGATCGTCCTCCTCGGCCCGAGGGCCTTCCTGTACCTCCTCGCGGCCGTCTTCTTCTCGGTGGGGCTGCACCCGGTGGGAGCGCGGTGGATCCAGCGGCACTGGCTGGTGGAGGACGACGGGCAGGAGACCTACAGCTACTACGGGCGCATGAACGCGCTGGCGTTCAACGTGGGCTACCACAACGAGCACCACGACTTCCCGTCGATCCCCTGGAACCGTCTGCCCGCGGTCCGGGAGACGGCGCCCGAGTACTACCGGGACCTCGCCTCGCACATCTCCTGGTCTCGGCTCCTCGTGCGGTTTCTGCTCGACCCGGAGCTGACGCTCTTCTCGCGTATGGTCCGGGACCGGGACACGCTGAGGCGGAGGAAGGGCCCGGCGAGCGCTCCGGCGGACGCCGCCGGCCCGGATGCCCCGCTCGCCCCGGACACCGGGGTCGCCCCGGAGCCCGCCGTCGGCCCGGACGCCCCGGGTGCCCGACGGGACCACCCCGCCCCCTCCCGGTAGCGACGCGGACCCCGCCCGGTCGACCACCGACGCGTTGACGGTCGGCCATGCTTGGCGTACGGTATGCCATTCCGCCGACACCCCGGATCACGTACCGGTCACGCACGGGAGCCACCATGCGCTCACGCAACCTCGCCGCACTCGCCTCGATCGCCGCCGGAGCCGCCCTCGTACTCCAACCGCCCGCCGCCCGAGCCCAGCAGTCCGCGGCCACCGGGACGCGCGTGGATTACGCGGGCCTCGACGCCCCCACCTCGTTCGACGCGACCTTCCTGGCGGGTCTCCGCTGGCGGGAGGTGGGCCCGGACCGTGGCGGGCGCTCGCTGGCCGTGGCCGGCAGCGCCAAGCGGCCCGACGAGTACTGGTTCGGCGCCACGGGTGGCGGGGCGTGGAAGAGCACCGACGGTGGCGGCACCTGGAAGCCGATGACGGACGGGCAGATCACCAGCTCCTCGGTGGGCGCGGTGGCGGTGGCGCCCTCCAACCCCGACGTCGTGTACATCGGCATGGGCGAGGCCTCGCTCCGGGGCAGCATCACGCAGGGGGACGGGGTCTACCGAACCACCGACGGCGGAAAGACCTGGACGCACCTCGGCCTCCAGAACACGCAGACGATCGCCCGCATCCGCGTCTCGCCCACCGACCCCGACCTCGTCTACGTGGCCGCCCTCGGACACCCGTACGGGCCCAACCCGGAGCGCGGCGTGTTCCGGTCGCGGGACGGCGGGAAGACGTGGGACAAGGTCCTGTTCGTCTCCGACAGCGCCGGGGCGGTGGACCTGTCCATGGACCCGAAGGACCCCGCCACCCTGTACGCGTCGACGTGGCAGGTCTACCGCACGCCGTGGAAGATGTGGGACGGCGGCCCGCACTCCGGCCTGTGGAAGACCACCGACGGCGGCGACCACTGGACCGAGCTCACGAAGAAGCCCGGCATGCCGGACGGTCCGATCGGCCGCATCGGCGTCACGGTCTCGGGCGCCGACCCGAATCGCGTGTGGGCCATCGTCGAGGCGCCCGAGGGCGGGCTGTTCCGCTCCGATGACGCGGGCCAGACGTGGAAGAAGGTGAACGTCGAGCGGAAGATCCGGCAGCGGGCGTTCTACTTCAGCGACATCTTCGCCGACCCCAACGACCGCAACACGGTGTACGCGGGGAACGTGAGCTTCTTCCGGAGCCGGGACGGCGGCGTCACCTTCAAGCGCGTCGACACACCGCACGGGGACTACCACGACCTGTGGATCGCCCCCGGCGACCCCGACCGCATGATCAACGGGAGCGACGGCGGGGGCGCGGTGACGGTGAACGGCGGGAAGACGTGGACGGAGCTCGACTTCCCCACCGCGCAGTTCTATCACGTCTCCACGACCGGGGACTACCCGTACCACATCTGCGGCTCGCAGCAGGACAACTCCACCGCCTGCGTGGCCAGCGACGACTGGGGCAACATGCACGCGCCGGACGAGGACCTGGGCCAGTGGATGTACGCGGTGGCCGGCGGCGAGAGCGGCTACGTGACCCCGAGCCTGAAGCACCGGGGCGTGTTCTATGCCGGGACGCAGGGCGCGATCTTCACCCGCTACGACCGCTCGAACGGCCAGGTCCGCGACATCCAGCCCGACCCGCGATTCTTCTCGGGCGAGCCCGCCGACGCCCTCCGCGAGCGCTGGCAGTGGACGTTCCCGATCGTCATCGACCCGATCGACTCCACCTCGCTCTACATCGCCTCCCAGCACATCTGGAGGACTCGCGACGAGGGGCAGAGCTGGACCAAGGTGAGCCCGGACCTCACCTACGCCGACCCGAAGACGCTCGGGAAGACGGGTGGACCGATCACCATGGACATGAACGGTCCCGAGATCTACGCCACCGTGTTCGCCGTCGCGCCCTCGTACCTGGAGGAGGGGACGATCTGGGCCGGGTCGGACGACGGGAAGGTGAGCCTCACGCGCGACGGCGGCGCGCACTGGACCGACATCACCCCGCCGGACCTGCCGAAGTTCACCCGCGTCAGCATCATCGACGCCTCCCGGCACGACCCGGGAACCGCGTACATGGCCGCCAACCGCTACCAGATGGACGACCGCGGCTCCTACCTGTGGAAGACGCACGACTACGGGAAGACGTGGACACGGATCGGCAAGGAGCTGCGCGGGCCCACGCGGGTGATCCGCGAGGACCCGGAGCGCGCGGGACTCCTGTACGTCGGCACCGAGCACGGCGTGTTCATCTCCCCGGACGACGGGGCCGACTGGCAGCCGCTCCGCCCGGCCGGGGCCGCGGGCGACAGCGCGGGCGGGCTCCCCGACACGCCGGTCCGGGACCTCGTGCTGAAGGGGAACGACCTCGTGCTCGGGACGCACGGCCGCGGCTTCTGGGTCATGGACGACATCGGCCCGCTGCGACAGGCGACGCGCGAGACCTCCGGCGAGGCGATGCACCTGTTCCAGCCTGCCGACGCGGTCCGCCGCACCCTCGGGGCGTCCTACGGCGCGGGCGGCGCCACCATCCAGTACGCGCTCGCCTCGGCGGCCGACTCGGTGACCCTCCAGGTCCTGGACGCGCAGGGGCAGGTGGTGCGGACCTTCACGGGCCCACCGAAGAAGAAGGCGGCGCCCGACTCGACCGCCGAGAGCGCGTACGGCTCGCGCGAGCCGGAGGCGCCCACGGCCAAGGCGGGGCTCAATCGCTTCACCTGGGATCTCCGGTACCCGGGCGCCACGAAGTTCGACGGCATGGTGATCTGGAGCGGGAACCCGACGCGCGGGCCGCTGGCGCCTCCGGGCCGCTACCAGGTGCGCCTCACGGTGGGAGGCCACACGCAGACGCGGGACCTGGCGCTGGAGATGGACCCGCGCCTCAAGGGAGTGACGGCCGCCGATCTGCAGGCCGAGTTCGACCTCGCCTCGAAGATCCGCGACGCCACCGACCTGGCCAACCGGGCCGTCATCCAGGTGCGATCCCTGCGCCGTCAGCTCGTGGAGCGCCTGGCGAAGGTGACGGGGAGTGACTCGCTCCTCGCCGCTGACACCACCGCCGGCGCCGGCGGCAAGGGCGAGTCGTGGGTGACGCGTCAGGAGGCGGAGGGGGCCGTGCAGGCGGCGAGCGGCAAGGCGCCCAAGCTGGCCGACGCCGCGAAGGCGCTCGTCCAGAGCCAGGCCGACGTGGAGGAGGCGCTCTACCAGGTCCAGAACCGGGCGGTCGAGGACCCGCTCAACTTCCCCATCAAGCTCAACAACCGGCTGGCGGCGCTGCGGCGCAGCCTCGAGACGGGCAACGCCCGGCCCACGGACGCGCAGGAGCGCGTCTACCGCGAGCTGAAGCAGGAGCTGGATACGCAGATCTCGCGGCTGGACGGGACGATGTCGAAGGAGCTCGCGGCCGTGAACGCGGAGCTGAAGAACCGCGGCCTGGAGGCGCTGTCGGCGGAGCGCTGATCGATCGCCGCCTCAGGCGAAGGGTCCGACCGGGCGTGACGCTCGGCTGAAGGCTGCTGCCGCCGGAGGTGGCCGGCGGCGGGCAAGCCTGCGCGCTCTCGACGGCGACTCCGCGCAGGCCGCGCCTTGTCCGGCCTGGACGAGTCGCTCAAGTTGAGCGTGGATGATGGGGCTTCGGGGCACCGCTCCTCCAGCCTGAGGCGCTCCATCGACATGCCGAATTCCCCGTCCTTCTTCCGCCGGCTGATTTCGGAGCTCGGGCGCCGACACGTTCTCCGCGTGGCGGCCGTGTACCTGGTCGTGGCCTGGATCGTGATCCAGGTCGCGGCCATCACCTTCCCATCCCTCCTGCTCCCCGCCTGGGCCCTGAGGCTGGTGATCGTACTGGCCATCCTCGCGCTGCCGGTCGTGCTGGTGATCGGATGGGCCTTCGAGCTCACGCCGGACGGGATCCGGAGGACGCCGACCGATGCGGGTTCGGGAGGCGGACTCGGTCGGGGATCCAGGGTCGTTCTGGGAGCCGCCGTGCTCGCGCTCGTCGGCGTGCTGGCACTGGGGGCGCGCGAAATGTGGCTCCGACCCTCGCGAGCAGCGGCAGCCGATACGACGGCAGCTCGATCGATGACGACGGGGGGACGGACGTCTGGCGCCGCCCGCCTCGACCCAACGCGCGTGGCGGTCCTCTACCTGGACGACAACAGCGAGTCGCACGACCTCGGATACCTGGCCGACGGCCTCACGGAGAGCCTGATCCACGAACTCAGCCACGTGCAGGGTCTCTCGGTGGTCTCGCTCAACGGCGTCAAGCCGTTCCGCAGCCATCCGGCCTCGATCGACAGCATCGGCCGAGCCCTGGGCGCAGGCAGCGTCGTCGAGGGAAGCGTTCAGCGCTCCGGCGACCAGGTGCGGGTGATCGTGCAGCTCGTCGACGTGGCTTCGGGCTCCACTCTGCCCAGCCTCCAGGTCCAGCGGCCGGCCGAGGACCTGTTCGCCCTGCTCGACGACGTCACTGCCGACGTGGCGAGCTCCCTACGACGCCAGCTCGGCCGGGAGGTGCGGCTCCAGGAGGCACACGAGGGCGCCCACGACCCCGAGGCCTGGAAGCTCTACCAGATCGCCATGCGAGTGAAGGAAGGCGGGGACTCGCTGCGCCTCACGGACGACACCGCGGCTGCACGCAGGGCCTACCGGACGACGGACTCGCTCCTGGCCGTCGCGGAGCACCTCGATCCGGAGTGGAGCGTTCCCACCATCCAGCGCGGTTGGACGGCCTTGCAGCAGGCTCGGTTGGCACCGGTGATCACGGATGTGGACACCAAGGAGCTGCGCCGGGGACTCGCGGATGCCGACCGGGTCCTGGCCACGCATTCAGACGAGCCACACGCTCTCACCCTGAAGGGCATCGTAGAGTACTTCCTGAGCAAGCCCAGGACCTTCTCGAGCGAGGAAACTCGGGCCTGGCGCGAGGCGGCCGAACGAGATCTCCGCGCGGCGACCCTCCAGGACACCCTGCGCGACCCGGCTATGGCGGCCGCCTGGGCCCGACTCGCCTACATGCTGGACGAGCAGGGCGAGTTCGACGAAGCCCGACTGGCGGCTCAGCGAGCTTTCGAGTCCGACGCGTTCCTGTCCAACGACCGCGACTACCTCTACATCACTGCGAGCCTGGCCCTCGAGCTGAAGCGTCTGGACCAGGCGGACCGGCTCCTCGAGAAGGGGCAGTCTCTTTTTCCGAGTGACCCGGCCTATCCGGGTCTCCGGCTCGTGGTGGTGGCCTCCCAGCCACCCGGCCCGGGGCGCGTTCAACTCGCTTGGTCGCTGCTCCATGGGCTTGAGGCCCGCACCGGGGGGAGCCACTACCAGACGGGACGGTTCATGGTCGCAGCTACGCTCGCCCGGGCGGGGCTCCGGGACAGCGCCCGGGCTGTGCGGGACCGTGCGCGGGCGCTCGACCCCGACGCGCCCCAGGAACCCTACTACGAAGCCTACGTGGCGCTCCAGCTTGGGGACCGAGATCGGGCGCTCGCTCTCCTGAGGCGCTGCGTTGAGAACGGCTGGAAGGCACCCGGTTACATCGCCCACGACTGGTGGTGGACGCCGCTCCGAGACGACCGCCGATTCCAGACTCTCATCGGCACCGGCAAGCAGGCCTCGCGATAGCGCGGCGACGACCTCGCTGATCCCCTACGTTCGCGGCTGAATGTCACCGCCGGGATCGGCCGTCAGCGCGTCGTCGTTTCCGTCACGCCAGACCTTGACGCTGTAGGGGTAGAATGCGCAGTCGGCTCCGGAGCGAACCACGCCCCCGACAAGGCCACCCGAATCGCCGAGGAAGGCGGTGTCGGCGAGGGGCGTGGAGTCCTTCTTGAAGCTGACCTCGAAGCTGTCGACCCCGGTCGTTCCTGGATCGAGCCCCCACAGGAGAGCACCGGAGCCCACAGGCTGGACGATGGTGTCTGGATGGACCGAGACGGCTCCGGCCTGAACCGAGATCCATGCGATCGGGCCCGTCAACGCCTTCTTCTTCCAGGACTTGCACGTCGGGCTCTGGGGGCCGCCAGGCGGCAGCCGCCGGCCTCCGAGGACTCCCGCGGGACGGGGCTTCCTGACCTTGGCCGTCGAATCCGGCTGCATCCCCTCGTTTGCCCCACCCGTTTCGCCCGCCTCGCAGCCCGCCAGCACCAGGGTCAGGAGCCCCGCCACCGCGACGATCGCCGTCCGTGAACGCTTCATGGGGCCTCCCGGATGGCACGAGGTCCGGCGACGATAACGTCCGCGCGCGGTCCGCGCCGCCAGCCCACTCGTGCGTATTGGATTGAGTAATTTATGGTAATGACAGGGGGCAACGTTGTGAAGGCCACGGCAATCTTCGCCTGTTGCCGGCCGCTCATTTGCGGCTTTACGTTGGCCGGCCCCGTGGTATGGACCCCGCGGCGCTTCCCCGGCGCATGGAGGTGAAACTGGCTGATCCCCGCCCGTTCGGCTTCGGCGAGCTCCTGGACGGCGCTTTCACGATCTACCGGCGCAACTTCGGAAACCTCTTCGTGGCGGCGCTCCTCCCGCAGCTTCCGGCCCTGCTCCTGTGGCTCGTCCTCCCCATGCTGGTCGGTAGCCTGGGGGGCGACCTGGCCGCTGGCGGTCTCGCCCTCCTCATGGTCCCCTACACGATCGTGGCGGGGGCCTTCATCTGGGGAGCGATCACCCGGGGGGCGATGGCGGGCTACGAGGGCTCGAGGCCCTCGACCGGCGAGATCTACCACTCCGCCGTCGAGGATTTTCCGCGGGTCCTCGGCGCGGCCCTGATCGCGGGCGTGCTCATCGCGATCGGCAGCTTCCTGTTCCTCGTACCCGGCCTCATCCTGGCGACCATGTTCTTCGCCGTCGTCCCGGTGGCCGTCGTAGAGGGCCGCGGGGTCGGAGACTGCCTGAAGCGGTCGAGCGCCCTGTCGCGCGGCGGACGATGGCGCATCCTGGGCGTCATCATCGTCACCATGATCATCACGTACCTGCCGATGATCGCGCTGACGATGGTGGCGGGAGCGGCGGCCGGCTTCGCTCTCCCCTCCACCGACCCGCAGGCCGCGCTTCAGTCGGGGATGTGGCTTCACGCGCTCGAGCAGGCCGCCCAGCTGGTGGCGGGCGCCCTGACCACGCCCTTCCTGGTGTCGACCATGGCGCTCCTATACCTGGACCGCCGCGCCCGCACCGAAGCCCCGGACCTGGAGGCGGCCGCGGCCGAACTCGGCACATCCGCTCTCCCCGACGTTTAGGGTTCGAGCCATCTTCATCGCGCCCCCCATCCAGGAGGTCGCGCGTTCGAGCGTGACGCGGGCCCTGGCCCGCATCTACGCGCGACCGGAATTCCGGGAGCGCACCACGCCGCCCTCGCTCCGCTGGCTGTCGCACGTGCGCGATGTCGTCGCGGGGTGGGTGCAGTCGATCCTACTGCGAATCCTGGAATCCGAGCACGCGCGGCCGTTCCTGTTCTGGTTCGTGGTGGCGTGGCTGGTGGTCGCCCTGGTCGTGGCCGTGGTGCACGTGAGCCGCGCCTTCCTCCTCCGCCTTCGGGGGAGGACGCGCTCTTCGGCCGGCCAGCCGGACCGGGCGCCCCCGGCCGGGCCGCGTGCCGAGGATCGCGGCCCCGAGGCCTGGGAGGCGGCGGCGGGCGAGGCGGCGGCGGCCGGCAGGCTCCGGGAAGCGGCGCTCGCTCTCTACCACGCCGTCCTGCTGCGGCTGGACCGGCGGGGGGCCGTGCGCTTCCAAGCCGCCAAGACGCCGGGAGACTATCGCCGCGAGGCCTCGCGGGACCCGGACCTGGGTGGACGTTTCGAGGCATTCCTCCGGGTCTTCCTCCCCATCGCCTTCGGAAGCGCCCCTCGGGCGGAGGGCTGGCGCTCGCTGCGTGCGGCGGCCGACCGGGTCCTGGAGCGCGCATGAGGAGCGGACGGGATGGGAGGACCGCGGCCAGAGGCGGGTCGCGGACCGGAACCGGAGGCGGCTCCGGAGCCGGCCGCGCGGAGCCGGATGGGTAGCCGGCGGGACGCCGCCATCCTGGTGGTGGCCGTGCTGGCGCTGCTCGCCCTCGCGGTGGCGACACGCCTCCGGGTGAGCCGGGTGGCGGGGGAGGCCCACCCCACCACGTTCAGCTCGGCTCCCGGCGGTGCCCGCGCGCTTCACCTGCTGGCCGGAGAGCTGGGCCTCCGTGACGCGCGGCGCATGCGTTCCTACGCCGATGACCCGCTGTCCGATTCGGTCGGGCTCGCCGTGATCCTCGCGCCGAGCCGGGAGCTCACGCCCCGGGAGGTGTCGAGCGTGCTGGGGTGGGTCCGCGCCGGGGGCGAGCTCCTCTACGCGGAGGCCTGGGGCGGGGCGGGCCTCCTCGCCGACTCGCTCGGGCTCCGGCTCCGCCCGCTCGCGCCCGACAGCCTGAACGCGTTCGAGGCCCTGGCCTGGTCGGGCGACTCGGCGGAGGCCACGGCCGACTCCATCGGGCGCGACGTGGGCCGGATCCCCGGCTTCCGCTTCGCCTTCGCCGGCTCGCCGGCTCCCCGGACCGCGGTCCGCGTCCGGCCCCTGGCGCGGGCGGACGGCGGCGCCACGATCATCGAGCTCCCGTTGGGTGGGGGTCACGTGATCGCGTGGAGCGACGCGTCGCCGCTGACGAACCACTGGCTGAGGGACGGTGGTGCCGGCCTGCTGTTCGCCCGGGAGGCCGCGCGGGCGCTGTCCGGCGGGCGGGTCCTCGAGTTCGACGAGTACCACCAGGGCTACCGCGAGGGCGCTGGACCGCTCACGGCACTGCTCGGCTTTCTGAGGACCGGACCCGGACACGCGGCGCTTCAGGGAGCCGTCGCCCTCCTCCTCCTGCTCGTGCTCTCGGCCCGCAGGTTCGGCGCCCCGGTGCCGGAACTGCCGGCGCGTCGGCGCTCGCCCCTGGAGCACGTGAGCGCCCTGGCGGAGGCCTACCGTCGGGCGGGCGCCCGACGCACCGCGCGGACGCGTCTGGCGCAGGGCCTGTACCGACGGCTGGGCCTCCGGCTCCCGGGGATCCGGGAGCCCGGGTTGCCGGCGGGCATCGAGCGCTGGGCATCGGGCTCCGAGCTGGAGACGGTGTGGAATCGCGGCGAGGACGGCGACCTCGTGTCGCTGGCCGCCGCCGTGGACGAGGTCATCAGGGAGGTGAGACGATGATGGTCGAAGGGTCGAGGGAGCCGGGGCGGGTCGCCCGGGAGACGCTCGCGGCGGTCGAGCGGGTCGTCCTGGGGCAGGAGACGGTGCTCCGGCAGATGCTGATCACGCTCCTGGCGGGAGGACACGGGCTCATCGAAGGCGTGCCCGGGACGGCCAAGACGCTGGCCGTGCGGGCCCTGGCGCTCACGCTCGATGTGCGCTTCGGGCGCATCCAGTTCACACCCGACCTCATGCCCACCGACATCACGGGCGTGAACGTCCTCGACGAGCTCCAGCGCTCCTTCGTCTTCCATCCGGGGCCCCTGTTCGCCGACCTCCTCCTTGCGGACGAGATCAACCGGGCCCCGGCCAAGACGCAGGCCGCTCTCCTGGAGGCGATGCAGGAGGGACAGGTGACGGTCGACGGAGTCTCCCACCCCCTGCCGGGCGTGTTCACCGTGTTCGCCACCCAGAACCCGGTCGAGCACGAAGGGACCTACCCCCTGCCCGAGGCGCAGCTCGACCGCTTCCTCCTCAAGATCGTCGTCGACTACCCGGCGGAGGAAGCGGAACGCAGCATCCTGGACCGCTACGTGGACGGGTTCCGGGCCGATCGCGTCGAAAGCTTCGGGATCGGCAGAGTCGCCAGCCGCTCCGCGCTCGAGGAGCTGCGCGCGGCCGTGGCCGAGGTCCACGTCGAGCCCCGCGTCCGCGACTACGTCGTGGCCATCGTGCGGGCGACCCGCGGCGACCCCTCCCTCTCCCTGCCCGCCAGCCCCCGCGCCGGCGTGGCACTGTTCTCGGCTTCACGAGCGCAGGCGCTCCTGGAGGGGCGTGACTTCGTCGTCCCGGACGACGTGAAGGAGCTGGGGATCCCGGTCCTCAGGCACAGGATCCGGCTCACGCCGGAGGCCGAGGTGGAGGGACTCACCCCGGCGGCCCGCCTCTCCGAGATCCTGGCCGGCGTCGAGGCGCCGGCCTGAGAGAGGCCGTGCCTCTCCTTCCCTCTCGCCGCCTGGTCGTCGTGGTGGCGGTCCTGGCCCTGGGCTTCCTGGCCGGCCCCGGACCCGCCCTCGTCCTCGACGGCCTCCTCGTGGCGGCGCTCGTGGTCGACGCGGTGGGGACGTACGTGGGCCGCCGGCCGATCGTGCGCCGCACGGTCCCGGCCCGGATCCCGCTCGGCGGCAGCGCGCTGGTGCGGGTCGAAATCGAGAACCGGGGCCCCGCCCGGCGCCTGGCCTGGACCGACGACCTGCCCGTGGAACTGGAGCGCGAGGGACCCGACCGTTTCGAGGAGGCGGTTCGGGCGCGCGGCATCGTACGGCGCCAATACCGCGTGCGCGGCGCCGAGCGCGGGAGCACGACCCTCGGGGACGTGCACGTACGCCTGCTGGGCCCCCTGGGGCTCGTCTGGCGCCGACTCCGGGTGCGGCGCGCGGACCCGACGGTGGTGCAGCCCGGCCTCCTGGACCTCCGACGGCACCGGCTCCTGGCGCTTCATCACCGCCGCCGGCCCGGGGTCCGGGCGACGCGTCGGCCGGAGGGCGGCCGCGAGTTCGAGCGGCTGCGCGAGTACGTCCCCGGGGACGACACCCGGCGCATCGACTGGAAGGCGACGGCGCGCCATGGCCGCCTCATCGTGCGCGAGTACGAGGCGGAGCGGAGCCAGAGCGTGCTCCTGGCGATCGACGCCGGGCGCCTCATGAGCGAGCGCATCGCCGGACGCGACCGGTTGGACCACGCGCTGGCCGCGGCGCTCGTCCTCGCCGACGCGGCCGCTCGCCAGGGGGACGCGGTCGGGGTCCTCCTGTTCGCCGACGGCGTGCAGGCCTACCTGCCACCGGCCCGCACGTCGCTGGCGCGGATCGCGGAGATCCTGGGGTCGGTCGAGGCGCGGATAGCCGAGCCCGACTACCCGGCCGTCTTCAGGTTCCTGGGTCGGAGGCTCCGCCGCCGCTCGCTGGTGGTCCTGTTCAGCGACCTGGTGGATCCCGCCGTCTCCGCCCCGCTCCTGGCCAACCTGGCCTCGGCGGCGCGGCGTCACCTGCCGCTGGTCGTGGCCATCCGCAACACGGAGCTGGAGGCGGCGGCCGACGACCCGGCGACGAGCGAGGAGGAGGTCTACCGGCGCGCGGCGGCCGAGGAGCTCCTGCAGGCGCGGGCCGTCGCCCTGGCGGCGGTGCGCCGCCGCGGCGTGCTGGTCGCCGACGTCCTCCCGCGGGCGGCGGTCCCGGAGACGCTGGGTCGCTACCTGGAGGTCAAGGCCCGCGGCCTCCTGTGAGTGCCTCTTCGCGCCGGCCGGCCGCCCCCGTCCCTCCACCGGCCTCCCCCGGATCCTCCCGGCCCGCCAGCGCCAGGTAGGAGTAGAGGACGAAGCCCACGAGGCCCCCGAACACGAGCTTGGCAGCGGGCGGAAAGGGCCCGGGGGAGACGAAGCCCTCGATGAGCCCGGCGAGCACGAGGAGCATCACCACCCCTGCCGCCAGGGACACGGCCTCGCGGCCTCGCGTCACCAGCGCGCGGACTCTCGTCATGCGTCCCGGCAGCACCAGGGCCGAGCCCAGCCACAGCCCCGCTCCACCGGCGATCGAGATGGCGGTCAGCTCCACCACGCCGTGCGGGAGGATGAAGGACCACAGGTAGAGACCGAGGCCCTCCGAGTGGAACAGCCCCACGGTCGCCCCGAAGAAGATGCCGTTCAGGACCAGGATGAGGATCGTGCCGAGGCCGGCGATCACGCCCCCCGCGAAGGCGACGAAGGAGATCTGGACGTTGTTGGCGACGATGGCGCTGGACATCAGCGGCATGGCGGTGGTCGGGACGTCGACGTAGCCGAGCCCGCGCCGCATCCGGTCGGCTCCCTCCTCCGCCCGGGCGATCATGCGGGGCGGGAGCATGAGGCGCGCCCGGGCGGGCTCGACCGCGACCGACACGCCGGCGACGGCGGCGGGACCGAACAGGAGGAGCGCCGCGAGGACGATCACGAACGCCCGACGCCGAACGAGGGACGGGAAGCCGGCCGTGACCCAACGCCACGCGTGCCGCAGGCCGCGCCCGCGGCGTGAGTAGAGCAGGTTGTGCCCGGCACCGACGATGCGCTCGAGGGCGTACAGGAGCTCGGGAGACCCACCGTAGGTGCGCGCTCGGGCGAGATCCGCGGCCACCTCCCGGTACAGGCCGACGAACCGCGACACCTGGGATTCGGGGAGCGCGGAGAGGCCGCGCTTGCGGGCCACCTCGTAGACGGACCGGTACTCCACCCAGCGCCGCCGCTGGCGCCGGACCAGGGCGGCCGCCTCGCGGCTGCCGGTGACCTCCCTCAGCTCCGTGGAGGCGCGCCTCCCCGCCTCGTCCGCGTGCAGACCCGCCAGGTACGCGTCGTCGTCCCGCTCCCCGTCGTATCCCGCCGCGCGGAAGTGCGATGCCAGGCTCGCCGCCACCCGCTTCCTGGCGCGGCGATCCAGCGTCGACCTCCGGCCGGCATACTGGCGAAGCAGCTCGTACTCCTCGTCGCCGAGACGGGGCGGGCCGACCTCCACGATCCCCGCGTCCAGGTCGAAGCCCGTCGCGCGCTCGCGGACCACGAGCGTCCCCGCGGCCAGGTCGCCGACCCGCTGCGCCTTCCGGTGCAGGAGAATGAACCCACCCCCTACGAGCCAGGTCGGGATCGGCTGAATGTCGACGATGCGGAGCAGGTTCCGGATGGCCGCTCCGCGCAGCGTGATTGGATAGCCGCCGTCGTGGACCACCCGAAGGGACAGTCGCTTCTTTCCCGGCGTCTGCCCGTCGCGGAAGCCCTCGAAGTAGACGAAGTAGGCGTACGGAAGTCCGAACCACAGCGCGACCAGGGCGGCGCCGAGAACGCTCTCCGAGCCGATTCCGGTGGCCCCGTACAGGAGGATGAGCGCGAGGCTGACGGCCAGGAGGACCGAGCCGAGGAGGATGCCATCCAGCACGAAGGCCGCGAAGCGCGAACCGGGCCCCGCGAGCGCGAAGCCGACGGCCACGCGCTCGGGCGTCTCGATCTCCAGGCGCCGGTCGACCAGCGGCGAGGCCGCCTCGACCGCTGCGCTCGGCTGGGTGGACATCGATCCTCCCGGCGCTCGGACTCGGAGGGCGATCCGGCGTGCGGCCGGACCGCGACCGGCCGCGCGCGGCGACCGGAGGTCGTGTAGGCTAACCCCGCGGCGCCACGCCGGGAAGGAACGGAGGCGCTCGGCCGCCGGTCCCGGGGGGAGGGGACGGAGGCTGCCGTCAGCACCCGCGGCGGACCCGCCGGCTCCTTGCGGGGGGGAGCCCGCGCGGCCGAGCTTGAGCCCGTCCCCCCACTCGACGCCAGGAGGCCCCCCATGCCCGAGCATGACAACGATCCGAAGGCGGCCATCCGGGAGGCCACGCGGCGGCGCGTGCGCAGGATCCGCGACCAGGAGATGGACGCCATGGTCCGCGAGTTCTACGCGGACGATGCCGTTTTCATGCCCCCGAACCGGGAAGAGGTCCGGGGCACGGGAGCCCTGCTCGAATACTGGCGAGCGCGACCCGACGAGGGACTCCTCGAGCTGGAGCTGGAGCCCGTCCACATCGAGAGCTCGGGGGCGCTGGCCTACGAGGTGGGCCGGTACACGAGCATCCTGCGGCCACGCCACGGAGCGCTCCTGCAGGACTACGGAAAGTACCTGGCCGTCTACCGACGTCAGGCCGATGGCGGGTGGAAGGCGGTCGCGGACACGTTCAACAGCGACCGGGACTAGCGGCCCCGAGGCTCCCGCCCACGTTGCGAAATGCGAGCCGGCTCGCCACATGCGCGAGCCGGGCACCGCGGCCGGCCGGTCGCACCTCCCTCCTCTCCAACGCAAGACCGCCCGTCGCTCCGGCATCCTTCCGTTCGGGTCGTGGCCCGCGCCGCGCCGGTACGAACCTTGATGTTACGGGGAGCCCATCAACCTCTGGAATCCTCCGCCGCCGGCGTGACCCGCCGGGGCGGGCGGAGCGGGCGGCGAAGCCGTGGTGCCGGGAAGCGGAGTCGATGCGGAAACGAAGCGAGCTCAAGATGGAGGCGCGCCGCGAAGCGGCCGAGGGCCGGCTGGGCATGGCGCTGGAGCTCTACGACCGGGCCGTGCGGACGGCCGAGGAGGCCGGCGAGGCCGCCGACCCGCTCCTCCACGTGAGGATCGGCGACCTGCACCACCGGCTGGGCCACTCGCGCTCGGCCCTGGCGAGCTACCGTCGAGCCGCCGGGCGCTACCGCGAGGAGGGGCTCGCTCTCAACGCCGTGGCGGTCTGGGAGCGAATCCTGCGCTGCTATCCCGACGAGCTGGAGGCCCACCGGTCGCTGGTGGATCTCAACCTGGAGCAGGGACTCGTGGCGGAGGCCCGACTCCACCTGATGGAGTACGTGGAGGCCGCCGACCGACTCGGACGGACCGAAGAGGCGATCGACGCTCTGGTCGACTTCCTGGCCGGCTGGTACGACGAGGAGGTCGCGGGCATCCTGCACGCGTACGAGGCGCTGCAACGCCGGCGCACCGAGACCTCCGCCCCCATCCAGACGGAACTCCCCGCGGCCGAGCCGGCCGAGGCGGGACCCGAGGCCTCGCCGCAGGCGATCCCGACCTCGCCCGCGCGCCGTAAGCACGGCGGACGAGACGTCCGCCGCCGCCTCCCCATGCTCCCCTCCGTGGCGACGGCGGCGGGCTGATCGCGCTCACCTTGCCCGCCCCCGGTCGAGGCCGCATCCTCCCGCCCACACGCTCACTGGCGATGGAGTCCGCCGGAACCGCCGCGGCGCGCCGCGGCTGATGACTCCTCCAGGCCGGGTCGCCACCCGGCCTGGAGGATCTTCTGTTTCTGGTGCGGAGGACACGGATGGTCGTTCTCTATCTCTACATCGCGGTGGGCGGGGCGCTCGGCGCCCTGGCCCGTTACGCGCTCTCGGGCTGGGTCCACGGATGGGCGGGCGCCGCATTCCCGTGGGGCACCCTCGCCGTGAACCTCCTCGGCGCTTTCCTGCTCGGCTTCGCGGCGCGATTCCTCGAGGGGACGGCGGCGTCCGCCTCCCTCCGCGCGCTCGTCACCATCGGCTTCCTGGGCGCGTTCACCACCTTCAGCACGTTCAGTTACGAGACGGTCGCGCTCCTCAGGGACGGCGAGATGGTTTCCGGATTGCTGTACGTGACCGGGAGCGTGCTGGTCGCCCTGGTCGCGACCCTCCTCGGTCTCGGATTGGCGGAAGCGATCCTGCGGCACGGGATGGGCACATGACCGCCGAACGCGGGTTCGCGGGCGAGAGGACCCTCATGCGGATCTTCATCGGGGAGTCGGACCGGCACGCGGGACGACCCCTGTACGAGAAGCTGGTGGAGCTCTTTCGGCAGCGGGGCTTCGCGGGGACCACGGTGCTGCGGGGAATCGGCGGATTCGGAGCGCACGCCCGCCTCCACACCGACAAGATCCTGCGGCTGTCCCTCGACCTCCCGATCGTGGTCGAGGTCGTGGACACCGAGGAGCGCATCCAGGCGGTCCTCCCCGAGCTGGATGGGATGATCGAGGGCGGCCTCATCACGCTCGAGCGCGCCCGCGTCATCATGTACCGGCCTCACGAGAAGGGCGAGCCTTCCGGACTGTAGCCCTCCGATGGCGCGGCGTTGACGCGCGGCGGGACCTTCCGGACCGGCGGCCGTTCCGATGGGACGGCCCGGTCACCCCCGGCCGCGAGGTCCCGATGTCCCCGCGCCACATGCATCGGCAGGGCGGATTCGCCCTCCTCGTCACGCTTCTCGTCCTGCTCGGGCTCGCGGCCCTGGCGGCCGGCGGTCTCGCCCTGGCCGGCGAGGAGGCAGCGGCGGCCCGCACCCAGGCCGCGGGCGTGAGGGCCTACCTGGCCGCCCAGGCCGCCCTCGCCACCTTCTTGGCCGGCCCGCCGGGCCCGATCGAGGACAGCGTGGAGAGGGCCTACGTGTTCACGCCGCGGACCGGCGCCCGGCTGTGGGCCCGTCGACTGGTCCGGGCCGACGCGTTCCGCGATGTGTACCGGCTGTCGGCCACCGGCTCGCACCGGTCCGGCCGCGACGGAGCGGGCCGGACCCTGCGCCGGCTCGCGATGCTCGACCGTGCGCCGTTCCGGCCGCCCGCGGCTCTCACCGCCCTCTCGGGGACGGTCCTGGAAGGACCCGACGTGCTCCTCGAGGGCGCGGGCACCGCGAGTGCCGACGGCGCCTGCGCGGGCGCCGGCCCCTCCGGAGTCGCTGGAGCCGCCTTTCCGCCCGGCGGTTACGGGCAGGCGGCGGCGGTGCTCCAGGCCGAGGGGACGCCCGACACCCTGGCCGGCCCGACGGAGACGCTCCTCGCGGGCTCGGGGATCGACTGGCCCGCGCTGGCGGCTGGCGACGCGGCGTTCGACGTGCGCTACCCGGGCGACCCCTGGCCGGGACCGCCGTCGGCTCCGGACGAGCCGTGGCCCGGCATCCTGGTGCAGGCCGATCGCTTCGACGCCGGCCCCGGCCGCTCCGGTCGTGGAGCGCTGGTGGTGACGGGGGACCTGGTGCTGCAGGACGGCTTTCGCTGGGAGGGACTGCTGTTCGTCGGGGGCACGCTTCGGGCGTCGGGCGCGGTCGCCGTCGGCGGCGCGGCCATCACCGGGCTGGCGGGCGGCTCCGACCCCGGGCCCGACCAGCTGGGCCCGGGGCTCGTCGCGTTCACCTACGACGCGTGCGCGGTGGCGAAGGCGGGCCGCTTCGCGGCTCGCCTGGCGCCGATGCCCGGCACCTGGAGCGAAGCCTTCTCGCTCCAGGCTCCCTGAGAGAGAGCCGCCGCCGGGCGGGCCGCGCGGTCAGCCTCCGGCTGGTGCCGGGCTGGCCTTCTGCATCGTGAAGGTGAGAGGCGCCGACTTCACCATGGCGCGGTCTTTCTTGTCGGCGGGAGCGGCCAGCAGGTAGAGGATCGGCGTGTCCGACGAGAGGTCCTGGAGGATGCCCTTCATGTCCTTGGAGAGGAGCTCGTCCTGCGGCACTTCCACCGTGCCCACCACGAAGGTCCCCTTCAGGCCGAAGCCGGACGGGATCATGGACTTCTCGGGGAGGAGCTTGTCGGGCTCGGTGACGCTCGCCGTGGGAATCACATCGAACGGATCCGACGTCTTCTGCTGCCGAATCTCTCCGCCCTGGGCCAGCGCCGCGTACAGGACGAAGCTCATCTTCTTGGCGGCCTTGGCCACGTCCGGCGTGGCATCGAACTGCACGGCCACGCCCTTTCGGAGATCGTCCCAGGTGATCTGCGCGGGCATGCTGTCCATCTTGGCGTTGAAACTCTGCGTGATGAGGACGCGGACCACGTTCTCGCCCGACTGGCCGCTTCCGCCTCCCGCCGAGTCCTGGGCGGCCAGCGGGGATCGCACCGTCACCGCGAGCAGCAGGGCGCTCGCGGCGACCAGCAGCCTCCCCGACGCGGCGCTCCACCGGTGTCCGGCGGTGCGTGCCGCCCGGCCATGGAGGCTCGTGGTCTCTTCGCCTCTAGTCTCCGTGGTCATGCTCTCCTCCGGTTCGTGGCTCGTGATGGACCGGTCGGCGTCGACCCGTGTCTCGCCCACCGGCACTCTCTTATCCGGCACCGGGTCGAGAGGTCCGAGCGCCGCTCAGAACCCGACCCCATGCAGCGCCCACGCGACTCCGAACCCCAGGTAGTTCCCGATCGCGTAGCCCAGCAGTCCGACGACGATGCCGGGAAGCACCAGCGCCGGCCATTCCCGGGACACCGCCACCGCCAGGGCGCTGGTCGGACCGCCCACGGCCGCCTGGGAGGCGACGGCCAGGGTCCCCAGGTCGATCCTGGCCAGACGGCCGAGGCCGAACGTGATCACCCCGTGGATGCCCACGGTGATCATCGTGAACACGAACACCGACACGCCCACGGCCAGGATCTGGTCGACCCGAGAGTAGATCCCGATGACGACGAAGAACAGGTGGAGGGTGTAGTTGCCCATCTGCATCGCCCCCTCCATGCGCGAGAAGGGCCCCACGTGCGCCAGCACGAGCGCGAAGGTGGTGAGCCACAGGACGGCGGGCACTCCGGGCACCAGCCGCCCGGCCAGCGTCGCCGCCGTCAGCAGGGCGAGCCCGACCGCCACCAGCCGCGCCATGTCGAGGGCCGAGATCGAGGCGGGCGAAAAGAAGGGATGTGCCCCCTCGCTCACCGTCTTCGGCTCCCCGACGGCGGTCTCGTTGGGGGCGGCGGCGACGGGCACGTCCGAGCCCGTCCCGGCGCCGTCCAGCGTGGGGATCGGGAAGGGATAGAGTCTGCGGAGCCAGATCGGCAGGACCAGGCACGCGCCCATCCAGATGCCGGTGGTGAGCGCGTCGGCCGCGTTGGCGCCGGCGAACAGCTGAGCGGGGATGCGGAGGCCGCGCCCGACGGCGACGAAGTTGACCGAGCCACCGGTATAGGTCCCCGTGAACGCCCCGGCCAGGCGCCAGGTCTCGTCTCCGAAGATCCGGTGCAACACTCCGGTGGACACGGCCACACCCACCAGCGTCCCCAGGCACGCGATGCCGAAGGCCCCCAGCATCCGCGGGCCCGCCTTCCGAAGGTCGCCGATGTGCACGCCCAGCAGGAGCCAGGCGATGGCCAGGGAGGTCACGGGTCCCGAGATCGTGCCGTACAGGGGCGATTGGGCCGGCACGAGGCCGAAGTTCGAGAGTAGCGCCCCGAACACGATGACCATGAGAGACGCGCCGATCTTCGAGAGGGCCGGCACCCGGTGGTCCAGCCAGAACGCCAGCGCCGTGACGAGCGCGATCACGGTCGCCAGCGCCAGGGGTGAGCGGATCAACCGCGGTCTCCCGTGAGTCCCGGCGAGGAGCCGATCAGGCGCCGGCCTCCACCGGCTCCACGCACGCGGCATCGTCGTGCGCGGGGCTGTTCACCCGGCGGCTGACCGGAAAGGCCTCGAGGTCCTCCTCGTGGGGCCCCAGAAGCCGGCCCGCATCGGCCGCCGGGAGCTCCGAGTCCAGCCACGTGGCCCATCGATCGCGGGGCAGGATGGCCGGCATGCGGTCGTGCAGGCGCTCGAGGAGGTCGCCGGGTGTCGTGGTGAGAATCGTGGCCGAGTCGATGCGCCTGCCCCCGCGCTCCCAGCGCTCCCACAGCCCCGCGAAGGCGAACAGCCCCCCGTCCTTGCGATGGATCAGGTAGGGCTGCTTGCCGGAGCCCGTCTTCCGCCACTCGTAGAACCCGTCCGCCGGGACGAGGCAGCGGCGACGGCGAAACGCGTCACGGAACGACGGCTTGGTCGGGGCGGACTCGGCGCGGGCGTTGATCAGGGTGGGAAAATGGTCCGGGTCGTCGACCCATCCCGGTAGCAACCCCCAGCGCGCCCGCGCCAGCTCGCGCGGAGGCCCCGCTCCGCTCTCCTCGCGCCGCCGGACGATGGCGATCTCCTGGGTCGGGGCGATGTTGTAGCGCACATCGAGGCCCAGCCCCGGGGCGAGCGCGTCGAACGCTTCCGAGACCTCGGTTTCGGAATGTCGGAGCGTGAAGCGGCCACACATGGGCCCCAGCATAGCCGCGCGCCGGCCCCGGGTCGAGCCGGCGCGCGAGCGGCGTGCCGCGGGCGGGCGAGCCCTCCGGACCGAACCGCGCAGAGCCCGCGGAGGCGGGCGCCCGAGGACCCGGCGGCCGCGACCACCGGGTCCGAGGCGCCGACGAGGGTCACGGCTTGGGTCCGTTCACGGTGACGACCGGAGTGCGGACACCGGACGGGAAGGTCTCGGCCAGAGTGGCCAGGTCCACGGGCGTGGTCTCGGGCCCGGGCTTCAGGTCCCTGACCCGCTCCAGGCTCACCTCGGCCTTCTCGTAGGCGGGCGCTGCGGCGAGCGCGGCCCGATACGCGTCGGCCGCCTGGTCGGGATGGCCCGTACGCTCCAGGGCCACGCCCAGGTTGTTCTGGAAGGTGGGGTCGTCGGGCCGGAGCGACACGGCCCGGGCCAGGGGCGCCAGCGCCTCCTCGTAGCGGCCCAGCCGAACGAGCGCGACTCCCAGGTCGTTCAGGCTCCACACCTGGTCCGGGTCCCGGGTGGCCGACTCGCGGTAGAGCTCCTCGGCGTCCTCGAGGCGACCCTCCGCCGTGCGGAGGTTGCCCGCGACGCGCAGCACCACCGGATCCTCCGGCGCGATCTCGAGGGCGTGCTCGAGCGGCGTCTCGGCGTCACCGGTTCGGTCCTGCTCCAGGAGCACCCGACCCAGGTTCACCAGACTCTTCACGTGGTCGGGGTCGCGGTCGAGCGCCGCGCGGAAGCCCTCCTGCGCGAGCTCGGGATCCCCGGCCTTCCAAGCCGACAGGCCCAGCATGTAGTGACCCCACGCGTTGTCCGGCTTCCGGTCCGTATAGGCGCGGAACAGCGCCACGGCTTCCTCGTAACGCCCATCCCGGTACGCCGAGGCAGCCTCGGCGTAGCTCACCGGCCCCGAGATGGTGGGCGCCCCGGTCCCGGCCGCGGGCGAGCCGGCCGCTTCCGTGCCGGCCGAGTCGGTGCTCTCCGTCGTCCCTGCGGGGACGGCGGCCTGCGCCTGCACGGCGACCGACTCCGGGCCGCCGGTCGCGGTGGCACCGGGCGTGCCGTTCGAAGAGGCGTCTCCTCCGCCGCACGCGGCGGCGCCGGCCAGGAGCAGCGCCGCGGTGAGCGCGGCTCCGGCTCGACCCGTCCAGGCGCCCGTCCCGTGCCACATCCTCCCCTTCCTGACCTCTCGCATCCTCGAATCGGGCTGTCTGGCGTCCATGGTCCCTCCCTCGTGGTGCGCCCGGAGGCGCGGTGAGCGCTTCTCGCGACCGGGGAGGAGGAAGGGCAAGCGTACCGCCACCAGGGTGATCGAGCCCACGACCGAGTGTCATTCGCTTATGGTGCAACGAGTTGAGATAGCGATCCGCGGCCGGGGCAGTCCGGGCGATGTGTCCATATGGACACGTATCGTGCGGGCCCGACGTGTCCATAACTACACATCCTGGAGCGGTGTCGGCCGAGGACGCGGGCAGACTCGCATCGCCCCGAGCCGCGGACGGGCACCAGGGGCCGCGAGGCCCCGGCGCCGCGCTCGGCCCCGCACAGCCTCCCTCGGCCCCGCCCGGCCTCGTTCCGCTTCGCTCAGCCGCGCTCGATGCCCAGGCGACGCATGATCTTGAGAAGACTGGAGTGGTCGGCCAGACCCAGCGCGCGGGCCGTCTCCGTGACGTGCCCGTCGTGGCGGCGTAGCGCCGAGCGGACGATGCGGCGCTCGGCCTCCTCCTTGAGCTCGCGGTAGGTGAGGCCTTCGGCGCCCGGGGGAAGGATCGCGGCCGACTCGTCCCCATCCGACGCGCTGCCGTCGCGGGCCCCGGCGCCCCGGCGCACCTCCGCCGGCACGGCGTCCGCGCCCACGATGGGGGGCTCCGCGTCGATCACCATGCGCTCGATCGCGTTTCGGAGCTCGCGAACGTTGTTCCGGCGCCAGTCGTAGGTCATCAGGAGCTCCACGGCATCCGCGCCCAGCTCCAGGGGCGCGATACCGTACCGGCGGCAGGTGGCGGACAGGAAGTGGTCGGCGAGAAGCGGCACATCGGAGAGACGCTCCCGGAGGGGCGGCACGCGCAGGACGTGGACGTTGAGACGATAGTACAGGTCCTCCCGGAAGCGGCCCTCCGCCACGTCGGCCTCCAGGTCCCGGTGGGTCGCGGCCACCACCCGGCACGCCACCGCGAGGGCCCGCGTGCCGCCCACTCGCGTCACCTCGCGCTGCTCCAGGACGCGCAGGAGCTTGGCCTGGGCGGCCCCGGGAAGCTCGCCCACCTCGTCCAGGAACAGCGTGCCCGCCGCGGCGAATTCGAAGGCGCCCTGCCGCATCCGGTCGGCCCCGGTGAAGGCGCCCTTCTCGTGCCCGAACAGCTCGCTCTCGACCAGGCTCTCGGGGAGCGCGGCGCTGTTCACGGGCACGAAGGGCGCGTCCGCCGGACGACCCAGCTCGTGGAGCCGCCTGGCCACGAGCTCCTTGCCGGTCCCGCTCTCTCCCAGGACGAGGACGGGACTCGGGATCGGCGCCAGCCGCGCGATCCTCTCCTTGAGCTCCAGCATGGGGGCGGCGGTCCCCAGGAGGCCGGCGTCTTCATCCAGCCGCTCCCGAAGGCGCGCCACCTCACCGGCCAGCCGCCCCCGCTCCACGGCGCCCCGGATCTCCTCCACCACGCGGCGCATCGGCTCGGACTTGTCGATGAAACCGTACGCGCCCAGGCGGATGGCCCGGGCGCAGCGGTCGAAGTCGCCCGTCCCGGTGTAGACGATGACCGGCACCTCGCGCTCCTCGCGGGCGAGGGCGGTGAGCACGTCGAAACCGTCCACGCCGGGCATCTCGAGGTCGAGGATCACGCAGTCCACGGCCTCCGCCGCCAGGAGCTCGAGCGCCTCACGGCCGCCGGTGGCCACCAGGGTGTGGAAGTCGCCCAGCCGGCGCAGGTCGTAGGCATATTGCTCGGCGACGGCCGACACGTCGTCCACCACGAGGACGCGCGTCACGCGTCCTCCTCGACCGCCGGAAGGTCGATGGTGAAGCGGGCACCTTCTCCCGGCCGACTTTCGACCTCGATCGTTCCCTCCATGTCGGTGACCAGGCGCCGGACGATCGCCAGGCCGAGCCCGGCGCCCTCCTCCCGCGTCGTGTAGAACTCCTCGAACACGCGCGACCGCTGATCCTGGTCCATGCCGGGCCCCGTGTCCGCCACCTCCAGTCGGACTCGCCCCGGATCGGGACTCGAGCCGACCCGCACGACCACCTCGCCCCCCTCCCCGTCCATGCTTTCGATGGCGTTCCGAACCAGGTTCTCGAGGATGCGCCGCACGGCCACCGGGTCGGCCAGCGCCGGCGGCGCGGCCTCGTCCGTGTCGGCCCGCACGTCACCGCCGCGCTCGGCCGCGGCGCCGGCGGCGTCGGCCGCCACGCGCCGCGCCAGGGCGGCCACGTCGCAGGGCCGGGACGCCGGACGGGAAGAGAGCCTGGCGTAGCGCGTGGCCAGCGTCTCCAGGTAGCCGAGCCCACCCTCCAGGGAACCTCTACGCTCCTCGAACACCTCGGCCAGTCGGGACGGGTGCTCGCGCGCCACCTCGGACAGGTGCCGGACGACGTGGCGGAGCGGCGTGAGCCCGTTGCGGACGTCGTGGTTCACCTGGCGCGCGATCTCGCCCAGGGTGGCGCGGCGCTCCGCGTCACGAAGGCGGACGGCCCCCGCGCGGATTCGCCCGGTGAGCGCCTCGAGGCCGCGGGCCAGCACGCCGATCTCGTCCCGGCGCCCGGTCGGGAAGCTCACCTCCAGCCGCTCGAGGTCCAGCCGCGCGGTGCGGCGCGCCAGGTCGGCCAGGGGCCGGCTGAGCCGCGTCGCGGCCCACAGTCCGAACAGCAAGGCCGCGGCGGCCACCACGAGGAGCGCGGCCAGGAACCAGAGGTCGATCTGGCGGCGCAGCGATCGGAGCGGCGCCAGCGACCGGACCACGCTCAGGCGGGCCACGTCCGCCGCACCGGCCGCCGCGCCGGGAGCCACCCGTCCCGCTGCCGCGCTCCCCTCGGGGCCGCGACCCGCCAGGGTGAAGTCCACGAACGGCAGCGTCACCTCCTCGACCACCGCATCGGCGTCCTCCGGGTCCCCGGACGCGGCCGGACCTCCTGCCGCACGCTCCGCCCCCGGTCCAGTCGGCGGGCCGACCGACGGAGGAGATGCGGCGTCGCCCGGCACGTCCAGCACCAGGCGTACGGCCCCGCCCGGCGCGAGACCGGCGAGGAAGGCCGAATCCACGGCGACGCCGCCCACGAGCGTCAGGGGCCGGGTTGCGACGCGGACGTCGGCCTCCGCCGCCAGCGCGAGGACGGGCCCGGAAGGTGTCGGCGCCCGGACGAGGGCCTCGCCCCCGGCCGCGGCCGAGATGCGCTCCGCCACGCCGGGCTCCCGGCGGTCGTACTCGTTCCGGAAGTGGCCCGAGCTCAGGATGCGCCCGTCGGCTTCCTGGAGCTGCAGCACGGCCAGCCCCGCGAGCCTCATGGCGCGGCCGGCGTAGTCCAGGAGGTAGCCGCGATCGACCCCGGAGCGGTCGGCGAGCGCCCGGCGCAGCCGGTTGTCGAGCTCGGCAGCCTCGGCCATGGCCGCCAGCCGCGACCGGACGTCGTGGCCGTCGCGCGCCAGCTCCGTCCGGATGTCGGCGGCCAGGTCCCGCGTCTCCTGTCGGTAGCGGCCGGTGAGATCGGAGCGCACGCGGGCCCGGACGCCGAGTCCGAACACCAGGAGGGGAGCCAGCGACAGCGCCGCCAGCGCCGCGGCCAGTCGAGTCCGGAAGCTCCGGGCCGGGCCACTCACCGGCTCCCCCCGCCGGAGCCCGGGCCGGCCCGGGAGAGCAGGGGCGTCCCATCCCAGTCGACCGACAGGGCGGTCACGCCGTGGCGTACGAAGAGCCCCGGGCGCGTGTCCACGAGCGGCACGAGAGCCCCCCCACTCTCCAGCCACGGGAGCGCCCGCTCGAGAGCCCCGCGCGCCGCGCAGGGCGCCAGGACCCTGCGGGGGAGAGACACCACGTAGGCGGGATCCTCCGCGCCGCGAGCCGAGGCGGTCAGCACCTCGGGAACCAGCGGCGACGAGCGCCATGCGGCGTCCGGGGACGCCCCCAGCAGCCGCTGCACCTCGGCGCCGATCGAATCGGAGCCCGCCGGGCCCGAGGCGAGGGCCACGAGCCGGTCCGCCAGGTCCCGGGCGGCCGGGTCTCCGAGGGGATAGGCGAGCCTGAGCGGCCCCGCGCGGCGCCCCGACGCCACCGCGCCTTCCGGCCGGACGCGTAACCCGGCCGCGGCCGCCGCGACCCGCCCCCGCGCCTCCCGGGTACCCGCCCCGGGCGCGGCGGAGCTCCCCGACGGCGCTCCCGCGTCGCAGACGGCCCGGCGCCATCCGATGGGGTCGGCGGGCACCGCCCTCCCGCGCACCGCGTCCCGGGCCAGCGAGGCTCGCAGCGCGACGAGGGCTTCCGCCCCCTCGGCGGGGGCGGCCGTGGCGCCCGGAACGGCCAGGGCGTAGACGCGGTCCCGGGGGACGGGCAAGACCTCGTAGTCCGGGAGGCTGGCCGCGTAGTCGGCGGCGCGCCGGTCGGGATCGACCAGGAGGTCCACGCCGGCGTCCAGCAGATCGCGCTCGTCCCGGTCCGGGGGCACGGTCAGAAGGCGCCAGGTCGAGAGCGCCCGCCCCCCGGTCGGCGCGGGAGCGGGAAGAAGGAGGAGCGCCACCGAGTCGCCGGTCGGGTCCCCCGGCCGGAAGGGTCCGCTCCCGAGCGGCCAGGAGCCCGGCCCGGCTCGGAGCACCGAGAGCCCGGGCTCGGCGAAGGCCGACGGCGGGGTCGGGCCGGAGAAGAAGGCCACGAGAGTGGATGCGTCCTCGACGCGCGTGCTGTCGGGAAGGACGGGCGGCGGCCGCGCGGAGGCGCTCCCGAACGCTCCCTCTCCGACGCCGGGACCGCTTCGTTCTCTCTCCTCCGAGAGTCGGCGCCAGCTCCACGCGACATCTCCCGCCGTCACCTGCGTGCCGTCCCAGAACCGGGCATCCGGCCGCAGGCGGAAGGTGAAGCGGCGGCCCTCGTCGGACGCGCTCCACGAGGCGGCGAGGCCGCGGTGGAGTCCGCCCCGGCAGTCCACGCGAATCAGGGTCTCGTACAGCTGGCGGAAGACGAGACGCTCGGCGGCGTTCCTGGCGTACGGAACGTCGCGAGGGCGCACCGCGCCGGCGACGGCCACGGTCAGGGTTCCGGGGCGGGCCGGGAGGAGGGACTCGGACGGGCATTCCGGCTGCCCGGCCGTCCCGACGGCGATCCAGTTCCCCGGCCCTCCCGCCGCGCCCGATGGGGCCGGTTCGGCCGGTCCCGCGGGGGGACCACCCGCTGACGCGCAGGCGGCCAACGCGGCCATCCCGGCCGCGGCCGAGACGCGCCGGATCCGCGACATCATCCTCACGCGTTCCGCCTACCCCGGGCGGCCTTCGACTTGCCCGCGGGCCGGGCGGCCGCTAGCCGTCGGCCATGGCCCTCGAGCGCTATCTCGATCTCGTTCCCGAGCCGCGGCGGTTCCTGGAGGCCGTCGCCCGCCCCGAGCCCACGACCGTGCGGATCCGCGCCGGGCGGGCGGCCGCCGCCGAGGTCCTCGAGGACCTGCGGTCCGGCGGCTTCGTCCTCGAAGCGGTGCCGGGGCTGGACGACGTCTACCACGTGAGGGAGGCGCCGCGGGCCGTCAGTCGGACCCTGCAGCACTGGCGGGGCGACTTCTACATCCAGCAGGCCAGCACCGCCGTCGCCGCCCCGGCACTCGGACCGCGGCCCGGGGAACGGGTGCTCGACCTGTGCGCGGCGCCCGGCGGCAAGACCACTCACCTGTCGGACCTCATGGGGGAGCGAGGCTGCCTGGTCGCGGCCGACCGGAGCGAGAAGCGCATCCGCGCCCTCCTCGGCAACGTCTACCGGCTGCTCCACGCCGGCGTGCTGGTCGTGGCCGCCGACGGCCGGCACTTCCCGTCGGGAGCGCTCTTCGACCGCGTGCTGGTCGATGCACCCTGCTCGGGCGAGGGGAACGTCCGGCGCCAGGGAGGCGAGGTGGACGCGCCCACCGACAGCTACCACGAATACGCCACCTCCCTGCAGACGTCGCTCCTGCGGCGGGCGATCGAGCTCACGAGGCCGGGCGGCACGATCCTGTACTCCACGTGCACGTTCGCCCCCGAGGAGAACGAGGCGGTCGTCGACGCGATCCTCCAGGAGCTTCCCGTGCACCTGGAGCCGCTCCCGCTGGACCTCCCGCACGCCCCGGGGCTGACCGGGTTCGAGGGCCGCCGCTACGATCCGTCCCTCCAGCTGGCCTGGCGCATCTATCCCCATCACCTCGACTCCGGAGGACTCTTCCTGGCCCGCCTGCGCAGGGAGGGCGGGCTCGACGAGGGAACCGACCGCGAAGGCTGGACCCCGGTACCGCCCGCCTTCCCGGGAGAGGAAGGCGCCGTCGGGGAGGGCGCACGTCGGGTGACGGACGGACTCCGACGCCTGGAGGCGAGCTTCGAGATCCCCGAAGCCCGGCTCGCGGAGGCGGGCTGGATGGCGCGTGGCGACAGCCTGTGGGGACACCGTCTGGACGCGTGGCCACTCGAGGCGTGGGAAGGCTCCGACGCGTGGCGGTTCGTGTCGCTGGGCGTCCGGGTCATGCGAGAGGACAGGAGATACGGGTTTCGGCCCACGAACGACGGGCTCCGCTGGCTGGGGCCGGATCTGGCCCGCCGCGTCGTGGCGTTCGGGCGCGAGGACTGCCTCCGCCTCCTGGAGGGAGCGCCGCTCGCGGCCAGAGTCCCGGGCGGGAACGGCAACGTGGCGCTGGCACTCGAGGACCGGGTGGTCGGCCGGGGCGTGCTCCGCGATGGCGTGGTCCGCTCCGAGATCCCGCGCGCTCGGGCGCGGCCGCTTCGGGAGATCCTCATGGCCGACCTCGGATACAGCCGGTAGCTTCGCGGCATGTCTCCATCGGGTCCCCTGGTCGAATGCGTCCCCAACGTGAGCGAGGGCCGCGATCCGGCCGTCCTCGACGCGATCGCTTCCGCGCTGCGCTCGGTGGACGAAGTGGCCCTGCTCGACGTGGACCCGGATCGGTGGCACCACCGGACCGTCTACACCTTCGCGGGGCCCGCCGAGCCCGTCGCGGAGGCGGCCTTCCGGCTGGTCCGGGAGGCCTCCGAACGCATCGACCTCTCGCGGCACCAGGGCGAGCATCCCCGGATCGGGGCGGCGGATGTCGTTCCGTTCGTACCGCTGCGCGGGCTGGACCTGGGCCCACTGGAGGCCGCGGGCATGGACGTGTGCGTGGAGCTGGCCGGCCGCGTGGGCCAACGCGTGGCCGACGAGCTCGGAGTGCCGGTCTACCTGTACGGACGGGCCGCCCGGCGACCCGAGAGGTCCGTCCCCGCCCCGTTTCGGCGCGGCGGATTCGAGGCGCTCCGCGAGGCGATCGCCACCGACGCGGACCGCGCGCCGGACCTCGGTCCCGCCCGCGTCCATCCCTCGGCCGGGGCTTCCGCGATCGGCGCCCGCGAGATCCTGGTGGCGTTCAACCTCCTGCTGGACACCGACGACGTCGACGTGGCCTCCCGGGTCGCACGCCGCATCCGGCAGTCGAGCGGAGGCCTGCCGCGCGTCCAGGCCCTCGGCTTCCGGGTGGCGGGTCGGGCCCAGGTCTCCACGAATCTGCTGGACGTTGATGTCTCCCCTCCGGCGAGGGTGTTCGAGGCCGTCGCCCGGGCGGCCGCTCGTCTGGGCGCCAGGATCGTCTCGAGCGAGGTCGTGGGTCTCGCGCCCGAGCGCTGCCTGCCGCCGGACGCCGAGACGTCCCTCCTCCTCGATGCGCCGCGGGAGCGCCGGCTGCTCGAGCCCCGGATCCGGGCCGCGTTCGGCGCGGCCTGAGGCCCCCCACGAAGCACGCCGGCGGCGGAAGCGCCGGCCGGCCCTCTCGCGCCGGGATTCGCCGCCCGGCCGCGGCTAGCGGGTCGCTGCGGGCGGCTCGAGCGGAGGCAGGGCGGCCTCGATGGCGCCGCGCCGCTCCTCGAGCCACGGCGGCAGGATCAGCCGGCTCCCCAGCTCCTCCACGGCCTCGTCTCGACCGAAGCCCGGCCCCGCGGTCGCCAGCTCGAACAGGACGCCGCCGGGCTCACGGAAGTAGACCGATCGGAACCAGAAACGGTCGATGGGCTCGGTGGCCCGGAGACCCGCGGCCAGGACGCGCTCCCGCACCGCCGCCTGCTCGTCGTCGTCTTCGACGAGGAAAGCCACGTGGTGGACGCCGCCCGTGCCCCACCTGCCCTGGCGCGCGCCCGGCGCCTCCCGCACCTCCAGCCAGCGGCCCGCTCCGCCTCCCTCCACGCCGTAGCGCCACCACCCATCCGACTCGCCCGCCTCGCGGAAGCCGAGCACATCCTCCAGGACGCGGCCGGTGGCGCCCCCATCCCGCACCACCAGTCTCACTCCGTGCATGCCGCGGAGCTGTCGGTCCGGGGAGACCGGTCCGGCGGTCCACGGCTCCCACGCGCGCTCATCGTCGGTCTCGACGAGTGCCAGCCGCTGGCCGTGCGGATCGCGGAAGGGGAGGACCGGCTGGCCGAAGCGCAGCTCGCGGCGACCGGCCCGGATGCCGGCGTCGGCCAGACGCTCACGCCACCAGTCGAGACTCCCGGACGGCACCCCGAACTGGACCTCCTGCGCCTGGCCGGCGCCCTCGAGCACGGGGTCCATGTCGGGCCAGGGGAAGAACGTGAGATCGGTGCCGGGCGTCCCCACAGCGTCCGCGTAGAACAGGTGATAGCTGCCGGGCACGTCCTGGTTCACGCTCCGCTTGACCAGGCGGAGGCCCAGCGTGCCGACGTAGAAGTCCAGGTTCTCCTGGGGCTCGGAGGCGATGGCGGTGACGTGGTGAAGACCGTGGACTCCCGTGCCGCTGGATGCCATGGCGTGCTCTCCCGCTCCTTCGGTTCGTGGAACCGGCCCGGTCGTCCGCGTACAGGTGGCCGGAGGTCAGGCATACACCGCAGGCGGCGCGGAGGACCGACGCGCTCCCCACAGCGCGTGGCGCCCGCCTCCCCACGCCGCCCTAAGCCGATTCCCGACAGCCCGGGCGTGGAACGGCGAGTAGCATCAGCCTGGGATGGTCGGCCCGGTCGTATGGTCGCCGGGCGCGGTCCCGAATCTCCGGCGCGGCCGAAGTGGAGTCGCGGCACGGGGGCGCAGGACGCGAGCGGGAGGTGATCGATGAGCGGCGCGTGGAGGTGGACCGCCATGGCGTGGATCCTCGCGGGAGGCTGGGCCTGCGCGAGCGCGGCACCGGCCGTGCCGATGACGGGCGAGCTCTCGGCGATCGGCTCCCTCTCGGGCCGCTGGGCCGGCCGCTACGAGAGCCGCTCGACCGGGCGGTACGGCTCGATCGCCTTCCAGCTCGAGGCGGGACGCGACACGGCCCGGGGGGAGGTGCAGATGATCCCGGCCGGCCGCGCCGAGCCGCTGAACCGGATGGATGGCTACAGGGGCGTGCGGGCCGAGGACAACCGCTCTCCCCGCTTCCTCACTATCCGCTTCGTGGGGGTGGCCGGAGGGTCGGTGCGCGGCTCTCTCGATCCCTACCTGGACCCGGACACCGGGCTCGTCCTCCTCACCAGCTTCCGTGGCGTGGTGCGCGGAGACTCGATCGTGGGCACCTTCGAGTCCAGGTCGGAGCGCTCGGGGGTGCTCTCCACCGGACGCTGGTGGGTGGCCCGGCGCGCGCCGTAGCGGCGACCGGCCCGGCTCGCCGGGGCCACGGCAGCTCCGGCGCGCCCCCTCACCTTCCACGTGCCGGGGAGCGTAGGCCGACCACGCGGGCGGCCGACGCTCCGGGCATCGTGCCTCCTACCGGTAGCGCCAGCCCATCGGCGCGTCCTTCGGTGCCTGCGACACGATCCACTCCGCCATCTCCTTCAGGATCCCGGGCGTGGTGGTGTGCTGCCAGCCGTGGCTCTTTTCCGGCCTGCCGAAGTGGAAGGTCCCCGGGACGTGGGGGCCCGTGGTCGAGTCCATGAACGCCTGCAGCCGGTAGACGGCCAGGTTCAGGTAGAAGTTGTCGGCGTCCCCCACGTCGACGTGGATCTTCCCCTTCAGCTTCGGTCCGACCTCGGACCAGTGCTCGGCCAGGTACGCCCTGAGGTCGTAGCCGTGACGCTTCATGTACTCGGCCACCGAATGGTCGATATGCCCGGTGCGCTTGTCCCACAGGGGCTTCGGATAGCCCTCCTGACCGACCGGACCGAACACGGCCTCCCAGGCGTTGAGCTGCTGGCCCGAGCGGCCGTGGCTCCCGAGCACGGCCTCCAGCCGGCTGAACTCCCGCACCGACAGCACGGGCTGGCCGTCGGCCAGGCGCATGATGTAGCGCTCGGGGTGGCTCCACTCGGTCACGGGGGTGAACGGGAGCCCCCCGCCGGCCTGGTCGTTCTGGAACACGAAGGCGCTCGTGTCGCTGTAGATGTCCACCATGTCGTACGAGCGGAAGTCGACGGGATCCGGGTAGAGCGTCCACGTCCCGTCGAAGAAGTCCGGGTGGTAGACCTGGAGCGCGATGGACTCCCAACCACCCGTGGAGCCTCCGGTCAAAGTCCGCGCCCAGGGCTGGCGGATCATGCGGAAGTGGCTCTCGAGGTAGGGGATGAGCTCCTGCAGGATCGCGTCGCCGTACGGCCCGTCGTTGGCCGAGTTCACCGCGTAGGAGTCGTCGAAGTAGGGCGTCGGGTGCTGGAAGGTGACCGCGATCATGCGCGGGAAGCCGGGCGAGGTCCAGGCGAGGTAGAACTGGTGGCCGGTCTCGCGGTTCAGACTCGCGAACATGCTCGTGGCCCACGCGGGCATCGGCTGGCTGTCGGGGCTGAACCCGAACGGAGGCCGGAGGTTGAAGTGCCCCTGCTCGTACACCACCGGGTAGCGCACCTCCGGGTGCTTGTCGTAGCCCTTCGGCAGGAGCACCGTGGCCCCCAGGTACATCGGGTGGCCCCAGAACTTCGTGAGCAGATCGCTCTGGATCTTGACGTGCTTCACCCACTTCGTGTCCTCCGGCATCTCGATCGGCGGGATCTCGTGCCGGAGCTGGAGGGTCACATCCCACCCGGCGGCCGGGTCCAGGTGCACGTTCTGCACGTCGCTCACCAGGTTGCCCGGCGACGCATTGAACTGCTGACCCTCCCAGTGGTCCATGTGGGCCCAGATCGTGTGCCCGTCGGAGCGCGGGAAGCGCGTGTACACGTTCAGGATTGCCTGGACGTAGTAGTCGCCGGCCGGGAGGTCCGAGAGGCGCTCGACCGGGTAGCCGGGCGTCGAGCCGTCGATGGTCGCCGCCTGCCCGGGCGAGAGGGAGTCCACGTCGACCGCGAACATCGGGATCGTCTGTACGAAGGAGCCCGCCTGGAGGCGCGGCGGGGGCGAGGATCGCCGGCTGATCACGACGAACATCCGCCCCGTGATCGGCCCGCGGTGGAGCGAGTCGGGGAAGCTCACGTGGAATGCCGTGCCAGCGGATCCGTCGCGCGTCACCGACCGCGCGGAGGATCCCGTCGAAGCCTGCGCCGGACGGCATCCGGACAGCGCCGCCGCCAGAGTCACGACCAGTCCCAGGGCCGCCGCGGCTCGCGACCTCGACACGCCACGCCCCCGGACGGCTCCGCTCGCACGCATGACTCTCCCCTCGGTTGGAGACGACTCCTCGGTGCGGCCTCGCGCCTCCCGCTCCCGCCCGGCGACTCCGCGCGGTGACGAGGGCACCCAGCATACGGGAGGGCTCCGCCCGCGGCGAGGGCCAACCGCCCTTGAACCCCGTCCCGACAGCGGCGTACCATGCGCCGAGTCCGGAGGCAGGGGACACGTGCACGAAAGCGGGAGGCCGATGGCGAGCGCGCTGGTCGGGATCATCATGGGCTCCACCTCCGACTGGGAGACGATGGAGCACGCGGTGCGGATCCTCGAGGAGCTTCAGGTGCCATTCGAGACCCGGGTGGTCTCGGCGCACCGGACACCGGATCTCCTGTTCGAGTACGCCTCGACGGCGGAGGGACGGGGACTCGAGGTGATCATCGCGGGGGCCGGAGGGGCGGCGCACCTTCCGGGCATGACGGCCTCCAAGACCGTCCTGCCGGTTCTGGGCGTGCCGGTCCAATCGAGGGCGCTGAGCGGGCTCGACTCGCTCCTCTCGATCGTCCAGATGCCGCGCGGCGTGCCGGTCGGCACGCTGGCGATCGGACGCTCCGGGGCCGTGAACGCCGCCCTCCTCTGCGCCGCGATCCTCGGCGCCTCCCACCCGGAGATCCGGGAGAGGCTCCGGAGCTACCGCGCCGAGCAGACCCGGGCGGTGCTGGAGGACTCGGAGCTCCCGAGCTCGACGTGAAGGTCGGCATCCTCGGCGGAGGACAGCTCGGGCGGATGCTCGCCCTGGCCGGCTACCCGCTCGGTCTCGAGTTCCGTGTCCTGGACCCCAAGCCGGCCGCCTGTGCCGCGGACGTGGCGGAGCACCGACAGGGCGACTACGACGACCCGGCGGCGCTGGACGCCTTCTGCGACGATCTCGACGTGGTGACCTACGAGTTCGAGAACGTCCCGCGGTCGGCGGCGGACCGGCTGGCCGGACGCGTCCCGGTCTACCCGCCGCCGCAGGCGCTCGACGTGGCCCAGGACCGGCTGGTGGAGAAGACGTTCTTCCGCGACCACGGAATCCCGACCGCGCCCTTCGAGGCGGTGAGCACGCGGGAGGAGCTGGCCGATGCCCTAGACACGCTGGGGACGCCCGCGGTGCTCAAGACGCGGCGCTTTGGCTACGACGGGAAGGGCCAGTTCATTCTCCACTCGCCCGGCGCGGCGGATGCCGCCTGGGAGGAGGTCGGTGGCCGTCCCCTGATCCTGGAGGGATTCGTCCCCTTTCGCCGCGAGCTGTCGATCCTCTCGGTCCGGGACCGGAACGGCGAGGTCCGGACCTATCCACTGGTCCACAACACGCACGCCGATGGCATTCTGGTGCGCTCGCGGGCACCCGTGCAGGACGTGGATGCTGATCTTCAGGCCACAGCAGCAGATTACGCATTACGCGTATTGAACGATCTGGAATACGTGGGGGTGCTGGCCATCGAGCTCTTCGAGCACGAGGGACGCCTGCTGGCCAACGAGATGGCGCCCCGCGTCCACAACTCGGGTCACTGGAGCATCGAGGGTGCGGAGACGAGCCAGTTCGAAAACCACGTGCGGGCGGTGGCCGGGCTGCCGCTCGGTCCCACCGACCCCGTCGGCACCAGCGTCATGGTGAACCTCATCGGGTGCGTGCCTCCGCTCGAGGCGATGCTCGCGGTCGAGGGGGCGCACGTGCACCTGTACGCCAAGTCGGCCCGACCCGGACGCAAGCTGGGGCACGTCACGGTGCGCGACCTCGATCCGGCGATCGCGCTCGAGCGCGCCGCCGTCCTGGAGGAGATGGTGGGGCGAACACCGGTCCGCGCCGGACACGACCGATGAGCCTCGAACCCGAAGCACCCGCTCCGGGGTATGTTACGGTGTGCGAGCTGGAGGAGCTCCAGGCGGGACGGGGGAAGCGTCTCCAGGTGGGGGACCGGTGGCTTGCGGTCTTCCTGGTGGACGGTACCGTCTATGCAATCGACGACCTGTGCCCTCACTCGGGGGGACCGCTCTCCGAGGGGACGGTCGACGGGCGTCGGGTGATCTGCTCCTGGCACTACGCGACGTTCGACCTGGCATCGGGAGAACGGCTGGACTCGATCTCCCGCTACGACGTCGATACGTATCCGGTCGTGGTGCGCGATGGTAGGGTGTGGGTGAAACCGGAGGAGTCGGTCGGCGAGGGTCCCGTCGGCGGCGACGCGCGGACGGTGGACGACGAGACGTCGGAGCGGACGACATGACCATGCAGGGACATGCGACGGCGGCGGGCCCGGAGCCCGAGCGGGAGATGTGGGAGCGGGCGGCACGCCTTCCCCCGCGGGATCCGACGGTCCGCATGTTCGAGAAGGACTGGATGGAGCGCTTCTCGCGTGTCCATCCGCTCATTCCTCACGCGCTCTACGTTCCGCTCATCGGCTACATGGTGTGGCGCAGCCTGCACCTGGGCATGGGCGTGATAGCCACGCTCGGCCTCGCCGCTCTCGGCCTGCTGAGCTGGACCATCACCGAGTTCCTGCTCCACCGCTACGTCTTCCACGAGGTCGCCGACGAGAAGACCGAGCGCAGCGTCAAGCTCAAGGTGCACCGGTTGTCCCACGACGAGCCCATCCTGCCGGCTCTGGACGGCTGGCGGGAGAAGTTCTACTTCGTGGCCCACGGCGTCCACCACGAGTTCCCCAGCGACCCCCGACGGCTGGTCATGCCCCCGTCGGTGAGCATCCCGCTCGCGATCCTGTTCTTCACGCTGTTCACGGTGACGCTGGGACCCCGCATCACGCCTGGCTTCTTCGCCGGCTTCGTGCTCGGCTACCTCATCTACGACAGCTTCCACTTCGCCATCCACTTCATCCGACCGGGCGGGCGGATCGAGGAGACCATGTACCGCATGGGCAAGGGCCACATGCGCCACCACTTCTCGAACAACCGGCAGGACTTCGGCGTGAGCTCGCCGCTGTGGGACCTCATCGTCGGGTCGTACGACTGGCAGGAGAAGTCGCAGTTCTCCGGCCGGCTCCTGCGGCGCTGGATCCAGCGCCGGCGAGGTGCCGGCGACTGAGGTGTCGGAGGCGCGGTCGGCCGCCGGGGAAGGCGACCGGGGACGCGCTCAGGATTCGGTGGGGACCCCGAGCTCCAGGGCCGTGACCGGGTAGGGCTCGGCGAAGTAGTACCCCTGGCCGAACGTGCAGCCCCGCTCCCGCAACCGCTGGTGCTCCTCCCGCGTCTCGACCCCCTCGGCGGTGACTTCCAGGTCCAGCGTCCCGGCCAGCTGCAAAATGGACTCGACCAGGGCGCGATCGTCCTCGTCCTCTTCCATGCCGCGCACGAAGGCCCCGTCGATCTTGACCCCGTCCACCCGCAAGTGGCGCAGCTGGCTCAGGGACACGAAGCCCTTCCCGAAATCGTCCACGGCGATCCGCACGCCCAGCCGCTTGAGCTCGGCCAGCTCCGATGAGGCCTCGCTGAGGGCCTGCTCGGTCACCTCGACCTGGAGGTCGCCGGGCTCCATGCCGCTCCGCCGCAGGAGATCCCGGAGCCGCTCCCTGAGGCCCGGCTGGCGGCACTGGGACGTGTCGAGGTTGACGCTCAGGAAGAAAACGGGGCTCGAGCCGAACCGCTCCTTCCAGGGAGCGTAGCGGCGGAGCGCCTCCTCCAGCACCCAGTTCCCCAGCGGCACCATGAGGCCGGCGCTCTTGGCGAGGGTCAGGAACTGGTCCGGGCTCATCAGTCCACGGGTCGGGTGCTCCCAGCGCACGAGCGCCTCCACGCCGCGGACCTTGCCGTCCTCGAAGGCGACGATCGGTTGGTAGTGGAGACGGAGCTCGCCGTTCTCGATCGCCCGGCGCAGCTCGCGCCTCCAGCTCTCACCGGCGTCGATGCCGCGCGGGTCTCCGCCGGAACGCTGCAGCAGCTCCGAGACGGCTCCCGCCCCTGCGCTCACCACCAGCAGCGCCACCGTGGCGACCCCGAACACCCACCAATTGATACGGCCGTCGAGGATCTCGCGCCCGAGGACCTCCGTCCCCGTCAGGGCCACCATCCCGCCCACGAGTGCGAAGGCAGCGCCGGCCCAACCCCGGTAGAAGGCCAGCAGGAACGGGGGAATGAGAGCCAGCACCCAGATGAAGCCCAGCACCGGTCCGTGCTGGGTCGGCCTCAGAAAGGCTGCCACGACCGCCGCGAGCAGGGCGAAGACACTGATGGCCAGCGCCCTGGGCGGCGTCGCTCCGCGACGCGGATGGGCCGGGACCGCCAGCTCCTGCCGGAAGGTCTCGGGCAGACCCGGTACCCGGTCCCGGACAACGTCCGCACCATCCCGCGACGAGTTCGTCATGGCTCCCGATGCAGCGTGTCGGTGAAGCGCCCAACGAGGAATGCCGAAAAAAGATGAACCATTCCCGTCTGTCGCACCACCCTCCGTCGCGGCGTAAGGGGGAGCCCGGCTACGACCTGCAACCCGGGGCGGACCGGTGGCGGAGGACCTGCGCGCGCGTCACATTCCACGCCCATGTTCAGGCAATTCGATCCTTCGTTGCACCTTCTCATCGCCCTGCTCTGTCTCGGGGCGCTCACACCCGGTGGAATCAAGGCGCAGCAGCCACCCTGGCAGGCGCAGATGGGCCTCCAGGCGCTCTCGGTCTCCGGGAGCCAGGACTGGCTCGAGCTCCGCGAGGCCATCTCCAGGCTGTGGCCGCGTGGCGATCGCGCCGGAGGCGCACTGGTCGAGACCCGCCGCTTCGGCCACTGGGACCAGAGCGTCGAGCTCCGGGGCACGCTCCACCCGCGGCACAGGCTGTACCTGGAGCTCGAGGGCCGGTGGACGCCCGACGCCACGATCCTGGAGACGGCCATGCTGCACGCCACGGTCTCGGTGCCGACCGGCCACTTCGTGCCGGCGCTCGGCTACGAGGTCAAGAGCTATCCGCAGGGTGCCGTCCACCAGCTGAGCCCGCGCCTGGACTGGTACGAGGGACGCTGGTTCCTGCGCGGCGAGGCGCGCTTCACGCGCAACACTTTCGGCACGATCAACTTCGCCGGAATCGCGCGCGCCCAGGCGGACATCGCGCCCGACTGGCAGGCGTGGATCGGCGTGGCCGCCGGGAACGAGGACTTCCTGGTGGGAGCGCCTCCGATCCAGAGCGTCCGGACGCTGCGCACGCGGTCGGCGTACGCGGGTGCCCAGTGGACCGGCCTGCCCGGGTGGACCCTGCGGCTCGACGTGGTGGGTGTACACTCGGAGCCCAGGCTCAGCCGGGCGGGCGCCGCCCTGTCGGTGGCCCGGAGCTTCTAGGGTGGGATTCGGACCGCTCCTCTCGCTCGTCGCGGCCGAGGTCGGACTCCTCGTCGCGCTGCTCGTCCTCCTCCTGGCCTGGTCTCCCGTGAGCACCCTCCTGGCTCACCGGCGGCGGAGCCGGGAGCGGGCCGCGTGGGACGCCCTGCGGAGCTGGAAGCCCGGAGACCCGCTCGCCGCGGTGGCCCGCACCCTGGACCGGTGCTCGCTCTACTCGGCTCGGCGCGTGCTGGACAGCCGCGCCGGACGGCGCGCCGCCGCGGCGGGGCTCTCCCTCTCCGACGTCGCGCGGACCGGGTCGCGACTGCTCCTGGCCCGGCGCTGGTCCCGCTCGCGGCTGTGGTGGCGCCGCCTGGCGGCGGCCCAGCTCCTGGCTCTGGTCGGAGAGGAGGACCAGCTCCCCGACCTGGTCCGCCTCCTGTTCGACCCGCACCCGGCCCCGGCCAGCGCGGCCCTCCTGGCGGCAGAGCGAGTCGCGAGACCCGAGCTCATCTCCCCGCTCCTGGACCTTGCCACGGGTCGGGCGACCGGACCGCTGAGCCTGAAGGAGCACGTGCAGATCGTCCTGACGGGATTCGGAAAGCCGGTCGTCCAGCCCATGCTCCGCCGATTCCGGGATGTCGAGTCCGAGGACGGGCTCGTGGCGCTGCTCCAGCTGGCCGGCCTCCTGGGCGACGACGACCTCCGTCCCGCCATTGAGGCGCACCTCACCGATGGGGGCCTCGAGGTCCGGATCAACGCGGTGCGAGCCCTGGCGGGGCTCCCCAAGCGGGGCTCGCTGGCACCGCTGCTTGGGGCCCTGGAGGACCCCGCCTGGCAGGTGCGCGCGCAGGCCGCTTCGGCCCTGGGCCGCCTGGACGCTCCGACGGCGGCGCCGGACCTCCTGCGAGCCCTGTCGGACCCGAGCTGGTGGGTGAGGCTCCGCGCCGGGCTGGCCCTGCGACGGCTGGGCTGGAAGGGCGATCGCCTCCTCGAGTCGGTCTCCTCCGAGGGTGACCGGTACGCGTACCAGATGGCGCGCTACGTCCTCGATCTCGAGGAGGCCGCCCTAGTGGAGTACGCCACCTGACGCGGTCGGTGCGGCGATCCGGAGCCCGATGATCGACTTCCTGCGACGCTTCGTGCTGTTCTGGGACCCCCTCCTGCTCTGGTATTTCGGGGCCCTGAACCTGTTCTACGGGGTCCTGTTCGCTCTCTCGGTGTTCGAGGTCTGGAAGCACTGGGCGCTGGCCTCGCGGCTCCGCCTCACCGGGCGCCTCTCCGACGAGTCCTTCCCTCCCGTCTCGGTCCTCGTGCCGGCCTTCAACGAGGAGGCGGTCATCGTCTCGAGCGTCCGGGCCCTTCTTCGGCTGGACTATCCTTCCTACGAGGTGATCGTGGTGAACGACGCCTCCACGGACGGAACGTTGGGCCTGCTCGCCCGGACGTTCGACCTGTACAGCGTTCCCCCCGCGTTCACCCGCTCGGTTTCCACGCCGCCCGTCAGGGGTTACTACCGGTCGCGGACGGACCCGAGGCTCCTGGTGATCGACAAGGCGAAGGGGCCGATCGCCACGCGATCCGCTCCGCTGAACGTGGCGCTCAACGCATCGCGCTATCCGTACTGCGCGATCGTCGACGCCGACACGGTCATGGAGCGGAGCGCCCTGCGCCGCCTGGTGCGCATCCTGTTCGTGAGCCGGAAGCCCGTCGCGGGGACGGGGGGCACGATCCGCGTGGCCAACGGTGTCCGGTTCCGCGACGGCGTGCCGGTGATGCCGAGGGTTCCGCGCAACTGGCTGGCCTGCTTCCAGGTGCCGGAGTACTTCCGCGCCTTCCTGTTCGGACGGCTGGGCTGGAACCGGCTGGGCGGCAACATGCTCGTCTCCGGCGCTTTCGGACTGTGGCAGAAGCGGCTCATGCTGGCGGTGGGAGGCTACCGGGAGGACTCGATCGCCGAGGACCTGGAGCTCACCCTGAGCATCCACCGTCTCATGTGCGAGCGCGGCGAGCGCTACGACGTGCCCTTCGTGCCCGATCCGGTCGTGTGGACCGAGGTGCCCGAGACGCTCGCCACCCTGGGCAGGCAGCGCGAGCGCTGGCATCGGGGGCTCCTCTCCACGCTCTTCCGCCACTGGCGCGTGTTCCTGAACCCGCGATACGGCGCCGTCGGGCTCCTCACCTTCCCCTATTACGTACTGGGCGAGATGCTGGCCCCGGTGATCGAGGTGATCGGCTACTGCGTGATCGCCGCCGGACTGTGGCTGGGGCTCCTGGACGTACCCTATGCCCTCCTCTTCTTCGGTCTCGCTTTCGGCTACCAGATGCTGCTCTCGGTGGGCGCCGTGTGGCTGGAGTTCCTCACCTTCCGCGTCTACCCACGCGCGACGGACTATGCGCGCATGCTCCTGTTCGCCCTGCTCGAGCCGATCGGCTACCGGCAGCTCACGGTGTGGTGGCGGCTCCGGGGCTTCGGGAGCTTCCTGCGCGACGTGGGGGGATGGGGCAAGCAGGAGCGCAGGGGCTTCGAAGCGGTCGAGAAGGAGCCGGTCCCGGCCACGTCAATCGACCCCGGGACGGGTCCGAACATCGACGCTTAGCCGGAGCGGCCGGCCGAACGGGTACAAGGCCACCGGGACGGCGACGGTCCGACACTCGAAGGCCGGGTTGGCCAGCCGCCCCGCTGCCTGTACGTTGCGGGCCGGCCCTTCCATCTTCGGGAAGGGCATGGCTCGCGGATTGGCGATACCGAGAGAGGGAGGCCCGTGCCTGGATTCGGCGTTCTCGCGCACCCGTGGTGGGTACCGGTCCTTTGGATCGTGGTCCTCGGTCATATCACCAACATCTGCAACACGTTGTATCTGCACCGCGGGGTCACGCACGGCGGGGTCGAGTTCAGCCCGCTGGCGAAGCACGTCATGCGCTTCTGGCTGTGGCTCACGACCGCCATCGTGACCCGCGAATGGGTCGCCGTCCACCGAAAGCACCACGCGTTCGCCGACCGCGAGGGGGACCCACATTCCCCCGAGGTGGAGGGCCTGTGGCCGATCCTCCTGGCCAACGTGTTCTTCTACCGCAAGGCGGCCAGTGACGCGGAGATCCTGGAGAAGTACGGCGAGGGCTGTCCCGAGGACTGGATCGAGCGCAACCTGTACCAGCGCTACCGGGCGCTCGGCATTCTCGTCATGCTCCTCCTGGACACCTATCTGTTCGGTCCCCTCGTCGGACTGATCGTTTGGTCGGCGATGACGGTGTGGATCCCGATCTTCGGAGGGGTGATCAACGGCATCGGCCACGCCAAGGGCTACCGGAACTTCGGGACCCACGATCGCAGTCACAACATCTACCCGTGGGGCATCTGGATCCTGGGCGAGGAGCTGCACAACAACCACCACGCGGATCCGCGCTCGGCCAAGTTCAAGGCCCACTGGTGGGAGTTCGACATCGGCTGGATGTACATTCAGCTCCTGCGCCTGTTCGGGCAGGCGAAGGTGATCTACGCGCGGACGGAGAGCGTCGAGGCGTTCGCGCGAAAGCACTACGGAGGCTGACGCCGGCCCACGGCGTCCGGCCCCGACCTCGACCTCCGGTGGGCGCCTTGCAGACCGGTGGTGCGAGACATGAGCATGCGTGAGGCCTCCATCGGCACCCGGCCCGCGGGCCGCGACATCCCCCGGACGGGAGACGGGGCCGGGCCGCGCCGGACGGTCGCCGACCCCCGGGTCGACATCTGCCGCCGCATGTTCGACCGGCTGCTCGGTCCCGCCGAGACCCGCGACTTCGCCGTCCGGTACTGGACCGGTTTGTCGGAAGGTCCGTCCGACCCGGTCTGCACCCTGGTCCTCCGCTGGCCGGGCGCGCTACGACGAATGTTGCTCCCTCCCACGGAGCGATCGCTCGGCGAGGCCTACGTCTTCGACCACTGCGACGTGGAGGGCGACCTGGAAGCGGCGGTTCGCGTGCTCGCGCCCGCGTTGCACGACGTGTGGTCGCCCCGCCGTCTGGCGGAGCTGGCGGTGATGCTCCGGCGTCTGCCCGCCCGCCGGAACACGCGCGACGCCCCTCCCGGCGAGGCGATGGGGCGCGCGGGACCGACCCGTCGCGGCCGGCTCCACTCCCGGAACCGGGACGCCCGCTCGGTCCGGTTCCACTACGATCTCGGGAACGACTTCTACGCCCTGTGGCTCGATCCGTACATGCAGTACTCCAGCGGCTACTTTCCGCGGGGCGACGAGTCGCTGGAGGAAGGGCAGAAGTGCAAGCTGGACCTCCTGTGCCGGAAGCTGCAGCTCGAGCCCGGGCAGCGCCTCCTGGACATCGGCTGCGGGTGGGGCGGTCTGATCCGCTTTGCGGCCGAGCGCTTCGGCGTCCGGGCCACGGGGATCACGCTGAGCGAGCCGCAGGCCGAGTTCGGCCGGCGACGGCTCGCGGAAGAGGGCCTCGCGGACCGGTGCGAGATCCGGGTGATGGACTACCGGGACCTTCCGGATCCGGAGCGCTTCGACGCCATCGTGAGCGTCGGCATGGTCGAGCACGTGGGTCGCGGCAAGCTACCCGAGTTCTTCGGGGCTGCTTTCCGCCACCTGGTGCCCGGAGGGCTGTTCCTGGACCAGGGGATCGTCACGCTGGACGACACGCGCCCGTGGCTGCGCCGGCTGCGGGAACGCGTGCTCGACCGCTGGACCAGCTTCATCGAGAGCCACGTGTTCCCCGACGGCGAGCTGGTGACCACTGGGGAGCGACTCGCCCCCGCCGAGGCGGTCGGCTTCGAGACGCGGGACGTGACCAGCCTCAGGGAGCACTACGCCACCACGCTCCGCCACTGGGTCGGGCGCCTGCAGGCCGCCCGCGAGGAGGCCGTGGCCCTGGTCGGACGTCCCACGTACCGGGTGTGGGAGCTGTACATGGCGGGCTCCGCATACGGCTTCGCCTCGGGTCGGATCGGGGTCGTCCACGAGGTCTACCGAAGGCCCACCTGACGAGCGGCCACGTCTCGGCCGAGTCCGACGGCATCCGGCTCGGTCGCCTCGGCACGGAGACGGCACGCGGCCCGGCGGACGCCGACGTGGGTCCCGGCCGACGAATCCTGACCCTGAACGCGGGTTCCTCCAGCCTCCGCTTCTCGCTCCACCGGATCGGCCGGGCCGAGGAGCGGCTCCTGGCCGGACGCGCCGCGGGACTCGGAGGGCCCGCCGCCGAGCTCCAGGTCGAGGACGGCGCCGGCCACCCCCTGGACGACGTCCCGCTGGCCAGCTCCACGCACCGCGACGCCGTGGCGGCCGTCCTGGACTGGCTGGTCGGACCGGGCTCCTCGTCATGCGGTCCGATGGGGGCTCGGCCGGATGCGGTCGGGCACCGGATCGTCCACGGGGGGGAGCGCTTCGTGCGACCCGCGCGGGTGACCCCGGAGGTGACGGCCGAACTCGAGCGGCTGGTGCCGCTGGCCCCCGACCACATGCCCGCCGAGCTCTCCGTGGTGCGGGCCGTCTCGGAGGCGTTCCCGGACGTGCCCCAGGTCGTGTGCTTCGACACGGCGTTCCATCGGACGATGCCGGCTGTGGCCCGCCGCCTTCCGCTGCCGCCGCTACCCGGGGATGTCCGGGTCGAGCGCTACGGCTTCCACGGCCTCTCCTACGAGTACCTGCGGGCGCGGCTGAGGGAGATCCACGGCTCCGCCTCCCTCCCGGAGCGCATCGTCCTCGCTCACCTGGGGAGCGGCGCCAGCCTGGCCGCGCTGCGTCGCGGTCGGCCGGTGGATACGACCATGGGCTTCACGCCGGCCGGCGGCCTGATGATGTCCACCCGGCCCGGCGACCTGGATCCGGGCATCCTCCTCTACCTCCTGCGGGAGCAGTACCTCTCGGCCGCCGAGCTGGACGACCTGGTGAACCGGCGCGCGGGCCTGGCGGGCGTCTCGGGCACGACCCCGGACATGCGGCGGTTGCTGGAGACGGAGGGCGAGGATGACCGGGCCGCGGCGGCCGTCGAGCTGTTCTGCTATCTGGCGGTGAAGCAGCTGGGCGCCATGGCCGCCGTGCTCGAGGGGCTGGACACGCTGGCCTTCAGCGGTGGGATCGGAGAGCGCTCCGCTCCGATCCGGCGCAGGATCGCCTCCGGAGCCGCCTTCCTGGGAGTGCGGCTGGACGACGCGAGCAACGAGCGGGGGGACCCGGTGATCTCGGCGCCTCGATCGGAGGTGACCGTGCGCGTCATTCCCGCGAACGAAGAACTCATGATCGCCCGGCACGCGGCCGCCGTGCTGGATGGTCGAGAGGACGGCTGGCGCGCGCCGCAGGGCTGAAGATCCCGGGAACCCGGCCGGTCGCCGGGCCCCACCAGCGTGGTCGCGTCTACTCGCCTCGGCCCGCCACCGTGGCCGCCGCCCGTGTCAGGATCACCGCCGACGAAGACGACATCTCCTCGTACTCGCCCACGAAGCGGTCGGTCTCGGTCGCGTGCCAGCCGGCCAGGTTGTGCGCCCAGCGGTAGGCGATCGGCTGGTACCACAGCTCGGCCAGCACGTGATAGGGGCCCGAGGCTCCGCCCAGGGGCACGCGGTAGACGACTCGGTCCCCGCCGGCCCGGAAGTCCGGGTCGGACGAGGCCGACCCGCGCACGGCGATGTCCGCCTCCGCCGCCTCCTTTCGGAAGCCCTCCGGGAGCAGGCGGTTGTCCTTGATGAACCGCACGGCGCGCAGGAGTCCCGTCGTGACCGTCCCGGCCGGATCGACCATGATCGCCTCGTAGATCTGGACCTGGTCAGGATCGGTCACCTCCAGGTAATGCGGTTCGAGGCGCCCGGGGTCCGCGTCGTTGTCGTTCCCGGCGATTCGGCCCGACGGGTCGAGGGCCCCGGACTCGAACACGGTCGTCCCGTCACGGTCGGTGACCTTCACGTGCAGCCAGACGCGGCGGGATGGATAGGCGGTCGGGAGCTTGTGACCCGCCAGGTTCGCGACCCGGATGGAGGCCACGAGGCGGGCGCCGGAGAGGGTGGCTGTCTCGATGTCGAGGCGGGCGGCCCTCGTCTCCAGGTGCTCGATGGTACGCCGTACCGCCGCGTCCAGCTCGGGCGCGGGAACCGGCACGCCGAGATCCGCCGCATGCCGGTTCAGGATCCGGAGCATGACGAAGTTCCCACCGCGGAACGTGTGGCGGTGCACGTTGGCCCGCGGGATCCCGAGCACGCCGGTGACGGGCACGCTGTCCTCGACGACCGGCATGTGACACGACTGGCAGCTGGTGCCCGTCCGCCCGTAGGCGCTGTGCCGCCACTCGAGGTACGGGACCTGCTCGGGAAGCTCGCCGACGACGTTCCCGGTCTCGTCCAGAGCGGAGGTGTAGAGCGTGTGGCAGGTGGCGCACAGCTCCGAGCTCGCGGTGTGCGCGGAGCGCTGGGGACGGAATCCCGTGGCCGATCGCATCAGCCGCGCCCGGCCGCTGTCGACCGCGAACGGACCGTACACGGGTCGTCGATCCGGAGGCGAGACACTGTCGAAGGCGAACCGGCCGACGAAGCTCGCTCGCGTGCCCAGCTTCTCGGAGGCGATCTGGTGGCACGCCGTACACGACACGCCGTCAGCGGCGAGGACGTCCGAGCGGGTCGGGGGAGCCGCGCCGGGCGGGCGGGCGAACGGCAGGTGCGCGAACACCCGCGCCGCACCCCCCGCCGCCAGGGCCTCGTAGTGCGACATGGGCATGTGACAGGTGGAGCACTCGTTCTCGATCGCCGCCGCGTGTCCGGCGTGCTCCAGCGATTCCCGCCGTACGGCCGCCTGCCAGTACGGATCGCGTCCCGAGTGGGCCATCATGGTCGCCTGCCAGCCGGCCCCGATCGACACGTCCTCTCCGGACGGCGAGACGATACCGTTATGGCACCCGAAGCACTGGTCCGAGCTGGCGAACAGCGTCTTTCCAGGCCCCTGCGTCCCGGTGGCCGGGGCGCTCTGCCCCACGGCGGGTGACGCCGAGGCGACGAGGACCACGCATGCGGCCAGGAGCTTCATCTCGTGCTTCATGGCTCCCCCTGTGCCCCGGTCACCAGCCCTCGAGCGGTCCACCGTCGAACCAGTCCCACAGCACGTAGACCAGGAGCTGGGCGCTCCTCCCCTCCCGTTCGTTGAGGGGGAGGAGCACGCCGATGTTGGCCATGACGTGCTGACGGCGGCTGAGCGTCACCTGCATCTGCGGCACCAGATCCCAGAGGGCCGGCTCGCCGGCCGCGAACTCCCGCTTGCCCAGCAGCTCGACCATCGGGGACCAGGCGCGTCCCCAGCGCCCCTCCACGAAAGTCCGGCCCACCGCCACGCGCCAGAATCCCTCGTCGGCCCCGGGGCCGGTGGGAAGCTCCAGGCCGAACTGGGCGTGCAGGAAGCCATCTCCGGGCAGGAGCTGACCCAGGCTCGCGAATGGCTCGAACACGGTCGAACCCTTGCCGAATCCCTCGGACGGGTCGCCCGTGGGGAGGACGGCTTCCGCCGTGAGGCTGGCGATGGTGCCGCTGGCGTGACTGTGGAAGAGGTCGCGCTTGACGCCCACGGCCACGTCGCCCAACCCACCCTTCCAGTCCACCACGGGCGTGCCCCCCCGGTCGACGGTCCTCTGCAGGAAGCCGAACGGAACCGCGACCTCGATCTGGTTCCTGGCTCCGATCCGGTGCTCGTAGACGACCTCGTTCATCACCGCGCCCGAGCCCTCGACGTCCAGCGTCGTGCTCCACACGAGCTCGTCCTCCGGGTACGCCTTCTCCGTCACCAGGGGCCGGGGGAGGTTGAGCTCTCCTCGCGGCCACGCGTCGTCGCCACAGAACGCGCGCAGGCGCTCCACCGCCGCCTCGACCTGGCGATCGGACAGGAGATCGCCGAACGCCGGCATCATGCGGGCGAAGCCGCGCGCGGGACCTCCCTCGTGGATGATGGCCATCCAGTCGGAGTCCGGCTCGCGGCTGGCGAAATTGCAGTCCGTGAAGTCCGGGAGCGGCGTGTCGAAGCCGACCCGCGACTTCGGGGCGCCCCGGCCGTCCACGCCGTGGCAGTTGGCGCACGCGGTTCGAAACACATCGGCGGGGTGGACCAGCCCATCCAGGAGGCGGGGACCGTCCGTGTCCGCCTCCTGTCCGCGCAGGCCCGTCGGCAGCATCCCGGCCGTCAGGAGCAGGGAGATGCAGAGGAGGGTGCCGCGCCGCGTGTTGTCGGGCATCCGCATCGGAAGCTCCTGGTCCGTGAGCGGGCATACGCCACCCGCGAGCGCGGGAGCGGGAGTGGGTCGACAGCGGACAGCAGCGTGGCTCGATGATCAGATTAGGCAGGACGAGAGCGCCGCACTATCGGAGAAAGCGCTTGAGTCCGCGTGGGAGAATCCCCGACCCGGCCATGCGGCGCCCCTCCCGCCGAGGACGACGACGGCGCCCATCACCGATGTCCCGCGCGAGGACGCACCGGAGTCGAGCGACGGGGGGCGCGGCCTCCGGCTGCCACCCGGAGGCCGCGCCCCCCGCCGACCCGACCGGTCAGACGCCGAACGGATAGGTCTCGGGCATCCCCCGGATGTCGGGACCACTGAGCGGGCGCACGGCGCTCGTGCGGTCGAACCACACGTATTCGTCGAACTGGCGTGGAAGTACGGCCTGGAAGTAGTGGCTGGCGACCTCGGTCTCGGGCCGGTACAGGACGCCGATGGCCCGCTCGAGCCGGGGCACCGCGAGCTCGCTCCGGACCTCCGGCCGAACGGGCTCCCTGAGATGGAGGAGTCCGGCCTCGATGCAGGCATCGTGGAAGAGGCGCTCGTAGCTCTCCGGATGAGCGGGCCGGACGTCTTTGACCTCCATGGGTCCGTCCCACTCCGACGCCGCCGCCACGGTGCCCGAGTCCGTCCCGAAGCCCACCAGGTACGCCTGGTCGCCGAAGCGCTCGCGACACAGCTGGCCCACGTTGAACTCGCCCCTCACGCCCATCTCGGTGGCGCTGGCATCCCCTATGTGGGAGTTGTGCTCCCACACCACCGCCTTCGACTCCGCGCCCCGGAAGGCGAGCAGCGTGGACAGGGTGTCGAACATGTGCCGATCCCGGAGATTCCACGACTCGACCGAGCCGTAGTACATCACCCGGTAGTATCGCTCCGCGTTCGCGACCAGGCGCGCGTTCTGCACCGCGTCCAGGAACAGCTCGCCGTCTCGCCGGGCGTAGTCGATCCTCCGCTCCAGGAGCTCGCGGAGGATCTCGACCACTTCGGACTCGCATGTCCGGTAGCTGCCCGTGAGCGCGGCGCGCCCGTACACCGCCGGGTCCCGTTCCCACGGCGTCAGGCACCCGTAGCGGATCCGGGCCACCCGCGCGGAGTCCGGGTCCACGCGGTCCAGGTACTCGAGGACCGCCTCGATGGAGCGGAACAGGCTGTAGAGGTCCAGCCCGTGAAAACTCACCCGATCTTCCGCATTGCGACTCTCGTTCCAGCCCCGCAGCCACTCCACGAAGTCCCGGACGTCGTGGTTCCTCCACATCCAGGTCGGGAAGCGGGAGAAGGCGGTCCACTCGGGAGGCGGCGTCTCACGCAGCCGCGCGTAGTGGTCGATCTTCGCGGCGTCCGGCCAGTCCGCCTCGACGGCCACCAGGCGAAAGCCCTTCCGCTCGACGAGCTCGCGGGTGATCCGGGCACGCATGCGGTAGAATTCGGAGGTCCCGTGCGTCGCCTCGCCCAGGAGGACCACGCGGGCGTCGCCCACCCGCTCGACCAGCGAGCCGAGCTCGACCTCCGAGATCTCCTCGATGGGCACCGTCGTCTCCCGGAGGAGCCGCAGCACCGGCTCCCCGGCGCCCGGGTGCGCGGGGGCCGCGACCACGGATGCCGGGGCGGTGCCCTCGAGCTCCTCGAGGCCGCCTTCGGCCCAGCCGGCCTGGCCGACCAGCGGCACGAAGCGCACGGACTCCATGGTCCCCGTCTCGAACCGGTCCTCGCCCCGGCGGACCACGCGCACCAGCCGCTGCGAGCGCAGGGTCTCGCCGACCGGGACCACCAACGCCGCCCCGTCGGCGAGCTGCTCGAGGAGGGGTCGCGGGATCTCCGGACCGCCGGCGGCGACCGCGATCCCGCCGTAGGGCGCATGCTCGGGCCACCCCAGCGAACCGTCCCCGTGGCGCACCTCGATGTTGTCGTAGCCCAGCCGGGCGAACAGCTCGCGGGCCGCGTCGGCCAGCGCCTCGTGCCGCTCGATCGTATACACGCGCGAGGCGATCCGGCTGAGAACGGCCGCTGCGTAGCCCGAGCCCGTCCCCACGTCCAGCACGCTCTCGCCGCCCTCGAGGCCCAGGGCCTCGAGCATGCGCGCCACGATGTACGGCTGGGAGATGGTCTGTCCCTCGCCGATCGGGAGCGGCGCGTCCTCGTAGGCGAACTCCCGGAGCTCCGGGGCGATGAAAGCCTCCCGGGGGACCCGGCTCATGGCCTCCAGGACCCGGGTGTCGCGAATCCCGCGTCCCCGGAGGTCCCGCTCCACCATGCGGGTGCGCCGCGCCTCGAGGCTCGTCATGATGCTCCCTCCGCGCGACGTGTCCGGCCGGACTCCGCCGATGGACCGGGGCCGGGCCGCCCGGCCCCGCGGGTCCTTGCCAGATCGCTGGTCCTCCACGGCCAGTGACCGTTCACCTCGACCTCGAGAGCGAAGCTCAGCATGGTCCGAACGAGGACGATCAGGGCCAGGACCCCCAGGTTCCGAAACGTCGGCTCGATGGCCACCGTGCCCACGATGTCGGCTGCGAGCAGGAATTCGAGCCCGAGGAGGATGGCCCTCCCCAGGTCGACCCGGTACTGCTGGTAGGCCACCGGCCCCGTCGCCCGGGCGAGCACGGAGCGCACGAAGAACACCGTGGCGGTCAGCGCTCCCACGGCGATGATGAGCGTCCCCGTGGCCTCCATTCCCCGGGCCGTCCAGCGCAGCAGGCTGCTGAACACCGTAGCATAGCTCATGTGCACACCTCCCCGGTGTACGGATGGAAAGTGCGCAGCCCGAAGGGGCCCGTCTGTCGGGCGGACGTTCTTTCGTGCGGTGGGGAGATCTCCGCGCATCACGCTGACGGTGGCGGAGATGGAGGCGGGTTCGGTCGCCGCGGACCGGCGCGCCGTGAGGTGACCCGGGAAACCCGGAGGCGAGCACATGCCCAGACCCGACGACTTCTGGAGCCGACCCGAGCAGGTGGAGCGATTCGCGGGCCGGGACCCGGACGGCCGGCTGGTCGCACTGGTCGAGGAGCTCGGTGAGCCGTCCGTGACGCGGGTGCTCGACCTGGGCTGCGCGGCCGGCCGGAACACCGTGTTCCTCGCCGGGAAGGGCTTCGACGTGCTGGCCCTGGACGCCTCGGAGCCGATGGTGGAGCGGACTCGGGAGCGGGTGGCGGAAGCAGCGGGCCGCGCCGAGGCCACCCGGCGCGTCCGGGTTGGCCACATGGATGACCTGGGGGCGTACGAAAGCGCCGCGTTCGAGCTGGTGGTGGCGCTCGGGATCCTCCACCAGGCCACCTCCGAGACGGAATGGGATCGCACCCTCTCCGAGGTCACGCGCGTACTGGCGCCGGGCGGGCTCCTCCTGGTGGCCAGCTTCGCCCCCGGGACCGACCTCCGCGGCGAGGGCGCGCACGCGATCCCGGGCGAACCCCGGGTATGGGAGATGGGAGGGGTCGGACGACTCTATCTGCTGGAGGCCGAAGCGCTGGACCGTGTCATGCGGGAGCGCGGCTTCGAGCCCGAGGAGCCCTCGCGCACGGTCACGGTCGACATGGACCCGGGCCGGCGTGTGGTCGTGAACGCGTTGTACCGGAAAGCCGCATCCTGACCGACGCGGCGTGCCCCGTCCCCGGCCGGGCGGGAGCCCACCGGGCGGCGCCTTCGTGCGCGCTCGCTAGTGGGCGAACCAGTAGGAGATCTTCACCAGGAAGGTGTCGCTCGCCCGCTGGTCGAACAGGTGCCCGAAGTCTCCCCCGAAGCCCCGACTTCCCTCCAGGTCGGCGGACGCGCCGCGACCCTCGCTCCAGACCAGGAACAAGGTCGAGCCGGGTCGATACTCCCAGCGAAAGACCACGTTCGACCGGAACTGCTGGAAGTTGAATCCTCCCGGATCGCCGGCCACGGACGGGTCTCCGTAGGGCCGGTACCGGTCCGCGTACGAGGCCGCTCTCGGCGTCGCCGAGAGTTCGCGCACGTCGCTGTAGCTTCCCTTGGACACGAACGGCGAGGCGTACACCTGCAGGGTGGCGGTGGGGGAGAACGTGTAGTCCAGGCGCCACGTGAGGCTCAACTCCTTCTGCTCCAGGTGCGCGAACGTGTAGTGGAGGCCCCCGAGCGAGTCGGTGAATGTCCCGTAGAACTGGTGGTCGTCGTGGTTACGGGTGTAGCCGGCGCTCAGGGACGTGGTGAGTCGGCTGCTCACCTTGAGGTCCACCTCCGGCGAGAGGTTGATGCGACTCGAGCGTCCTCCGTCCCGCCGCGAATAGTTGACCCACAAGTAGGGCACGAGCGCGTGGCGATCATCGCCGCTGATGCCGCCCCACGGGGCGAAGTACGGGTCCTGCCGCACCGCCGGACCACCCCTGGCGCAGCGATCGCAGTAGGTGGTTCCGAGCTGGCCCAGCGTTCCGCCCAGATGCAGCCACCAGCGGTTGTTGAATTGCGTGTGAACGTTGGTGTTGAACGCCAGCTCGGTCGGGAGCCCCGCCAGGCTCCAGTACTCCCAGTTGTTGAAGTTCCACTGCAGCGACTGGAAGACGGCGTTCGGCGTCCGGAAGTGCAGGGCCGCCCACGTGGTCCACTCCTGCTGGTCGGCCTGTTGCAGGAACCCGATATCGTTGATCTCGAAGCCCGGGGTCCGCCGCTGGTAGGCGGTCTCGAAGCTGAGCGTCTTCCCTCCCACCTTGGCGAAGCGCAGCTCGAGATTGGACCCGCTCAGCGACGTGCGGGTGGAGTCGAAGGTGAGGGGTCCGTCGGGGCGCTGGTACAGGTGCACGGCGGTCCGCTGCGTGCGGGCGATGGCGGCCTCCGTGCCGGCCACCCGGCTGACGTCGAGCCTCCCCGAGACCTCGAATCGTCCGGCGAAGCGTCGCCGCGCATCCAGCCCCGCGGAGTACGCGCTGCGGTGCAGGTAGGGCGCGCTCGTGGAGTCCAGCCACCGGTTCACCGCCGTCACGATGAAGCCCAGGCTCCCGTTCCCTCCGTCGTAGTCCTGGTTCCCCCGGATCACCGCGTAGTTCGCGGCGGGCTCGAGCGTGGTGCCGCCCGGGCCGCCGACATGCCGGGTCACGGCGTCCAGCGCGCCGATGGAGAGCCCACCCGGGAACCGGCCGGTGAGCTTCCCGGCCCCGAGGATGTCCGTCGACGTAGGCGACGCGTCGTTGCCGTACTCGTCGACCAGCTCGGGAGCACGCCCGATACGCCGGGAGTAGAACAGCCCTTCCCCGGTGTTGCAGTCCACCACGACGACGCAGTTCACCGGGAAGTCGAACAGACCCTTGGCCTGGACGAAGAAGGGCCGTCGCTCGGAGTAGAAGGTCTCGAACGCGCCCAGGTTGAGGACCGAGGGATCGGCCTCCACCTGCCCGAAGTCGGGATTCACCGTCGCGTCCAGGCGCAGGTTGGAGGCGATGCGATAGGACAGGTCGCCTCCCACCGTGACCTGCTGGCTCCGGGCGAAGCCCGAGGAGGGCGGTCCCTGCACGTTCTTGGTCACCACGTAGGGAACGACCTCGGCCCGGTCCGGGCTACCCAGTCCGTCGAGGCCGGTGAGCTCCCCGAACTGGGACACGAACCCCGACTTCGACGGCCGCCACAGTGGCCAGGTGTCGGTCTCGGTGTGTCGCTCGACGAACCTCCACAGCAGGATCCCGAACGTGTCGTCGCTGGCGGTCGAGTAGCGGAGCTGCGAGAGGGGGATCCGGTACTCGGCCGTCCACCCCAGTGAGTCCACGGAGGTCGCGACGTCCCAGACGGCGTCCCAGGCGTCGTCCTCCGTGCCATCGTTGTAGATGGCGCGATCCGCCTTCACGCCGGCCGGATTGACCCAGAACTCGTATCCGGTCCGCCGGTCGTGGTAGGAATCCAGCAGGACGACGAACTCGTCCGAGGCCGTGATGTCGTCCCTCCGGGAGAGCAATGCGGCGATGCTGTCGGGATGCGGGTCGAACGCGCGCACGAACACGTACACGTGGTGCGCGTCGTAGGCCACCCGAGCCTCCGTCCGCATGCTCGGGTCGGCGCCCTCGTCCGGACGCGCCTCGCGGAAACGGGAGATCACCGGCGCCCGACTCCAGACCGGGTCGTCGTCCCTTCCGTCGATCACGGGCGCCTGGACCGCTCGGGTCGCCTCGACCGTCGTCGCGGTCGGCGGCCCCGGCGGCGGGGGCGTCGGCGGAACCTGGAGCGCCAGCGCCAGGCCGAACAGCGTCAACAAGGGAGCCTCCGTTCTCACGGGTTCTCCTCTTGGACTCCATCAGCGCCTGGATGGTTGGGAGAGGAAATCCCTACACGCCCGCCCGGGCGACCGCGACTTCCCTACGGCCCCGGCTCCGGGGAGACGACACCCCCGGCGGGGTTTCTCCCCACACGGGTGGCGTGGAGACTCCTTACAGACACCCCCGGAGGCCGGGACCATTCTAAGGGTCACGGAGGTTCCCGCTGGCCGCTGGTCGCGCACTCCGTCGCGATCCGGGCGGTCGGCCCATCCGGAGGGCTGCCATGGCCAGGGTGCTCGCTTACTGCGCCGGCTGCGATTCTGAGGTCGAGGTCGACGTGCCGGCCACGGAGGCCGCCTCGCTCACGTCGGACCTGGTGCATTGCCCCCACGATGAGGTGTGTCGGCCCCGAGACTGCTTCCTGGCCCGCATCCCCGAGGATCGATGGCGTGACTACCTGGAGTTCCTCCCGGGGGAGGCAGGGTCCGAGCGCGCCCGAGGTCTCGAAGAGTCGGAGCGGCTGGTGGAGATGAGCCGGCGCGCCTCACTGGCGCGCGAGATTCGCCGGTGGATCCTGTGGTGGCGGTAGCCGGTTCAGCGTCCGGCGGGGCCCCTCCCGCCGCCCGCGGGAGGGATCGGTGGGTGGTGGGTTCAGGAGCCCGCGGAGCCGCGGGCGCTCCCGGTGCGCTGGAGCAGGTCGCGCATCTCCGAGGTGGGCACCTCGAACAGCGGGCACAGGGCCCCGGTGCACTCCTCTCCGTAGTCCAGACACACGACGGCCGACTCCGAGGCCTCCGCGGGCCGTACATCTTTCGGGAATTCGGAGATCGGGATCACGCGCACGGGACGATCACACGCCGAGCAGTAGGCTCTGTACATCCTCATGGGGGGACCCTCGCATGGAGCTTCCTGCCTCCGGCGAGCCGGTGCGACCCGCCTCGGACGTCCGTCCCGGCAGCGGGCGAAGGAACGCGCCGCCGGTCCGGTAGGGCAAGCTATGCGGGGCGCGAGGAGACCGGCCAGCCGGGAATCTCCCCCGGGCCGGTCGGGAGCTTCGCGCACGACGGTGTGGGGAATCCTCCCATGGCCGGCCGCTCCCGTCCTCTCCCGGAACCCGATGCCGCTACCCGGATCCACAGTCATCCGAACAGGAACGACGCATGACGACGCGAACCGACGTGAACGAGGACGCGCGGGAGACCGGGACCGTCCCGGACACCCTCGAGCGGTCCCTTGCGGACGATCGAACCGTCCACCGCCTGGATCAGCACATCGTCGAGATCGTCTCCGACTCGGGCGAGGGCGCCCAGACGTGCGGCAAGATGTTCGGCACGGTCTCGGCCCGGATGGGGAACGGGGTCTGGACGGTCGAGATCATCCCGGCCGAGATCGAGCCCCCGGCGCGAAGCCCGGCCGGCGCCTCCGGCAACCGCATCCGCCTGGGCTCGCGAGAGGTCACGAACTGGGGCGACTATACGAACCTCGTCATCGCCTTCAACGAGCAGGTTCTCCTGGCGCGCCACCGGGCCGGCGCCCTGGCCCACGACGCCACGATCCTCCTCGAGGACATGTGGAAGGACCACGATGATCCCGATATCCGCGCCGCGTGGTCGGCGGCCATGGAGGAGCTGGCGTCGGCCGACTACCGGATCATCCCGGTCCCGATGGAGAGGGAGTGCCGCGAGGTCGTCGACGACCCGCGCCGCGGCAAGAACATGTTCGCGCTGGGCGTCCTGGCCTTCCTGTACGGGCGTGACCGCGAGCTCCTCGAGAAGGCCATCGCCCGGCGGTTCGCGAAGAAGGACGATGAGCTCACGAACCGCAACATCGAGCTCCTGGACCGCGGCCAGCGCTGGGCGGAGGCGCACCTGGACTTCGGCTACGAGATCCCGCCGACGCCCGACGACTCGGCCAAGGTGGTCATGAACGGCAACCAGGCCATCGCCCTGGGGGCCATCGCGGCGGGGATGGAGCTGGCGTCGATGTACCCGATCACCCCGGCCTCCTCCGTGTCCCACTATCTGGCCGAGATCTTCCAGGACTACGGCGGAATCCTCCACCAGGCGGAGGACGAGATCGCCGCGGCGGGCGTCGCGATCGGCGCATCCTTCGCGGGGAAGACGGCCTTCACGATCACGTCCGGACCCGGAATGGCACTCAAGACCGAGTTCCTGGGCCTGGCGATCATGACCGAGACGCCGCTCGTGGTGGTGGATGTCCAGCGCGGCGGACCCAGCACGGGCCTCCCCACGAGGGTCGAGCAATCCGACCTCCTGGCGTCGCTCTTCGGCCAGCCGGGGGATGCGCCGCACGTGGTGCTGGCTCCGGCGACGATCGAGGAGTGCTTCCACTCCATGATCCTGGCCCGCCGGGTCGCGGAGACCTTCAGGGTCGTGGTGATCGTCCTCTCCGATGCCAACCTGGCCACCGGGGTGCAGCCCTTCGCGCGCCCCGTGCCCGAGCTCGAGTGGCAGGGCTCCCCGCCGGATCAGGGCGCGGTGCCCGACGACTCGCGACCCTACGACTGGGACCCGCGCACGGGCCTGTCGCGGCGCTTCGTGCCCGGCCAGGAGGGCGGACAGTTCACGGCCACGGGACTCGCCCACGACGAGGACAGTCACGTCGCCTACGACCCGCAGGTGAATCAGCGCTCGTCCCGCGCCCGCAGCCGGAAGCTGGCCGTCCTTCAGAGCACGCTGACGCCGCCGCCGATCCACGGCCAGGCGTCGGGCGACCTGCTCGTCGTCGGCTGGGGCTCGACCAGGGGGGCCATCGAGGAGGCGGTGGACCGGGCCCGGGCCGAGGGTCTCTCGGTCTCCTCGACGCACCTCACGTTCCTGTCTCCGCTGCCTCCGGGCCTCGGCGAGATGTTCTCGCGCTTCGGCCGGGTGATGACCGTCGAGATCAACTACAGCGACGAGCCCGACGACCCCTTCATCACGCCGGAGAACCGCCGGCGTGGGCAGCTGGCCTGGCTCCTCCGGGCTCAGACGCTGGTGGACGTGGACTGCTGGACCCGGGTGATGGCCGAGCCGCTCCGCCCGGGAAGGATCCTCGAGGTGATCCGGGAGCGGCTCGCCGGAACGGGAGGTGTGGCATGAGCACCGCGGCCTGCTCCCTCCTCCGCATGTCGGTGGAGGAGGACCGGTCCTTCGAGCTGGATGACTACATCGGGCCGCTGGCGCGCTGGTGTCCGGGGTGCGGCGATCACTCGGTGCTGGCCGCCGCACAGCGGCTCCTGCGCGAAGAGCAGCTGGCCCCCGAGAAGACGGTGTTCGTCTCCGGGATCGGCTGCTCGGGGCGGTTCCCGCACCACCTGGGCACGTACGGCTTCCACGGGATCCACGGCCGGGCCCTGCCGCTGGCCACGGGCGTCAAGCTCCAGCGGCCCGACCTGGCGGTGTTCGCGGTGATGGGCGACGGCGATTGCGCGTCGATCGGGGCCGGGCACTGGGTGCACGCGGTCCGCTACAACACGGACCTGGTCGCCCTCATGCTGGACAACCACATTTACGGCCTGACCAAGAAGCAGACCTCGCCCACCACTCCGCAGGGCTATCGGACCAACACGCAGCCGCACGGCAGCTACCTGCCGGCGCTCAATCCCCTGACGGCCACCCTGGGAATCACGAACGCGTCGTTCGTGGCCCAGACGGCCGAGTGGATCCCGCAGCATTTGCAGGCCACGCTGCGAGCCGCGTATCGCCACCGGGGCTTCGCGTTCGTCCGCATCCTCCAGCGCTGCCCGCATTACACGCTGTCCATGTTCATCGATGCGGTGCGCGACCCCGAGAAGATCGAGCTCCTGCTCCACGAGGACGGCGTCCAGGTGGACGGGCTCGAGAAGATCTACCAGCACGTCCGGACGCACGACCCGTCCGACCTGGACTTCGCGCGGCGCCTGGCGGAGGAGGACTCGGACCCCGAGCGCCCCATCCGCCTGGGCGTCTTCTTCCGTGACCCGTCCCGTCCCGTGTACGACCAGGTCCGCCGGGTGGCCTCGCGCTCGGCCGGAGAGAAGGTCGAACTGCTGAACCGGGAGCTGGATCGCCATGCCATCTGAACAGCAGGTGGACCGGGCCCTGTCCGCGCTGAGGAGCTCGATGGAAGGGTTCCGCTCCGGCGTGGCCCGCGCCGTCGACGAAGTGAGGACCGAGCTCGAGAAGCGCCGGCGACCCGAGGAGGGCCGGGCGAGCGACGCCGAGCTCGGCGCCCTCGCGGCCCGGCTGGTGGACGCGGACCGCTTCGCGGCCCTCTTCGCCGAGGAGAGCCTCCTCGACCCGGAGGCCTACGAGCTCCTCGAGCGGGCGCACGAAGCCCTTTCCGCGCTCGACGCGGCCGACGACCGGGTCTTCGTCGAGGAAGTCCGGCCGGACGCGAGCCTCCGCGACGCGGTGGAAGCCGGGCTGGCGCGCCTCGGCGTGGCTTTCGGAGCGGCCCGCGTGGCCGAGCTGGCCCGCGAGGGGCGCCACCGGAAGGAGGCACACGCCGAGCACCTGGCGGCCTTCCCGCCTGCCGACTGGAACCGCGCCGAACGTGGCGTGGCGCCGCCGCTGGTGGTCCGGACGCCGGGAGCCGCGCTTCGGGCCGGCGCACTGGCCGAGTTCGTGGACGGCACGCAGAAGCTGGTGCTGGTGGTCGAGGGAGCCGCGCCCCCGGCCGCGCTCGTCCGCCTCGTCACGCCGGGCGTGTTCATCCTCCAGACCGAGGACCCGACGGAGCTGGAGCGGATCGACGGCTTCGCGGGTCCCGCGGTGGCCGCGCTCTTCCCCGAGCGCTCGGGCGCGGCACTGTTCGCGCACGATCCGTCCCCCGACGATGGGCTGACCGCGCGGCTCGTGATCGGCGATCTGCCCGATCGTCAGGACCTCCGACCCATCGGCCCGATCGGGGTGTCCCAGCAGGCCGAGGAGCTGGCGCAGCTGGCCACCCTCGCAGCCGCGCCGGAGCCGGCGCGCGTCGCCGCTCCATCCGCCGATGGCCACGCGGATGGGGCCGTCGCGGGGAGGCTCGAGGTCCAGCCCGCCGACCGGCTCGCCGCGTGGCTCCTCCGCCAGGCCAACCTGCGGGACCTGGGCTGAGGCGACCATGCAGCTGACCGCGGTCCTCGTCCCCATCGGTATCCTGACCGGGATCGGCGTCCTCCTGGGCGCCACCATCGCGGTGGTGAACCGGAAGTTCTGGGTGTGGGAGGACCCGCGCATCGACGAGGCCGAGGCCATGCTCCCCGGCAACAACTGCGGCGCCTGCGGCCAGCCGGGCTGCCGGGCGTTCGCCGAGGGACTCGTGGCCGGGCGCATCGCGCCGGCCGAGTGCACGGTGATGGGTACCGAGGAACGGGACGCGGTGGCCTCCTTCCTGGGCGTCGAAGCCGGGGAGGCCGAAAGGCGGGTGGCGCGCCTCCTGTGCGCCGGCGGCTCGAATGTCGCCCCGCGCAAAGCCATCTACGAGGGCACCACCAGCTGCGCCGCGGCCGTGGCCGTGACCGGCGGCGGAAAGGCGTGCCCCTGGGGGTGCGTCGGGCTGGCCGACTGCGCGATCTCGTGCGACTTCGACGCCATCCGCATGAGCGACGTCGACCTGCCGGTCGTGCAGCCAGACCTGTGCACGGCCTGCGGCGACTGCGTCGAGGCGTGCCCACTGGACCTGTTCGTCCTCATGCCGATGAGCCAGCGCCTCATCGTCCAGTGTCGCAGCCTGCTGGAGGGCCAGTCCGCGACCGAGCTGTGCGCGGTGGCCTGCGATGCCTGTGGCCGCTGCGCGATGGATGCCCCGGACCTGATCGAGATGCGGGGCGGGCTGCCGGTCATCGACTACTCGAAGAACGACCTCGCGAGCCCGGCACCCACCGCCCGCTGTCCGACGGGCGCGATCCGCTGGGTGACCGGCCGCCAGTTCGAGATGGAACCGGTGGCGGACGGGGACGGATCCTCTTCGATCGACGCGGACGGGGCGATCCCGATCCGGACACGCGAGATCGGCCGACGCTCACGCGCGGCGGCCGGAACCAACTGACGGGAGCGGTTGCCATGATCTGGCCCAGGAAGAACGGGAGTGGCAGGGGATCGGTCGCGAGCGAGGGGCCGGCCGGGAAGGAGTCCAGGCGCGACCCGGCCGCGGAGCCCTCGGGGGCCGGATCCGCCCGGTGGGAAGAGACCGAGACCGGAGCCACGTCCGGAGAGCCCCGCTTCCCGGGTCACCTGATGGCCATGGACGGAAGCGAAGCCGTGGCCGCCATGGAGACCGAGGCCAGCGAAGCCGCGGGCGCCTACCCGATCACGCCGGCCACGCAGATGGGCGAGTACTGGGCCGCCGCCGTGGCCAGGGGCAAGACCAACGCCTTCGGCCGCCGCCTCATCTTCTTCGAGCCCGAGGGCGAGCACGCGGCCGCCGGGGTGACCGCCGGCCTGTCCATGTCCGGGCTGCGCTCGGCCAACTTCTCGGCCAGCCAGGGCATCGCGTACATGCACGAGTCCCTGTACGCCGCGGCGGGCAAGCGGCTCACCTACGTGCTCAACATGGCCTGCCGGGCCATGACCAAGCAGGCGCTCAACATCCACGCCGGTCACGACGACTATCACGCCATCGACGATACGGGCTTCTTCCAGCTGTTCGCGAAGAACGTCCAGGAGGCCGCGGACCTCAACCTCATCGCGCACCGCATCGCCGAGCTGGCGCTGAACCCGGGCGTGCTGGCGCAGGATGGCTTCCTGACCAGCCACGTGATCGAGTCGCTCCGCCTGCCCGGGCCCGAGCTGGTGCGCGAGTTCCTGGGCGACCCGGCCGACCGGATTCCCTCCCCGACGCCGGCCCAGCGGCTGGTGTTCGGCGAGGAGCGCCGGCGGATCCCGATCCTGTTCGACTTCGACTACCCGACCATGCTGGGCACCGTCCAGAACCAGGACGCGTACGCCCAGGGCGTGGCCGCCCAGCGGCCCTTCTACTACGACCACGTGGCGGAGCTGGCCGATCGGGCCATGGAGGAGTTCTTCCGCCTCACCGGGCGGCGCTACGCCCGTGCCTCCGGCTACCGGCTGGAGGACGCCGAGTGGGTGCTGGTCGGACAGGGGAGCGTGGTCGGCAACGCCGAGGCGGTGGCCGACTATCTCCGGGCAGAGCGCGGACTGAAGGTCGGCGTGCTCGACATGACCATGTTCCGTCCCTTCCCGGCCGATCTCGTGGCCAGGCTCCTCTCCGGCAAGAAGGGCGTCACCGTGCTCGAGCGGCTCGACCAGCCGCTGGCGGTCGATGGGCCGATCCTGAGGGAGGTGCGGGCCGCTCTTTCGAAAGCTTCCGAGAACGGTCGGGCGCTCGAGGCCCGCGCGCGGGGGCGGGGCGGACGGTGGTCCCGAGACGACGCCGGCCAGCGGGGGCCCGGCGTTCCATCCGGCCCCGGCCTCCCGCATCGCGGTCTGCCCGCGCCAGGCCCCGACGAGCTCCCCGAGCTCTACGGCGCCGGCTTCGGCTTCGGGAGCCGCGACATCCAGCCCGGCGACCTCGTGGCCGCGGTGGAGAACATGCTCCCCGGGGCGCACGGCGTGCGGCAGTACTACCTCGGTATCGACTTCCTGCGCCGCGGGACCCGCCACCCCAAGCTCCAGGTGTGGCAGGAGAAGCTCCTCGAGGGCTACCCCGACCTCGGGGAGCTGGCCCTCTCCTCCGCCGGCGACCTCGACCTCATGCCGGAGGGCTCGGTCTCGGTCCGCATCCACTCCGTGGGCGGGTGGGGCGCCATCACCATGGGGAAGAACCTCGCCCTCACCGCGTTCGAGCTCGCGGGCCTGAACGTGAAGGCGAATCCCAAGTACGGATCGGAGAAGAAGGGCCAGCCGACCACCTTCTACGCCACCCTCTCCCCCGAGCCGGTGCGCATCAACGCCGAGCTCAAGCACGTGGACGTGGCGCTCTCGCCCGATCCCAATGTGTTCGGCAACTCCGACCCCCTGGCGGGCCTTCGCGAGGGCGGCGCCTTCGTACTGCAGAGCGACCGGGAGCCCGGGGCGGTGTGGTCCGAGCTCCCGGCGGAGGCGCGGCGGCGCATCCTCCGGCGCCGAATCCGAATGTACGTCCTGGACGGGTTCCGGATCGCCTCCGAGGAGGCCTCGGACCCGAGCCTGCGCTACCGGATGCAGGGAGCGGCCTTCATGGGCGCCTTCTTCGCCGTCTCCTCGCTGGCCCGGCGCCAGGAGCTCGACGAAGAGACGCTGTTCGAGGGCATCCGCGACCGGCTCGCGGCCAAATTCGGCAAGCTCGGCGAACAGGTGGTGGACGACAACTTCCGGGTGATCCGGCGCGGTTACCGGGAGCTCCGCCAGGTCGAGCCCGACCTGGAGTCGGAGCCGATCGCCGAAGGGGCCATCGGCCGCGAGCTCCCGCTGGCGCCGATGCCAGCCGTGATGGCGGCGCCGGAGGCCGAGGAGGGGCTGGGTGACCCGGGCCGCTTCTACGAGCAGGTGTGCGCCCTGTACGCCGAGGGCGAGGACGGCATCGCCGACCCGTTCGCGGCTCTCAGCGCCATGCCGGCGGCCTCGAGCGCGCTCCGCGACATGACGGCGATCCGCTTCGAGGTGCCGAAGTTCGTTCCGGCCAACTGCACGGGCTGCAACAAGTGCTGGACCCAGTGCCCCGACGCGGCCATCCCCGGGCTGGTGAACACGCCGGGCCAGATCCTGGATGCCGCCATCCGGGTGGCGACCCGCGAGGACCGGCCGCTGGACCGCATCCGCCAGGTTTCCCGTCACCTGGCCGCCGAGCTGCACTCCACGCTCGAGGCGGTACCGCTCGAGCACTTCGGGGACACCCTGCGGGCCTCCTACGACAACCTGGTCGCAAAGCTGGGGTGGGATCCGGAGCGCCGGGCCGAGCTGGACCGGGACTTCGCGGCCGTCTACGAGGTGGCCGCCGAGTTCCCGGTGGCCGTCACCGCCCCCTTCTGGCAGCTCCCCGAGTCCAGGGAGGCCGGCAGCGGCGGGCTCCTGTCCATCACGATCAACCCGAACGCCTGCAAGGGCTGCAACATCTGCGTGGACGTGTGCCCGGACGAGGCGCTGATCACGGTCCGCCAGGACGACGAAACGGTCGAGCAGCTGCGGCACAACTGGCGGCTGTGGGAGGAGCTCCCGGACACCGACGACCGCTACATCAACGTCGTGGACGTGGACGAGGGGATCGGCGTCCTCCCCTCTCTCCTCCTCAAGAAGGACGTGTACCGCTCCATGGTGGGCGGCGACGGCGCCTGCATGGGCTGCGGGGAGAAGACGGCCGTTCACCTGGTCGTGTCGGCCATCACGGCGGCCATGCAGCGCCGCGTGAAGAGCTTCCTCGGCGAGCTGAACACGCTGATCGACGGACTGGACGCGAAGGCCCGTGATCTCCTGTCGGCCGACGCGGACGTGGAGCTGGCGGCCCTCACCGAGGACGGCACGGTGGACCTCGAGCTAGAGCCCGAGGCGAAGGAGACGCTGCGCCGACTGGCCTCGTCGCTCGAGTCGATCCGCGACCTCAAGTGGCGCTACGAGGAAGGGCCGGGCGGACGGGGGCGGGCGGCGCTGGGCATCTCCAACAGCACCGGGTGCTCCTCGGTGTGGGGCAGCACCTATCCGTTCAATCCGTATCCGGTCCCATGGGTGAACCACCTGTTCCAGGATGCACCTTCCATCGGGATCGGGCTGTTCGAGGGCACCATGCGCCGCATGGCCGACGACTTCGTGGCCGTCCGCCGGGCGCGCCTCCAGCTGGACGGGACGTACGACGCGCCGAAGCACGAGCCGGCCTTCCAGGCGTTCACCTGGGAGAATTTCACGGATCAGGAGTTCGACCTGTGTCCGCCGATGCTGGTGGTGGGCGGCGACGGCGCCATGCTCGACATCGGCTTCCAGAACCTGTCGCGACTGATGGCGTCCGGGAAGCCGATCCGCGTGCTCGTGCTCGACACGCAGGTCTACTCGAACACGGGCGGCCAGGCGTGCACCAGCGGCTTCCTGGGCCAGGTCTCCGACATGGCCGAGTTCGGGAAGGCGCAGCACGGAAAGCGCGAAGAGCGGAAGGAGCTCGGGCTTATCGCCCTGGCCCACCGCGGCGCCTACGTGCTGCAGAGCTCGCAGGCTTCGCCCGCCCACCTGCTGGGCGGCGTCCTGCGGGGCATCCGCAAGCGGCGGCCGGCCATCTTCAACATCCACGCGCCCTGCCCGGTCGAGCACGGTCTTCCGGACGACTGGGGTCCCACGGCCGCGAAGATGGCGCACGAGAGCCGCGCCTTCCCGCACTTCATCTACGATCCGGACGCCGGCGCTTCGATCGCGGACCGCATGGACCTGGACGACAACCCGGATCGCGACCGGACGTGGCCGACCTACGATCTCACGTACCGCGACCCGGAGACGGATGAGGAGCACACGCTCGAGCTCCCGATGACGATCGCGGACTGGGCCGCCACCGAGGGGAGGTTCCGGAAGCACTTCCGGGAGCTGCCCGTAGAGGGCGCCGAGGGAGCCCCGGACGAGGACGATCTCGTCCCGTTCCACGAGTTCGTGGAGCTGAGCGGCGAGGAGCGGGCCGGCAAGACGGCCTGGGTCCACGCGCTGGACGACGAAGGTCGCCTCACCCGGCTCTCGGTCTCCGAGGAGATCGCCGAGCTGGCGGACGACCGGCTGGCCTTCTGGTCGCAGCTCCGCGAGCTGGCGGGGCTCGAGGTGCCCGAGTCGGTGCGCCGCTCGCTGCGATCGGAGCTCGAGGCCGAGTTCGAGGCACGGAAGCGCGAGCTGGAGGCCGAGTACGCCTCGAAGCTCGATGACGTCCGCACGCGCTACCCGCGAGTGCTGGCCCGTCGGCTGGCCGAGGGCCTGGTGCGCTCGGGCGACGGGAGCCGCACGCTGGCCGAGATCCTGTCGGAGGCGGAGTCCACGCCGAACCTGGAGCCGATCAGGCTCGAGGAAGCGGGCTTCGGCGTCGACGGGGCGGCCAGCGGCCTGGTGGAGGGTGCCGCGGCGTCGAGCGCGCCCCCGGCCGGCGCGGCCACCGCCACCATGGCGCCACCGTCCACCTCCGCGGCTTCAGCCGGGGCGAGCGCCGAAGCGCCCGCCTCCGAGCCGGAGGCGCCCGCCAAGCCCGAGCCGTCCGATCGCGGACTCCGGATGGAGGCGTACATCGAGACGGCCCGCTGCACGAGCTGCGACGAGTGCACCAATCTCAACCCGCACATGTTCGCCTACGACGAGAACAAGCAGGCCTACATCAAGGACGCTTCGGCGGGAACGTTCAAGGAGCTGGTCCAGGCGGCCGAGCGCTGCACGGCCGGCATCATCCACCCCGGGGACCCCCTGAACCCGGATGAACCCGACCTGGACAAGTGGGTCGCGCGGGCGGCGCGGTTCCAGTGATGCGAACCGCGTGCGCGTCCGTTGGGCCTGGAGTGGAAGCCTGATGGGCACCTTTCACCACGGGGTCCACCCGCCCGAGCTCAAAGGGCTCACGGCCGGCCTCCCGATCCGGCGCATGCCCTTCCCGGAGCTGCTCGCCCTGCCGATGCGTCAGCACGCGGGCGCCCCGGCTCGGCCGCTGGTGAAGCGCGGCGACCGGGTCGAGCGCGGAGACAAGATCGGACAGGCCGAGGGCTTCATCTCGTCCTCCGTCCACGCCTCGGCGGCGGGAACCGTGAAGGACGTGCGGCTGTGGCCCCACCCCGACGGGAGCATGGCCGAGACGGTGGTCATCGAGGTCGACCCGATCTCCCCGCAGGGTCTCCGGCCCCGGCTCGTACCCGAGTGGGAGGGGCTGTCGCCCCGGGAGGTCGTGGAGGCGATCCAGGACGCAGGCGTGGTGGGGCTGGGTGGCGCGGCCTTCCCGGCCCACGTCAAGCTCGCCCCGCCGGCCGACGCTTCGGTCGATGTGATCGTCGCGAACGGGGCGGAGTGCGAGCCCTACCTGACCTCGGACCACCGCACGATGGTCGAGTACCCGGAGCGGGTACACTTCGGGCTCCGGATCATGATGCACGCGCTGGGGGTCGAACGGGCCATCATCGGGGTGGAGTCCAACAAGCCCGACGCCATCGAGGCCCTTCGCTCGACGGTCCCGCCCGACCTCGACATCCAGGTTCAGGGCCTCCGCGTGAAGTACCCGCAGGGCGCCGAGAAGATGATGCTCGAGAGCCTCCTGGGCCGCAGGGTCCCGTCAGGCAAGCTCCCCATGCACGTGGGCGCGGTGGTGCAGAACGTGGGCTCGATCGCGGCCATCGCCGAGGTGTTCGAGACCGGCTATCCGCTCATCGAGCGCATCGTGACCGTGACCGGTCCGGGCATCCGCCGGCCAGCCAACCTCATCGTACCGGTCGGGACCCGGATCGCGGACGTCCTGGAGTTCTGCGGCGGCATGACGCAGGACGCCGAGAGGATCGTGCTCGGCGGTCCGATGATGGGGAACGCGCAGCCCGAGCCCGGCGCCCCCGTCCTCAAGGGGACGACCGGGATCGTGGTCCTCACGGGCGAGGCGATCGCCCGCTCGCGCGAGCTGGCTTGCATCCGTTGCGGAAGGTGTCTGGAGGCATGCCCGGTGTTTCTGGATCCGGCGGACCTGGGTCGCCTGGCCCGGGCCGGCCGCTACGACGAGATGCTCGACATGCATCTGTCCGACTGCATGCTGTGCGGCTCCTGCTCCTACGTGTGCCCCTCCCACATTTCGCTGAGCCAGATGTTCGGCCTCGCCAAGGCGATGACGCGGAAGCTGGAGCGGCGCCGGAAGGAGGCCGAGCAGGCCGCGACCGGCGCGGCGGCCTGACGGGAACGAGTGGTCGGAACCATGGGTGCGGAAGGGCCGGGGAGCGGCGGCGGCCGCGAGAAACTGCGCGGCGAGCCGGAGAGCCGGCGCGGTGCGGGGGAGATAGGCCCATCCGGCCAGGGGGCCGGCGGAGCGGACCGGGAGACGCCGCGGCTCCACCTCGCCCCCTCGCCCCACATCCACACGCCCGATTCCACGGCGCGCATCATGTGGACGGTGGTCGCGACCCTGGTGCCGATCATTGCCGCGTCGACCTGGTTCTTCGGCCTCAGCGCCCTCCTGGTCATTGCCTTCGCGACCCTCGGCGCGCTGCTCGTCGAGCGCGGCTTCGGCGAGCGGGGATCGCTGGGCGACGGGTCGGCCGTCATCACGGGGCTCCTCCTGGGCCTCACCCTGCCGGCGGGCATCCCGCTGTGGATGGCCTTCCTGGGTGGGGCGTTCGCGATCGGCTTCGGCAAGCTGATCTTCGGCGGGCTCGGGCAGAACATCTTCAACCCCGCCCTCCTGGGCCGCGCCTTCCTGCAGGCGGCGTTTCCGACCGCGCTCACCACCTGGCCGGCACTGGCGGAGCGCTGGACTCACGTATACGCGTCCAACCTGGCGCTCCCGCTCCTCTCGCCCGGAAAGGTGGACGTGGTGACCATGGCCACGCCGCTCGGACTCATGAAGTTCGAGCACCAGGGCACCGACCTCCTCAAGCTGGCGATCGGCAATACGGGCGGGTCGCTGGGCGAGACGGCCGGTCTCCTCATCCTGGTGTGTGGGGCCTACCTGGCCTGGAAGAACTATCTCAACTGGCGGATCCCGGTGGCCATCTTCGCGGCGGTGGCCCTCTCCTCGGCGGTGCTCCACGCGGTGAAACCTTCCCTGCCGGGCGCGCCCTTCATGCTGCTCTCCGGGGGCCTGGTGCTCGGGGCCGTCTACATGGCCACCGACATGGTCACCTCGCCGGTGACGAACCGGGGCTCGTGGATCTTCGGCGTCGGCGTGGGCCTGATCACGGTCGTCATCCGGCTCTGGGGTGGCCTCGCGGAAGGCGTCATGTACGCGATCCTGTTCATGAACGCGCTCGTCCCGTTCATCGACCAGGCCACACGCCCGGCCGCGTTCGGAACCCGGGCCGCCCGGAAGGAGGTCGCGTGAGCGCCGGCGGAGGGGAGAGCCGCTCGAGCGGGGGCGCCGACCGCCGCGACGAAGCCGGACGAGCCGGCTCCGCTCCCGGCACCCAGCCCTCCTCCCTGCTTCTCATCGGCACGCTGGGCCTGCTGTCGGTGGTGGCCGGCGTCGCCATCGTGCTCGTGCATGGATGGGCGCAGCCCCGGATCGAGGCCCACCAGGCGGCCGAGCTCCGTCAGGCCATCGAAGAGGTGCTGGGTGAGCCCCAGCGGTACGAGACGCGCTGGGTGGCCGACGGGAAGCTCCTCGACAGCCTCCCCGCCGGTGTCGATTCCTCGGAGGCGCGGCCCGTCTACGCGGGCTACGCGGCGGACGGCCACATGGTGGGCTACGCGGTTCCGGGCCAGAAGCCAGGCTACCAGGACGTCGTCAAGCTGATCTTCGGCTACGATCCGACCAGCGGGAAGGTGCTCGGCATGAAGGTGCTCGAGAGCAAGGAGACACCGGGGCTCGGGGCCAAGATCACCTCGGACTCCGCCTTCATTCATGGCTTCGACGGCGTCCTCGCCCCGATCCAGGGAGTCAAGCACCCGGCCCAGGCCCCGCATCAGGTGGACATGATCACGGGCGCCACGATCTCGTCCACGGCGGTGATCACCATCATCAACCAGAGCCTGGAGGCCGTGGGGCCCGCCCTGGGTGGGTCCTCCGCTCGGGCCGCGAGCGCGGCGCACGCAGGAGACGGGTCATGACGGACAAGTCGGGGCGCGAGGTGTTCCTCCGGGGTGTGTGGGAGGAGAACCCCGTGCTGGTTCAGATCCTGGGGCTGTGTCCCACCCTCGCCGTGACGAACTCGGTCGAGAACGCGATCGCCATGGCGCTGGCCACGGCCTTCGTGATCCTGGGATCGAGCGCCCTGGTGTCGCTCGTCAAGGACTACATTCCCAGTCAGGTCCGGATGAGCGGCTACATCCTCATCATCGCCACCTTCGTCACCGTCGTGGACCTCATCATGGGAGCCGTGGCGCCGTCGATCTCCAAGGCTCTGGGCGCCTTCGTCCCACTCATCGTGGTCAACTGCATGATCCTGGGCCGGGCCGAGGCGTTCGCGTCGAAGAACCGCCTTCTGCCCTCGATCCTCGACGCGGCCGGCACGGCGGCGGGCTTCTCCATCGCCCTCCTCCTCATGGGAAGCTTCCGGGAGATCCTCGGGAACGGGACCTTCCTGGGCATCCAGGTCATGCCGCACAACTGGGAGCCATGGGTGATCATGATCCTGCCGCCCGGCGGCTTCCTCACCCTGGGCGGCATCCTCATGGGGCTGAGCTGGTGGTGGCAGCGTGGAGAAAAGAAGGACGTGGCCGTGAAGCCGCGCCGGTGGCCCAACGGCGTCCGGGCTCCCGAGGAAGAGCGGCGGTCCGAGATGGTGGCCTGATGAACGGCGGCAGAGAGCCTGGAGAGAGGCGGTAGAGAGCCATGGGCGACCTCACGCGCATCTTCGTGTCGGCGGCGCTGATCAACAACTTCGTGCTCGCCTACTTCGTGGGGCTGTGCCCCTTCTTCGGCGTGTCCAAGCAGGTGCCGACGGCGCTCCGCATGGGGGGCGCGGTCACCTTCGTCATGGTGCTCACCGCCAGCGCCGTCTCGTTCCTCAACGCCTTCGTCCTCCCGGTGGCGCCCTATCTCCGGCTCATCTCCTACATCGTCGTCATCGCCTCCCTGGTCCAGATCGTGGAGATGGTCGTCAAGAAGACGAGCCCGGCCCTGTTCCGGGCGCTGGGCATCTACCTGCCCCTCATCACGACCAACTGCGCCATCCTGTATCTGGCCCTGTTCCAGTACGCGCGCGGCTACGGCTTCTTCGAAGGCCTGGCCTTCGCGCTCGGAGCGGGGGCGGGCTTCACGCTGGCCCTGGTGCTGATGGCCTCGATCCGCCAGCGCTCCGAGACGGCCAGTGTTCCGGCCATCGCTCGGGAGATGGGCCTCGCCATGATCATCGCGGCCAGCCTGTCCATGGCGTTCATGGGCTTCGCCGGCCTGCTGAGCGCGGGGGCCTGACGTGGAGTTCGTGATCGGCGTCGTCGGCATGGCGATCCTGGTCGGCCTGTACGTGGGTCTGGGCCTGGCGGATCGGCACGAGGACGGCTGCGGGGACTGCGCGCTCCACGGTCCGGGGGGCGACGGCTGCACGCTGTACGGCGGGGACCGTGACCGGTCCACCTGTCCGACCTACCGCATCGAGCAGCGCTCCAACGGGAGCAGCGAGCCATGAGCACACCAGAGCAGATCACGCGTCGGAGATTCATCGGGCTGGGAGCCGGAGCGTTTGCGGTCGCTCTCGCCCCGCGCCTCCTCGAGCGGGGAGGCCGGCGCCTGTACCGGCGGACCATCCCCGTCATGGGAACGATCGCCGAGGTGGGGGTGGTCGATGCGGACGGCGGGCGGGCCGAGGCGGCGATCGAGGCCGCGCTGGCTGAGCTTCGCCGCGTGGATCGGACCATGACCCGCTTCAGTCGCACCTCGGAGGTCGGCCGGGTCAACGACGCGGCCGTCGGCGTGCGTACGCCGGTGAGCGCGGAGACGGCCGAGGTCGTGGCCGAGGGCATCCGGTGGGCCCGGGCCAGCGGGGACCGCTTCGATCCCGGGCTGGCGCGCGCGCTCGCACTGTGGGACGTGGATCACCGGCACGCGCCGCCGACCGCCGACGCGGTGGCCGCCTTCGCGGGCCAGGCGCTGTACCGCGAGCTCGAGGTCGCGGGACCGGCCGGTACGGCTGCCGGTGCGGCCGACCTGCAGGCGCCGGCGGCCGCAGGGCCTTCCCGCTACATCATCCGCCGTCACTCGGAGGTGGGGGTCGACCTGGGCGGGATCGCCAAGGGTCACGCCGTGGACCGCGCGGTCGCGGCGCTCCGCCGGTTCGGCATCCGTGACGGCATGGTGAACGCAGGCGGCGACCTGTACGCCCTGGGGCGCTCCCCCGAGGGCTCGGCGTGGCGCATCGGGATCCGCTCGCCGGACGACCCGACACGGCTCGCCGGACAGATCGAGCTCAGCGACCGGGCCGTGGCCACCTCCGGCGACTACGAGCAGTTCTTCGACTACCATGGTCGGCGGTACGGCCACATCCTCGATCCGGCCACGGGCGCCCCGTGGCGAACGTCCGTGCACAGTGTCACGGTCGTCGCCGACCGCTGCATCACGGCCGACGCCGGCGCCACGGCCGTGTTCGGCGCGACTCGGGCCGAGTCGTCCGCCATCCTGGGACGCGCCGCTCCGAACGCGCGTCTGGTCTGAGCGCGGCGCCCCCGCGGGCCCGTCCCGCCCCCCGGTGCTTCCGATGCCGGGGGGACTGGCCAGGACCGCCCGCTCCCCCACACTCTTCCCTCGGCTCTTCCAGGGCACCGGCATCTACGGCGTTCGGTCACGACATAGATCGAGGGATCGCCACGAGACGATCCCTCCCGTTCGGCACCACAGCCATACTCTGCGCAGCCTTGCACGGGAGGCAAGCATGGGACGCGCGCTGATCTTCGCCTACGCCATGGGCTCGTATCTCGTCTTCTTCGTCACCTTCCTGTACGCCATAGGCTTCCTGGGCGGATTCGTGACCCCCACGTCGGTCGACGGGGGCGTGCAGGGACCGGTGGGCACGGCGGTCCTCGTCGATCTCGTCCTGCTCGGATTGTTCGGCCTCCAGCACAGCATCATGGCCCGGCCAGCGTTCAAGCGCCGCTGGACCAGGATCGTGCCCCACGCGGCCGAGCGGAGCACCTTCGTCCTCCTGGCCAGTGTCATCCTGCTGCTCATCTTCACGCAGTGGCGCCCGATCGCGGGGACGGTGTGGGACATCCGGAGCCCCGTGGGCCGGGACCTCGTATGGGCCCTGTTCGCGGCCGGCTGGGCCATCGTGTTCCTGGGCACCTTCATGATCGACCACTTCGACCTGTTCGGGCTTCGGCAGGCGTGGGTGCACCTCCGGGGCCAGGAGTACCACCACCCGACCTTCCAGACTCGCGGCTTCTACCGCTACGTGCGGCATCCCCTCATGCTCGGCTTCATCGTCGCCTTCTGGGCGGCTCCGACCATGACCACCGGCCACGTTCTGTTCGCGGCGGTGTCCACGGCCTACATCCTCGTCGCCCTCCGCTTCGAGGAGCGTGACCTCCTCACCTATCACGGCGAGCGCTACCGGGCGTACCGCGCCACCACGCCGGGGCTCATCCCGGGTCTCAAGGGTCGGTCCGGGAGCGCGGGCACATCCGGATCGGCCGGGGAGAGCGTGACGTCCTGAGGTTCATCACCCGGACGGTGCCTCCGGGCGCACTCTCATCCGTCGTGGCCCGGGACGACGCCGAATCGCGAGGCGGGAGCCCAGAGGGTGAGCGGCACGGGTCCGCCGGCCGATGAAGCCCACTCGGAGCGGGAGAAGACGGGCCCTTCGCGCCGGGCCCGGCGGCGGATCAGCTCACCGCGGGAGATCCGAGGCCCGCTTCCTCCGCGGGCTCCGCCGCGCCCGGCGCGCAGCACGCGGAGGCGCTCTCGGCCTCCACCTCGACCGCGCGAGACCAGGAGCCGACCGCATCGAGTAGCTCGCTCACCGCCGCTCGCCGGATCGTGTGGTAGACCCAGGTGCCTTCCTGGCGGCTCTCGATCAGGCCGGCCTCCCGCAGGACCTTCAGGTGGTGGGAGATGGTGGGCTGCGAAAGTCCGAGCCGCGGTGCGAACTCGCACACGCAGATCTCGCCTCCCCGCTCGTGAATCAGCTCGACGATGTGCAGCCTGGCGGGATGCCCGAGAGCCTTCAGCCGGGCCGCCAGCTCCTCTCGCCGCACGTCCATCGTATCTGCCATGCCCACCTCGGGTCCGATCCTGGTCGTCTCCACGCCCGCTCCTTCCGTCCGGCCCGACGGCGAAGATACAGGCTATCTTGACAACCATCAATATAGACGGTTATCAATGTTGTGCAAGCGGGCGACGTCCTGCGGCGTCGCTGATCGAAGATGGGTTCGAGACCGAGAGGCTCAGATGAGCGACCACGTACGCGAGGCGGTACGGGCCAGGTACGCGGAGGCGGCCAACCGGGTCGTCTCCGGCCGGGCCGACACGGGATGTGGACCCGGGTGCGGCTGCGGATCAGCGGAGGACGGTGACGCGATCACCCGCGACCTCTACGCGGACACGGAGACCGCCGGACTCCCGGTCGACGCGGTCGCGGCCTCGCTGGGCTGCGGGAATCCGACGGCCCTGGCCGAGCTTCGGCCCGGCGAGGTGGTGCTGGACCTGGGCTCGGGGGGCGGCATCGATGTGCTCCTGTCGGCTCGCCGGGTCGCCCCGGGAGGCAAGGCCTTCGGCGTCGACATGACGGACGAAATGCTGGAGCTGGCGCGCAAGAACCAGCGCGCGATGGGCGTCGAGAACGCCGAGTTCCTGAAGGGCGAGATCGAGAACGTGCCGCTGCCCGACGAGAGCGTGGATGTGGTGATCTCGAACTGCGTCGTGAACCTGTCCGGCGACAAGCGGCGTGTGCTGGAAGAAGCCTACCGCGTGCTCCGGCCCGGCGGCCGGTTCGCCGTCTCCGATGTCGTGGTCCGGGGAGAGATTCCCGACGAGGTGCGGCGGAGCCTGGAGCTGTGGGCTGGCTGCGTGGCCGGCGCCCTCGAGGAGTACGACTTCCGGCGCCTCCTCAGGGAGGTGGGATTCGAGGCGGTGGACATCGAGCCCACCCGCGTCTACGACCTCGAGGATGCGCGCGAGGTGCTGGAGGGAGCGGGGCTCGATCCCGACCAGTTGGCCTCCCGGCTCGAGGGTCGCCTGATGTCGGCCTTCGTCCGGGCCCGCAAGCCCCTGGAGGCGAACCTGGGGTGAAGTACGCGCTCTTCTCCGACGTACACGGGAACCTCCCGGCCCTGGAGGCCGTCCTGGACGACATCGGGGCCCGCCCCGACGTGGACGCGGTCTACCACCTGGGCGACCTGGTCGGCTACGCTCCGTGGCCCGACGAGGTGGTGGCGCTGGTCGCCGACCGGGGTGTGGGCGGTGTGGCCGGAAACTACGACTCCACCACGGCCACGGGGGCGGACCATTGTGGATGCCGCTACGAGGACCCGGTCCAGGAGGCGCTCTCCCACGAGAGCTACGCCTGGACCCGCGCCCGGGTGAGCGAAGCCACCCGGCGTCACCTGGCCGGCCTCCCGTTCCGGATCGACGTGCGGCCGCTGGGAGGCCACGCCTCGGGACCGAAAGCCGTCCTCGTGCACGGAGCTCCCACGCTGAACACGCTCTACTGGACGGAAGACCGCTCCGACGACTTCTGCCGGAAGATGGCCTCCCTGGCGGGCCTGGCAGAGGGAGATGCGATCGCGTTCGGCCACACGCACCTGCCCTGGTCGCGAACCGTCGACGGAATCCTGTACGTGAACACCGGGTCCGTGGGACGGCCCAAGGACGGGGATCCTCGCGCCGCGTATGCGCTGCTCTCCTTCGAGCCCTCGGTCGGCTGGCGGTGCGAGCCGGTCCGGGTGCCCTACGACATCGAGCGAGCCGCACGCGCCATCGAGGCCAGCGAGCTCCCGGACGCCTTCGCGGAGCACCTGAGGAGGGGCGGCACGTGACCGGGGTGGGGACCGCCCGGCGCCTCTCCGTGCTGGACCGCTACCTGACGGTCTGGATCTTCGCCGCCATGGCGGTGGGCATCGGCACGGGGTACGTGTGGCCCGGGGCCATCCGGCACCTGAGCGACGCGACCCGGGTGGGGACGACGTCCCTCCCGATCGCCCTGGGTCTCATCGTCATGATGGTCCCGCCGCTGGCCAAGGTCCGCTACGAGGAACTCGGGGACGTCTTCAGGGACCGGAAGGTGCTCGGCCTCTCCCTGGTGCAGAACTGGGTGGTGGGGCCGATCCTCATGACCGGTCTCGCCCTCCTCTTCCTGCGCGGCCATCCAGAGCTCATGGTCGGCCTCATCCTCATGGGGCTCGCGCGCTGCATCGCCATGGTCATCGTTTGGAACGACCTGGCTGATGGAGATCCGGAGTACGCAGCCGGCCTGGTCGCCTTCAACGCGATCTTCCAGGTCCTGTTCTACTCCGCGTACGCCTACCTCTTCGTCACGCTGGTACCGCGTTGGCTCGGGCTCGGCGGAGCGGTCGTGGACATCTCGATGGCGGAAATCGCCCGCAGCGTCCTCATCTACCTCGGCATTCCGTTCGTGGTCGGCATGTCGCTCCGGTTCCTCCTGGTTCGCTCCCGCGGTCGGGCCTGGTACGAGTCCGTCTTCGTGCCGCGCATCTCCCCGCTGACACTCGTCGCCCTGCTGTTCACGATCATGGTCATGTTCTCGATCCAGGGCGGGGAGATCGTCGAACACCCGCTCACCGTCCTCCTGGTGGCCCTGCCGCTCCTCCTGTACTTCGTGATCATGTTCGCGGCTACCTTCTTCACGAGCCGTTGGGCCGGCGCCGACTACCCGCGAACCGCGACCCTGGCGTTCACCGCCGCCTCGAACAATTTCGAGCTGGCCATCGCGGTGGCGGTGGGTACCTTCGGCATCGGGCACGGGGCCGCGTTCGCCGCCGTCATCGGTCCCCTGGTCGAGGTTCCCGTCCTCATCGGCCTCGTGAACGTCGCCGTGCGCTGGAGACTCCGGTTCTTCCCGTTGGAGCGGGGCCGGGTCGCCAGCGTGTCGAACTGCGCGACGCCCGCCGGAGTGGACGCCAGCTAGCCCGGCCACCGGCATGGTGGCACGGGCCGCGCAGGCGGCCCATCTTCGGTGTCCATGACGATCGTCCAGGTCCTCGTCCTCGGGATCATCGAGGGACTCACCGAGTTCATCCCGGTCTCGTCCACGGCTCAGCTGCTCATCGGCCAGTCGGCGCTCCACATTGCGCCCGGTGACGCCATGACGGCGTTCCTCATCATCGTCCAGATCGGGCCGATGATCGCCGTGTTCGCCTACTTCTGGGACGACCTCTGGTCCATCCTCGTCTCCACGCTGGCCCACCTGCGAAGGGTGGGGGACTTCCGCTCCCTGCCCCCCGAGGCCCGCATGGGATGGTACATCCTCATCGCGACGGTCCCGGCGCTGGCGGTGGGCTTCGCGCTGCGGCACTCGGTGGAAGCGCTCTTCCGGGCCCCGCTGGTGGAGGCGTCGATCCGGATGCTGACGGCGGCTCTCCTCATGGTCCTGGCCGAGCTCCTCGGAAAGCGGTCCCGCGATCTCGCCGCGATGACCCGGCGGGACGCGCTCGTCGTGGGCCTGTTCCAGATCCTCGCGGTGTTCCCGGGCGCCTCTCGCTCCGGCTCGACGATCTCGGGCGGCATGCTCGGGAATCTCGACCGGCGCTCGGCGGCCCGCTTCGCCTTCCTCATCTCGGCTCCGGTCATGTTGGCGGCGGCCGGTTACGAGACGTTCAAGCTCGTGCACATGCCCGGTCTCGCCCGGCTCCTGCCCTCCTTCGCGGTCGGCTTCGTGGTGGCCGCCGTGGTGGGCTGGCTGTCCATCAAGTGGCTCCTGGCGTACCTCGGCAAGCACTCGCTCTACGTGTTCTCGGTGTACTGCGTGCTGGCCTCCGCGGTCTGCCTGGGCGTTCACTACCTGCGCTGAGCCCGCTTCCGGCGGGACCCACCGGACGCCCCGCCGACCTCCCCGGGGCCCTCCTCCCGCGGCCGCCGACCCTCCCGATTGACAGCCCCTCGATCCAGGTATCATGGTGCAGGCGGTTGCCTCCGGTGTGACCCGGAGAGGGCCATCGAGAGAGGTTCCCCATGAGTCGTTCCCGCACATCCTCCGATTCGAGCCGCACGCCCGAACCGGGCGCCACGGCGGGAAAGCGCGGGCCCGGGGCGGCGTGAGACTCGAGACGGCCGACGGGGCGGGTGAGTAGCGCGGGCTACCTGCTCACCCGCCTCGTCCTCCAGCGCGGCCTCGCGCTGATCTACCTCGTCGCCTTCCTGGTGGCGGCCAACCAGTACCGCGGCCTGCTGGGGGAGCGCGGACTCCTCCCGGTCTCCGACTTCCTGGCGCGCCGTAGACTCCGCGACTCGCCTTCCCTGTTCCACATCGCCCATTCGGATGGGCTGGCGGTGGGCCTGGCATGGGCCGGCGTGGCCCTGTCGCTGCTGGCGCTCTCGGGCGCCGCGGCGGCGCTCGGGACGCCGGCGAGCGCGGTCACCTGGCTCCTCCTGTGGGTGCTCTACCTCTCCTTCGTGAACGTGGGGCAGATCTGGTACGCGTTCGGGTGGGAGACGCTGCTCCTCGAGGCGGGCTTTCTGGCCATCTTTCTGGGCGGGGCCGGGACCGACGCGCCCGCGATCGTCATCTGGCTCTTCCGGTGGGTGCTATTCCGGGTGATGTTCGGCGCGGGACTCATCAAGATGCGCGGCGACCCGTGCTGGCGGGAACTCACCTGTCTGTACTGGCACTACGAGACCCAGCCCCTCCCCAACGCCCTTTCGTGGCGCATGCATCGCTCGCCCAGGTGGGTGCACCGTTCCGGCGTGGCGTTCACTCACTTCGTGCAGCTGGTGGTGCCGTTCGGCTTCTTCCTGCCGGCACCCGGCTGCTGGATCGCGGGCGGGCTGACGCTCCTCTTCCAGGCCACGCTCATCGTGAGCGGCAACCTCTCCTGGCTCAACTGGCTCACGATGGTGATGGCCTTCTCCTGCTTCGACGACCGGGCCTGGTCGGTCCTCCCCGGCCTGAGCGCGCCAGCGGAGATGGCCCCCCTGGCACCCGCGCACCGTATCGCGGTGTGGGCGCTCCTCGGTCTCGTGGCGCTCCTCAGCATACGGCCCATTCGAAACCTCCTCAGCGGCCGGCAGCTCATGAACGCGTCGTTCGAGCCCTTCCACCTCGTGAACACGTACGGCGCCTTCGGATCCGTCACGCGGCGCAGGTACGAGGTCGTGATCGAGGGAACGTCGGACCCCGATCCCGGACCCGGGAGCGAATGGCTCTCCTACGAGTTCAAGGCCAAGCCGGGCGACCCGGCCCGACGCCCGCCGCTCCTCGCGCCCTACCACCTGAGGCTGGACTGGCTCATGTGGTTCGCCGCCATGGGATCCTGGCGGCAGCACGGCTGGTTTCCCCGCCTGCTGACGAAACTGCTCGAGGGAGAGCGGACCGTCCTGCGCCTCCTGGCGCACGGCGGCGATCCCTTCCCCGACGGCCCACCCCGTGCCGTCCGCGCCCGGCTGTACCTGTACCGGTTCACCACGCCCGCGGAGCGCCGGGAGACCGGCTGCTGGTGGCACCGCGATCTCCTGGGCGACTACATGCCGACGGCCACGCTCGACCCGTCCCGCTGAGCGCGACGTGGGCTCCGCGCCTGGTCCGCCTCCCTTCCGTCGGGGAATGCGCCGGGGTTTCGGCTTGACTATACCGACCGGTCAGTATAATCTCGGAGGCGTGATGATGCGAGCACCGGAGGGAACGAGGTGAGCGGCGAGCCGACCCGCGAGCGGCTGATCGCGGCGGGAAGGAAGCTCATGCTGGCTCGCGGCTACGCCGCCACGGCCGTCGACGAGATCTGCGCCGGCGCCGACGTGAGCAAGGGCAGCTTCTACCACTTCTTCGGCGGAAAGGAGGCATTCGGGCTGGCCGTGCTCGAGGCCTTCTATCGGGAGGGCGTGGAGCGCGTGGGGTCGGGAGCGTATGCCGGCCTCGCCGATCCGCACGAGCGACTGCGCGGCTTCCTGGACCATCTCGAGGCGATGGGCCCGGAGTTCTGGAGACACGGCTGCCTCCTCGGGACGTTCGCGGCCGAGCTGGCGGAGACGAGCCCGGCCATCCACGCCCGGGTCGCGGCGCTGCTCGACCGCCTCTGCGGCCGAGTGGCGCCGCTCTACCGGGCCGTCGTGGGGGACGAGGAGGAGGCCGCCGCTCTCGCCGAGCAGACGCTGGTCGTCATCGAGGGCTCGGTCATCATGGCCCGGGCGCACGACGATCCGGGCAGGATCGGCGCCGGGATCCGGCGGCTGCGCAGATCGCTCGAGACGCGGATCCCGGAGCTCGTGTCCTCGGAATAGGGAGACCGATCGCAGGAGGGAGGGTCATGTCCCAGGGAGGCGAGTTCGAGGCCCGCGGAGGGACCCCCATGCCGGAGCCATCGGCCCGGCCCCCGCGGGACGGGATGTCGGATCCCCATCGTGGTAGCGAAGCCGCCGCATCGTCCGCGGCGACCGTGGAGCGTCAGGACGGGCTGCGCAAGCTGTACGTCGAGCAGCCCGGGGATGCGTGGATCACCGATCGGGGACGAACGACGTGGGCATGGCCGGACGACCCGGTCCACGTCCGCGGCGTTCCGGGAAGCCGCGACTACGGCGTGGCCCTGGAGGTGGGCCTCCACCGCGCCGTGGGCGGTCTGCACGACGCGCCCAATCCCGGTGATCTCCTCTGCCTCGCTCTCGCCACGTGCATGGACTCGGTGCTGCGCATGCTGGCGGCGCGCCACGGCCTCGAGCTCCGCCACCTCGAGGTGGACGTGAACGCCGACGTGGACGTTCGCGGAACCCTGCGGGTGGCACCCGACGTCCCGGTCGGGTTCCAGGCCATGCGCTGCCACGTCCGCCTCGAGACCGGCCCGGAGGTGGATGCGGCCCTGCTGCGGAGGCTCGTGTCGGCCGCCGAGCGCAGCTGCGTCAACCTGGCCACCCTGCGCGCCGGGGTTCCGATCGAGACCCGCTGCGAGATCGCGGGCTAGCGCCCTCCCCCGGGTCCTAGGCCGCCGTCGGCCGGAATTCGGGCGCGTTCTCCTCGAAGCCCCAGAGGAAGGGCGGCGCCTCGCCGCAGGCCCGGACGTAGGCGTAGAGCTGGCCGCGGTGATGCAGGAACTCGTCGCGCATGATCTCGAACCCCACCCACCCGGGGAACGTCATGTCCCAGGGGGTGGACACCATCGCCTGGAGCTCCTCGTCTCCGATTCGGTCCACCGCCGCCTGCGCCTGGTCCCAGCACTCCCGGGCGAAGTCCAGCAGGTCCTGCTTGGTGTGCAGGCCCGAGGCCACGCCCTCCTCGGCCGCTTCGTCCGCCGTGACCTCTCCCTGCTCCACGCCCCGGGCCATGTCCCGGACGCAGGTGCTCGAAACGTGGACCGCCAGGTGGGCCGGAGATCGCATCGCCGGGATCGGATGCGTGTGCAGGCGGTCCTCCGGCAGAGCCTCCAGGACCCGCAGGTACACGCCGTACTTCTGTCGCATCTGGTCCCACACTTGGTCGAGCGTGGCCTTGTCCATGCTTCTCCTCGGATGGTGGAAACGCGGGCCCTCGGTCCGCCGGAAGCGGCGACGACTCACGCGCCGAACAGTGCCGCTCCGCGCGCGGCGAACAGGGCCGCCCGGCACGCGCCCCGGCGCGACCGACTCATCAAGACGCATCATAGCGACGGGCCCGATGCCAGGGGAGACCCGCGGGAGCCGTCGAGGTCCGGGTCGCTCGCGTGTTGGGGGAAAGACTCGCCGGGCCGGCGTCGCACCTTGACACGGGACCTCCCGGGACCCATTCTAGACCAGATGGTCGAACTAATAAGTATGACCCGACGGTTTGCAGGACCGTGAGGAGGAACCGTGGTGCACAGCCGGTTCGAGAACCTGGACTCCGCGACCCAAGAGCACCTCATACAGGTGGCCGCCGAGGAGTTCGCCGAGCGGGGTTACGAGGGAGCCTCTGTGAACCGCATCATCGCCCGGGCCGGAATCAGCAAGGGATCCCTCTACTACTACTTCGACGACAAGGCGGACCTGTACGCGACGGTCGTGGAACGGGCCACTGCGCGCATGATCGAGCTCGCCGGCGGGTTCTCCATGGAAGCGCTCACCTCCGCGAACTTCTGGTCGGTCTTCCAGGGGCTCATGCGCGATTCGACCCTCTACCTCGAGGACAATCCGTGGTTCATGAGGCTGATCCGGTCCTTCTACCGGGTGCGATCGGTTCCCTCCGATGCGGCCGGCACCGGACGCGTGTTCGACGTGATCCGGCGCTGGACGACCGACATCCTCGGGCGGGGCCGCGAGCTGGGCACGGTCCGCACCGACCTCCCGCTGGACTTCATGGTCGAGATCACCATGGGGATGGGCGAGGCGGGCGATCGATGGATCGCGGAGCACTGGGACGACCTCTCGCCGGTGGAGCGAGATCATCTCATCGATGGCGACATGGCGCTCTTCCGGCGCCTCCTGGAGCCGGAGGTCGAGGCCCCGGCCGGCCAGGGGAGGAGCGAGTGAGCGCGCCCGGATGCGAGCGGCCGCGTCGGGAGGGTCACCGTCCTCTTCGCCGTGCCGCCGTGGTCGTCGCGTGGCTGCTGTTCCTGGCCGCGGCTCCACCGCTGGGCGGTCCCCGAGCTCTGGCGGGGCAGACCGCGACGGAGATCGTCGATCACGTCGATCGGCTTCTGCGCGGCAAGTCCAGCCGGGGCGACCTGGTCATGGAGATCCACACGGCGCACTGGAACCGCGCGCTCGAGATGAAGGTGTGGTCGCTCGGCACCAGGTACAGCCTGATCCGCGTCACGTCCCCCCAGAAGGAGGCCGGTACCGCCACGCTCAAGGTCGGGAACGAGGTGTGGAACTACCTGCCCCGCGTGGACCGGACGATCAAGATCCCCCCCTCGATGATGATGGGGTCGTGGATGGGCTCCCACTTCACCAACGACGACCTGGTGAAGGAGAGCCGCCTCGTGGACGACTACGACATCTCGATCGGCTACCAGGGCCCACGAGACGGCACGGAGGTGTGGGAGTTCGTGCTCACGCCCAAGCCCGAGGCGGCGGTCGTGTGGGGAAAGATCATCGAGCAGGTGAGGAAGAAGGACCTCATGCCCACGTGGGCCCGGTACTACGATGAGGAGGGCAAGCTGGTGCGGACCATGGACTTCTCGGATTACCGCACCTTCTCGGGTCGACTCGTGCCCGCGAAGCTCACGGTCGTACCCACGGACAAGCCGGGCGAGAGCACGGTCGTCCTCTATCGCTCGCTGGAGTTCGACATCGGGCTGACGCCATCGTTCTTCTCGCTCCGAAGCCTGAAGGAACGATCCTGAGGCGCGCGTGAGTCGGGGGACGGCGGGCTCGGGCGTCTGGTGGCGCATCGCGTGGCGGAACCTGGGGCGAAACCGCAAGCGCACGCTGATCACCGGGGCGGCACTCGCCTTCGGGTACCTGGCGGCCGTGGTCATCGTCGGGGTCTCGGACGGGATCGTAGCCGAGATGATCGACAACGGCACGGCCCTCCTCAGCGGACAGGTGCAGGTCCAGGCGCCGGACTACCTGCCCGAGCGCAGCCTGTACACCACCCTGGGAGGAGATCGCGGCGTCGCGCTGGACTCCGTCCTCCGCCGAATTCGGGCGGTGCCGGGCGTCCGCGCCGCGACCCCGCGCGTCTACGGCGGAGGCCTGGTGAGCGCCGGACGCGAGACCTCCGGTGCGCTCCTCATGGGCTTCGACCCCGGCAGCGAGCCGCGGGTGAGCCGCATCCTCTCCACGGTCGTGAAGGGGCGGGTGCCGGCCGCCGGCACGCGGGACGTGCTGATCGGGGCCGAGATGGCCCGCAAGCTCCACGTCGGCCCGGGATCGGAGGTGGTGCTGGTGGCGCCCGCCGCCGACGGCTCGCTCGGGAACGACCTGTACACGGTGTCCGGCGTGTACCGCACCGGCGTCGCGGAGCTGGACGCCGCCTACGCGCTCGTCCCGATCGGATCGTTGCAGCGGCTCCTGGCCCTGGCGCCCGGCCGCGTGCACGAGATCGCCCTCTCCGTGGGCGACCCGTGGGCGGCTCCGGGGGCTGCGGACTCGGTCCGGGCGGCCCTGGCCGGGAGTGGCATCCGGGCCCGCGTGCGCCCCTGGCCGGAGTTCCGCCCAGAGATCGCCGACTACGCCCGGCTGGCGCGGGCCAGCAACTGGATCCTCATCGCCATCGTGTTCGCCATGGCGGTGTTCGGCGTGGCCAACACGATGCTCATGGCCACGTTCGAGCGGCGACGCGAGTTCGCGGTCGTGCGCGCCCTCGGCACCGGGCGGGCGGGCATCGCCCGTACCGTGATCTACGAGGGACTGATCCTGGGCGGCTTCGCCCTGGTGGCCGGAGCCCTGCTCACCGCCCCGATCCTCCTGTGGTGGCACCGCTCACCTCCCGACATGAGCTTCCTGTACGGCGGCTTCACCATGGCCGGGGCGCTGGTCCGGCCGGTGCTACGGGTCCAATACTCGCTCGAGGCCCCGCTCCTGAGCGCCGCGGCCCTCCTGGTCACGGCGATCGGAGCGGCGGCCTATCCCGCCTGGCGGGCCACACGGGTCCCGCCGGCCGATGCCCTGGCGGGCCGATGAGCCGCCACCACCCGGGCCGCCCCATGACCGCGTCCCCCGGTGCCTCCGCTCGGAGACCCGGCCCATGAGAGCGCGCTGGCTCGTCCTGGCGCGCCTCGCGCTTCGCAACACGCTGCGCCAGGCACGCCGCAGCGCTCTCACCGCCTCCGCCATGGTCGTGGGACTCGCGCTCCTCATGATGTCGCGGGCCATCGGCGACGGGGCCCACGAGCAGTGGATCACCGATGGAGTCCGCCTGGCTCTGGGGCACGTGGCCCTGGAGGCGCCCGGCTGGCAGGCGAGCGGCAGCCTGGACGATCGGCTGGACTCGGCGCAGGTGTCGGCCGCCCGCCGGGCGGTGGCGGAGCTGAGCGCGCCCGGGCGGACCGGTCGGCCGGTCCGGGTCCGCGCCGCCGCCGTCCGCCTCACGGTGAGCGGACTGGCCAGCTCGCCGGGCTCGGCGGTCCCGGTGCGCATCGAAGGGGTGGACCCGTCGGCCGAGGCCGCCTTCTCCGAGCTCGACGAGAGGCTAGCCTCCGGGCGGTACCTCGAGCCCTCCGACCGCCTGGCCGCGTTCGTGGGCGCTGGCCTGGCCGACCGGCTCGGCCTACACCTCGGCTCGCGCCTCGTCCTCACCGCCCAGGGGGCGGCAGGGGACGTGGCCGAGCAGCTGGTTCGGGTTCGAGGTCTCTTCAGGACGGGGATCCCCGAGGTGGACGACGGCCTCGTGCAGATCCCGCTGTCGACCGCGCGCCAGTGGCTCGGGACCCCGGGAGCCGCCACCGCCGTGTCCGTGCTCCTCGGTTCCAGCCAGTCGACGTCCGACGCCGTCGAGGCCCTGCGGGCTCGTCTCGGGTCGCACCCGGCGACCGCGGCGGACGGGCCGGGCGATTCGCCCGGCGCCGGCGCGCCGGGCATCCGCGTCCTGTCCTGGAAGCAGGCCTCGCCCGAGCTGGAATCGGCCGTCCGGATCGACGACTTCGGCTTCTACGTGTTCATGGTCGTGCTGTTCGCTATCGTGGCCCTGGCGGTCCTCAACGCCGTGCTCATGTCCGTCCTGGACCGGGAGCGCGAGTTCGGCGTCCTCGAGGCGCTCGGCCTCACGCGGGCGGAGACCGGGAGCGTGGTGTTCACCGAGGGTCTCATGCTGGCGGTGCTGAGCGGAATCCTCGGCGTGGCGCTGGGCTTCGGCGTGACGTGGCTCCTGTGGCGTCACGGCCTCGACCTGTCGGCACTGTACGGGAACGACCTCAGCATCTCGGGAGCGGTCATCAACCCGGTCATCGTCCCCATCTTCCGGCCCGCGCGCGTCGCCGAGGCGGCCGCCTACGTGGTGGTGATCGGCGGCCTCGCCTCGCTCTACCCCGCCCGCGTCGCCATGCGGATCGACGTGGCCGAAGCCCTGAAGTTCGACCGATGAGAGTCCACGTGGAGCCCGGCACGATCCTGCTCCGCGACGTGACGACCGTACCGACGCTTAGCGGAGTGACCCGACCATGACCGACCCCGGCCGACCCGTGCCGACGGAGCGTTCATCCGAGCCTTCCGCCGACGCGCCGCCCGCCGTCCGCACCGAGGGCGTGTGGAAGATCTACGAGCAGGAGCCGCAGCCCGTGGAGGCGGTGCGTGATCTCACGCTGGAGGTCCAGCCCGGCGAGTTCGTGGCCATGGCGGGTCCGTCCGGCTCGGGGAAGACCACGCTCCTCAACCTCATCGGTGGCCTCACCGCGCCCACGCGCGGCCGGATCCGGGTCGCGGGCCGGGACCTCACCGAGCTGAGCGGCCCCGAGCTCGCCCGACTCCGCCTGGAGCACATCGGCTTCGTCTTCCAGGCCTACAACCTCCTCCCCGTCCTCTCGGCGCTCGAGAACGCCGAGTTCACGCTCCTCCTGCGGGGCGTGGAAGCCGGGGAGCGACGCCGACGCGTCCGCGCCCTGTTCCAGGAGATCGGCCTCGAGGGACTCGAGGGCCGGCGACCGTCCAAGCTGTCGGGCGGTCAGCAGCAGCGGGTGGCCGTGGCGCGCGCGGTGGTGGGCGAGCCGGCGCTCGTACTGGCCGACGAACCCACCGCCAACCTCGATTCCGCCACGGGCGACGCGCTCCTGCGCGTGATGGAGCGCCTCAACCACGAGCGCGGCGTCACGTTCATCTTCTCGACCCACGACCCGCGGGTCATGGAGCGCGCCCACCGGTTGGTCCACCTCGTGGACGGGCGCATCGCCAGTGACGTACGCCAGGCGGTGCACCGCGGGGAGCGGGACGGCAACTGGGCGGCGGACGCGGGAGGTCGCGCGCCGGGGGCGGAGCCGGGCGGACCGGGGGATTGAACATCCGAGACCGGAAGGGGCGGGCTGTCGGGTGCTTCTCGAGCCTGCTCGCATGGGCCGCGCTCGCGGCCGTTGGATCCGCTCCCGGCCCGGCGGCCGCGCAGCAGCTCCGGCTCCGGGCCTACTACCTGAACGTCGGCTCCTGGGAGGACGCGAGTCCGTATGGGCCCGGCGGCGCCTTCGACTTCCAGCGGCTTCGCCTCATGCTGACGCCGCGCGAGGGCCCGGTCACCCTGGACCTGGCCTACGAGCACACGCTGCTGTGGAACCAGCGAGCCGGAGCGAGCCTCTCGCTCCAGCCGGGGAGCGCCGCCGCGGCGCCCGTCGACTGGCTGCATCTGGATTGGACCGCGGATCGGGGCGCGCACCATCTCTGGCGCCACCGCATCGACCGCCTGTCGGCGAGCGTGGCGCTCGGCCCGTCGCTCGAGCTCACGCTCGGACGACAGCCGATCTCGTGGGCCACGACTCTCTACTTCACTCCCACCGACCCGTTCGCCCCCTTCGATCCGACCGACCCGTTCCGGGAGTACCGGACCGGGGTGGACGCGGCGCGCCTGCAGTACTTCGCGGGTCCGTTCACGACCCTGGACCTGGTGGTACGGCCCGAGGACACCCCGGAGGGGTACCGGACGACCGCCCTGGCGCGGGCGCGGACCACGATCGGAGCGTGGGACCTCTCCGCGTGGGCCGGCGCCCTGCACGAGGAGGCGGCCGGCGCGGTGGGCGTCGACCGGAGCGTGGCCGGGTGGGCGGTACGCGCCGATGTCGGCCTGAGGCGCGCGTCGGACGGGGGCGCCGTCCTGCGGGCGGCCGCGGGAGCCGACCGCCGCTTCGGCGTGCTCGGCCGGGACCTCCACTTCCTGGCCGAACTCCAGCACGACGGCCTGGGCGCCACCAGCTCCGATGAGTTCGCTTCCGTGCTCGCCTCCCCCGCCTATCGTCGGGGAGAGCTCCAGGCTCTGGGGCGGGACGAGGCGCTGGTCGACGCCTCGTGGCAGCTCCACCCGCTGGTCGCCACGGAGCTCCTGGCGATCGCGAACCTCCGGGACGGCAGCACGCTCCTGGCGCCCGCGGCGTCCGTCTCACTTTCCGACGAGGTCGCGGCGCGACTGGGGCTCTACGTGACAGCCGGTGACGGATCCGTGGGAGCGCTCGGCCTCCCGCGCTCGGAGTACGGCGCCGTGCCCGCCTATCTCTACCTGTCGTTCACGGCCTTCTTCTGAGCGGCATCGGCCAGGTCCGGCGGGCTCACGCCAGGGGCGTTTCTCACGGCGGGACCGGCGCAGGTGTCCGCCGTGTGTGTCCCTCCCGCGAGGCTGACGGCGCACGTACCCCAGAGGGCCACAGCGCTCGCAACCTCCACGCCGGCATCCCAGGCGCGTGCGGCGGCGGGCCCGTGGGCGAGCGTGAGACCCACCA
>CAYXHP010000151.1:0-2854 GCA_964465015.1 uncultured Gemmatimonadota bacterium
CCCAATTAATTCATTAGAAAGCATAAAAAATTCTACAAGCCTCATTAACTTTAAAGCTACAGAGATTTAACCAAATCACCCAAAGGATGAGTGGAATTTCATATGAGTTTACCGATAAAGAGGTCTCTCCATGGGGAGGTCTTCGATTCATAGAAGAGATATACCGTAAGTCAGGGCTCAAGGATTTTTTAGTGAACGAATGCCCGGATTTACCAATCCCTGGATCCAATCGGGGATACTCTCCGGTAGATTTGATCGAGGGTTTTATGGTAAGCGTCATTCTGGGAGCAAGACGATTAGCGCATTCTGGCACTTTGCGACATGATAGTGTTGTACAAAGCATATTTGATTGGCAACGCGGGATGGCCAGCCAAAGTACGTTCAGTCGCTTTTTCAGGAAGTTTGACAGGGATCTCAACGACAAGGTTTTTCCTGCACTTAATCGATTTTGGTTTGACCAGGTTAAGCTGGATAAACTCACGATAGACTTTGATTCTACTGTTCTCACCCGCAATGGCATACAGGAGGGAGTTGCCAAGGGATATAACCCAAAGAAGCCAGGACGAGGTTCACACCACCCCCTGATGGCTTTTATTGCTGAATTGAAAATGGTAGCCAATGCCTGGATGCGAACAGGAGACAGTGGTGCCAGTACCGATTTCGATGAGTTCTTCGATGAATTGCTGGGGATCATACCAAAGGATCGTATTGGTTTAGTACGTGCTGACAGTGGATTCTATGGGAATGAGATATTAAGTAAGCTTGAAGATAATCAGACCAACTATATTGTTGCCGCCAAGATGAACAGGGGCTTAGTTCAGCGAATATTTGATCAGCGTGCCTGGTTTCCCCAGGGTGAAGGTTACTGGACCGCAAGTTTCCTTTATCGGGCCCATGGCTGGGGTGCTTCGAGAAGAGTGGTAGTGGTGCGAAAAGATACCGGTGCACATCCTGAGACAGGCGGCAAGCTATTGTTTCCAGAGATAGAAGAATTTGAACAGTACAAATACGCAGCTTTTGTAACCAACATGGATCTGTCAGCTGAGATGATCTGGCACCTTTACAATAAGCGAGCTGACTGTGAAAACCGTATCCGTGAGTTGAGGAATGATTACGGAATTGATGGGTTTTGTATGGATGATTTTTATGCAACAGAGGCAGCTTTTCGGTGGACAATGGTTGCCCATAACTTAATGAGTTTATTCAAGTTACAGATTCTGAACCATAAGCACCATCCGGTATTATCAACTATGAGGTTCCAATGCATTGCAATAGGATCTTATTTGGTTACATCAGGTCATAAAACGGTAATAAAACTATCTGCAAAAGACAAACGAAAACAATTTTTAGAGGGATTGTTCCAGAAACTGGACAATTTATCCCCTCCTTTTCAAATTTCTAATGCATAAATTGGGATCATTAATATTATCGTAGTGGATACTCTGACATGGTAAGTTTGATGCAGGAAAATTGTTATTAAGTAGTGTCCAACTGGTACCTCCATCAGACGTCTTATAAACCTTTTTATCACCATTCGATGAATATCCGAAACACACCCATACTTCATCTGAATTATCAGGATTTATTTCAATATCAGTTACAAAAGCCCAAATAAATGCTTCGGAAAAATTTTGACTTATCGATGTCCAATTTTGACCACCATCATTAGTCTTCCACATTAAATTTGTAAATGGACCGCTGCTTGATGTCACATCTCTGCGTGCAGCATAAATAATTTCAGGATCAGATTTAGCGATATCAAATGCAGATATATATCTTGCATTCGAACCTGATGTAATTCCTGGAGGTTGAAGCATTGTATAATCGTTTTTATTGACATTTATATTATTGTATCTCCTCAACGCTTGATAGGCTCCCACATACTAAAATATTAGAATTGGTAGGATCCAATTTGATTTGACTTGAAGGAGCTGGATCAAATCCACTTAGAATATCGTTGTAATTTACGCCTCGGGAATGCGATTTAAATATTAGATTAGTAAGATAATTTATAAAATACATAGTATCAGGATCATTAAAGTTAATGCATGCATCTCCTCCATCGCCTGAATTTGTATGTATCCATTCATTCTCATAATTAACTCAAGTTGCTAGCTATTGAAATACTAACAAGCGATTTATAATTGAAAAAACTAAGTGCTATTAACATTTTCACCTGCGATATTAACACTAAAGATCCTTATGCATAATCCGGACGCCGAGAACCACCTTCTCCGGATTCAATTGAGCATATCTTTCCGGAATGAACTGATCATAGGCATATGATTAAAAATGAATAATTCATGCAAAAATATTTTATTCGGGAAAGCTGGTTCACTTCTGACTGGAAATGATGGCTCAATTACGCCGGATTTTGCAGTTAAAGGCTCTGCTCCGTTGCATAATTCGGCGGACTTAACAATGCCCTTGTGTTTATCGCCTTCCTTAAGGCTACAGAACTCAATGGCATCCCCGTTCTTTCCACAGCCAAAGCAGTGAAAGGAGTTTGTATCAGGGTAGATCCGCATGCTGGCTATATCTTCCTCATGGAAAGGGCATTTCAGCATGTTGTTACGGTCGGGCGTGTGGTTGTAGTGGTTAAGGACAGTCTCAATGGTAAGTCGTTGTTTGATTTCAGGGATCTGCATATTGTTAATAAATTATTCTTTTGAGAACTATTTGTCCCAAATGTAAAAGATCAATGCCATTTTGCAGATCATGTCCCATTTCTAGTTGAAATTCCTTGCTGAGAGGTTCGTTTTTGTATTTCTTCTTTTATGGTTTTTTGCATTACATCCAGTTTCTTAAAGTTATTCACTTTTCTCATTTTTATCTCAATCTCGAGCAAAGCCGC
>CAYXHP010000152.1:0-50259 GCA_964465015.1 uncultured Gemmatimonadota bacterium
GTGCACACCGGCGACTCGATCACGGTGGCTCCGGCGCTCACGCTCTCCGACCGCGAGTACCAGCGCATGCGGGATGCGGCGATCGCCGTGATCCGGGAGATCGGCGTCGAGGCCGGCGGCTGCAACATCCAGTTCGCCGTGGATCCCGAGACGTCCGAGATGCTGGTCGTGGAGATGAACCCGCGCGTGTCGCGAAGCTCCGCCCTGGCCTCCAAGGCCACCGGCTTCCCGATCGCCCGGATCGGCGCCAAGCTGGCCGTGGGCTACCGGCTGGACGAGATCGAGAACGCGATCACGAAGGTCACACCCTCCTGCTTCGAGCCGGTCCTGGACTACATCGTCGTGAAGATCCCTCGCTTCGCGTTCGAGAAGTTCCCGCGCGCCGACGCCACGCTCGGGATCCAGATGAAGGCGGTCGGCGAGGTGATGGCGATCGGGCGCACCTTCCAGCAGGCGTGGCTCAAGGGCTTCCGGGCGCTGGAGAACGGACGCGATGGCTGGGTGCCGGGACGCCGCCTGGAGGACGACCGGCTGGCGGACGACAGCCTCAAGACGCTGCGGGCCGCCCTCCGCGTTCCCACGCCGGAGCGCCCCTTCCAGATTCGCCGCGCCTTCGAGGCGGGGCTGTCGGTGGACGAGGTGGCCGCCCTCACCCGGATCGAACCGTGGTTCCTGGGACAGCTCGAAGAGCTGGTCCACGAGGCCGACACCTTCGCGAACCTGGAGGGCGACGCGGTTCCGGCCGTGGACGACGAAGCCGACGAGTTCGCTCGGGCGCTGCGGCGCATGAAGCGGCTCGGCTTCGGCGACGCGGAGCTGGCCCGGCTGCGCGGCGCGCCCGAGAGCGCCATCCGGGAGGCGCGCCACTCGGTGGGCCTCCGGCCGGTCTACAAGGTGGTCGATACCTGCGCGGGGGAGTTCCCGGCCGCTACCCCCTACCTGTACTCGACCTACGAGGACGAGAACGAGTCCGAGCGCTCGGACCGGAAGAAGGTGATCATCCTCGGAAGTGGTCCCAACCGGATCGGGCAGGGGATCGAGTTCGACTACTGCTGCGTCTCGGCCGTCCTGGCCCTCCGCGAGGAGGGCTACGAGACGATCATGATCAACTCCAACCCCGAGACCGTCTCGACCGACTTCGACATCTCCGACAAGCTCTACTTCGAGCCCCTCACGGTGGAGGACGTGCTCGAGATCGTCCAGCTCGAGGCGCCCGAGGGCGTCGTGGTGCAGCTCGGCGGACAGACGCCGCTCAGCCTGGCGCGACGCCTGGAGGACCTCGGGGTGCCCATCCTCGGGACGAGCGTGGACGCGATCGACGAGGCGGAGGATCGCAAGCGCTTCGAGGCCCTGTGCCGGAAGCTCGGGATCCGGGCGCCCGAAGGGGGCACGGCCACCGAGGTGGACGCGGCGGCCCGGATCGCGGCCGGGATCGGCTACCCGGTGCTCGTGCGGCCCAGCTACGTCCTCGGCGGCCGCGCCATGGAGATCGTCTACGACGAGCGCTCGCTGCGCGACTACTTCGACCGCGCGGTGCGCGCTTCGCCTGAGCACCCCGTGCTCCTGGACCGCTTCCTCGAGGACGCGTTCGAGGCGGACGTCGACGCCGTCTCGGACGGCCACCGGGTGTTCATCGGAGGCGTGATGCAGCACATCGAGGAGGCCGGCGTCCACTCGGGCGACTCGGCCTGCGTGCTCCCACCCTACCTCCTGCGGGAGGAGCAGGTGGACGAGATGCGGGCGCACACCCGCGCCTTCGCGAAGGCCCTGGGAGTGGTGGGGCTCATCAACGTCCAGTACGCCGTGCACGAGGGCACGGTCTACGTGCTGGAGGTGAACCCGCGGGCCAGCCGGACGGTGCCGTTCGTGAGCAAGGCCACCGGCGTGCCCCTCGCCCGCGTGGCGGCCCGCGTCCTCGTCGGCCGCACCCTGGACGAGCTCGGCCTTCCCGACGAGGCGCCCGTACACGACGTGGCCGTCAAGGAGGCCGTCTTCCCGTTCGACAAGATCCCGGACGCCGACCCCCTCCTCGGACCCGAGATGCGCTCGACGGGGGAGTCGATGGGGCTCGCCGACAGCTTCGGTCTCGCCTTCGCCAAGGCGCAGGTGGGGGCGGGGGGCGCACTCCCGCTCCGAGGCACGCTGGTCGTCACGGTGAACGACCGCGACAAGGGACCGGCGACGGCGATCGTGCGGCACTTCCACGAGCTCGGCTTCGAGATCCTGGCCACCGAGGGAACCGCGCGCTATCTGCGCTCGCGCGGGGTACCGGCCCGGCAGGTGCTCAAGATCCACGAGGGACGGCCCAACATCATGGACCACCTCCTTTCGGGTGAGGTCTCCCTCCTCATCAACACGCCACTCGGGAAGCATTCCCAGCAGGACGACTACCTCATCCGCCGCACGGCGATCGCGCGCGGGATACCCTACACGACCACCCTGTCGGCGGCCTCGGCTGCCGCGGATGCGATCATCGCCCTGCACAATCGGACGCTGTCGGTGAAGAGCCTCCAGGAGCGGACCGCCGGCGCCGCTGGCGAGGAGACGGCCGGCACCGATCAGCTCGCGGAGGCCGGACGAAAGGCGTCGCCATGACCCTGACCGGGCTGTTCCTCTTCCTCCACGTCCTCGGGATCGTCCTGTGGGTGGGGCTCGCGATCACGCTCCCCTTCATCACCGGGCCGGCCGCCCGGCAGGAGAACCTGGACGTGGCCGCATTCGCCTACACGGCCGCCGATCGCCTCACGCGGACCCTGGGCCTGGCCGGCATGATCCTCACCCTGGTCGGCGGAATCGGCCTGATGGCCGCCGTGGGCTACCCGTGGTTCCGTCCGTTCCCGAACCACTGGCTGTTCCAGATGCAGGTGCTGGGACTGGTTTCGGCCGCCGTGGGGATCTTCTACCAGGTGCCGCTGGCGAGGCGGCTGGCCCGGGAGGCGAGGGCCTCCGCCGAGGCCGGCACGCGCACGGAAGAGTTCGCGAAGTACCGGAAGCGCCACGCGATCGTGGGCTCGATCGTCGGGTTCTTCCTGCTGGTCGTGATCCTGCTCGCCACCCTCAAGCCCTAGGAGCCGGCTCCGCCCCGGGCACCGATCACGTCGCCGGCTCCCGCCGGCGGCGATGACCGGATTGGTCTGGCGCCTGGCCTACTGGATCCCCGACAACTGCCGGAACTGGTCTGCCCGCCGGAGGTTCTGCTCGGCGCGATCGGGCATGTCCAGGAGGCGATCCGCCTCCCCCTGCGCCAGGTAGGACAGGTAGTACTGCGTCGGAATGCTGCTCCGGGTCGAGGGCTCGGGCCACAGGCTCCAGCCCAGCAGGTAGTCCACGTTGAACACGTCCCACAGGAGCTGACGGCTTCGCTTGACGTCCTGCCAGCGCACCCCGAACTCCCGGCTGATCTGCACCGTGTCCGTGGTGGGCTCGAGGACTCCGTTCACCAGCTTGTAGGCCAGTCCCTGGCGAAGGAGCTGGGAGGTCAGGTTCCACGTCTCGTAGACGGGCGGCGCCGTGGCGGCGAAGTAGACCGGCCGGTCTCCCAGCGATGTCCGGGAGATCAGGTAGACGAGGAGGTCGCCGTGGGTCACGATCGACTGGGCCGCCAGGTGCCCGGTCACGTGCTTCGAGAAGCTCACGTCCAGTGCCTGCTGGACCACCTGACCAGGCGGGAGGTCGTCGATCGTGGAGTCCGCCACGGTCAGGATCGAGTGCTGCGGAGGCGTCGGAGCGAGATCCCGGTAGGGCTCGACCGCGTTGGCCGTGTCGAACGGCCGCTGGCAGATGATGACGGTCGGGTCCTTCTCCGGATCGACGCCTTTCGGACACGGCCGCGTCAGGTCGCGGAGCTGCTTGGGATACCAGTTGGTCCCCAGGTAGGAGTGCACGATCACGGTCACGTCCTGCCGGATGTGCTCCACCTCCTGTGCGTACCACAGCGGAAACGTGTCGTTGTCACCGTTCGTGAACAGCACGCCGTACGGCTCGACTGACTGGAGGAGGTTGTAGGCCCAGTCCCGGGCCGAGTAGTCGCCCGTCCGGTCGGCACGGTTCCAGTTCAGGACGAGCGGGAGGAAGGCGAGGACGAGGAGCGGCGCGCACACCAGGCGTGCCCGCCCCAGAGCGGGCCCCGCCTCGCCGGTCGGCTCGGTCTCGCCGCGGCGCTCGGCCAGGCCGTCGGCCAATCGGTTCCACAGGGCTACGAGCCCCATCCCGGCGTAGAGCCCCCACAGGTAGAAGCTCACGATGAAGAAGTAGTCGCGCTCGCGTACCTCGTGAAGGTTGAAGTCCGTGATCTCCGGGTGCTGGGAGTACCCGTACTTGAAGTTCAGGTAGAAGACGAGGAGGGGGATGACCGTGAAGAGGAGCGTGATGAAGTAGACGAAGCTGTCCTTGTCCCCGTCCCAGTGCTGCCACAGCCCCCAGACGCCCAGCAGGAAGAAGAACATCGTGAAGGCGATGCGCGCGGCCGGTGGCAGGTCCCGTGCCCACTGCCAATCGAAGTACTGCGCGTAGTTGCCCATCTGGGCGCTGTAGGGCGCCTGTCGATCGGTGAGGGGCGGTTTGCCGTACTGCTGCCGGCTGAGCGCGTCCTCCAGCGGCCCGCACACCGCCGAGGCGGGCACGGCCTTCCCGATCCCCGGGAGGAGCTCGAGCGGCGTCAGCGCGGCTCGCCACAGGCTCGTGCAGGTGGGCTCCGCTTCGTTGATGACCGGATGCTGCGCCGACCGGATCGGCACGAAGAAGACCTGCAGCGAGAAACCCACGGCGGCCAGTACCAGCCCCGAGCCGAGCACCCGCCAGCGCAGGTAGGTGCGGGGCCGCCGCCAGAGGACGAACACGCCCAGCGCCAGCATCGGGAGGAGCGACATGGGGTGGTTGGCCGCGCCCAGACCGAGCAGGAAGCCCGCCACGAGAATCAGGCGGTCGCCCCGCGGCGTCTCGGCGGCATCCTCCCACAGCATGGCGAGGTAGGTCAGCGCGGCCACGAACAGGAGTGAGACCGTGTAGACCTTGGCGTTCACGTTCGACTGGTACCAGACCGTGAACGCGGTCGCCCCGACCAGCACGCTCACCGCCGGTCCGACGGCCAGCACTCCCCTCCGCTCCGTCCAATGGGACCAGACGCGCGCGAAGGCCAGGTAGAAGAGCACGGCCGAGGCGGCCGAGAACGTGGCGCTCATGGCGTTGATGCGCACGGCCACCGGGAGCCCGGTCCACGACAGCGCCCAGTCCCAGACGCGTCCGACCATCACGAAGAACGGGTTCCCCGGGGGGTGAGGAATGCCCAGGATGTGGGCGGTCGCGATGTACTCGGACGTGTCCCAGAAGGCCGTGCTCGGCGCGAGCGTGATGAGGTAGAGCGCCCACACGGCCAGTCCGGTGACGAGGGCCCAGCCCCACACCGGCAGGGGCCCCACACGGACGCGCTCGACTCCGAGGGGCTCCTCGCCCCACCGCGAACCGCCTTTTCGCGCACCCGCGCGTCCGCGCTCCACCTGTCGCCTGCCGTCGCTCATGGCACCGGGAATACGAGAGAAGTCCGGCCTTCCGAAGAGCCGGAAAGCTAACGAGCCGGGTGCAGAGCGCCAACTCTCTCCGCCGGCGGGCGCTTCCACGGCACCACCCCCTCGCGGGGACGGGCGCCTCCGGCCCACCGCCGGTCCGGTAACTGCCGCACGAGGACCGGCTCGCGTTGACAGCCCTCCACCCCGCGCGGACATTGCGCCGCCCATGCTCTTCGCACGCGACGCGCACCCGTGACCGCCACCCGGCCACGGCCCGAACCGGGCACGTTCCACGACCTGGCCGGACCGGGGGACATCGTCTCGGTGTGGCCGGCATCGAGACCAGGAGCGTTCACCCGCACGAAACCCTCCGGGACCCGGTCCATGAAATCTTTGCACAACCGGCGAACTCGGTCAGATTCCGGTCCTGGTCCGGCGCCGACCTCCGCAACCGGCAAGTACCTACAACACAAGGGATTGACGGTCGGATCAGGGTTCCGCCCGGTACGGTATGTCCGTTGCACCTCTTCGCGGCGTGCGCTGGCGGCCGTCCTGGCGCGGCCCGTGCCGGGCTCGCCGGCCCCACGCCGGCCTGGCCCAGCCAGACTGAAGAGAAGGCGCAGCGATGATCTACGAAGCTACGAGGTACACCATCCGTCCGGGTGCCGTGGACGCGTGCAAGGACGCGGTTCGCGAGCTGGTGGAGCACGTCCGCGAGCAGGAGGACGGGACGCTCCTGTATGTCGTCCTCCAGGAGGAGGAGGACGACCACCGGTTTCTCCACCTCGCCACCTTCACCAACCGGCGCGCCAGGCAGGCGCACCGGGAGTCGTTCGCGATGCGCGGGTTCATGAACCTGGTCTATCCCGCCACGGTCGACGGAATCTCCGTAACGGAAACGACGGTCGTCGACCGTATCCCCACCCGAAAGGCCCACGCCGTGCGTTGACCCGCCGGTCGCCGGCCCGCCGGGGCCGGCGACTTCCCCCCCCTCCCTTCCGCCCGCGGTCGGCGCTCCGCCTGGGCTTCTTCGAGGCCGACACGCACTTCCACGTCGCAGCGTCCGGATCGCGCGCGTGAGCCTCCGGGGCCGGATCCGCGAGCACCTGGACGAGCCCGCCGACAAGCGCGGGTACGTCCGCGACCTGTTCGGTCGGATCGCGCCGCGTTACGACCTCACCAACGACGTGATGTCGCTCGGCCTGCACCGCCTCTGGAAGCGGAAGCTCATGGAGCTGGCGGAGATCGAGCCGGGTCAGACCGTCCTCGATCTGGCCGCGGGGACCGGCGACCTGGCGCTGGCCGCGCGCGCCCGGGTCGCGCCGGACGGCCGGGTCGTGGCGGCCGACCTGACTCCGGAGATGATGGCGGTGGGGGCGGGCAGGGAGGGAGGGCGGCGCATCCGGTGGGTGACGGCCGACGCGCTCGAGTTGCCGTTCGAGGACAGTAGCTTCGATCGAGTCGTGATCGGCTACGGGCTCAGGAACTTCCCGGATCTCGAGCGCTCGCTTCGGGAGATCTTCCGTTGCCTGCGCCCGGGGGGGCGACTGGCGAGCCTGGACTTCGGAAAGCCTTCCAGCCGGCTGCTGCGCCGTCTCTACATGGGGTACCTGGACGCCTCGACGGCGGTGGTCGGCTGGCTCCTGCACCGCGACCCGGAAGCCTACCTCTACATTCCCGAGTCGTTACGGGCCTATCCGGCTCAGGACGAGGTGGCCGACCTCATGCACCGGGCCGGTTTTCAGCACTGCGTGTGGACCGACGTCATGTTCGGGACCATGGCGCTCCACGTCGCCGACCGGAGCTGAGGCGGGGCGCGCCGGGGCGAGGGGTGAGGGCCGGATCGCGGCGCGACAGGGTCGGGATCGTCGGCGGCCGGTTCCGGGCTCAGGCGCTCTCGGTCTTCCAGAAGGTGATCTGCCGGCGGCCCGTCTCGCTCTCTTCCAGGCGCGCGGCCAGGGTGTCTCCGTCATCGATACCGAGGTCTTCGCGCATCTCCTGAGGAATCGTGATCCGACCGCCGCTTCCCACCGGGATCGACGTGCGGTACTTCACCCGATAGATGCCCATGTCGACCTTCCTTCCTCGGGAGACCCAACCCGTGCGACCGGGGGCAGAGCGGCGGCCGGCCCCCTCCGACCGGACGAGCGCCGTTCCTTCGCGCCCAGCGACCGCCGACAGCCTCCCAATATAGAGCCCGGCGGGCGCTCCGTGAAAGCCGTTCGATCCCTTGCCCGGCCGTCGCATCGCCACCACATTCGTCCCGCCCCGGAACACGACCCCCGGCCGAGCCGCCGGTCCGACGAGCCGCTTCCGCCCACGGCATGCCGTCCAGTGGAATTCCAGGAGAGTCAGCACGTGCAGGATGCAGCCATTCGCCTGACCGGCGTGAGCAAGTCCTTCGGCGCCACTGCCGCGGTCGAGTCGCTGGACCTGACGGTCCCGCGCGGGAGCATCTACGGGCTCCTGGGACCGAACGGGGCGGGCAAGACGACGACCATCCGAATGATCCTCGACATTCTCGGCCCCGACCAGGGAACGGTGGAGGTCCTGGGCCAACGCATCGATGATCGGCTCCGCTGCCGGATCGGCTACCTGCCCGAGGAGCGCGGACTCTACCAGCGGATGACCATCATCGACCAGCTGATCTTCCTGGCGGTGCTCAAGGGGATGCCGAGGAGCGAGGCCCGGAAGGAATCCATGAGCTGGCTCGAGCGTTTCGAGCTCGGCGACCGGGCCGATTCGATGGTCGAGGAACTGTCCAAGGGCATGCAGCAGAAGGTCCAGTTCATCGGCACGATCCTCCATCGCCCCGACATCCTCATCCTCGACGAGCCGTTCAGCGGGCTCGACCCCCTGAACGTCGACCTTCTCAAGAAGATGGTGCTCGAACGGCACGAGGCGGGCACCACGATCCTCTTCTCGACTCACATGATCGAGGACGCCGAGCAGCTCTGCGGACGGGTGTGCATGATCGCCGGCGCGCGGAAGGTGCTGGACGGGTCGGTCAGCGACGTGCGGGCCTCCGCCGGACGCAACGAGGCGGTACTCCGCTTCCGGGGCGACCCGAGCTTCCTGCGGGAGAACGGATTCCGCGGGGAGCTGCAGCGCCGCGGCGAGTCCTATGAGCTCAAGCTCGCCGATGGCACGGACTCCCGAGAGCTTCTTCGCCGGGCCATCCAGGCCGGTCTCGAGGTCGAGCACTTCGAGGTCCGCCAACCCACCCTACGGGAGATATTCCTGGAACGGGCGGGGAAGAAGGGGCTCGACACGAGCGGCCATGGGGCCTACGCCGCCTCGAGCGGAGGCGCCTTGTGACCAATCTCTCGGTGGCGCGCGTCCTGGCCATCATCCGGCGCGAGTACCTGTTCCGGGTGAAGAACAAGTGGTTCCTGATCACGACCTTCGGTCTCCCGGTGCTGATGATCGCGCTGTCGACGGTTCCGGCCTGGCTCACCAGTCGAGCCGGCGGCTCGGCGAGCCCGCTCTACATCGGAATCGTGGCGACGCCGTCCCTCCGCGACGTGGACGTTCCCGCGCTCCTGCGGGCCGAAGACGACGGGCTCGCCTCCGACATGACCGGGCAGGATCCAACGGAGTCCACGGACCAGCTGGCCGCCTCGCTCCGGAAGACCGACTACAACGCGTACCTGGTGATCGGGGACACCGTCGCCCGCGGTGGACCCGCCATCCTCCTGTCCAAGAGCGGCGTCTCGCAGCGCCGCCAGTCCGCCATTCAGCGTGCCGTGCGCTCCACCATGGTGGCCGCCGGCCTCCAGGCGGAGGGACTACCGGCGGCGCGCGTCACGGAAGCGCTCCAGCGCCCCCGGGCGCACCTCTCGGTGGAGCGCGTCGGCTCGGAGGGAGTGGCGCACCAGGACGTGCTGGCCGTTCTGGCCATGGTGTTGTGTTTCGTGCTGTACATGATGTTCATCGTCTACGGACAGGTCATCGTTCGCGGGGTGCTCGAAGAGAAGAACTCGGACATTGTGGAGGTCCTGATCTCGTCGGTGCGGCCCACCGAGCTCATGCTGGGGAAGGTGCTCGGGATCGGCGCGGTGGGGCTCACGCAGATCGCCATCTGGGCCGTTACCGTCGGCGTCCTGGCGCTGTATGGCCTGTTGTCGGGCGCCGCGGTGACGCTGTCGCAGGCCGGTCTGGACCTGCGAGGTCTGTCGCTCCCCTACGTGACGATCGGCGCGGCCTTCCTGGGATTCTATCTCCTCGGCTTCTTCCTCTACGCCTCCGCCTTCGCCGCCGTGGGGGCACTGGTCGGGGACGACCAGCAGGCCCAGCAGATGAACTTCCCGGTCATGCTGCTGATCATCGTGCCGTTCGTCCTGGCCTTCTCGGGCATCAACACACCGGACGCCGGCTGGCTGGCCGCCGCGTCGCTATTCCCCTTTTTCAGCCCGATCCTGATGCTCGTGCGGATCATCACCGGCGTGGCGCCCGCCTGGCAGGTCGTGACCTCGCTGGTGCTCCTGGTGCTCACGATCTGGGGCGTCGCCTGGGTGGCGGGTCGTCTCTACCGGGTGGGCATCCTGATGAAGGGCAAGCGGCCCACGCTCCCGGAAATCATGAGGTGGCTTCGGTACGGATGAGCGCCCGGAGCCGGTCCCGGTTCAGTCGAGGGGAGCCGCCCGGCCGAGCAGCTCCAGGAGCTTGCCATCATCCATGCGGTGGAGGTCCCGCTCGGCAGTCGCCACGTCCCGGCTGTCGTGTGCCACGAAACGCGCCCGCTCGCGCGGCTCCGTCAGGCACAGGAACAGGATCCTGGCCGTAGTCTCCGTCTCCGGCTGCCCGCCCGACACGTAAGCCTCCCATTCCCGGAGGCTGTCGTCGTGGAAAGTTCTGCGCATGGCGTCAGACCTTGACCGAAGTGGCCAGGAGTTCGCGCAGATCCCCTTCGTCTACCTGGCGCACCGCTTCATCGGGAGTCTTGGAGAGCCCGGGTGGCGCCTCGTTGTAGCGCTGGGGCTCGAGCGGTTCGGACAGACACCGGAACAGGATCTTGAGCCTCCCGGCCTGCGGATCGTCTCCCACGTGCAGGCAGAACTCGGCCTCCCAGGTGCGGCCGGTCGCGCTCTCGAACTTCTTCTTCCGACTATCGGCCGCCCCATCCATTCGGAACAGGAGCATCTTCAACTGCTGTGCGGTGCGCATGTCGGTGACCAGCTCCATGGCGTGGATAACGCGCGTCGCGCGGCCGATGCTGCTCGGCCGTGACCGGCTCGGTCGCTGGCGGAAACCTAGGCCGGCGAGCCCCGATCGGACAACCACGTCGGCACGCGCGCGGCCGCGATTCGGCCCCTCTCGGCGTCCTCCGGGGGCCGTGGCGATGTGCAAGGAGTGTGGTCGAGCGCGGCGAATGGCGTCCGAGGTCGCATCTGGGCCCCTGTCCGTCCAGTGGACACAGCCTCCCGCTCCATCGCAGTATCTAGTGTCCCCAATAGAAGTTAACAATCCCCATTCTACACTCCAACCAGGGCTCGCGTCACCGGTCGGGGAGCACCCGGATCGGTATGCTTCTTGACCTTCCCTTCTCAAGCCATGAACTGACCGATCTCCTTGGCGGATGGGCGGCACTGTGGTAGCTTGGACACGTCCCGCTCACCGCCGAACGCACCCCGAGGCGACTTGAGCCTACGCGTTTCAGCGGACGAGCGTTGTCTTTTCTGCACCGCCATCGCTCCCGGCGTCGAAGTCCCGGAGGGTGACGGTTCGCACGATCCTTCGCCATCGGGTCGCGGCTCCACTCTGTGGAGCACCTGCCTGGAGTGCGGATTCTCCGTCCCGACCGTTCGGCGCCGTCCTGGCGATGTCTTCGGTGACCTCGACTCCGCCGAGCGCGCCCTCGCCACGGATACGGCCTTCCTGATCCTTCCGACCGAAGCTCCGATCTACTTCTATCCGGCCACACCTGAGCAGCTGCTGAACGCCTGTTACGCGATCGGGTTCGCTCAGGTGTACATGGAGCAGCTCGGAGACGAGCTCGTGGCCGGCGAATACCAGCACCTCTGGAACGAGCGCGACCAGGGCGATACCTGGATCCGTTCGACGAGTCCCATCGTCGTCGAGTACATCCGGCTGCGTCACCCCGGTCTACTGCCCTACCTGGCACCGGTCGTCACGCCCGGCGTGGCGCTCGCCCGCTATCTGGTCTCGACCTTCGGCGAGGTGCCGCTCGTCTACGCGGGCTTCGATGGACCGGGCGGTACACCCGGCGACCAGGCGCGCCTCCCGGTCGTCGCGCTGGCGGGCCTGCGGGAGCTGTTCCGGCGCCGTCACGTGGAGCCCGGGAGCCTCCCGACCACGCTGAGTCGCCTTCCGGCCGAGCGGCGGCGTCACCTGTCCGTCGCCGGCGGCTTGCCGCGGGACCTCCTCGACACTCAGAAGCTCTCATCGCGCCGCTTCCGGAAGCTCCGGGACCTCAAGCAGCTTGGTGCCATCGACAGGCTCCTTCACGAAGAGGATCCCGGGCTCGGCTTTCTGGACGTCCTCCCGTTCGAGGGCGCACTCGCCCACCCCGGGTTCGGACCGCCCGACGAGCTGCACTGGCGGCGGTCGCTCGCCGAGCTCATCGACCTGCCGCGCTCGGACCGGCCCGTCATCGAGACCCCCGCCGACCTCGACCTGTCGCTGGTTCACGAGCCGGGCGCCTCGAACCTTCCCCGTGTCGAGATTGACGACCTTCTCGACTCGGGCCACAACGATCCCGTCACGGAAGGGCTCGGCGCACGCCTCGCCACGTGCCCCTTCCAGATGGGACGACGATACGAGCGAGCTCTCAGGGACGCGCGCCACGACGCACTCACCGGTCTATACAGCTACGGCGCCTTCCGCGAGCGTCTCGAAGACGAGTTCGCGCGGGCCAATCGCTACAATACCGGAGTGGCGCTGGTTCTTCTCGACCTGGACGACTTCAAGATGGTCAACGACACGCACGGCCATTCGGCCGGTAACGATGTACTGCGTGCCGTGGCGGCTGTTCTGCAGGGTCACGTTCGCCAGAGCGACTTCGCGGCTCGTTTCGGCGGCGATGAACTCGCCATTATCCTGGTAGACACCGATGTGGCCGGCGCACACGAGGTGACGCGCAAGCTACACGAGGAGCTCGATCGACTTCGGATAGAGGCTCGAACCGGCACGATCCGGGTCACGGCGAGCATAGGTCTGTCTTATCACGACGGGGCATCCGGGAAGGCGGGAACGGCCGATGAGCTCTTTGCGGATGCGGACTCATCACTGTACATCGCGAAGGCACACGGCGGCGGGACCGTGCGTCCACACATCACGGAGGAGCTGACCCAGCATGAACCCTGACGCTCAGGATTCACGCACCGGAGTCGAAGGCATGGACCCCTGGGGTCTGCGCCAGGTCGAACAGCTCCTCTCGGGACTGGAGGGCGTGGGCTCTCTGAAGATCGTTCCGGACGGCCATGGCGGGATCGACGAGGTACACGTCGTAAGTAGTTCCTCGATCGGCGCCAAGCAGATCGTACGGAACATCGAGTCTGCGCTGCTGGCCGAGTTCGGCCTTCAGATCGATCATCGGAAGATCTCGGTCGCGCAGCTCAGCCGGCCGGACATAGGGCGTTCCGGCCCCCAGGCTGCCCAGGGTTCCGCTGCTTCCGGTGTGGCCCCGGTAGCCCAATCCGAGCCCGCGCCCGAGCGACACGTCGAACGCCGCCTCCTGCTCGACAGCCTCGAACTCGAAAGAACCGCCGGACACCAGGTCTCCTGTAATGTGACGCTCAAGGGCGGAGAGGAGTCGTACCGGGGTACCGCCGACGGACCTGACTTCTCACAGTCGCGTCTCGAGGTTGCCGCCCGAGCCGTGCTCGCAGCACTGAATCAGGCGACCATGGACGAAGTGAAGCTCCGCCTGGAAGGCATTACTCGCTTCGAAGCGTTCGGCCGCCCTCTCCTGGTCGTCCTCATCAAGGGCCAGGAGCGCCGCCAGAGCGTCAGCCTGTCCGGAGTGACTCTGATAACTGATTCCCCAGAGGAGGCCGCCGTTCTCGCGTGCCTCCAGGCTACGAATCGGTGGGCGGCTACGTAGAGATCCAAGGTCCCAAGCGGGTTACCCACCCGGGGCAGTAAGAACTGCTTGTCGACTATATCACATACGGCAGGAAAGCAGTAAGCAGGGCGAGGACGCTTTTTCTCAATGTGATCTTTGGCCTCCCAGTCTTCGTGCTTCCCGAAGACGAGTCGAGCGAAACCTCCGAGCGAAGCTGAAGCGTAGCCGCTAGCGAAAGGCTACGACTTCTCAAAAAAGGAGGTGAGCTCTCATGGCATGGGCGATTGCTCTGCTGACCGGTAAGATTCTCTGGACCGGCAAGATTCTCTGGTAAGTAACTGAAGGCTGGGGGGCCTTCTCTACCTCGTCTAGGACAATGTCTTCCGAAAGAAGAGTAAGCGTATTCATCGGAGCGATCATTCTTGCGGCATTCCTTATGGCTGCCGCAATACTGGTCGTTTTTCAGCCTTCAGCGACTGCAGACTGGTCGCTGGCGTTGTCTCTCTTTGTCCTTCTTTCTATTCTTGCTTCACATCTCTCTTTCCGGGTCACTACTACCGGCTCCGTTGCTTCTCTAGAGTTCCTTCCAGAACTCGGCAGTCTGATTCTCTTGGGGCCCGCGGGCGCTCTTGTCGAGAGCGTAATTTCCGGCCTCATCACTCAGCACTACATCTTCCGCAATCAGCCGAAGAAGGTCGCTTTCAATGTCGGGCAGTCCGTACTCTCCATTGGGGCCGCAGGGTTTGTATACGTATCTCTTGGTGGCCGCCCAAGCCTGCACGTCCTGACTTTCAGCCAAGCGTTTCTTCCATTTGTTGTGGCGGCGGTCACATACTTCGCAGCCAACTCTGTGGCCGTAAGCTCCATCATGACCATTTCGGATGAGGAGGGGTCATTCGCCGACATTTGGATCAGACTATACGGCAAGACTGTCCTATTCGATGTGATCATCAGCCCCTTCGCGTACGCCGTGGCGTATCTGTACGTACGATGGGGAGTGCTCGCGTTGATTCTTGCAGTTGTTCCGATAATTGGGCTGCGCTACAGCTATGGCGTGAACATCCAACTGCAGCAGTTGAACCGCGACTTGCTGCGCGTGCTGGTGAAGACCCTCGAAGCGCAAGACCCCTACACATCTGGTCACTCAATCCGAGTTGCGGAGCGAGCCAAACTGGTGGCGGAGCAGTTAGGACTTCGTGCCCGAAACGTTAGAATCATTGAGACGGCAGCGCTGCTTCACGATATCGGAAAGATCGGGAGTGAATTTAGTCGTATCCTGCGACAGAAGGGCCCACTGACTTCGGAGCAACGGGAACTGATTCGCTCCCATCCGGATCGAGGCGTTGAGATCATTCAGTCCGTGCGGGCTCTCGACGAGCAGGTGCTGGCTTGCGTTCGACATCACCATGAACGCTTCGACGGTACCGGCTATCCTGCCGGCCTGGCGGGAGAGGAAATTCCACTGGGTGCTCGCGTCATCATGGTTTCGGATACCATCGACGCCATGCTCACTGCACGTCCATATCGCGGTGCCTTGCCAGTTGCCGTGGTTCGGGCAGAGCTCCTGAAATGCGCAGGCTCACAGTTCGATCCCCAGATCGTTCGCGCCTTTCTCTCGACTGGTCTATTTGGAGAGGCTATTAGTGACGAGCTCCCAACGGTCGTCGAAGAGGCCGAAGTTGACGAGCCACCTAGCCGAAGAACGGTCGCGCTCTGATTAGTCCCCCTCCCGCCCCAGCCGACGGTGGGCGACCACCGCTCTGTCTTTTGGAACCGTCAGAGTAGGCACACGCTAAGCGCGACAGATGCTTGACTGGGTCTGGATGACCCAGCGCCGGGAGAAGTACGCAAACCACCGTAGTCCTACCCGTGACAGCCTTCTGCCAATCTCATCCTTCGCGGGATCAAGACGCGAAGGCATCTCGCTAGCGAAGAGTCGCTGTAGCCAAAGCATCTTGAGGTGACCCGCCCTATCCGCGTTCGATTCGAGCTCGCTGACTTCCTCCCAATCGAACCAGGGGTCGTCTCCTGTGAGGGATGCCATGTACGCACCGAACCAGTAGACCTTGAAGCGGTCCTGAACGCTTCCGAGATCAGCAATGGCTATAGAGGCAATGTGTTTGTAGCATGAGGCCACACGGTCTTCTCGTCCCAGCTGGGCATAAATGAGCCCCAGCGTTGCCTCAGTCTCGATCATTACGGAGCGAGAGTCGAGCTTTTGCAGATTGTTTAGAACTCGTAGTAGAATGTCCTCCGCTGCTCGCGGCTGGCCGCGATACAGGTGACTATTCGCGAGGTTTAGGTCAATGTCGGTTCGGGAGCTAAGTGTCTCGGACAGACCCATCGCATACTGGTCAAACATGGAATGCGACGATTCCACCTTCTCCCAACTGCCTTGTTCCAGATAGCAGCAGGAGAGATTGTTCAGTACCGTCAATATCCGTCGAATATCGTTGACCTTCCGAGCTTCAGCTAGAGTCGTCTTCATGACTGCTTCAGCTTCGGCCCACCTCATCGCGCGAGTAAGAATTGCTCCCTGCAGAGTTAAGAATCTGAGCCGCAATTCAGGATCGCTCTCTTGAAGCAGGTGCAGGGCCTCCTGGCATAGCCTGGATGCGACGTCTACCGAGGCCGTGAACAACGCATGCCCAGCAAGGCTATAGAGTCCTAGCGCTCGGGCTCGATCACAGTGAGCGCCCTCCAAGATTGGTAGCATCTCCTCAATGGCGCGCACGGATTGCTGCATCTCGGTAGTTGCACCCCTCATCATGGCAGAGCGAACGCGCCAGTGGAGAGCCTCCGATTCAAGACTCTCTCGCGCTGGACTATCAATTTGTGGGAGTGAGGAACGGATTTCGCTCAGCATTGCCTCTGCACTGCGTGACTGCGACAACTCCACCCTCGCCTGAGCGATCTTGAGCTTGATCGCTATCGTCTCACCGGGCTCGAGGACCTCGAGATCGACCAGCTCCCTGAGGTGACCTTCGGCGGCCGCCAGGCTTCCGGAGGCGGACTCCGCCTCAGCCAGGATGCGTAGACCGGCCGCGCGTTCCCCGTCCGACGCAGCCTGGGACATGGCGAGCCTGGCCAGGACGATGGCCTCGTCGTGGGCGTATCCGGTCGCCGACTGCTCGGCGGCCCGGAGAGCATACTCGTAGGCGCGGGGGCGATCCCCGCCCACCTCGAAATGTCGCGCCAGCGTGCTGGGACTCACGGACTCCGCGCTTCCAGCGAGCACTTCGCCCGCCACCAGGTGAAGGGCGGCCCGCTGGAGGTCTCCCATGTTTCCGTACACGTACTCCCGGGTGAGGTCGTGCGGGAATTCGAGGCGGTCATCCACATCGTGAAGGAGTCCGCGACTGTAGAGAGTCCGGGCGATCTCGGCCACGGCCACGTGGGACAGGCTGCTCGTCCTCGCCACCAAGTACGGCGTCGCATGTCGCTCGAGGACTGCCACGGTCTCGAGCAGGCGCACGGATTCGAGATCGAGGCCCTTCAGCCGCACGCCCAGGAGGCTCTCGAGGCTCTCGGTCAGCAGGCTTCGGGAGGTGGTGGCGGTTGGGCACCAGTCCTTCAGATCCGCAGCCGCCGATACCATCTCCAGGGCGAAGAATGGGTTACCGCTTGCCAGCCGGCGGATGAAGTCCAGCTGCTTCTGGCCCACGGCTTCGGTCCGAACGGACTCTATGAGTTCGGAGATCTCGTCATCACTCAGCCCTTGGAGCTCGAGGCAACTCGCCTCGTGCTGACCGCACCAGCCGGTCAGCAGAGCGGTGCAGCTGTCCTCCGCTTTCTCTCCCGAGCGCGCGGACGCCAGCATGAGGAGGGGCTCGTTCCGCAGGCGTCGCGTGAGGTAGTGGAGCAGGGTTGCGGAGGACGCGTCGACCCAGTGGAGATCCTCGATGATCCACAGTCGAGGTCTCGCTCCACAGGCCCGGCGCAGGAGTACCGCCGTCTCTTCGAACAGACGCCGGCGCCCCGCGTCGGCTTCGAGCTCCCCCTCGTCCGCTCCGGGTCTGGCGAACTGCTCGGGGAACAGCAGTCCGAGCTGAAAGAAGACCGGAGGGCCACCCGCGGACTGCCGGGCGTCCTCCCTCGCGATGGGAAGGAGACCCTCGACGAGGGGCCCGTAGGAGATATCCGTCTCCGCGGCGAAGCACCGGCTCTCGAGGGTGTCGATGCCCCGGAGTCGGGCCAGCTCGCGGAGCTCTTCCAGGAGGCGAGTCTTACCGATCCCGGCCTCCCCGCGCAGCACGACCACGCCGCCGTGGCCGCCCTCCAGCCGCCGCAACGCGTTCTTCAGGAAAGCGAACTCCTTCCGGCGGCCGACCATGCGGGGCCGATCGGGACGGCCGGGCTCGGGTCGCCGGAGGTCCGGACGCGAGCTCCGGATCCGCTCTACCAGCCGAAGTGTTTCAGCCGATAGTCCCTCGGGGAGTTCGGCGTCCAGGACCGGCTCGACCTTCCGAAAGTGCTCCAGCGCAGCCTGCTGGTCTCCCTGGAGCCACATGCCACGCATGAAGGCCCGATGGGCTTCCTCGTGGATCGGATTCATGTTCAGAAGGCGAAGGGCCACCGTGCACATGTCTCCCCACCGTGCCCGGTCGTCGCATTCGCTCACGTAGCGGCAGAACACCAGCTCGGCCAGCCGCTGCAGGCGCTGGCGCTCGTCCTCCACCCAGCGCTCGAACGTGGGGGTGGCCACTGACTCGAGGTCTGGAACGAAGCTCCCCCGATACAGCTCGACGCCGCGGGCCGCGTCACTGCAGCGCACGGCTTCCTCGAACGCTTCCAGCTCCGATTCGATCGAGCCGCGCTCCAACGCCACGTGATTCACGGACGCGCGAATTCGAAGCTCGGGGAGATTGGAGCGGATGTCGTAGAGGGCCTGGCTCAACGAGTGCCGGGCCTGGGCGCGGTCCGTCTCCCAGAACATGGGGGCCAGGCGGTCACGGGGATGCTCGCGATCGGGGTTGGCGGCGAGGTAGACGAGGAGCGCCAGGTGCTTGCCGGACCTCAGGTGCACGGTCTCTCCGGTTCCGTCCTCGACGGCCACCCGATCGAAGCAGCGCAAGGTGTGCATCGTGGGACCCTCCCGTGGCAGGCGGCACGCTTCGCTTCCCGAACCCGTCCCGATTCGCCGCGCGGAAATTCATGCTACGCGCCGTGGTCAACCTAGTATCAACGACATGGGGCACACTACCTGGAGAATGTTGATACTTCGGAAGAAAGCCCTCCGCGCGCGACCCGCCCGTCGGCCCGTGGACGACTTGCCCGGCCCTTCGAACTCTGCGAGCTTGATTCAAACAGGTGTATGAAGCGCACCCCGACCGGCACTCTCGAGGACGGAGAGAACGGAGGCCATGCCACCTGCCGACACGCGCCGACTGCTGCTCGAGACAGCCCGGCCGCTGTTCGCCCGGGAGGGCTTCACCGCGACTTCGGTCCGCGAGATCACGCGGACCGCCGGCGTGAACCTCGGAGCGGTCACCTATCACTTCGGATCCAAGCGGGGCCTCTACGAGGCGGTGCTCGCCGAGGCCACGCGGCCCCTGATCGAGGCGTTCGAGGCGAGCGCGTCGGGGCCGTCGGGACGAGAACCGGCCGGCGACCGCATCGAGTCGGCGCTACGCGCCCTGCTGACGGTCCTCCGTCGCGAACCCGACCTGCCCGGTCTCCTCTTCAAGGAGGCGGCCGCCGGGCGGGAACCGCCCCAGGCGGTCTCCAGCCTTCTGCACGGGATCCTCGAGCAGCTCTCGCGGCTCGTTCGGGAGGGCAAGACCTACGGCAGCGTGGAGGCGGGCGATCCGGTGCTCACCGCGGCGAGTCTGCTGGCGCAAACGCTATCGTTCGGGCTGCTGTGGCGAACGTTGGGACAGGGCAGCGACCACGGAGTCATGGGACGGACCGCGGCCGGGCTGGAGGCACACGTGGCCGACTTCACCCGGCGGGCCCTCAGGCCACCCGGAGGTCACCCCAGGCGCTGAGCCCCGTGGGGGTCGGCCGCTCCGGCCCGGCTCCTCTCGTCTCCTCCCGTTCGCCGAGCCCGACGGCGCGCTCTACAGTCCGCGCTCTCCCAGCAGGGTGTAGAAGTGGGCCAGCGCGCCGATCCCCTGGTGGAAGACCTCCAGGTCCAGCCACTCGTTCGGGGCGTGGAGGTTGCAGCCCGGGAGGGCGAAGCCGATCGGCGCCACCGGCACCCCGAGCGTGTCGCAGAACAGGCCGACGATCGGGATCGATCCGCCCTCGCGGACGAATACCGGTTCCCGGCCGAACGCGGCCGCGAGCGCCTCCGCGGCGGCCGTGAACAGGGGGCCCTCCGGATCGGCCGCCCAGGCCGCGCCCGAGTTCAGCCGATCGATCTCGACCGTCACGCCGTCGGGCGCCAGCTCGCGGATCGTCGATTCGAACGCCGCGCAGATCGCCGCGGGATCCTGATCCGGCACCAGCCGCATGGAGATCTTGGCCATGGCCTTCGCGGGGAGCACCGTCTTGGCGCCTTCTCCCGTGAAGCCCGACAGGAGACCGTTGACGTCGAGGGTGGGCCGGAACCACACGCGCTCGAGCGTGCCGAACCCGTCCTCCCCGGCCAGCGCCGGCGCCCCGAGGGAGTCCAGGTAGTCGGCGTCGTCGAAGGGGAGCGCGGCCAGGTTCTCCCTCTCCTTCTCGGTGATCGGACGCACGTCGTCGTAGAAGCCGGGGATGGTGATGTGATGGGCCCCGTCCTTCAGTCGTCCGATCACGGTGGCCAGTGCGTTGGCCGGGTTCTCGACGGTCCCGCCGTACGCCCCCGAGTGGAGGTCCGAGGCCGCGCCCTGGAATCGCACCTCGAAGTAGACCAGGCCCCGCAAGCCCACGGTGATGGCTGGGAGCCCCTTCGCGAACATGGCCGTGTCGCTCAGGACCACCGCGTCGCAGGCGAGGCGGTCCCGGTGCCGGACGATGAAGTCTTCGACGTTGGTGCTGCCGATCTCCTCCTCGCCCTCGATCACGAGCTTCACGTTCACCGGAAGCTCGCCCGCCGCGTTTCGGCACGCTTCCAGCGCCTTGAGGTGCATGAACACCTGCCCCTTGTCGTCCGAGGCGCCCCGGGCGTAGACCCGTCCCTCCCGCACGGTGGGCTCGAAGGGTGGCGCATCCCAGAGGTCCTCGGGGTCGACCGGCTGGACATCGTAGTGGCCGTAGACCACCAGGGTCGGCGCGGCGTGGCTCACCTGGTACTCGGCGAGCACGATTGGATGCCCGGAGGTCTCCACCAGCTCGACGTCGGCGGGGCCGACCTCCCGGCAGCGCTCCGCCACCCATTCGGCGCAGCGGCGAACGTCCGCCCGGTGCCGGCTCTCGGTGCTGATGCTCGGGATCCGGAGGAAGTCGAACAGTTCCTCCTCGTAGCGTTCCGCCTGGCTCTGGATGTAGTCGTCGAGAGGGTTCATCACGGTCCCGTCCTCGCAGTCGTGCTTCATTGATGTCGGGGTGGCGAAACTACGCCCGCGCATCTCGCTCCGCACGGGAATCGGCGCCGTCCGACTCGAGGTCCAGGTAGCGGTAGCCGTTTCGCTCGCCCCGGCCCGTCTCCCGCACGGGCACCGGGCGCAGGAAGGCGGGCCCATCGACGGTGAACGAGTGGAACTCGCCGCGCTCTCCGCACGGGTCGACGCCCTGGCGCGCCTCGATCCGTGCCAGGAGCTCGGCGTCGAAGTCCCGTCCCAGCCAGTCGGGATCGGCAGTCTCGAGCAGCACGCTCACCACGCGGCTCCGGTAGCCGAGCGCCACGAACTCGCGTGCGATCCGACCGGGATCGCCGCCCCACAGCGGCTCGATGTGATCGAATCCGGCCGCCCGCACTCTCTCCTCGTACCAGGCGCGCACATCGGCCAGGTGGATGTTGCCGAACACGACCGCCTCCACGCCCGTCTCGTGCAGACGCCCGAACACGCGGCCGAGGGCGATCTCGAACGCACCCTCGGCGCAGGGCTCGAGCACCGCCTCCAGGCCCAGCGCCCTGGCCTGTGCTTCGATGAGATCGCGGCCGACTCCGTGGTAGGGGACGCGGCCGCTCTCCCGGTCGTAGATGGTGAACAGGTGGGTGATTCTCCGCCCCTCCCTGAGCGAGCGGTGGAGCGCCAGAGTCGAGTCCTTGCCACCCGACCAGGCCAGGGCGCACACGGGAGAATCGGGTCCCACATCCTCCCCCTTCACGGGCGGCTCACGCCGGGTCCCGCGCGCCGGCCGCCGTCCGCTCGAGGAGCGCGCCCAGGGTGGCCGCCAGGAGGCCACGCGTCGCGCTTCCCGCGCGGTCGACCGCTCGGTCCAGGGCCTCCTCGATCACGGCCCGCACGGACTCGAACACTTCCGCCGCGCCGCCCTCCGGCTCGGTCCTCATGAGATGGTAGAAGGACCGGGCGGCGCCGCAGTTGGCGATGACGTCCGGAATCACCGCGAATCGGCGATCGGCTTCCTGCTCCAGTCGCGTGTCGCCCGGCGCCTCGGAAGTGAAGGGTCGATTGGCCCCGCAGGCCAGGATCCCCACTTCCCTCGACTCGAGAGAGTCGAGCACCCCGGCGTCCAGCGTGCCCGAAGCCGCCGCGGCCACGTAGAGCGCGGCGTGCGCCCGGCCGAAGCGATCCCTGGCGGCCGGGTCCCCCGAGGGAAGGGTGTTGCCGGTCCGACGCGCGAGGAGATCCGCCACCTCGGATGCCCCCAGCGGCCGGTTCGGAACCAGGGCGCCCCGGGCATCCACGATGCCCGCGATCGGCACCCCGGCTTCCGCCAGGTACCAGGCCGCCCCGCCGCCCACGTTCCCGAAGCCCTCCACGAGGGCGGGTGTCGCGGCGGGATCGCGCCCCTGGTGCTCGAGGAGCCGAAGGGCCGCCCGCGCCACGCCGTACCCGGTCACCAGGTCGATGACCCGGAGATCTGCGCCGGCCACGCCGTGCCCGGCATCCGGCGGTCCGTGCAGGACCTCCTGCATGGCCTCGAGCCGGCGCTCGAGCTCCGCGCCCTCGAGGCCGAAATGTCCGCGTGCCACCCCTTGCTGCGGATGGCGGATGCCGAGCGCGTGGCACTGCGGTACCACGTCCCGCGCCTCGTCCACGTTGAGGTCCCCCGCCGTGCCGTAACAGGCACGCAGGAACGGCTCGATGGCCCTGAACCAGCGGGCGAGGACCTCACCCCGGCGCGGATCGTTGGGATCGAAGTCGATGCCCGACTTGGCGCCCCCGATGGCCGGACCCGACAGGGCGAACTTGAGCTCCATGACCTTGGCCAGGTACATGACCTCCTCACGCCCCAGGCCCCGACGCATCCTCGTTCCACCGCCGGCCGCCCCTCCCCGTCGGCTGTTCAGGACCAGCCAGCCCCGTGCCTCCGAGTCGGGATCGCTCCACTCCAGCACCGTCTCGGGAGGACGCCGGAGGAACGCGGCATAGCCCTCCCACACGGCACCGCCGTCAGTCATCTGTGCACCTTCCATATGAAATCGAACAGTCGCCGAATCTCGTCGTCCGACCCACTCGCCGGCCCCGTACATCCAACACCTCCACCGCGGGCCCGCGCGCGACCCGGCGGCCCCGAAGCGGCCGCAAGGTAGCGGCGGATCGGCCCCCGAGACAGTCCGCCGGGCACCGCGCGTCACGCCCGGCCGCCTCCGGCCGATCGGGCCCGATGTTGCGCGTTCCGCACTCATTACGCATAGTGCATAAACATGAATCCATTCATGTCCTATCGGCCCGTGTCCGGTGAGTCGTTCTGCGGCCGGGAGGCTCAGCTCGAGGCACTGGTCCAGGCGGCTCGCGCCGGTCGCCCCGCGGCCGTGGCCGGTCGCATCGGCCGCGGCGTGAGCTCCATGGCCCTCCAGACGGTGTCGCGGCTTCGCGCGGCCGGGCTCGAGCCCGTGCTCGTCGACCTCTCGGACCTGGCCGACGAGGGCGATCTCGACGGCCGGCTCCCATCCGCTCCAGGGCCCGGCGCCACCGGCCTTCACCTGGTGGTCGACGATGCGGACCGGCTCACGGCGGGCGGCCCCGCCCCGGCGGCGCGCGCTGCGCTGGAAGAGGTGGCCGGCGGGCCCGGGCTCCTGCTGTTCGGCCACGACCGGGAGGCGCTCGGACGGCTGGCCGGCGGGCCGGACCTCCTCGAGCTCGAGCTCGCTCCCCTCACGCTGGCGGCGTGGCTACCGCACGCGCTCGAGCGCTTCCTGGAGACCGAGGTGTGGGTGGCGAACGAGCACGTCGAGCGGGTCTACGAGCTCGTCGGCGGGCATCCGCGCTATCTGCAGGAGGCGAGCCGCGAGCTCTGGGACCTCGCCGCCGCCGGCCGGCGGGTCGAGGCCCCGATGGTTCAGGAAGCCGTGGACCGGGTGGCCGCACGGGAGGCGCGCGCGTGGAGAGAGCTCTGGGGCTCGCTCACTCCGAACCAGCGGCGCTTCCTCCGGGGCGTGGCGCGCGCCGGCTGGGAACCTCACCCCTTCGGGGCGGAATTCCTCGAGGCCTCGGGTCTCGGAACCGCCTCGAGTGCCCAGCGCGCGGCCGCCTCGCTCCTTCGCCAGGGACTCCTGGAGGAGACGTCGGCCGGCCTTTGGGTGGGTGACCCGCTGCTCCGACAATGGGCCGCGGGGGACTGACCCGTCACTCGCGCTCGGTCCAGGCGAGGAGGGGGAGGAGCTGCGGACGCCCGTCGTGGAGCCAATCCGGGGGTGGCCACGCCAGCGTGCCGACCGGGGCGACGCGGCATGCCCCGAGACGCGCGGCCATGTCCGCCAGGTCATCGAGACCCGTGGACCCGGCGTAGCCCACGCTCTGTATCCGGCCCTCGAGCGGCTCCAGCGTCCGTTCCAGCTCCCTCACGCCCTCGACCTGGTGCACGCGCACGAAGCGCGGCAGGCCCTCCGTGATGAGGGGGTCTCCGCCCACGACGACGGTCCAGGTCGGAAGCTCGCCGCTGGCCAGGAGCCGCACCGGCCGGCCGCCGAGCGACGCGAACTCGGCCTCCGCCCGGGCGCTCCGCACGGACACGGCCGTGTCGGCATCGGGCTCGGGCGGCGGGCGCTCGGAGGTCTTCCGCTCGAGGGCTTCCGCGAGCGCCTCTCCGACCGCGTCGCCATCCCGTCCCACGGCGTAGACGAGCCGGGGTGAGACACACCCCTGCTGGTCGTAGGCGCACACGTCCCGCGCCAGGGCGCGAGCCGCCGCCGGCAGCGAGGCATCCGCCAGGATGGCGGCGATCCCGATGCGGGGCCCATAGGCCACGAGGTCGACGTGCGCCGGGAGGCGGGCCCGGACGCCGTCGACGGCCCTGGACCCTCCATACACAACCACTTTACGTGAGCGCTTTACCCAGGAGTCCCAGGGTTCCGTCTCGTCCTCCGGCCACCAGGTGGTGGCCAGGCAATGGCCGAGGAGCGAGTCCTCCTCGGAGAGGGCGCGGGCGAAGCGCGCCAGGAGCGCCGGCTCGCTCCGCGGCGCCCGGCACAGGACGCCCGAGCGCACGAGGAGTCCGCGCACGGCCGCCGTGACCGCCACCCCGGGCACGTTCCCAGCGTGCACGACCAGGAGCAGAGGGGGGCCCGACGCTCGCCGCCGGCGCGGTGCGGCCAGCACGCCTCCCGTCGTCCAGCCGTCCAGCGGTTCCGGGCCGCCCAGCTCGCGGCGCACGACGCCAGCCAGCGCCTCGGCCGTCCACGAGGCCCTCATGCCGGCCAGCGTCTCCGCGGTCAGGCTCCCGGGCCATCCCATCTCCTCGGACAGATCCCGGGCCGCGGCGGCGCCGTCCGGCTGCCCCGGGTCCGCCAGCCGGAGCGCCGCGCGAGAGACGGCGGCGATCACCCGCTCGGTGGACCGCTCCCGCCGCGCGCGGAGGGCGGAGCGGCGCACCTCGTCGGCTACGAGACGGGCGGTCTCCCGGTCCAGGGCCGGCACGCGGAACCCGCGCCCGCCCGGGCTCGTCCCCGTGAAGTGCCGGAGCGGCGCCGCCGCCGGGAGCCCCGGAAGGTGCCAGGGATCCCGAGACGCGGGCGGACCTCCCTCAGCCCTCACCGGCCCGCAGGAGCTCGGCGGTGGCAAGGGAGCACCCGCGTGGCGGGGCTCCGGGTGCGCGTCCGATCCACTCCAGGACGCCGTCACGGACCCGGCCCAGGTCCTCCGTGAGGACGCTGACCGCGCTGCCGGCGTTGGCCAGGTCCGTATGGCAGAGGATGCCTGCCTCCCCCTCGGGCATCGGTTCCAGCGTCACGGGGTCGAGGGCCCGCGTCCGCAGCCAGGGCGGCGCGACGAGCGGGGGCGAGGCCCCGGCGTCCGCCGATCCCCGGCCGTAGCGCTGCGAGAGGAGCTCGGTCATGCCGAACTCGTTGACGATGGCCTCCGCTCCGAGTCCGAGGGTGGCCGAGACGCGGGCCAGGACCTCTTCCCGCTGGAGTCCCGGACGGCCCTTGGCGCCACCCGTGTCCATGAGGACCGAGCCGGGCGGAAGCTCGAGGGCGTCCGCCTTCGCCTCGAGGGCACGGGTCCACGCATCGACGGCCAGGGTCGTGCCCAGGATGCACACCGGAATCCTGCCCTCGGCACAGGCGAGGATCGAGGACCGCGCCTCGGCCGCATCCGGTTCGCCCCGCGGGGCGACACTGCGCGATCCCGGGCGCCCCAGGTGGGCGGCGACATCGTCGCTCATCCAGGCCAGCGAGGAGTCGGATCCCCGGGCGAAGGGAGGGATGAGCGACAGAACGAGCGGCCCGTTCGGGCCGCACTCGCGCGCGGGCCGCCCGAGCACCAGGCGGGCGAACGTGGCCTCCAGGGACGCCCGGTAGAGCTCCGGATCCACGACCCGATGCGTCCCGCGCTCCCCGTCGCCGCGGGTCGTCCCGCTGGTCCGAAAGCGGAGATCTCCCCCGGCGCGCGGCGCCACCGCCAGGTCCACGTGCCGGAAAGCCGCGGTCGGCACGGGGGGAATGTCCGGCCAGTCGGCCACCGTGTCGGGGCTCGCGCCGCGCGCCTCGCAGTACGCCCGGTACGGGGCCACCGTGTGCCACTGGAGCTCGAAGGAGCGGAGCGCGAGGTCGGCGAATCGGGCCTCCGGCCAGGGACGGGGCTCGCGGTCCCAGCGGGCGAACGCCTCTCTCAGCTCGGCCGCCAGCTCGCGAAACGCGGGGGGGAGCCGCGAGGGCGGCGTCACTTGCTCGAGAACAGCACGCGGCCCAGCCACACCAGGACCATGGCGATCAGTATCCCGGCGAAGATCGGGAGCCCCGTTCGAACCGCCTCGTACAGGATCGCGAGGCTGGGGATGTCTCCGTGTCCGAAGACGCTCATGGTGAGCAGTCGACTGTTGGAGAGGAGGCTGCGGGCCACGAGCACCGGCACCAGCGGCAGCATGACCCCGAGCCACACGGCGAAGGCGCTGGACCAGGGCTCCCGGCCGCGGATGAGGCCCACCAGGAGCGACAGGCCGAACAGGACCCCTTCGGTGACACGAAGGCCGAGGGGCGAGTCGACGAGCCAGGGCTCGACGACGCCGCGACGCACGAGCTCCGACAGGCTCGGCCAGCTCGAGCCGACGTACAGCACCTGCCACGATGCGACGAAATAGCCGTTCAGGAAGGCGAACGTGAGCGCTCCGAGGAGCAGCGCCACGATGAGGGTGGACCAGTCCTTGTTCGCCATCGTCACCTCGGAGCGGCGCCGTCCTCCGGCGCCCGCTGATAGGCCTCGGCTCTCCGCATCCACGTCACGGAGCGCACCTTCACGTTATGATCGGCGTGGCGCAGCGCGCCAACCGGCCGGCCCCGACGAACGAAGCCACGGGAGACTGCAGCATGATCCAGCGCATCCCATCCGAGTCCCCTCCGAACCCGACATCGCCGGACCTGGGCGGATTTCCCGTGACCGTGCGGCTCCCGGTCCAGTGGGGCGACATGGATCTGTACGGTCACGTCAACAACACGGTCTTCTTCCGCTACTTCGAGTCCGCGCGGATCGACTACCTGGTCCGCTGCGGCTTCACAGCCTCGTACGAGCGGGCCGGCATCGGCGCCATCCTCCATTCCACCGACTGTCGCTTCCGCCGTGCCCTCCTGTACCCCGATGAGGTCGTGGCGGCCACGCGGACGCTGAGGGTCGAGGAGGACCGCTGCGTGATGGAGTACCGGCTCGTGTCGCTCGGGCAGGAGGCGGTGGCCGCGACCGGTGGCGGCGTGGTGGTGTCGTACGACTACGGGAAGTCGGTGAAGACGCCGATCCCGGACGTCGTGCGGCGCGGGATCGAGGCCCTGGAGGCGGAGGTCGGGAGGAGGCCCGAGGGCCTCTGAGCGAACTCCGGGGGTCAAGGCCCCCGGAGCACTCCACGCATCGACTTGCCCTTCCGGATCCAAACAACGTCGACCGAATCGTCCGGCGCCACCTTCGCGAGTGCCGAGCGGAGGTCCAGCGCGTCGCGCACCGGGTCACCGGCGGCCCGGACGACCACGTCTCCGGCTCGAAGCCCCAGCATCCCGGCCGGCGTGCCGGGCAGGACGCGCAGCACCAGGAGCCCGGCGTCGGCTCCCTGGAAATACGAGGCGAGGTCCGGATCCAGGGGGCGGAACTCGGCCCCCGCCAGGCGGACCGTCCCGCTCGTGGACTGGAAGGCCTCCGACCGCTGGAGCGCGGACCTGAGCTGGCTGCGGTACACCGTCCGAAGCGAATCGAGGCGCGCGCGCGCCTCTCGCAGGACCGAGTCCCGGATAGCGAGGAGACGGGGCGACAGGGTATCCATCGGCGTTCCCCCGCGCCGGGTCCACGTCGTCGGCGTGCCGTGTATGTCGAAGCGGAGCACGGTCGCCGACTCGCCGCGAACCGCCGGTGGCGCAAGGGGCACCACGTATTCGGACCCCCCTTCGCGGCCCGGTCCGATCGGAGTCACGGTAGGCCGCGCCATGGCCCGCGCCGGGTCGGCCGGGCCGAAGCGGGGCGCGAGCTGGACGCGGACGACCCCGGACCCATCCGGTCCGGCCCCGGCCACCCGCAGTCGGACCGCCATCGTCTGCCCGGGACGCTCGCGCGGGACGACCTGCAGCGTGCGGCGGCCGCCCGCCCGTCCGACCAGGACACCGACGCGCTGCCCGGCGCGGAGGTGGGCCAGGGCCTCCTCACCCGCGGGAGTGCCCAGGGCGTGACCCTGGACGGAGATCAGGGTGTCGCCCGGGACGAGTCCGGCGCTGTCGGCCGGGCCCCCGACGATCACCGTCTCGGCCACGTACGCCGTGCGGCACCCGGACGCGACCACCGCCGACGGAGCCGCCCCGGCTGCCGTGCCGGACACTCCATCGCAGGCGGGACGCGCCGAGAGTCCGACTCCGATCCAGGCCGGCGGCTCCGTCGACTGCTGCGCCCTCAAGGCGGCTGGACGAGCCAGTAGCCCCGCGCTCGTCAGAACCAGCCCCGCGAGGACCGCCAGCCGACAGGCGCCGCGCGCGCTCCCACCGCTACCGCGACTCATCGGCTCAGCGATAATCCAGCGAGACGACGTGGAGGACCCGGTCGAGGGCGTTCCGCTCGGCCACGACCTGGAAGAGGAAGTCGTTCACGGCCGGGTCGGCCGGCATCGCGCGGAGCGCCTCGCTGGAGGCGCGGATGAGCGCGTCGAGCCGCGCCAGGTGCTGCGCGGCCGCCTGCGGGTCCTGCAGCGCCTGGGCCGGACTCGGCCCCTGCGCCCGAAGAGCCTCCAGCCTGGAGAAGACCGCTCGGTACGGCCGCGGCAGGTCGTCGGGGAGGCTCACGTCGTTCCCCGCACTGGAGGCCAACACGGACGGGGAAGCACCGCGGGAGCTCGTGCTCCCTTCGCCTGACGCGCCCCCGGGCAGGTCGGCGTCGCCGCGCCGGCTCGCCGGACCGCCGGCCCCGAGCGCGAGGGAGGCCGGGTCGGCGCCCGCGCCCCCGGCGGCCTTCGAGGCCTCGCGCATCACGCCCGAGCGTCCGGCGACCGCCGCCGCGTCGCCAGCCGAAGCCGGGGCGGCCGCGGACCCTTCGGAACCATGCGCCGCCGGCCCCGAGGCGAGCAGCGCCGGCTCGCCGGGGAGGCCGCCGGCTCGCAGACCCAGCGCCACGCCCCCCGCGAACAGGATGACGGCCGCGGCGGCCCGCAGGGACGCCGACACCCAGCCGTCCCCCGCCACCGCGCGCAGCCACCGGCGACCGCGACCCACCTCGGGCAGGCGCGCCTCGATCCGGTCCCACGCCGCGGCCGGCGGCTCGAGCTGCCCCAGCGCCGAAAGCGCCATGCGCATCCGGCGCATCGTCTCGTACTCGCGCCGGCAGTCCGGGCACGTCTCCAGGTGCCCGGTGGCCCCCGGATCCGTCTCCGGCTCGTCGATCAGCGCCGACAGCATCTCTCGTTCCAGATGTTCCGACATGGCTTCCAGCTCAGGCCTCTCCGTTCGCTTCGCGCTCCGCCGATCCGGGCTCCAGCAGCTCTCGCATGCGGGCGCGAGCCTTGTGGAGCTGCGACTTGGACGTCCCGGGCGCCACGTCGAGCAACTCCGCGATCTCTTCGTGCGTGCGGCCCTCGACATCGTGCAGGACCAGCACGCGCCTGTATCCGGGGGGTAGACGATCGAGCGCCTCGGCCAGGAGGCGCTGGTTGATCACCGCATCGTCCAGGGAAGCCGCCGGACGGAGGATCTCCGCTTCGCGCTCCACCTCGTCGCGGCGTCCGCGCCGGCGGAGGCGATTGAGCGCCATGTTCGTCGCCAGGCGGTACATCCACGTTCCGAAGGAGGCCTCCCCGCGGAACAGGTCGAGCTTTCTGAAGGCGCGAATCCAGGCGTCCTGCGCCAGGTCCTCGGCCAGGGCATCGTCTCCGGCCAGCCGGCGCACCACGGTGTAGACGCGGGACGAATGGGCCCGGTACAGATCGGCCATCGCCTCGCGATCCCCCAACCTGGCGCGTTCTACGAGCTCGGCGTCTCCCAACCTCTCTCCCCCTCACGGACGATGGTTGGATACACGGCAGGGCAGGAGGGTTGCCCGGCGCGAGGGGGCCGGCCCCGTGGCCGCGCCGCGGGAGGGAGTCGCCGGGAGCCGATGCGGGGCACCGGCGCGATCGACGACTACGGCCTCCGGCCCAACCGCCGCACGAGCCACGGTGTGGCCGCGAAGGCCGCCAGCGCCACCCCGAGGCCGGCCAGCGCGTCCACGCCATAGTGGAAGCGTCCGTAGACCGTGCCCAGGACGAGCGCCGTGACCGGGAGGAGGAGCCACCAGAACGCCCGCCGTCCGTCCCGCCACGCGGCCAGGAGTGCCGACACCGACGCCGCCACGTGCGAGCTCGGGAAAGCCGTTCCCTTCGAGGAGCCGCTGTCGAGCAGCGAGTGCACCACCGGGAAGACCGGGCTCCGGGCCGGTGGTCCCGACAGGGGCGGGAAGAGGTATCGCGGTCCGGCCACGGGGAAGACCGCGAAGAAGAGATAGCAGATGAAGAAGCCCAGCGAGATGGTGACGGTCGCTCGCTCGAGGCCCCGGGGTCCGTCCGACAGATAGGAGGCCACCGCCGCCACGGGGACTACGAGATAGTAGGAGACGTAGCCCAGGTGGAGCACCGTGGAGAGCCACTCGTAGGGCAGCGCCCGCGCCGCCGCGACACTGAGTTCCGTGCCGAACAGCGCCCGCTCCCAACCCTGGACGGTAGGATCGAAGAAGCCGTGGAAGACCATCTGGTCCAACAGGCGCAGCTCCCCATACAGCAAGGGGAGAAGGACCAGGGGATACGCCACCCGGAAGAAGCGAAGGAGGCCGTTCCTGGGCACACGGGTCCGGGACATCACGGAGATCCCGCCCGCGACGACGGTGTGGACGAGTGCGAGGAGGGCACCGGTCCGGCCGCCGGCGGCCAGGGCCAGCGCGGCCGTGACCAGGAGATAGGCCACGAGCACCACGTCGGAAGCCAGAGCGCCCCGACGGTCCGCGGGGATCTCCCCTGCAGCGGGGTTCACAGCCATCCGACGCCCCGGTACCACTCCGCCGAGCGCCGCAGGCCCTCGGGGAGCCCGACGGCCGCCGTCCAGCCCAGCGCCCGCTCGGAAAGGGCGACGTCGCAGGTCCACCGGTGGAGTGCCACGTCCCGGGCCCGGCGGCGGTCTAGCGGGGGCGCGCGGCCCACCAGCCGAGCCGTGCCTTCGACGAGCCCTCCCGCGGCCACGAACAGGGCCGCCGGTAGCCGCACGAGGCGCACGCGGTGCCCCAGAGCCGCCGCCATGGCCTCGGCCACTTCGGGCCACCGGTACGTCGCCCGCTCGGCGAGCGGGAAGGGGCCGAAGCCCGGCTCGCCCTCCAGGGCCCGCAGCACCGCATCGGCCACGTCGTCCACGTAGATGGGCTGGAGGGGAGGCCCACCGGAGGGAGCCAGCAGCCACCCATGGGCCGCGGCCCGGAACAGCGGGAGAAGGTCCCGGTCCCGCGGGCCGTACACGCCCCCGGGCCGGAGGACCACGACTTCGAGCCGGTCCTCGAGCTGGCGGAGCCGGTCCTCCCCTTCGCGCTTGCTCGCACCGTAGGCGCTGACGGGACCACCGGCCTGGTCCGGACCGCGGGCGGCCAGGCTGCTCACGTAGACGAATCGCCGCGCTCCGGCCCCGGCGGCCGCCTCGGCCAGAAGGGCCGTCCCCCGGGCGTTCACCTCCCGGAAGAGCATGGGGTGGGGGGCGCGGGTCACCCCCGCCAGGTGGACGACCGCAGCGGCGTTCCGTACGGCTGCGCGCATACCCTCGGGTCGGCGCAGGTCGGCCTCGACCCGTTCGATCTCGAGGCCCTCCAGCCACCGGGGGTCGCTCGTCGCTCGCAGCGTGCATCGCACCGGCCGGCCTGCGGACACGAGAGCCGAGACCACGTGGCTACCGATGAAGCCGGTGGCGCCAGTCACGAGGACCGGAGCGCTCACCGCCGGCACCGGGGGTCGGAGTCGGCTCGGGACGGATTCGCGTGAACCTGGAGGATGACGCTCGTGGTCGTCAGAGGGGCCGATCGTACAGGGCGTAACGCTTGTAGACCTCCGCACCGATCCGGTCCATGGGCCGCCGCATGAGCTCGTTGTCCTCGAGAATCCAGGAGAACTCGGCCTCGGTGATGCCGCGCGCCGCGCCCCGGCGGAAAATCTCGAGGTACATGAGCGCGTCGACGCCCTTGCCGCGCCATTCCTCGACGAGGCCCAGAGTGAGGACCCGCATGCGATGGATGCCGCGCGAGTGCCACAGGATCTTGATGAGCCCGAACGGGAAGAGCCGCCCGTTCGCGTGCTTGATGGCCATGTTGAAGTCGGGCAGGCAGAGCGCGAACCCGATGGGCCGGCCCTCGGAGTCCTCCGCGACCAGCACCAAATTCGGATCGACGGCGGGCTTGAGCTCCCTGGCCAGGAACCGGAACTCCTCGTCCGTCATCGGGACGAAGCCCCAGTTGGCTTCCCAGGCCGCGTTGTACAGCTCCTGGATCCGCTCCAGCTCCCGGTCGAACTCCTTCATGCGGAGCGAGCGGACGGAGACACCGTAGCGCCGCTTCACCAGCTCGGCGCCGCGTACCAGGTAGTCGGGCGGATCCTGTTCCCGGTGCACGTAGGCCACGAGTCCCTTGGCCTCGTGAAAGCCCGCCCCCACGACCAGCTCCCGGTAGTAGTCCGGGTTGTAGGGCATCATGATCATGGCCGGGGCGTCGAACCCCTCCACCAGGAGCCCGCTCACGTCGTTGGTGGATGGGCTCGTGGGTCCCCGTATGGTCCGAAGGCCCCGCCCCCTCAGCCAGGAGGCGGCGGTGTCGAGCAACGCCGAGGCCACCTCGGGCTCGTCCACGCTCTCGAAGAAGCCGAAGAAGCCCACCGGCTCCTGGTGGAACTCGGCGTGCCTCCGGTTGTGGATCGCGGCCACCCGGCCCACCGGCACGCCGTCCCGCCAGGCCAGGTAGAGCTCCATCTCCGAGTGGAGATGGAAGGGGTGCTTCTCCGGGTCGAGCATGGTCCGCATGTCGCGGATGAGGGGAGGGACCCAGCGCGAGTCGCCCCGGTAGATCCGCCACGGCAGGCGTATGAAGGCGTCGCGCTCACCCCGCGTCCGAACGGGGCGGATGTCGACGTTCACCCGGGAATGGCCTTCATACGACGCCGAGCTTCCGTCCGATCGCCCCGATCTTCTCGAGCACGAAGTCGAGGTGCTCATCGGTGTGCGTCGCCATGTAGCTCGTGCGCAGACGACAGCTTCCCTCCGGCACGGCCGGCGGCACCACCGGGTTGGTGAACACGCCCTCGTCGAAGAGCGTCTTCCAGAACAGGAAGGTCTTGTCCATAGGGCCGACGAGGATCGGGACGATCGGGGTCTCGGTCGGGCCGATATCGAAGCCCAGGCTCTTGAGGCCCTCCATCATCTTCCGGGTGTTCCGCCACAACCGCTCGCGCCGCTCGGGCTCCTCGCGAATGATCTCGAGCGCCTTGAGCACGGTGGCCACCGCCGCCGGCGGCATGCTGGCGCTGAAGATCAGTGCGCGGGCGTGGTTGCGAAGGTAGTCGATCACCGTCCCTTCGGCGGCGACGAAGCCGCCGATCGACGCGAACGACTTGCTGAAGGTTCCGGTGATCAGATCCACCTGGTCGGTGAGCCCGAAATGGGCGGCCGTCCCGTTGCCCATCGGACCGATCACGCCGAGCGAGTGGGCGTCATCGACCATGAGAGGCGCGTCGAACTCCTCGCGCAGCTGGACCAGGCGGGGCAGGTCCGCCAGGTCGCCCTCCATGCTGTAGACGCCGTCCACCGCGACGAGCTTCCCGCGCGACTCGCGCTCGGAGGCCATCATCCGGCGCAGCCCCTCGTAGTCGCCATGCGTGAACCGCTGCACGTCGCCGAAGCCCAGCCTCGCCCCGTCCTGGATGCAGGCGTGGTCGAGCTTGTCGACGAAGACGGTGTCGTTGCGGCCGATGAGCGCGCCCAGGGTGCCCAGGTTGGTCTGGTACCCGGTGCTGAAGACGAGCGCGGCCTCCTTCCCGACGAAGTCGGCCAGCTCGACCTCGAGGCGGTCGTGGAGATCGAGGTTGCCGTTCAGGAAGCGGCTCCCCGTGTTTCCGCTGCCGTACCGGTCCAGCGCAGCCTTCGAGGCCTCGAGGATCCGCGGATCGTGCGTCAGGCCGAGGTAGTTGTTGGACCCGACCATCACCTTCTCCCGGCCCTCGATCACGACCGTGGTGTCGCACGAGCGCTCGATGCGCTGGAAGTACGGGTAGAGTCCGGCCTCACGAAGCTCGCGAGCCGTGGTGAAGTTCTCGCATTTCGCGAAAACGTGCATTCGGTCAGGACCTCTCGCGTTTACTCGCGCGAGCGCGCGCGGCCCCGGGCCGGCGCACTCCCACACCGTCTTGGCGGTAGCCGGGAAAGCTACCGGCGCCGCGAGGGACCGGCAAGCAAGTCCGACGCTCGGTGAAAGGACGGGAGGGCGATGGGTTGACTCGGCGGTTGCATCGGTCGATTGTGTCCTGTCCCGCCCATCCGGCCGCCGCGAGGTGGTCTCCGGGCCGCGTTCGGAACTCTCCCTCGGGCCGTTCCCGCTTGCCCCTCTGACCGCGCCTCTTCAACCTGTTGCCCCGATGGCCATACGGACGATCAGACCGTGCGCGCTCCGCACCTGCATCCTCGCGATCCTCGCGGCCGCCTGCGGGGGAACCACGCCCCCGCCCCAGCCGGTCGCGGTCCCGGTCGCCCCACGCGTCGCGCGCGTCGACACCGCCTCGCCGGAGCCGTCCGTGGAGCTCGCCCCGGTGCGGGTCACGCCGCCCCCACTGCCGTGGCTCCCGCTCGGGGTGCAGTGGGACCCCGCCGCCCCGCGGGAGGGACAGGCCATCGGCATCCACCTCCTGCAGCCGGCGGCGGGACGCCATCCGTTCTCGGTCCAGGGCCGGCTCGGGTCCTACCCGATCCACTTCACGCCCGTGGAGGGCGGATGGTTCGGGGTGGCCCCGGCGCCGATCGGCTCCGCGGGGGAGCGGGAGCTGGTCCTCCGCTACCGGCTGGACCGGGACTCGGTGGCGGTGGACAGCCTGCCGCTCCGCATCGCCTCGCACGTGTTCCCGTTCACGCGCCTTCGGGTGGCACCCCGCTACGCGAGTCCCTCCGCCGGAGAGCTGGCCAAGATCGCGGAGGACCGCAAGGTGCTCCGGGCGGTGCTCGACAGCGCCAGCTCCGCGTGGCTCCCGAGGCGGCCGTTCGAATGGCCGCGTCGCGGCCGGATCACGAGCCCCTTCGGGCAGCGACGGATCTTCAACGGCGAGCTCAAGAGCCGCCACACCGGCGTCGACATCTCGGGTCGCAAGGGCGAGCCCGTGCGGGCCGCCGCGCGCGGGCGCGTGGCGCTCATCGGCCACTTCTACTATACCGGGAACGCCGTGTACCTGGATCACGGCCTGGGCGTGTACACGAGCTACGACCACCTCTCGCACGTGGACGTGCGCGAGGGCGAGATGGTGGAGCGCGGTCAGCTCATCGGTAAGGTCGGGGCCACCGGCCGGGTGACGGGACCGCACCTGCACTGGGGGCTTCACGTGGACGGCGTGCCCCTCGAGGCCACGAGCCTCTTCCTGCTCAGGCTCCCGGCGGAGAGCGCCGCGTCCGCGGGCGAGAGTCGATCGGACACCGCCGCGGGACGGGATGCCCGCGGCACCACCCCCATGCGTGAGGATTCCAGTCAGTGAGGAAAGAGTGAAGAAGATCGCGCTCGTCCTGGGCGGAGGTCCGGGCGGAGGAGCCTACGCGGCGGGAGCCACGACCGAGCTGCTCGCTCGCCTCGAGGCGTGCCGGGACCCCGACGCGCCCACGCTGGACGTGATCGTGGGCGCCTCGGCCGCTGCGCTCCCGGCGGCGATGGCGGCCCGCGCCCTGGTCGTGAACCCGACCCTCGTCCCGTGGATCGAGCGGGCCTGGATCGAAGCGATGGATGCCCGAGTGCTGTTCGACCCCGGGCGGCAGGATCCCTCCGGGCTGCTGGCCGCCGGTCCGCTCCGCGAGCTGGCCCGCGCGCTCATCGCCGGCGATCCGGCGGCGGACGACCGTCCCTCGGACCGCTTCGCCGGTGCGCTCCACCTGGGATTTCCGCTCACGCCGGTGCGGCCCACCGGGACGCCGGTCCGCTCCGCGGTCTTCGAGGTCCGCGCGGACCGGCGGGCGGGCGATCCGGTCTGGGACCGCGTGGCCTCGGCCGCCCTGGCCGCCGCCTCGACGCCGGGGCTCCTCCCGCCGGTCCGGCTGGAGGGTGACGACGGCCCGCTCCTGGCCTGCGATGGCGAAAGCGGGGGCGAGCCGGTCGACACACTGGCCCGCGTCCTCACCGGACGGGTCGAGGACGCCACGGCGGCGGCCTGGCACACGCTGGTCGTGGAGCCGCGCCTGTTCGCGTCGGACCCGTACGGCGCCCGGGACGGGAGCCGGACCGCCGCGGCCGGACCGCTCGAGCCGCTGGCCGCCGCGCTGCGCGGCTCGGATCCCGCCGCCGCCTGGCACGAGGAGGCGCTCGAGCGGGACCGTCTGATGGCCCTCGACGAGCTGGCCGAGCAGCTCGGAGAGCTGAGCGGCGACCTGGACGACCCGTGGGCGCTGGACACCGGCCGCCGCATCGGCCTCCTGGCCGAGCGGGTCGCCGACCGCCGCGCGGCCCGGGGCGAGGCTCCGGCCGGTGGAGGCGCCGACCCGGGGCTCGCCGTGCTGGACCGCGCCATGGACCGAATTCCGGTCGACCCGCGCTACTCGGCCGCCTTCCGGGGCATCGAGACGCGGGCCGGACGCACGCGGCTGGCCAAGCTCATCTTCATCCTGGAGGAGGCGGCCGGGGCGGCCGAGGACCCGGGGGGCCGCCTCCACGCCGTCGCCCCCGGGGACGGGAGCCCCCTGGCCGGGCCGGCCCTGGCCGGCCTGGCCGGCCCGCTCTGCCGCGCGTGGCGTGCGCACGACTTCGGCGCCGGACGAAGGGACATGGGCAGGGTGCTGTCGAAGGACCTCCCCGTCCTTCCCCGGGCCGGGGAGGCGGCGGACGAGCCGGAGCCGGTGCGCGCCGCCCTCGACACGCTCCCCGCCGCGGATCGGCGGCGGCTGGACGCGTTCCTCGAGGCCGAGGCCGATCGGTGGCTGGACTCGGTCCGGCCGGGGGGGCTGGCGGGGGCTCTGTTCGGCATGGCACGGGCCGGGGCCGGACGCCGGGTGGCTGAGCGTCTGCGCGCCGCGCTGGCCGACCTGAGGGTCTGACCGGAGTCCGCCGGTCGGTGCGCCTATCGCGCCGCCGCTCCGGATCGCGACCGGGGCGGATGGCGGGAGGGCGACGAGCTCCCCGCGGCGTCGCTCAGTCCCGCGGAGCGAGAATCTCGCGGACCATGATCCCGCGCCTAACGAGCTCCTCCTGGACCCTCTGCACCACGTCCGTCCGGAAGCGTACCTCGTCCCGGTGGTCCAGGACGTAGGCCTTCACGCGAAGCTGGATGAGGAAGGTGTGGCGGAAGACCGCCTCGGCGGCGATCTCGACCGGACGGGACAGGTCCACGAAGCGCGAGGACGACGCCGCCTCGAAGGCCAGGCGGCGTATCTCGGCCACCGGCGCGTCGCCCGGGAGCCAGATCTCGCTCACGACCTGGCACCCCAGGTGTCCGCCGCTCGCGTTGCCGACCGAGCTCCGGACCACCACCGAGTTCGGCACCGTAATCTGGCTGTCGTCCGGCGTGCGGAGTCGGATCGACCGCATGCCCATCGCGGTCACCTCGCCGTAGAACTCCCCTATGCGGACCCGGTCTCCGACCCCGAACGGGCGGTCGAGGAGCAGCGTGAGCCCGCCGACGAGGTCGCGGAGCAGGTCCTGCGCGGCGAGCCCCAGGCCGATCGCCGCGCCCGCCACCATCCCGGCCAGCGTCGCGGCCTGCTCGGGGCGGAAGACCCCGAACACGATCACGTACAGCACCCCGAGCCACACGAACACGCGGACGAGCGGCGCACTTTGCTTGAGGCGCAGCCTGGCTCGCGGCGACCGCTCGGCCAGCCGGTCCAGGAGCTGCTCCGCGGCCCAGGTGGCCACCCAGGCTCCGACCAGGATCACGGCGGTGGCGAACACGCGGCCGAGGGTGAGGGCGTCCAGGGCTCGCTGCAGGGCGCGGGTCGGGTCGACGGCCTGCGTCACCGGTCACCTCCGGACAGGGGCAGGACGTTGGCTTCTCGCAACCGGTGCATGATCATCCGGTGCAGGAAGGAGCGGACGCGCAGCGTCCGGGGCGCGGAGCCGATCGTGGGCTCGAGGACGCGAGAGGACTCCAGGAGGTGGACGGCGCCAGCGCCCGCGCTCCCCGCCGCGGCGGCGATCTCCTCGCGCTCCAGGTCCCCGTGCACGGCCAGCGCCGCTAGCGCGAACAGGACCGAGCGGTCCAGCTCCTCGAGAGGGGCGAGATCCGGCGTCGGACACGTACGGGCCACGACGATGCCGGCCCGACCCGGATCGGCGGACAGGCACCTGCGCCACAGGAACAACGCCTCCCCCACGTCGCGGTCCCCATCGGCGAACAGGTCGTCGAAGCACCAGCGCCGGAGAATCCCCTGCCGCTCCTCCTCCGGGACCGACCGCAGCCGAGCGCGGCGTGAGCCGGAGAGACCGGACTCCGGAGCCTCGAACGCGAGGTCGTAGCCCGTGAGACGGTGGCGGGCCATCACGGCCTCTTCCAGCGCCTCCCGCCCCAGGGGCTCGAGCTCGACCACCTCGTCGAACGCGGCGCCCAGGGCGCTCACGCTGCCCAGGAAGCGCCAGGGAAACGCCTCGAAGGTGACGATCCAGCCCAGCTGATCCGCCGTGGCTTCCACGAACTCGGCCAGCACGGTCAGCGCCCCGTAGCCCCCGACGCTTCGCCGGAACAGCCGCTCCCCGTTCTCGATCAGCACGAGCTCGCGCCGGCCGTGCAGGGCGTGAGTCAGCGCCTCGACGTCGCCGGGCCGCGGCCGACCTGCGGCTCCCTCGCCGGCTGCGCGCGGATCGAGGAATCGCCACAGCCAATCGCACGCATCCTCGGCGCTCGACAACCGGTGGTCGACCGCGCCGCGGCGCACCGGCGCCTCCGCCCCCAGGCGTGCCACCAGGGCGTTGAGGACGGTCGAGCGGCCGCTGCCGGGCGCCCCGATCACCGCGACCGCGGACGGCTGGCCATCATCCCAGCGCCGGCACGCCGCCAGGAGCCGGTCCAGCTCGTCCTCCCGGCCCACCACCAGTCCCGGGTCGTCGAGGGGATCGGGCCGGAAGAGCCACCTGTAGTTGGCCGGGAGGCCGGCCAGGTCCGAGCCCGCCTCGAACGCCTCCACCATCGCGGCGAGGCCCGCCCCGCCACCGGGCCGCCGGACCTGGGCCCCCTCCCGCTCCGGCGCCGAGGCGGGCGGGGACGTCCAGCGCCGCAGCCGCGCCGCCAGCCCCGACGCCGTCCGGCGGACGGCCCGCCACGAGGCGCGGACGTACAGCCGGCCCAGGCGCCCGGCCCGGCGGAGCTTCCGCTTCGCCCCGCTCCCCTGACGCCCCGGGAGGGCCGGCGCCGCACCGCGACCCGGAATCTTTCCCGATACAAGCCGCTGGCGGATGGAGGCCAGGAGGTCGTCGGGAATCGATGTGAGGCGCCCGGCCGTTACCTCGATCTCGGACTCGAGCCGATCGGCGGACTCGCGAAGGCGGTGGGCGGCCCGGCGGCACGCATCGCGGACCGCGGCCTCGCCGACCTCGCCTGGACTGCTGCGGTCACTCGTCTCTCCGTCCGCTTCGGCGCGAGCGGCCTCGACGCCGTGGCGCACGATCTCGCCTGCCTCGAGAAGCCCCTCCCGGGCGCCGTCCAGGCGCGACCGCAGCTCGCCGGCCAGCTCGCGGCACGCCCGTGCGGCCATCTCGGGCAGCGGGCCCTCGGCGCCGTCGGCCGGAGTTTCGGGCCCATCGACGCCCGGCGCCTCCCGCTCCAGGAAGTCCTCGGCCACGCCGGCCAGGGCGCCGGCCCGCTGCGACAGGCGCGTGAGCAGGGCCTCGAGCTCTTCACCGGTCGGGGAGGTGAAGCCCAGCGCCTCGCGCCGTTCCTCGAGCGCCGACTGCACGCGCTCGACGAGCCTTCCCAGCCCGGACTCACCTTCGTCGGTGTCCGGGTCGAAAGGGAGCGGTCGCTCACCGCTGGCCAGCGCGTCGAGCCCCTCGGCGATGCGGCGAATCCTGCCGGCTTCGGCCCCCAGCCTCCGGGCCAGGCCCGCGGAGGCGGACGCCGCCTCGCGCAGCGCCCGCTCCCGGCGGGCCAGGTCCGCCGACAGTCGGCGCCGCCGGAGCTCCGTTCGGGCTTCGGCGTCGGCATCGGCCAGCTCCCGGCGCAGGGCGTCCAGCGCCTCGTCCCGTTCCCGATGGGACTTACGGTCGCGCAGCCGCGCCCGGAGGTGCGTGAGCGGCCCCCCGGCCAGGAGCCCGCGGCGGACGCGGTCGGTGGCCTCGGCCGCCAGATCGTCCAGGACGCGCGCCAGATGCTCGCGGCCGCCCTGCGCTGCCCCGGCGAGCCGGTCCCCGCGGTCCTCGTCCCCGAGCAGGTCGGCCGGGGACGGAGGGAGGGCCGCAGCGGCGGGCACGACGAGCGCCTCGGGCCGGAGCCGGCGAACCAGGCCGGCCGCGTAGTCGCCGCGGAGGACGGCCGTGGCGGTGCCGCGGGCCGGCACGCGCCGGCCGCCGTCGGCGCCGGGCAGCTCCATGCTGCGGGGCAGGGCGTGGGCCAGGGGAAGCACGTCCTCGAGATGCGAGCGCAGCTCCTCCTCGAGGACGGCGGCCATGGAGAGGGTCTCGATCTCGTCGCAGGCCAGTCGCAGGGCTCGCCCCGCGTCGCGCAGAGGATCGTCGCACCTGCGGGCCTCGGCCGCTCGCTCGCCCAGACGCTCCGCCAGCTCGGTCAGGGGCGTCCACACGCGCTCCTCGACCCGCTCGAGCGCGTGATCGGCGCGGTTCTCCAGCCCCCGCCGGAGCTCGTCGAACAGCGAGCCCGGCCCCTCCTCGGGCGGGGGGGACACTCCCTGTCTAGGCGGGCACCGCGGCCCTGGGAGTCCAGGCGGTGATGCGGCCGGCCACCGCCGACGCCATGACCGTGTAGGGACTGGCCAGGTACACCTTTCCGGGTCCGCTGCGGCCCGGGAAGTTCCGGTTGATGGAGCTGATCGACACCTGCTCGGGCGAGGTGCTCACCCCCGGGCCGGCGTTGATGCAGGCGCCGCACCCCGGTGGCATCACCTGGATCCCCGCCTGGCGGAAGAGCTCGTCGTAGCCTCGCTCCCGGGCCCACTCCTCGACGTCCACCGAGCCGAAGTGGAGATAGCAGCGCACGTCGGGCGAGACGCCCCGCCCTTCGTCGACGGCCTCCTGCAGCACACGCGCGTACATGTCCATGTCCTCACGCTTGGCTGCGGTGCACGCGCCGGCGAACACGATGTCGAGCTCCACCGGCGCGTCGAGCTCGTCGATCGGGATGCCGTTCCCCGGGTCTCCGGGCGTGGCCACCATGGGACGCAGCGTGGAGGCGTCGATCTCCATGGTCCACTCGTACTCGGCGTCCTCGTCCGATTCGAGCCCCGCGATCATCTCGCGCACCTCGCCGGGGTCCAGATCGCGACGCTCTGCCAGCCAGGTGACGGTCTTCTCATCCGGCGCCACGATCCCCGTGAAGCCTCCCACCTCGGCGGCCATGTTGGTCAGCGTGGCGCGCTCGTCGATCCCCAGGGCCTCGATCGCCTCCCCCGTGTACTCGATGATCTTCCCGATCGCCTTCCCGTCCTTGACGTACGGGTGCCGCAGGACCTCCAGGATCATGTCCTTGGCGGTGACGTTGTCGGGCTTCCGGCCGGTGATCCGGACGCGCACGGAGGGCGGCACCTCCAGGCGCACGTCCCTGGTGGCCCACGAGTTCACGATGGCCGTGGTGCCGACTCCGAAGGCCACGCAGCCCAGGCATCCCGAGTGGGGCGTGTGCGAGTCGCTCCCCACCACGACCTGGCCCGGGAGCGCATAGCGGTCCTGGACCATGATGTGGCAGATCGCCTCGCTGCCGGTGCGGTCGGAAAGCTCGCCGTGCAGCCGCACTCCCTTTCGCCTGGCGAATTCCCGCTGGCGGTCGTGGAGCGCGTGCGCCGCGTCGAGGAGTCCCGCCTTCTTGCGCTCGGGCGTGATCACCTCGTCCAGGAACGCGAGGTGGTCCCGGAAGAACTTGATGCTGTCCGGGTCGTTGAGGCCGGCGTCCTCGCCGACGAAGTCGTCCCAGAAGCTGGACGCCATCGGCGTCACGTACTCGTGGCTGAAGCGCAGGTCCGTGCGCACGAAGCCGGTGTCTCCGGGCTCCACGGCCGGCACGCCCACCTCGTCCTCCTTGAGGTCCACGACCCAGTGCTGCGCCAGGATCTTCTCGGCCACGGTCATGGGCCGGGCGCTCGCCGTTTCGATGGCCGGGACCTGCACGAGCCCCTTGAGGCGGGCGACCGCGTAGTCGAGGAGGCCGCCGTACTCCATGACGTCCCGCTCGATCTGCCCCGCCTCCGGATCGATGAAGGCCTCGAGGGGAAGCTCCTCGCCGCGCCGGATGCGGTCGATGAGGGAGAAGTCCGTCGAGGCCAGCATGCCCAGGTTCTCGCAGTTCTCCCGGTAGATGCGCTCGATGTTCTCGGCGATCACCACGCGGATGCCCGCGGCCCGCTCGGCGTAGGGCGCCGCCTCGCGGCTCGAGCCCTTTCCGCGGCGCTTGCCGGACACGGCGGCCACGAAGCCCTTGCCGATGATGTCCTTGTGGCCGATGGGCCGCTGGCCGCCCGTCTCGAGTCCCACGTAGGGGTACTCTCCGAGCTTCTCGTCGTAGTAGTAGCACACCCACCCGGGCGTGATCTCGTCGGTCGAGATGTCGTCACGGAGCGGAATCGAGGGGTCCCACTCCAGGTCCTCGCCCTCGATCTGTCGGCGGATGAGGTCCGGGTCCTCGGTGAGGAACAGAATACGCCCCTGCAGGCGCACGGTGGGGGGGCGCTTGTGGACGTCCCGCTGCAGTAGCTGCTCGAGCATGAATCCACGCGTTGAGGAGGTTCGATGTCGTTCCGGGGGAGCGCGCGGCTTCCGGCCGCGCCGCTCCGGGGCTGAATGTAGCCGGCACGCGCGGGACGGGCGAGCACGGGGGCGACCGGCCGCGCCCCGGCGCACGGGTCACCCCGTCGCGATCCCCTCCAGGGCCCTCACCACCTCGAGAGCCCGTCCCACGTCGCCGGCCGGAGCGGTGACCTGGAAGCCCTGCACCAGGGGAGCGAGGTCCTCGAGCAGCTCCTCGGCGATGGCGAGTCCTTCGGTTCGGGCCGCCTCGGGACCCGACTCCTCGGCCCGCCGCATGCGCTCCATCACCCCGGCCGGCACCTCGATTCCGGGCACCTCGTTGTCGAGGAACTCGGCGTCCCTCAGGCCGGTCAGGGGCCACACCCCTGCGAGCATCGGGCGCCGGGTGCCCGCGGCCTCGATCCGGTCGAGGAAGAGCTCCAGGACCCGCCGGTCGAAGACCGGCTGGGTCACGCCGAAGTCCGCTCCCGCATCCACTTTCCAGTACCAGCGCTCGATCTCACGGTCCAGGTCCACCGCGCCCGGATTGACCGCCACTCCGATGACGAAGCTGGTCCGGCCCCCGAGCGAGTGGCCCCCGAGGTCCTCTCCCCTGTTGAGCCGCGCCACGAGGTTCACCAGGCCGATCGAGTCGACGTCGAAGACGGCCGTCGCCTCGGGATAAGGACCCATTCGGGGAGGATCGCCGGTGACGAGCAGAAGATTTCGGATCCCGAGCGCCTGAGCCCCGAGGAGCTCGGTGGCCATGCCGAGCAGGTTCCGGTCCCGGCAGGTGTAGTGGGCCAGCGCCTCGAGACCCGTCTCGCGCTGAACGAGCGTCGCGGCCGCCACCACTCCCATCCGCATGCGGCCCCGCGCCGAGTCGGGGAGGGCGACCGCGTCGACGCCCGCCTCTCGCAGCCGGCGGCACGCATCCAGGAGCTCCGCCGGATCCGCGTTCCGGGGAGTCGAGATCTCGACGCTCACCACGCGCTTCCCCCGCGCCAGCCTGGCGCCCCAGCGCGAGCGCTCGGCCAGGGGCACCGTGCCGTCTCCTCCGGCCTCCGGCTCCGGCCCGCCATCCTCCGGGCCCGCGGCTCCCGCTTCGTCGGAGCCACCGGCGGCCGGCGCCGCTTCCCGGCGCGGGCCCACCGATACGGTCCGCACGGTCGTCGGCCCGGCCGCCAGGGGCGGCCGCTTCCGGAACGGTGCGAGTCTGGCCGCCATCTCGCGGATATGCTCCGGGCGCGTACCGCAGCAGCCCCCGACGATTCGGGCCCCCGCTTCCACCAGCCGCCGCGCGTAGCTGGCCATGTATTCCGGACTGGCCAGGTACATCTTCCGGCCCTGGACCTCGCGGGGAAGCCCGGCGTTGGGGATGGCCGCGACCGGACGTCGGGTCATCGACGCCATTTCGCGGATGGGCTCGAGCATGAGGGCCGGCCCGACGCTGCAATTGAGGCCCATCGCATCCACTCCGAGGGCGTCCAGCTCGCGCGCGATCTGGTCCGGAGAAGCGCCGTAGGTCGTCTGCCCGTCGGGCTGGATCGTCATTTCGGCCAGCACCGGGAGATCCGAGGCCTCCCGGCATCCCTCCACGGCCTCCACGAGCTCGAGCAGGTCGCTGAACGTCTCGCACGCGAACAGGTCCGCGCCGCCGCGGGCCAGGGCCGCCGCTTGCTCGCGGAACGCCGCGCGCGCCTCGCTTCTGGACGTGGGCCCGAAGGGCTCCAGCCTCACCCCGAGCGGGCCCATGCTCCCGGCCACGAACAGCGTCGACCCGGCGATCTCCCGCGCCAGCGTCGCCGCCGCCTCGTTGATCCGCCCCACCGCATCCTCGAATCCGTGGCTCTGGAGTTGGAATCGGTTGGCGCCGAAGCTGTTGGTCTCGAGGACCTCCGCGCCGGCGTCCCGATAGGCGCGGTGGATCTCGCGGATCATCTCCGGTGCCGAGCGGCACAGCTCGTCGTAGGAGCGGTTGAGGAACACGCCGCGACGGTAGATCTCCGTCCCCATGGCGCCGTCGAACAGGAGGACGGACCGCTCCTCGAGGGCCTGTCTGAAATCCGGCATGCCGCTCCTCGTCTTCCCCTTTCGTGGCCCGCGAACCGGCCCCGCCACCGGTCCGCCCCGGTCCGGCCCTTGCGCAGGAGGGTCGCGGGGACGCATCGAGAAGGTACGCCGTTCGCCGCCCGCACGCCGATCTCCGCCCAGGGACGAACCGCATGATCCCAGCGAGCCCGGGAAAGACCATCCTCGTGGCCGGGGGCACCGGCTTCCTGGGCTCGGCCGTGGTGCGCCGGCTGGCGGAGCGCGGCCAGCGCGTCGCGGTCCTCTCCCGGAGCCCCGAGTCTGTCGCCTCCTGCTTTCCCGGACTCGACGTGGAGGCCCGGGGAGGCGACGTGACCGATCCCTCCTCCCTGCCGCACGCGCTGCGGGGCATCTCCGCGCTCGTCCAGGCCGTGCAGTTTCCGGGCTCGCCCGTGGAGGACCCGTCCCGCGGACGTACCTTTATGGAGGTGGACGCGCGCGGCACGGCCAACATCGTCGCCGCCTGCGCCGGAATGGGCGTAGAGCGGATCGTCTACCTGTCCGGTCTTCACGCCGACCCCGGCTCCACGCGGAGCGGTTATCTGGCCAAGGGCATGGCCGAAGAGGCGGTCCGGAACGGTGAGCCCGAGCACGTCGTTCTCCGGCCATCCTGGGTGTACGGGCCCGGCGACCGAAGCCTCAACCTCTTCGCTCGCATCCTCCGACTGCTGCCGGGCTTCTTTCCCCAGCTCGGTCCCGGCGACCAGCGCATCAATCCAGTGTGGATCGGCGACGTCGCGGAGCTGACCGCGTGGGCGCTGGCATCGGACCGGGCACCCGGCTCGGTGATCGAGATCGGGGGACCGGTCGTGTACTCGATGGACGCCATCATCCAGACGGTCATGGACCGCCTGGGCCTCCGGAAGCCCATCCTCCACGTGCCCGTGCGGCTCCTGGAGGCCGGCGCCGCGGTCGCCGAGCTCCTGCCGGGCCAGCTGCTGTCCCGCGGCGCCCTGGAGTTCCTCCTCGAGAGCTACGTGGCCAACCTGGGCGAGCTGCGCAGACTGTGCCCCGACCTGGAGCTCACGCCCTTCCCGGAGGCTCTCGCCCGCTACCAGCCGGGGGAGCGGCCATGACTGCGCGCCCACCCGGGATCTCGACCGCAGCCGTAGCCTCGCGAGCGGCTCCGGCACGCGGCCGGCGCTCGAGGACCTGGCCGCAGCCGGGGAAGTCCTCCCGGTGAGCGAGCCGATCCTCCTCGTCACGGGTGGCACGGGTCTCCTCGGGAGCCACGCCGCGGCGCTCTTCCGCGAGCGCGGCTGGCGCGTGCGCGCCCTGGTCCGGCCCGAGGCCGACCTCCGATTCCTCGAGGAGCTCGGATGCGAGTTCGTGCTCGGCGACCTGCTCCGGCCGGAGTCGCTGCGCGGGTCCGCCGACGACTGTGACGCGGTGCTCCACGCCGCGGGGCTCGTCATGGCGCCCGCCGGTTGGGAGGCGTTCCGAAGGGTGAACGTGGAGGGCACGCGGCTGGTGCTGGAGGAGTGCATCCGCGCCGGCTGTCCTCGCCTCCTCCACCTCTCATCGGTGGCCGTGTACGGGCCACCCGCGGCCCACGCGCGGCTGCCCCTGGACGAGGAGGCGGCCATCGACTTGCCGCTCGAGCCCCGCGCCCATTACGAGCGCTCCAAGCGGATGGGGGAGAGCGTGGTCCGCCGCGCCCAGGAGACGGCGTGGACCGTTCTGCGGCCGGCCGTGGCCATGGGGGAGCGCGATCGCAACTTCACGCCTCGCATCGCGGCCCTGGCCGACCGCCCGGTGCTGCCGACCGTAGGGCGCGGCGACAACACGCTGCCGGTCGTCTACGCCGGAAACGTGGCCGAGGCCTGCTGGCTGGCGCTCACCCGGCCCGAGGCGCGGGGCCGCATCTACAACGTCGCCGACGACGGCGGGATCACCCAGAGGGAGCTCCTGGCCGCCGCCGCCCGGGAGCGGACCGTGTTCGTGCCGCTGCCGCGCGGGCCGCTCGAGGCGTGCGTCTCCGCGTTCGAGCGACTGGCGGGCGGAGGGCCGGAGAGCCGCGCGGTTCTCCTGAACACGCGCCGGCTCTGGTTCGCCGGTCGCCCCAACCCCTTCTCCTCGCTTCGGATACGAGAAGAGCTGGGATGGAAGCCGTCGCTTCCGTCCCTGGAAGGGTGGCAGCGCGCGCTGAGCTGGCGGCGGCGGGTGGCGAGCGCGTAGCTCATCCTGCACCGAAGTGCGGCGATGTGCGAGACGGCCCCGGAGACGCACGGGGCAGCCAGCGGCCTATCCCCTCTGGACATGCGTCCCCGCACCTATCATGTTACCTTTTCACGGTTGGGTCGTCGTCAGACGGACCGTCGAGTCGGATTCGGGGGGGCCGCGCACCCGTTCGATGAGCGACGCGATGACGATGCGACCGTACGGGGACCCGTGGCCCTGCCCTTGCAAAGGGGGACAGGGTCGTGGAGTTGGATCCTGCGCCCGGACCCCCAGCCGCTCAAAGCGCGGCGGTGTCACGTACGGGCGGTCGCGGCGTATCATTCGAGAGGGAACCGCGCGCAAAGGAGGATCGATGCACAAGCTCTACAGCAGGCCCGTCGCCTCGATGGCGGCGCTGCTGCTGACGGCCGGACTGGTCGGATGCGGTAGCTACGTGAAGAAGGACCAGTTCAATGACGAGGTGTCGGACATGCGCTCGCAGATGCAGCAGAACGGGCAGCGCATCGACCAGAACGCCTCCGACATCAAGGACCTCCAGAGCAAGGTGAACGGGCTGCAGAACGACCTGCAGCAGCTTCGCCAGGACTTCCAGGCGAAGATCACCGAGCTGCAGAACGGTGTGAAGTTCGCCATGCCGGTCCACTTCGAGTTCGACAAGTCCGACATTCGGAGCGTCGATCGGCCGCTTCTCGACCGTTTCGCGTCGATCGCCAAGAAGTACTACCAGGGATCGACGATCACGGTCGAGGGCTTCGCGGATCCGGCCGGTAGCGCCGCCTACAACCGTCGGCTCTCGATGAAGCGCGCCAAGTCCGTCGCCGACTACCTGACCAGTCAGGGCGGCCTGTCGGCGGACAACCTGAAGACGGTGGGCTACGGAGAGAACCGGCTCGTCAACCACGAGCGCGGCCCCGGCGAGAAGGGCATCGCCAACCGGCGGGTCACTTTCGTGATCGAGTACGCCGGCCAGGCACAGACGGGCGGCTGATCCGGCAGCCGTAGAGCGGACACCGCGTCCGCTCGGACGTCGGAGTGGGATCCGAAGCCCCCGGTGCGAGCCGGGGGCTTCGTGCTTTCGGGAGCGAGGATGACGGAGAGCCCTGCCAGCCGCACCGGGACGACCGGGAGCGAGCGGGAGACCGCCGCGATGAGAGGCTACGAAGCCCTGCGCGAGACGGCGGGCGTGGTCGAGGGCTCCGGCCGCAGGCTCGTGCGCGTGTGGGGCGAGCGGGCCCGTGACATGATCGGGGGCCTGGTCACGAACCACGTAGCGGGCCTTGGACCCGGACGCGCCCTGTACACGTTCATGCTGACGCCGAAGGGCCGACCCGTGTCCGAGATGCGGGTCCTGGTCCTCGCGCCCTCCGAGCTGTGGCTCGACCTCCCGGCCGCCTGCGCGGGGCCGACGCTCGAGCACCTGAAGCGCTACCTCCCGCCGCTGTACGCGCGCTTCGAGCCCCGGGAGGACGTGACGCGCCTGTCCGTGATCGGGCCCCGCTCGGCCCGGGTCATCGCCTCCCTGCCGGCCGCGCCTCCGCTCGGTGAGCTGGCCCCCCTCGAGGTTCGGGCGCTCGAGGCGGATGGAGCCGCCGCGTTCGCGCCGCTCCTGGTCCGCCGGGAGCCGGTCGAGGGCCCGGGCGCCGACCTGTACCTGCCCGCAGCGGGGGCCGCCGCGCTGAGGTCGGAGCTCCTGCGCGCGACCGCCGCAGCGGGAGGCGGCGAGGTCGGACCCGCGGCGTACGAGGCCTGGCGGGTGGAGCGCGGGATCCCGGTGTACGGCGCCGAGATCGACCTCGAGATCTTCCCGCAGGAGACCGGCCAGGAAGGGCGCGCGATCTCCTTCGACAAGGGCTGCTACACGGGCCAGGAAGTCGTGGCCAGGATCCACTTCCGCGGGCATGTGAACCACCGGCTCGCGGGCTTTCGCTTCGAGGGGACGGTGCCCGAGCCGGGTACGGAGCTCTTCGGGGAGGACCGGCCCCGCGGTCGGGTCACCTCGGCCGTCGTCTCGCCCCGGCTCGGTCCCATCGGGCTCGGCTACGTGCGGCGCGAGACCGCGCCGGGAACCCGTCTGGCCGTGGGCTCCGCCGGCGGGCCCGCGGCCGACGTCGTCGAGCTCCCGTTCGAGGGGGCCGCGGCGGCCGGGTGAGCGCCCGTGAAGCGGGCCGCCCCGGCAATGAATCGCTTTACGATGAGGTAAAGCGATAGCATCTCCCGGCCCGCGGGATCTGGCCGGGCGCCCGGGATCATTTGAGATCCCGCGGGCTCCCGCGTACCTTGCCGCCCATGGCATCCCTCACGCGGGACCAGATGCTCGACATGTACCGCTCCATGTGCCTCACACGGGCACTGGAAGAGCGGCTCGAGCGCCTGTTCAAGCAGGGACACA
>CAYXHP010000153.1:0-29119 GCA_964465015.1 uncultured Gemmatimonadota bacterium
CATCGCCAGCGTAGGTGACCTGCACATCCGCCATCGCGAACGTGCCCGGACCGAAGCCGTACACCCACCTGACACCGTGCAGCCTGTTGAGAACACCGGTGAGGAGAGCGAATCTGTAGTACTCCGAGGACGCCTGGTTCACCTCTCCGGTGCCGAGCCAGGGCACGTCCGCGACACCGGCCGCGGCACGCCGAACCGGTCGAATCGTGAGGCTCGCCAGGAGAAAGCCTCCGAGCACGAGCATGACGGTCGCGCCCGCCGTGACCAGTCGGAGGGGTCGTCCCAGGCTCCACATCGACACGAACAGGCCCGTCTGGATCAGCAAGGCCAGGATCGGCCCCCGGCTGATGGTCAGGAACGTCACCAGCACCACCAGGCCGACGAAGGCCCCGAGTACCATCCGCATCTCGAACCGGCGAGCTCGGAACAGGTCGATGGCGGCGAAGGGGAAGACGAAGTTCAGGAAGCACCCCAGGGCAATCGGATGATAGAACGTCGACCGCACCCGCAGGAGTCCAGCCCGATAGGCCGGCGCCTGGCCCGGATGCAGAACCAGGAGAGGGTTGGAGTGGGTGGCGAACTCCACGAGGGCGAACAGGCAGACGAGCACCGTTGCCACGTACAGGCCCGCCCGAACCCGCTTCCAAGCTCCGGGCCTGCGGAGCCAGTACAGGAAGACGGCGAAGAATGCGAGTTGCACGGCAATGTCCGTCAGGGAGTAGAAGCTCTTGATCCGGTCGATCGACAGGAACGTCGAAAGCAGTGCGGCCGCCGAGTACAGCCCCAGGGCGACCAGCAGCCTGGCGGGAAGGGGGTGCGAGGCCGCTCGACCTGAGTCCTTGACCCCGACCCCGACGCGCCTCAAGACTTCCCGGATCAACCACCCGATGACGAACGCTCCCAAGACGATGCGCGTGGGCCCGATCCTCGGGAGACCCGCCGGATGGACGGACAGCTCCACCGGGACGAGAACCGACACGACCACCACGCACACGAGCATCCAAACCGGTCGCAGAACGGTGAGTCCCACAAGGAGGAGGAACAGGATCATCCCACCCGTGGCCAGCATCGCGTTCAAGCCACGCCTCCCCGGACTCGATCCTCCGCGGGCCTAGAGCAGGCCATGGTCCCTCTGGTACCGGTGCACGATTTCGATCCCCTGTTCCAGACTGGTACGTGGCCGGTAGTGGCGCAGCATCCGGTCCGGATTGCCGACGCGCGCGAAGACGCCCTCCGGCCGACGGGGGTCGTTGACGACGTCGGCGGCGTGTCCCACGACGTGGCATGCCTGCTGCGCAAGCTGGAAGAAGGAGACGGATCTTCCGGTGGCTAGATTCAGGGCCTCGCCCGAGCGGAGGGCTTCCATGCTCGCGAACACGGCGTTCACCACGTCCGCGATGTAGATGAAGTCCCGGCTCTGCTCCCCGCTCCCCCAGACCACGACGGGGTCCTCCCGGCGTCCGACCCTCCGGACCACGCTGGGGAACGGATAGGAAAAGTCCTGGTCCTCTCCGTAGCCGGAGAATGGCCGATAGACCACGACGTCGAGGCCGTAGCTCTCGGAGGCGTGGCTGGCGAGGAACTCGCCGGTGAGCTTGGACCATCCGTACGTCATGTCGGGGACGCCCAGCCCGTCCGAGAAGTCGATCAGGTCCTCTGAGAGTCGGGTATTGCGATCACGTCCCTGGAGCCCGATCGGGTAGGCCGCCGACGAGCTGAAGTACAGGAGCTTGGGCCTCGGAGGGGGTGCCGAGACCAGCCAGTTGAACAGGGTGGCGTCGATAGCGAGATCTGTCGCCACCGCCAACGGATCCGCCTCGATCTTCAATCTACCTCCGACCACGGCCGCCAGATGGACGACGAGATCGAAGGCAGGTGACTCCTCCTGCAACCAGTCCCGGATGTCCCGGATTTCGATCGACACCCTCCGTCGCTCCTCGGTGGCGAGTCGCACCGGATCCGGCCACTCAGCTGGAGGCCGTCCGGTCGACAGGTCGTCCACGACGCTCACGCGGAATCCGTCCGCCAGCAGCCTCTTCACGAAGCGGCGTCCGACGAACCCGCAACCACCGGTCACGAGAGCCCGGCCGTTGCTCACGAGGCTTCCCGCCGCAGGAGTCGACGACGGATCACCGCCCCGAACAGATGGAAGAGGAAGGGGCTGTCTTCGATCAGATAGCGGCGGGCGAGCCGGCGGGGATCCAGAAGCATGCGGTGAAGCCACTCCAGCCCACGGTCGCGTATCAGGGCCGGCGCTCGGGGCTGATCTCCGCTAATGATGTCGAATGCCGAGCCCACGCCGATTCCCACGCGGGCCCCGGCCGACCGGGCGTAGCGCTGGACCCAGCGCTCCTGTCGCGGCGCTCCGAGCGCGACGAGAACGATACCGGCGCCCAGCCGGCTGATGGACCGGGCCAGCTCCTCGGAGCCGGCTTCATCGAGCGGGGTCGGCGTCTCCAGGGCGTGCAGCCGCGATCCGCAATATCGCTCGCGTATGCGTTGGGCCGCGCGCCGGGCCACGCCGGGAGCGCCCCCGACCAACGCGACCGGTACCCCGGTCGCTTCGGAGACGTCGCCACAAGCCCACACGAGCTCCGTCCCGCTGACCCTGCCCCGCAAAGGTGCTCCAAGGAGCGACCCGGCCCACGTCACCGGCACTCCGTCTGCCACCACCAGATCGCACCGGTGCAGCTCGGATGCGAACGTCGGATCTCGCCGTGCTTTCATAATGAAGTCGACGTTGCCGGGGACGACCTGGAGCCAGGTGCCACGCCGGACCGCATCCTCGACGGCCGACACGGTCTCGTCGAAGGAGATCGCGTCGAAGGGACATCCCAGGACGTCCACCCGTCGAATGCCGTGCATGCTCAGGGGCTCCGATCTGGATTCGCACGGGGGAGACGCGTCGTACTCCGGCGACCGTCTCCGTGAGGGACATCGAGCGGCCCGACTGGAGACGAGCCATGGGGTCGATGGAGGGCCAGGTAGCGGGTGACGGTCCTCATCCGAACGGGTCGTCGCTCCACGCCGGTTGTCACGATCCGCCGCAGCATCCCGGGCACCGAGCCCCACAAGGACCGGACGCCGAGACCATCGCGGGCCATCGCTCGAACCGACATGCTCAACACACGGAGGGGCACCGCGGCGGCAGCCAGCGGAAACGGCAGGCGGCGAACCAGAACCATGGCGCCGTTCCGGAGCTCCATCGCCCGCCGCTCGGCCAGTGCGACCCTACCGGTGGAGTCGGCGAAGTGTCGGAGCGTGATCCGCGGAGAATAGAGGATGCGCCAGTCCAGATCGAGCAGCGCGAAAGCCAGATCCTCCTCCTCCCGGGCGTATCGGAAGGCGTCCCAGAATCCGCCGGCAGCGCGGAACGCCGCGGCCCGCACACAGAAGCCCGTGCCCGCGAACGTAAAAGTCTCGAACCGTCGATCGGCCCACCGAGCGGAGGGCCGTCGGAACACCCATGCTCGAGGATCGACGGCCACCCGTTCTCCATCCAGGATCCGGAAGGAGACGAGCGCCAGGCGCTCGTCGGCCTCGAACTCGCTCACCGCCGCCGCGATGGCCCGATCCCCTACGAGCACGGCGTCGTTGTCCATCATGAAGAGGAGGTCGCCCGCTGCCCGCGCCGCCATGTAGTTGCGCGACGAGGGAACGCCCATCGGTGGACACGTGCTCCAGCGGGCCTCGATGCCGCTGTCCTTCATTCGACGGACCCACTCCCGCATCACGCCGGTCGACCCGTCGCTCGAGCCCGCGTCGAACAAGAGCACCTCGAGCGGTCGGTATCGCTGGCGGGACACGGAGGACAGACACCGCCGAAGCGACGACGCCCGCTCAAGGTTGTGGATCAAGACGCTGACCTTGGGGGCGGCAAGCCGGGCCTCGCGGCTCGTCATGAACGTCCGGCACGCTCCAGCATCCTCTGCCGCTCTGGCGCCGGCCGCGTCCCGCCCCTCAACGGGTCTCCACCGAAGAGGGCATGCAGGCGCCGGTCGAACTTGGACTTGGAGCTCAGGGACCACCGAAGCAGTCCGACGTTGTCTCGCATCTCGATCAGCGCGTCGTGCGCCTCTCGCCCGACCGCGCGGCGAGCGACGGCGCGTGCTCCGTGCCACACGACGCGGAGGAGGGAGCCGAGGGCCACCACGGCCACGAACAGTCGTGCTTGCCACGCGCCTTGCCAGCGACCGATGAAGAGCCAGGGCGCGTGCCCGTTCTCGGTGGCCTTCAGCAAGGGACGATGACGCGACTTGGCGGTACTCGCACCTCCCTCGTGCATGACCGTCGTCCCGGAATCGAAGTACACGCTCCGGCCCACGGCGCGGATCCGTCGGCAGAGCTCGAGGTCTTCCAGGTACATGGGGATCGTCTCGTCCAGCATCCCGATTCGACCCAGCAGATCGCGCGGCACCATCAGCATCGCCCCCGTCAGGCACGGAACGCTCACGGCTCCCGAGCCCTCGACCCGGATCGTCTCCCGGCCCAGCCATCGACTCCCCGGCGCCAGGCGCCGGAACCCCAGCCATCGAAGCGTGGCATTGCCCAGAGCGGGGAAAGCACGGGCGGCGAAGTCGTCCGTCCGACCGTCCTCTCGCACGATGCGCGGGCCGACCGCCCCGGCATCGGGATGGCGATCGAATACCCGGCGCAGGCTGGCGATGGCGTCGGAGCCCAACCAGGCGTCGGGATTGAGAAACACGACGTAGCGGCCACTCGTCAGTCGGACTCCCTGGTTCACCGCACGTGGGAATCCAAGATTCGAGCCGTTCGCGACCACTTCGGCCCATGGAAATCGATCGGTGACGAACGTCGCCGTTCCATCGTCGCTGCCATTGTCGATGACCACTACGTCGGTCGAATCCAGGTCGACGCACCGGGCCACGGAGGCCAGGCATCGACCCACTCGATCGACGGAGTTCCAGGTCACCACGACTACCGAAGCCTCGGGTGCGAACCGGTGTGCAACCACGCTCGTTCCCACCTCAGTCACAGGGCTGCCGCTCCCGCGGCACTTCCCGTCGGGCGACCGTCCTCCGCCTGGACGCCTCCCCGAACGGCGAACTCGGAGGGCGTGAGCACGCTGACCGGCAGTCCCCGGACCCACTCCCGGATGTAGGGAAGATCCGTGATCACGACGTTAGCTCCCTGCGCGACGGCCTGTGCGAGACTGCGATCCTCACACGGGACGTACTGGACGTCCGAGCCCCCGGTCTGCGCCCCTTCCCCATCCCGGCCGAAGAGCCGATCCAATGCCGGCACGTTGTGGCGAGCCGCGAGCACGCGAAGCGTTCGTCGACGGGCCAGGGACACGGCGGCCGGCAGACACGTCCGCCAACTCTCGGGCAGGCCCTCCTCGAGGCGTTGATCGAGAGCCAGGAGGGTGTATCCGGGATGCCGTCGATCCCGACCGGAGGTCGCGGATGCCGCCGGCGACTCGGGCCCAGACCCAGTGTGTCGTGAGGTCCCTCGCCCCCTCGCCGCTTCGTACAGGGCCATAGCCACGACTTCGAGCGTGAAGAAGCCCGTCTCCACGAGGAGAAGCAGATCCAGCAGCAGACCTCGATTCCGGAGGTAGTAGAGGTCGTACTCCAGGTTCTCGTGGATCGCGGCACCCTCGCGATCGGGGCTCAACTGCCAGACGCCAGTGATGCCCGGTTTCACATCGAGACGAAGCAGTTCCAGCTTGCCGTACTCGGCGGCCAGGAACGGCATCTCGGGTCGTGGGCCCACCAGGCTCATGTCGCCCCGAAGCACGTTGAGAAGCTGCGGGATCTCGTCGAGGCCCGTGGCGCGCAGGATAGCACCCACCCTCGTCGCTCGGTCGTCCCGGACGCTCGTGGAAGGCGTATAGGGATCGGCATTCTGACGAAGCGTTCGGAACTTGTACATGACAAAGCGGCGACCGTGGCGGCCTACCCTCCACTGCCGGAACAGGATCGGACCGCCGGACTCCAGCCATATCGCCAGCGCTGCCAGGAGCCAGACCGGCGCCACCAGGACCATTAGTACCAGGCCGATGGCGACGTCGAGCACGCGTTTGGCGATGCGATACAAGAGACGAGCGTGGGACCGTGACGGGCGCAGGAGAGGCACGGCACCGATGTCGTGGACCTCGAGCTGATCGGCCCTCACGCTTCCGAGCTGAGGGACGAACGCCACGTCGACGGGGCCCCGTCCGAGCCTGTCCTGGAGATCCGGCAGGAAGGTGAACTGAGAAGCCGGCGTCGTGACCAGAAGCTCGTCCACCTGGTGCCGCTCGATGAGCTTCGGGAGGTCGCGGCTTCGACCCAGCACCGGGACCCACCGGACGCGGCGCCGGAGCTGCTCAACTCGGCACGCCAACTTGCTCCCGACCGCGGCGTAGTCGTCCACGAAACCGACCACGGTGCGCCCCAGATAGGCCGCCTGCACCAGCTTCTTCATCACGAGCCGGCCGGTCTCGCCGCACCCGTAGATCAAGACTCGCTTGTCCTCTCCTAGCCGCGGCCGGAGCTTCTGCACAAGGCCGGCCACCACCCGCCGGTCGGTGAAGACCACGCCGCTCGTGAGCGCCGCAAACAGCAGGAGCGTGCCTGGTCTCCCGTGCTCCATCCCGGAGACGAAGGCGATCGACACGAACAACAGGACCGCCATGGCGAGTCCCTTGACCGTGGACGCCATCTCCTCCAGATGCAGCACGCCCGTCTTCACCCGGTACAGTCCGCGATGACGGAATACCGCGATCAGGATCGCGGCGAAGGTGGCGGCAGCCACCACGGTGGGCAGCCCCTCGGGAGCGGGTGCCACAGCTCCCATGAGCGCTCCGACCTCTCCGTTCGCGAGGCCTATCTCCGAGGGCGGGACCAGCGATCGAGCCAGCTCGAAACCGACAGCCACACCGGCGAGATCAAGGAGCACGAGCATCCCACCTAGCGGCCCCAGCCCCGTGCGACCTGAGGAAGGCCGTCGATTCATGCCACGCGCCCCGATGCCACCCTGCGTCTCCGTGTGCGCCGCGATCAGCGAGTCAGTATGACGATGAGCCCGACCGCCGCTGAGACCGTCGCGCCGATCATGGTCGCCGCATGCCGCGACATCCAGCTCTTCTCGGGCACATAGATCTGGTCACCTGAGTGAAGCTGCTCAAAGGCGAGCGTGCCCTCACGGAGATTCGTCTGCACCTGCGCTCCCTCTCGGAGCACCCTCACACTGTTCAGGTTGCCCTCGCCCGTGGCTCCTCCGGCCTTCGCGACCACATCCGCGAGGGTCATTGTGCCGTCAACGAGGTAGAGTCCTGGCTTCTGGACGGCTCCCAGAACCCTGACACGGCGCAGGAGCCGGACATCGATCGTCTGGTTCCGAAGCTGCGCCTCATAGGCCGCCAGCAGCCGAGCGCGGAGGCTATCCGGGGGGACCCCCCGCACCGTCCACTCATCCAGGAAGGGCAGTGCGACGCGGCCGCCTTCGTCGACCTGGTACTGGCCGCTCTGGTCGGACTCGCGCGAGAAGCTCACCTGGATCGCGTCACCCGGTTTGAGAGGCGCCGCCGTCGTGCTCGCCCGACCCGGAGCGACGGCAGGCCCGTATGGCCCAGCCGACGCGCACGCCGTAAGAAGGACCAGGCAGCTCACCGCGATGAGGCCCGATGCACCGTCACCGCGAGCCTGTGCTCCGCGTGACGAACCCAGCGAGCGACTACGGTACGATCGCGTCTCAACCGCCATGATCCATCACTCCGGTGTAGCTCGTGTAGTAGCCAGGTAGTTCGACGGCGTTGAGCACAACGCCGATCAGCCGGCCGCCCGCGCGCTCCAGCCTTTGCAGCGTGAGCTCGAGGCCGTGCCTCTCGGTCACGCCACCCCGGACGACCACCACCACGCCGTCCACGGCGCTCGCGACCTGGGCGGCATCGCTGAGCACGTTGAGCGGGGGCGTGTCGATCAGGACCAGGTCGTACTTCGCGCTCAGGTGGTCGATGAGCCTCTGGAACCGCGGACTGAGGAGCCAGGCGGACCGGCGCAGGTACTCACCCGCCTGCAGTACGTCGAGCGTGCACCCTCCTCCGACCGCGATCGTCTGGATCGCGACCTCCGGGTCGGCGCCTCCCTGGAGCACGTCCCCGAGTCCGACTCGGCCATGAGCCAACTTCAGCCATCTCGCCACGCCATGTGCGTGTGCGTCGGCGTCAATGAGCAGCGTATTCTTCCCCAGCCAGGCCGCTTGGGCGGCCAGGTTGCAGGCACAGAAGGTCTTCCCTTCTCCCCGAGTGGAGCTTGTGACCGAAACCGACCGGAGATTCGCCTCATCGAGACGACGCCCGGCCACTTCGAGCTCGAAGGCCAGACTCCGAAAAGCCTCCTCGGCGACCCGGTCTGAGCGACCGTCCCCATTCTCGTCCGGCGGGAGGATCTGGGTCCGTCCATCGCTCCCCGCGACGACCTGAGCGACAGGCCCTCGAACGCGAGGGACCATAGCCAGGACGGGCAACCCGGATTCCTCGACCTCGCTTCGATCCCGCAGCCGATCGTCCGCATGCTCGCGCCACAGGGCGCCGACGAGGCCGACGCCGAGCCCGAGCACGATCCCGATCGCCAGATTGAGGGGGAGATTGGGGAACGAAGGCTGATACGGGAGCGAGGCTTCATCGACCATCCGGACGTTGGGGAGCCGCACGGCCTTCGCGACCTGAGCCTCCTGGAGACGTGTCTGGAGGAACCGGTACAGCTTCTCTAGGACATCGACCTGGCGCCGGAGTCGGGAGAGAGCCACCTCCTGGACCGGAATCGTCGCGAGCTCCTTGCCGTGATTGTCGAGTGCCTGCCCCAGGGAGCGAATCTGCGCCGCCAACGACCGCTCGTAGCTCGTCGCCACGGAGAGAAGCTGGTCGTCGATCTGGTCGATGCGCGTGTCGAGAGCCGCCAGCTCGGGATTGGCCTCCTTCCGCTTCACCGCCAGCTCGCTACGGCGGTTCTCGAGCTCGACGAGGCTCTCGACGAGCGTGGCGACGACGTTGTTCTCGTTCTTGAGGAAGGTCGGAAAGCTGGCCAGCTGTCTGTAGGCCGAAGGACCGGCGCCCCCGCCACGGAGCTTGTCGATGAGAGAGGCGAGGGCGTCGTGCTCCGCCGAGAGCTGCTCCCGCTGCGCTCGGAGGTCGGCGTACTGCTTGACCTCCTCGGTGGCCCGGTCCTTCAGGGCCACGGCACGTCGCTGCTCCTCGTAGGTCTGCAGACTGTCCTCGGCCGTGGACAACCGCCCCTGGACCTGGACGACCTGACCCTGGAGGAACTCCGCGGCGGCGGACGCCTCCGCGGTCTGGAGGTTGGAACGAAGCTGCAGGTAGCTGTCCGACACGGCCCGGCACAGGTCGCGGGCGGCCGACGCCGACGGGGCATCGCAGGTGATGCGAACCAGGTTCGACTGCTCCTCGGCCGGCTTGGCGCTCACCCTTCGTCGAGTCTGGTCGACAGCCTTCTCGAACGGGAGCACCTCGAGCTTCGGTCGCGATGTAAGGGAGGCTTGCGGAACGTCGAACCTGATGCCCGCGAAGGAAAGCTCGGCGCCGACAGGCGCACTGGCCAGGGTCTGGCCCGAGGAGTCGACCGCCTGCATGCGGCTCCCCGAGCGCTCGAGGCGGTAGGTGCCGGGGCGTGCGTCGCGGCTAACCGAGAGGTTCGGAAGCAGGGAGTCGATCGGAGTCCCGGAATCCGAGCCGTCGAGACGAATCTGAAGATGGAGGCGCTCGACCACGGGTTCGATCACCCCGCGACCCTGGAGCAGTGTGGCCTCCGTCTGCGTGTTCTGGACCCGATCCAGCCGCTGGAGGATGTTCAACGCCTCCGCGCCCGTCTGGCTGGAGGGCGGCTCGACAAGGAACGAGGCCGAGGACTCGTACCTCTCCGGAAGAAGCCACGTGAGTAGCGCCACTAGGGCCACCACGGACACGAAACCCACGAGGATGGACCAGCGGCGTCGCCTCAGGAAGGACGTGATAGCCCCGGGCTCGAAAGTCGAGCGGTCCGGTCCGTCCTCGAACGGAAAGTAGGAATGGGGACGCGACCGGAGTTCCGGAAAACCGGCGCGCAGCTTCGAGGGCGGTCCGGGCGTGTGCGGCATGGACGTCGGCTCCGGCCTTGTGTATTGTTCGCGCGCGTCGTGGCGCCGGTGTGGAAACCACGCCGTCGAGAAGCTCGGATTGGCGGATCTTGCCCGAAAATCTCGTGCCATCCGACGACGGCGATCCGTCCTGCGGCCGGCTCATCGGCACGCGGCGTCAGGAGCCGCGTCCCTCCGGGTGTTTCGACGACTGTGCGGCACGACACTCATGCCGGCACAGGCGACGATCCGTGTGCGGGCCGACCCCAGTCTCTGTGGCGCGACTGCATCAACCCAGCAAGATCCGTTCGTGACGTGTCGCCGTCTTCGAACAGGAGCGCGATGATCGTGAGCCTCCCCTCCCGATCCGATGGTATCCGTCGAATCGACCTGCGATTACTCCTCTTCATCGCGATCATTTGCGCAGCATTGGCCGAAGCGGTGTGGCTGAAGGGCCGGATGAGCACGCTGGGAGACTTCGGCTGGGACGAGGCCGCCCACGCGCTATGGGGAATGCACATCTATCAGGATGTGATCCACTCCAACTGGCTCTCGTGGGCGTTCGACACTTACCGGCAGGTCTACTGGCCGTTCCTGCACTCGTGGGCCATCGCCGCATCTATGCTCGTACTCGGCGTCAGCCCCGAATCCGCCCGAGCGGTGAGCCTCGTTTCCTTCCTCGGCACCGGGGTCGTTCTGGCCTACCTGGTGCGACGCATGTCCTCATCGCGGGACTGGGTCGCTCCGGTGGTGGTCGCGGGCCTGTGGCTCACGGCGGGCCACGTCATCGACACCGTGGGCATTCGGGCGCTCACGGACGGTCCGGCCGTCCTGGTCACGAGTCTGGCACTCGTCGCGCTCGACCGGGCTACAGAGAAGCCGACGCTAGCGCGGTCGGCTCTGGCGGGAGCCCTCGTCATGGTCACGTACCTGACGAAGACCGGCTTCGGCGTCGTCCTTCTGCTCGCTGTCGTCGCTGCGGCGATCCTCTGGTCGCGTCGCGTGCCCTCACGACGACCCGGTCCCAGTCAAATCGCGGTCTTCCTGGCCGTGATCGTGGGCATCGGTCTCGTCTGGTTCGCCTATCCACCCAAGATCGCGGCGACCGTCTCGGCGCTCCTGAACCGTTCCCAGGGGCCGCCACCCTTCTCGTGGGCGGGGCTCACCTACCATCCGCGGCGACTCGCCGTTCTCGTAGGCGGCGGATGGACGCTCCTCGTGCTCCTCACGGCACTCGTCCTGGCGATCGCACGCGGTCGGTCCCCGATCCTCCTCACGGCGGCCGCCTGCGTTCTCGTCGCTCTTGTTCTCCACACGTTGAGCCATACCAAGGACCCCAAGCACATGGTCAAGGCCGTGCCCAACCTGTTTCTCGTAGGTGGTTGGGCAGTCTCACAGGCGTGGACCTGGTGCCGGAGTCACGGGCGCCGCTCCATCCTAGCACTGGCTGGACTGCTCCTGGTCCTCGCCGGCGTCCGGATCCGCGGGCTGCTGTCGAGCGACCACGCGATTCCGGACACCTTCCCCGCTGTGAGATCGGCCCTGGTGCAGCACATCCTGCCAGACGAGCACAATCTGGTTCTCGGCGAGTTCGGCGGACTGAGCAAGCCGCTCGTGGACTGGAGCCTGCTCTCGCAGCATCCAGAGGCAGTGGTCCTTCCCGACGAGCATCTCGAACAGTTCGAGAACCTCATGGCCCGCTGGCTACCTCGGCACCCGTGGATACGCTACCTCGAGCACGAGCGGCCCGCTCAGATCCTATGGGTCGATCACGCCCCTGGCCGTGATGGGACCGACATCCAGGACCCGCACACTCTGCTCGCGCGCCTGGTGCGCGAGGACAATCCACGGCGGATCATCGACGTCGGAGTCTCTCCGACTTCGCGCTGGTACGGTGACCGTCACTTCGTGTTCGAAGGGGAGAGATTCCTCCCTTCGCTCAGGGCCAATCCCTGCTTCCGGCGTGCCGGAAGCGTGGGCCCCGACCGAGGTGTGGAGTTCAGCGTGTGGGATGCTGTGCCCGGCTGCAGCGTGCCCTCCGGACCCTCTGCCGACGCCGAGCGAGGGCGCGAGCCGCCGAGGCCGGAAACGGGCGAGTGACCAGCTAGGAAGAGCGAGAGGGGGCCGTCAGTACCCGTTGAGCCCCAGAGCCGCGGCCGTCAGCGAGTCGACGGAGCGGCCGGCGGAGGTGACGTTCATGAGGCCGAACCCGCCTGCGTAGTCCCACATGGCCCAACCCAGCCCATCCCGCTGGAGCGCCATGCGGGTGTCGTGCAGGTAGCGCGCCCGGTCGGCGGCCGGAGCGACAGCCCGGTAGACGCCGAACTCTCCCACCAGTATCGGGACTCCCTCGTGCGCCGTGGACCAGTCCGCAATGTGGTCGATGTCGGACTGGACCTTCGTCGAATCCCATCGAGCCTGGCAATAGCTCTCGGCCAATGAAAGCGATGCATCGGGGATGGTCGGCAGAACGCCCGCACAGGCGGTCGGGCTCGACGGATAGGGCAGGTCGTGGAGTCCGCTGTAGGCCGATCCAGCGATCCAGTCCGTACCCTGATGCGTAAAGGCCGCCGGCATATAGTAGTGGACCGTGTAGATGACGTTCGGATCCGACAGCGGCGTGAGTCCGGCGAGCCCCTCGGCCTGACAGCAACCAGGTCCGCTCAGGATCACGGTGTGGTCCGGAGCGCCCGATCGGATCGCAGCCAACAGCTTGCGTGCGACCTCGTTCCAGCGGTTCGCATCGCTGAACTGGGGCTCGTTGAGAACCTCCAGGAACACGAAGTTGGGGTCGTAGGAAGCGAGGTTCGAGGCGAGCGACTTCCAGAACGTCGCCACGGTCTCCACGAACGAGTCGTCCGATTCCAGACGCGTCCGGAACTGGTCGTCCTCGGGGTGGAGATCCACGACCACAGCGAGGCCCGCATCGAGAATGAGCTGAACGGCGTGATCGAGCTCGCCGATCCGTGTGCCCAGCTGCCCGGGATTCGCTTCGTCGAAGATGACTCCCGGCAGGACGGGGAGGCGCACGAACGTGAATCCCAGGTCCCTGAGCCGAGTCAGGTCCGACCCGTCAATGTAGTCGGGCCGCCAGACTCCCATCGAGAACCAGTAGGTCAGGTTGATGCCCCGAGCGAGCCGAGCGTAGCGCTGCTCCGCCACGGGCCCGGCGTCGAGCGGTGGATCGCTCACTCGCACACGGGCGGAATCCGACGCACCCGACTCGGCCGATGCCACCACCAGATAACTGCCGACCGCATTGGCAGCCGTGTATACCCCGTTCGAGGTCACGGTGCCACCTGTCGCCGACCACGACACCTGCTCCGGCAACGAGTCTCCGGATGCATCGAGCACGGTGGCCCTGAAGGTGAGGCTTTGTCCTGGAACAAGCGTGGCCGTCGGCGGGTCGATTCGAACGGTCGCGACCGACGCGGACCCTGCGGGGCCGTCCGTCGTCGGATCCGGGCCCTGTGGCTGCCAACTGCAGCCGACCGCCCATGCGGCAGCGAGGAGGCCTGCGCCGATCATCGAGACGCTCCGACCACTGCTCCGTGTCTTCGGCATCGTACATGCGGAAGGCGCGATCCTCGTCGATCTGAGACCGGGAGGTTGACTTGACAAGGAAGACACGCTGGCCACGCGTAGAGGCTGGAGAGAGTTCGGCGGACGGCGCTCTCGAGGCACCCAGAGCCCGTCGAGAGGCCGCTCTGCACTTCACCTTCCGCGCCCACTGGCCAGCCACCCGACTGGTTCGTCACAAGTCTCTATGATTTATGGGCTTGCACTCGCTGCAGACAGGCCGCCCTCGGCCGGGGACTCCCGCACAACTTTTCGGCACCTGGCAACGCATGCACAATCGGTCTCTTTCCTCCCGATCACCCGGAAGGCCCGACCCGGGACTTGTGGGGGCCGACCGAATCGGTGAGCCACCTGTCGAGAGCCGGTAGGCCTCCGGCAGCCCGAGGTCCTGGGCCACCGGCCCACGAACCTCTTCCACTACCGCTCCCGTCGCTCCCGAAGCGGCAGCCGGAGCCGCTCCGAAACGAGAAGAGCCGCCGAGATCCGGCGACTCTTCTCGCATACCCCCTAGGGGAGTCGAACCCCTGTCTCCTGGCTGAGAACCAGGTATCCTGGGCCACTAGACGAAGGGGGCGTGCCCGATGCGGGCCCTAATTGTAAAGGGGCCGGCAGGCGTGTCAAGGTCACGGCTCCGGGAACCTCGGCATGGGGTGGATGAACCCGAATCCGCCATGGGTGTTCCGGTGTCAACGTGGAGCCGCGCGCCCCCGGCGCGTGCCGGTGCGTCCCGGGCGGCCGGGCGCGTCACGGACGGTGCGGCCACGGACGCCGGCGGCCGAGGGCCTTGTGGCCGGCCGGAATACGCCGCGCTACCTTTCGTCCATGGCTCACGAACCCTCCGACTCGCTCGTCTCGAAGTTGGTCGCGGAGCTGAGGCGCCGCCGCGTCTTCCGCGTGGCTATCGTCTACGCGATCGGGGGCTGGATCGTGATCCAGGTCGCCTCGACCATGCTCCCCGGCCTGAACCTCCCGAGCTGGTCGGTCACACTGGTGATCGCGCTGGTCGTGCTCGGCTTCCCTTTGGCTCTCATCCTGAGCTGGATGTTCGACATGGGACCGCGGGGCGTCGAGCGCACGACCGCCGTTCCTCTCGCTCCGGCCGCGGCGGCCTTGGTGCCCGAGCCCGCCGGAGCCGCCATCATCGACGCGCCGGGGCCGGGGGCGGGGATGACCACGGCGGCCGGCGGCGGACCGGCCGCGGGAGCCCGTGTGGCAGCGGGCGTGGGCCGGCCGACAGTCGTGGAGCCGTCGCCCGGCGCACGGACGGCCGCCCCCTCCGCCTCCCATGCGCCTCCCGGCGCCGAGGACCGCCACACGGTCGCGGTCCTTCCCTTCGTGAACATGAGCGGTGACAAGGACAACGAGTACTTCAGCGATGGCATTTCCGAGGAGATCCTGAACCTCCTCAGCAAGCTGCCGCAGCTCAAGGTCGCATCGCGGACCTCGGCCTTCAACTTCAAGGGAAAGCAGGTCGGCATCCCCACGGTGGCCCGGGAGCTCGGCGTCAGCACGGTTCTCGAGGGAAGCGTCCGCCGGGCCGGGGATCACGTGCGCATCACCGCCCAGCTAATCGACGCGGCCTCCGACTCACATCTGTGGTCGGAGACCTACGACCGCGAGATGAAGGACGTGTTCGCGATCCAGGATGACATCGCGCAGAGCATCGTGAGGGCCCTGCAGGTGACGCTCACGCCCAAGGAGCGACGCTCCCTGCAGTTCGTCGCCACCTCGGATCCGGAGGCGTACGACTACTACCTGCGCGGCCGCAAGTACATGTACTCGATGGCGCGCCGCGACTACGAGCACGCCATCCGGATGTTCGAGCAGGCCATCGCCGTGGACTCGAAGTTCGCGCTCGCCTACGCCGGGATGGCCGACGCCTACTCGCACCTGTACCGGTACGTCGAAGCCACCCGCGACAACGCGGACCGAGCCGCCCGCGCCAGTGAGCAGGCGGTCGTGCTCGACCCCGATTGTGCAGAGGCGCACGCCTCGCGCGGGCTCGCCCTGTTCATCAGCGACCGCCACGAGGAAGCCGAACGCGAGTTCGAGACGGCGCGTCAGCTCGATCCCAATCTGTTCGAGGCGTGGTACTACGACGGCCTGGCCTGCTCCTCGAGGGGCGACTTCGAGCGAGCCGCACAGATGTACATCAAGGCTTCCGAGATCAACCCGGACGACTTCCAGTCGCCCATCTTCCTGGCGCAGGCCTACGCGTCGCTCGGCCGACGGCGCGACGAGATGAAGGTGCGCCTGGGCGTGCTCAATGTCATCGAGCGACACCTCAAGCTCAATCCGCACGACACCCGCGCCCTGTACTTCGGTGCCAACAACCTGGCGCGTGTCGGTGAGAAGGAGAAGGCGCGGGAGCTGGCCGAGCGGGCCCTCGGTCAGGACCAGAACGAACCGGTGGTCCTGTACAACGTGGCCTGCTTCTACGCCATGCAGGGCGACGCCGAACGCGCCATCGACCTGCTCGAGAAGGCGGTGGAGCTGGGGTGGGGCGATCGGGCCTGGATCGAGACCGACAGCGACCTGCAGACGCTGCACGACAACGCGCGCTTCCAGGCGCTGCTCTCCGGTTTGAGCTGAACGGGTCGGTGCCCTCGATCACCTGGAAGTACGTTCACCTCGTCCTCAACCCCTTCCCCATCGTGCTGAGCGTGGTGGGCATGATCGTGGGCCTGGTGGGCTGGGCGACCGGGCGCGAGGCCCTGGAGCGTTACGGGGTTCTCACGCTGTTCCTAGCCGGACTCGTGGTCCTTCCCACCTACTACAGCGGAATCGCGGCCGGCGACGTGGTGTCGCAGCGGACCTTCGTGATGCCCGGCCTCATCGAGACGCACCGCTCCTGGGCCACCTGGACGTTGATCGCGGTGCTGGCGGACGGGGTGTTCGCGGCTTTTTCGCTCACGCAGCCCGATGACCCCCGCCTGCGCCGCTTCGTGCTGCTGCTCGGGATCCTGACCGCGAGTCTGGCCGGGGTGACCGGCTACATGGGCGGCCGCATCGCCCACGGTCCGGAGGAGCGCGCCCGCCCGGCGGCGGTCGACACGGTGGGAATCCATGGCGGGACTCGGCAGCCCGATTCGATGAGCGCGAGGGAACCCGGAGGTGGAGGATGACCGAGGTGCCAGGTGGTCCGCCCGAGCTGCCGATGATCGTCGGCCGCTCGGACCTCGAGGCGGTCCGCGGCGTCGAGGAGTCCCGGGTGGCGATGACGCAGCTCATGGGGCCGCAGGACGCGAACCTGTTCGGCTCCGTGTTCGGGGGCGTGGTCCTGGCCGCGGTCGACAAGATCGCCTACGTGTGCGCGGCCCGGCACGCCGGCCGGGCCTGCGTCACCGTGAGCGTGGACCAGGTGGACTTCCGCTCCCCGATCCGGATCGGGGAGATCGTGACGCTGCGGGCCTCGGTGAACGCCGTGGGAAGGACCTCGCTGGAGGTGGGAGTGCAGGTGGTGGCCGAGTCGGTGACGGGGGGCCGGGAGCGACACACCAACTCGTGCTACGTCACCATGGTCGCGATCGACGACGAGGGAAGGCCGGCGCCCGTGCCCCGTCTCCGGCTGGAGACCCCGGAAGAGTGGCGGCGCTACCACGACGCCGAGGAGCGCCGCAGGGCCCGCCTGGAGCTGTCCGAGAGGAGGAAGGAGCGCCGGAGAGGAACGCGGAGTGAGGAAGGAGACTAGCTCGTCGCCGCGGTCTTCGCCCCCGAGACGGCGACCTCCCGGCCTGTCTCAGCCCCCCTGCGACACTCCGCCCAGCGAGATCAGCCCGTAGAAAGACAGGGCGATCAGGCACATCACGACGATCTCGGCCAGGATCTGCCTGGGCGGCATCTTGGCCAGCACGCCCACGATCAGGCCCACCGCCACCGAGCCCGCCAGCAGCAACCACAGTGCGATCATTCCCGCATCCTTTCGTCCGTTTCCGTCACGAGGGTCCGAACCGGGCCGACTGTTCGCCCCGGGCCTCGCCGCTCCGCTGAATCTGTACCAGCTCGGGCATCCCCGCCTGCCTGGCGATGCGCTGTCCACTGGGCGTGGCCGCGAGGCCGCCCAGCGCGGTCTCACGATAACGCACGTCCATCTTCCGGCCCACCTCTCCCATCACGTCGATGACCTCGTCGGGCGCGACGGGAAAGTCGAGCCCCGCCAGCGCCATCTCGGCGCAGGCCACCGCCTGGATGGCCGCGCTGGCGTTGCGATACGCGCACGGGATCTCGACCAACCCCGCGATCGGATCGCAGATGAGGCCCAGCATGCCCTGCAGCGTGAGTGAGACGGAAGTGCCCACCTGCTCGGGCGTGCCGCCCTCCAGATAGGTCACCGCCGCGGCCGACATGGCCGCGGCGCTCCCGGTCTCCGCCTGGCAGCCGCCGCCGGCTCCGGCGATCGAGGCGCGCTGGGCCACGACAGCGCCCACGCCTCCCGCCACCAGCATGCCGTCCACCAGGCGCTCGATGTTCCAGCCGCGCTGCTCGCGCATCGTGAGGAGCACGCCCGGCACGACCCCCGCCGCTCCCGCCGTCGGGGCGGCCACGATGAGCCCCATGCGCGCGTTCACCTCCAGGATGGCGATGGCGCGAGACAGCATGGACGTCGCGGTCTCGCCCATCAGCCGCGGCCCGGAGGCCACCAGTCGCCGCGCGCGCCCGCCCGTGAGACCGCTCGGGCTGGGCGCCTCGGAAGCGAGGCCCTCGGCCACGGCGTTCTCCATCACCTCGAGCGCATCGCGGATGCGCGCCCGGATGCGCTCCCGGTCGGCGCCGGTGTCCTTCATCTCCCGGAGGAGGACGGCCTCGGCCAGGTCCACGCCCTGGTCTCGAGCCGCCTCGAACCACGCCTCCACCGATGTGAACACGCTACCTCCCCCTTCAGACCAGGCCCCGCACGTACCGGATCCAGTGGACCCAGTCCTGTTCGCGCATGGCCTCGATGAGCTCCTCGGGGATCTCGGCGTCCGCCTCGATCGTCATGAGCGCCTGCTCTCCCCGGCCGGTCCGGTCCACGCGCATCGTCGCCAGGTTCACGCCGCGCTCGGAGAGCATGCGGGTCAGGGTGGCGATCGTCCCCGGGACGTCATCCGCATGGACGACCAGGGTCGGCAGCGAGCCGGTCAGATCCACGTCGAACCCGTCGATCTCGAAGATACGGATCTGGCCGCCGCCGATCGAGGCGCCCAGGATCTCGGCACGCTCGTCCCCCAGCTCCGCGTCGAACCGGGCGGAGTTGGGGTGGGCGTCCTCTCCCAGGTCCACGTTCTCGAACTCGAACTCGAGGCCCCTGGCCTTCGCGTTCTCGAGGCTGGTGCGGAGCCGCTCGTCGTCGGGCAGGTAGCCCAGGAGGCCGCCGACGATGGCTTTCTTGGTCCCGTGACCCTCACCCGTCATCGCGAAGGAGCCGTGCAGCCCGATCCGGGCCCGCTCCGGCATGCCCCCGAGAATGGCCTGCACGACGTACCCCAGGCGGCAGGCGCCCGCGGTGTGGGAGCTGGACGGACCCACCATCGTGGGTCCCAGGATGTCGAACAGGCCGGTCACCGCACGCCTCCTCTCACCTCGCTCCTTCCGCCGTCACGGACCGCGCGCCGCCGATCCGCGGGCCGCGGCGGGTCGCTCGGCCGTCCTCGCGGCGCCGCGGCGCTGCCGCCGTGCGCACGCTCCTCGAGCTCCGTGAGGCTGACGGTAACGCCCGATAGCTCTTCGAGCTCCACGAGGCTAGCGGTGCGTCGCGTCACCCGGGCGCCGAAGGCCTCGCCGAAGCCCGTCGCCACGGCGGCCACGAGCGCCTCGGGATCGTGCGCGCCCCCCTCCTCCTCGAGGCCGGTCATCCGCACACCCTCGATGCCGCACGGCACGATGAGCCGGAAGGCCTCCATCGGCTCGCGGGTCACGTTGAGGGCGAACCCGTGCCAGGTGATCCAGCGGCTCACGTGGACCCCGATCGAGGCGATCTTCCGGAGGCGACCCTCCAGGATGGCGCGGGAGACCACGGCGGAGCCCGTGCCCGCGGCCGGGTGCGCGCCCGGCCCGGCGTCTCCGGCCCGCCCGTCGTTCGCGGCCGATCCGAGCGCGGACTCGTCGCCCACCCACACCCCGGTGTGCTCCGGCACCCGAAAACCGCTCACCCCCAGGGGGGTCAGCGCCCGGATCAGCGCCTCCTCGACGGTGCGGAGGTACCAGTGCAGGTCGCGCCGGTAGCCGCGCAGGTCGAGGATCGGGTAGCCCACGACCTGGCCCGGCCCATGGTAGGTGATGTCCCCTCCGCGCTCGATCTCGACCAGGTCGATCCCCCGCGCCGCCAGGACCTCCGGTCCCACCACCAGGTGTCCGTCCCCGGTGCCTCGGCCCAGGGTGACCACCGGCTCGTGCTCGAGGAGGAGCAGGAGGTCCTCCCCCAGCGACCCGTCGATGCGCGCCCGGGCCAGGGCCCGCTGCAGCTCCAGGCCGCGCCGATATGGCACGCGGCCTGGAATCCGCACGAGGCCGATCTCGGGGACCGCCCCCGCGGCGCTCGGGTCCTGGCCCTTGGGTGGCACCGCGCTCGCCCGCCTCAGATGTTGATGGCCCGGTCCATCGCCGCCATGGCGGCCTCCATGACCGCCTCGGACATGGTGGGATGGCCGTGCGCGTGTGAGGCGAACTCCTCGGCCGTGGCCTCGAGCATGCGCCCGATCCCCGCCTCGGCCGCGAGCTCACTCACGTTGTGGCCGATCATGTGGACGCCGAGCACCTCCCCGTACTTCACGTCCGTGACCACCTTCACGAAGCCCTCGCTCTCGCCGGCCGTGAGCGCCCTGCCGTTCGCCGAAAGGGGGAACTTGCCCACCTTCGTGTCGAAGCCCCGCTCGGCGGCCTGCTCCTCGGTGAAGCCGATGCTGGCGACCTCCGGGTGGCAGTAGCCGATGCTCGGAATGTTGTCGTACCGCACCGGGTGGGGTTCGAGGCCCGCGATGTGCTCGACTGCCACGAAGCCCTCGTGCGAGCCCTTGTGGGCCAGCATGGGCTGGCCGGCCACGTCGCCGATGGCGTAGATGCCCTCCACGCTGGTCCGCATCATCTCGTCGTGGCGGATGAAGCCGCCTTCGGTCTCGACACCCACCTCCTCCAGGCCCACCTCGTCGAGCACCGGCTGCCGGCCCACCGCCATGAGGACGAGCTCGGTCTCGATCGTCTCCTCGCCCTTCTTCGTCTCCACCGTCAGCTTCATCGGGTCCGAGTCGCGGTCCAGCGACTTCACCTTCGTGCCCGTCCGCACCTCGATGCCCCGCTTCTTGTAGGTACGGGCGAGCGTCTTCCCGAGCTCCGCGTCGAAGCCCGGGAGCAGCGTGTCCAGGGCCTCGATCAGCGTGACCTCGACTCCGAACGCATCGAACACGTCGGCGAACTCCACTCCCACGTAGCCGCCGCCCACCACGACCATGCGCCCGGGAAGCTCGCGCAGCGCGAGGGCCTCCCGGCTTCCGATGACCTTCTGCCGGTCGAACTCGAAGCCTGGGAAAGTCTTCATCACCGAGCCGGTAGCGATCACGATGTTCCGGGTCTCGAGCTCCCGGTCCTCGCCGCCCTGGACTTCGACGTGGACCTTCCCCTTCCCCGCGATCCGGCCGTGGCCCAGGACGGACTCGATCTCGTTCTTCTTGAACAGGTAGGACACGCCGCCCGAGAGCTTGTCACTGATCGTCCGGCTGCGCTCGACGGCGGCCGCGATGTCGTACTCGACCTCGATCGGCTTCACCCCGAAGGCCTCGCCCTGGCTCTTGAGCTTGTGCGCCAGCGACGCGCTCTCCAGCAGCGCCTTGGCCGGAATGCATCCCCAGTTGAGACACGTGCCGCCGAGGCCGCCCTCGTAGTTCTTAGCCTCGACGCATGCCGTCTTGAGTCCGAGCTGCGCGGCCCGGATCGCCCCCTCGTATCCCGCGGGCCCGGACCCGATCACCACGACGTCGAACGAATCAGCCATGTATGCCTCGCTCCCTCACGTGAGCATCGCCAGCGGGTTCTCCAGCATGTCCTTCAGCGTCTCCAGAAAGCGGGCTCCGGTGGCTCCATCGATCACGCGATGGTCGCAGGACATCGTGACGCGCATGCGCCGTCGGACGACGATCTCCCCATCCACCACCACCGGCTTCTCCACCGTTCGCCCGACGGCCAGGATGCCCGCCTCGGGCGGGTTGATGATCGCGGTGAACTCCTCGATCGGGAACATACCCAGGTTGCTGAGGCTGAAGGTGGCTCCCTGGTACTCCTCCGGCTCCAGCTTCCGCCTGCGGGCACGATCGATGAGCTCGCGAGCCTCGGCCGTGATCTGGAGGAGCCCCTTACGATCCGCGTCGCGCAGGACGGGCGTGATGAGCCCGTCCTCGAGCGCCACCGCGATTCCGAGGTCCACCCGGCCATGACGCCGGATCTCCCCCTCGCCCCAGCTCGCGTTGATCTCCGGGTGACGGACCAGCGCCTCGGCCAGCGCCTTCAGGAGGAGGTCGTTGACCCCGATCTTCGACACACCGCTCCCGGCGTCCTCCGATCGCGCGGCCAGCCGCTCGTTGAGCTCCGCGCGCAGGTCCAGCGCGCGGCCCATGTCGATCTCGCTGGTGAGGAAGAAGTGCGGGACCGGGCCCAGCGACTCGGTGAGCCGACGGGCGATGGCCTTGCGCATCTGGCTGAGCTGTACGGACTCCTCGACCAGCCGGGCCGGGCCGGCCGCGCCCCGCGTTCCCACGCGGGCGGCCCCGCTCTCGATCGCCTCTTCCACGTCGGTCTTCACGACCCGCCCGCCGGGGCCCGACCCCTCGATCCGGGAGAGATCGATGCCTTCTTCCTCGGCCATGCGGCGCGCCACCGGCGAGGCCCGGACCCGTCCGCCGTCCCGTCGGCCACCGGGAGCCCCGGCCTCGCGTCCGGTCTCCTCCCGGCCGCGGCGGGGAGGCGCGCTCCCGCCTTCCCTCTCCTGGGCCGCCCCCTGTTTCGCGGCGGCGGTCTCGGCGGCGACTCCGACCTCCCGCTCCTCGCCTTCCTCGGTCCCGGCTCCGTCTTCCCCGCCGTCCCCTTCCTCCTCGCGTCCCGCCCCGGCCCCGTCCTCGGCCGCCGCGGCCTCCTCGAGCAGGCCGGAGATGTCCTCGTCCGGACCGGCGATCACGCCGATGAGCGCCCCTACCGGGACCGTCTGGCCCTCCTGGACCACGATCTTGCGGAGCACGCCCGACCCGAGCGCTTCCACGTCCATGTTGGCCTTGTCGGTCTCGATCTCGGCGACGATGTCGCCCTGCTCGATCTCGTCCCCCTCGGAGACCTTCCACTCGATGAGCCGCCCCTCCTCCATGGTGGGGCTGAGCTGGGCCATCACGACCTTGGTCGCCATCAGTCCTCGTCCAGGTAGCAGACGTGCTCGGCCGCCCGGACCACGTGCGCCGCCTCCGGGAAGACCTGCTTCTCGAGGTTGCGGGCGTACGGCATCGGCACGTCCAGGCCGCTGACGCGCGCGACCGGAGCGTCCAGCGAGTCGAACGCCTCCCGCTGCACATCGTCGGCCACCTGCGCGCCGATGCCCGCGAACGGCCACCCCTCCTCGACGACCACCACCCGGTTCGTCTTCCTCACCGAGGCGAGCACGGCGTCGATGTCCAGCGGACGGAGCGTGCGAAGGTCCACCACCTCGGCCTCGAGCCCGTGCGTCTTCTTCAGGGTCTCGGCGGCCTGCAGCGCCTGGTGGACCATCTTGGAGTGGGCCACGATCGTGAGATCCGACCCCTCCCGCTTCACGTCGGCTTTGCCGATCGGCACCAGGTGCTCCCCGTCGGGCACCTCGCCCTTGATGTTGTAGAGGAGCTCGCCCTCGATCACGAGCACCGGGTCGTCGTCCCGCACCGCACTCTTGAGGAGCCCCTTGGCGTCGGCGGGAGTGGCCGGAGCGACCACCTTGAGGCCCGGCACGTGGCTGTACCACGCGTCGGGGACCTGCGAGTGCTGCGACGCCAGCTGCAGGGCCGCCCCGCCCGGGCCGCGGAAGACGATCGGGATGTTGTACTGGCCGCCGGACATCTGGTACAGCTTGGCCGCCGAGTTCACGACCGCGTCGAAGGCGAGGAGCGAGAAGTTGAAGGTCATGAACTCGACGATGGGGCGGAGGCCCGCCATCGCCGCCCCGACTCCCATCCCGGCGAAGCCGTTCTCGGCGATCGGCGTGTCCCGCACACGCCACTCGTTGCCTCCGAAGTGGTCCAGGAGGCCCTTGGAGACCTTGTAGGCCCCGTCGTATTTGCCGACCTCCTCGCCCATGAGGAAGACGCGCTCGTCACGCTCCATCTCCTCGACGAGGGCCTGGTTCAGAGCTTCGCGGTAGGTGATCACCGCCATGCGTCCCTCCGATCGATGTCCGGGAACGCATCGGAGTAGACGTGCGCGTAGATGTCGTCGAACTCCGGCTTCGGACTCTGGTCGGCGAACTCGGCCGCCTTCTCGACGCGGTCGATCGCCTCCTGGTCGAACTCGTCGTACTGCTCGTCGGTGATCACGCCGGCGATCACGAGCCGCTTGTGGAAGGTGAGGATCGGGTCGTCCTGCCTGTGCTTCTCGACCTCCTGGCGGGTCCTGTAGGTGCCGTGGGAAGGGTCGGCCATCGAGTGGCCCATGTAGCGGTAGCAGCGGGCCTCGATGAGGCTGGGGAGGTGCTCCTTCCGCGCCCGGTCGATGGCCTCCTGCGTGGCCTGCCGGACGGCCAGCACGTCCATCCCGTTCACCGTGACCGAGGCCATCCCCTCGTAGGCGCACGCCCGGTCGGCCAGGTTCTCGATGGCGGCCACACGGTGGATGTCGGTGCCCATGCCGTAGTCGTTGTTCTCGCACACGTACACGACCGGGAGCTCGAACTTGGCCGCCATGTTGAAGGCCTCGTGGAAGGGCCCGCCGTTGACGACCGAGTCCCCGAACAGGCACAGGCACACCCTGTCCTCGTCCCGGTACCGGATCGCGTAGCCCACCCCGGCCGCGATCGGGACGTGGCTGCCGACGATCGCATGGCCGCCCATGAAGTTCAGGCTCCGGTCGAAGAGGTGCATGGAGCCGCCCATCCCTTTCGAGCAGCCGTCCACCCGGCCGTACAGCTCCGCCATGATCGCCCTGGGGTCGATGCCACGCACCAGGGCCTGCACGTGATCGCGGTAGGCCGTGATGACGTAGTCGTCGTCACGCAGCGGCGAGATCGTGCCGACCGCCACCGCCTCCTGGCCCATGTACAGGTGGCAGAAGCCGCCGATCTTACCCACCTGGTAGGACTCGGCCGCCTTCTCCTCGAAGCGGCGGCCGAGCATCATGAGGCGGAGGAGCCGCACCAGCTCCTGGTCGTCCAGCCCGAGCAGGTCCGCTCGTGCCTGGCTGCCCGGCTCGTCTCTCGTCTCGCTCTTCGTGGCCATCGCCTCTCTCGCTGTCGGTTCGGTGCCTCGGCGGGCGCGATCCGCACGCCCACTCGCCGCGGCCGCCCGGGTCAGCTCGCCCCGGCCGCCCGGGCCCGGAGGTCCTCGACCTGCTCGCGGGCGTGGTAGCTGGAACGCACCAGCGGACCGCTCTCGACGTGCAGGAAGCCCTTCTCCTCCCCGATCCGCTTCCAGTCGGCGAACTCTTCCGGTGTGACGTAGCGGTCGATCGGGAGGTGGTCGGTGGAGGGCCGCAGGTACTGGCCCACGGTGAGGATCTGGATCCCGGCCTCGAGCGCATCGTCCATGAAGCCCAGGATATCGTCCTCGCGCTCGCCCAGGCCCAGCATGATGCCGGTCTTGATGAGGACGTCGTCGTCCATGCCGCGCGCCGCCGCAAGCACGCCCAGGGAGCGGTCGTAGCGCCCGCCGGGCCGGGCCATCCTGTGGAGCCGCCGGACCGTCTCCATGTTGTGGTTGAAGATGGCCGGCTTCGCCTCGATCACCGTGCGGATCGCATCCTCGTCCCCGCGAAAGTCCGGGGTCAGGACCTCCACCGAGCAGGTGGGCAGCCGGTGGCGGATCTCCCGGATGAGCTCGGCGAAGATGCGCGCCCCCCCGTCGGGCAGGTCGTCGCGGTCCACCGAGGTGATCACGCAGTGGCGGAGCCGCATGGCCTCCACCGCCTCGGCCACGCGCCGCGGTTCGTCCTCGTCGAGATCCTCCGGGCGACCGTGTCCGATCGCGCAGTAGGGACAATTACGGGTACACACATCGCCCAGGATGAGGAAGGTCGCGGTGCCCTTCTCCCAGCACTCGCCGATGTTGGGGCAGTGCGCCTCCTCACACACCGAGTGAAGGCCCATCCCCCGCATCATGTCCTTGAGGTGGCGGTAGTTCGAGCCTCCGGGGGCTCGCACGCGCATCCACTCCGGCTTGTGCCGGGGCCAGTCCTGCGGGGAGGGCGCGCCGCGGGAGGCGCCGCCCGTCCGGCGCGCGTGCTCTCCCCCGGACCGGCCCTCTCCGCCGTCCGTCCCGCTCGTCGCTGGTTCGAGTATCCTTAGCTGTCTCATTCCGTACCGTCGAGGGTCTCGTCCATGACCGTGGCGCCCGGGCTCGGGCGGGTTCCTCCTACACCGGAACCACCTCCTCCGCACACGGCGCGGCGGGCCCGGATCCACGGCGCCGGAAAACATACCCGGGACGTCCGTTGGCGTCCACCGACGAGGCGCGGTCGGGCGCCCTTCGGCGGCGCAACTATCGCACCGGGCTGGATTGCAGAGGGCCGCGTCCGGACTTATCGTACGATTTGCATCCGAAGGGGGTGCCGGAAGGCGGGATGTCCGCCCCACCGGCCCATGGGAATCCGACGACGACGGACGACGATGACGTACATCATCACCCAGCCGTGCATCGGCCTCAAGGACGCCTCGTGTGTCGACGTGTGCCCGGTCGACTGCATCTACGAGGGGGTAGACCAGTACTACATCCACCCCGAGGAGTGCATCGACTGTGGCGCGTGCGTTCCGGAGTGCCCGGTCGAGGCCATCTATCCCGACGATGAGGTCCCCGAGCAGTGGAAGGACTTCATCGCGAAGAACTACAAGCACTTCGACGTGCCGGCGCCGGCCTGACGTCCGCGCCGTCCCGGCGCCGGACGACCGCGCCTATCCGGCGCTTCCACCCGTCCGGCCGGGATTGACATGATCCGCACCCTTCGCATCGATTCCCAGGTCTGGCGCGTTCGCGCCCTCCCCGAAGAGGTGATGCGCCAGGAGGACGACCGCTGGCACTTCGCCCGCGTGCGCTTCGAGGCCGAACCCGGCGCCGGTCTCGCGCCCCGCGAGACGTGGCTCCGGCTCGAGGAAGACATCCCCGCGGGCGATGTCCTGGACCAGTACGACGACGATCAGCTCGTGGAGGCGTTCCTCGTGGCCGAAGAGGTGGAGGGATGAGCTTCGGGCGCGCCCGGTTCTCCGCGCTCGTCGGCATGGGCGCACTCTTCCTCGCCGGGCCCGCGACGCTGGCCGTGGGGCCGGGCGCGACGACCGCGGCGGCCCCGCCGGGGAGTTCGCCCGCGGCCGCCGACCGCCCACCGATCCCCCACGTCGGCCACCGCTACATCCACGCGGAGGACCACCCGGACACGCGCGTGCTCGAGGTCATCGTGGGGCCCGTGCACCTGCCGGTCCACATGCACCACTACCGGGTCCCCACCCAGATCGTGGACGTGCCGGACGTGGGCTGGATCCGAGGCTTCTCGTGGGAGATCACCGACGAGGCCGGGAACCACCTCCCCGACGACCTCCTCCACCACGTGAACCTCATCGACCCGGACCGCCGGCAGCTGTTCACCCCCATCTCCCGGCGAATCATGGCCGCCGGTCGGGAGACGCGGGCGGCGTCGCTGCCGCCGGTGATCGGGATCCCGACGCACGCCGACATGCGCATCGTCGTGGCCAGCATGTTCGCCAACTCGACCGACGCGAGCTACGCGCGAGCCTACCTCCACATCCGGCTCGCCTACGTGCCCCGTTCGGAGCACCTCGTTCGGCCGCAGGACGCCTACCCGCTCTACATGGACGTGATGGGGCCGCTCGGAGTGAAGGACTTTGCCGTGCCCCCGGGACGCACCGAGCACTCCTGGGAAGGGAGCCCGGCCATCGACGGCCGCATCCTCGGCCTGGGCTCGCACATGCACGACTTCGCCACCGAGGTGCGGCTCACCGACGTCACGACGGGAGAGCGGCTGTGGAGCACCCGGCCGTACGCGGGACCCGACGGCCGCGTGTACAGCGTCCCCATGGGGCGGTTCTACCTGGAGGGCGGCCTCCCCATCTACCACGACCACACCTACCGCGTGACGGTCGTGTACCGGAATCCGCTGGACCACCCGACCATGCTCGGAGGGATGGGGCTCGTGGCCGGGCTGTTCGTTCCAGCGCGGGGCGCGGACGTCCCGGCCGTCGACCGGGAGGATACGACCTACCGGCAGGACCTGTGGAACACCGTGACCGCGCCCATGCGCACCATCCACGGGATGATGAGCAGCCACGAGACCCAGCAGGCCGGGCCCGCCCCGGAGGACATGTTCTCGGGCGCCTACGCCGACGCGGGTGAGACCGGTCCGGTCGCCGGGCCGGAGGCGGGGGAAATGAAGGAGATGCCCCCGGCCGGCCACGACCACTCCAGCGAGGCCGCCCGCCCCGAGAAGCCCCGCTGACCTGGGTCGTCCTGGGCCTCGGCACGGCGGTCCTCTACGCCGCGCAGGGCGCATGGACGAAGCGGCTCGTCTCCCGCGTAGGCCGCGGACCGGCCACGTGGTCCATCTTCGCCTTCGCCTTTCCGGCGCTCCTCGCCTACCTGCTGATCCGCGGCCTGCCCCGGCTGCGGCCCGGTTTCTGGCCCGTGCTGGGCATCAACACGGTGCTCGACCTCATCGGCTTCACGCTGTACGTGACGGCTCTCGACGCCGGCGAGCTCAGCCTCACCTACCCGCTCCTGGCCCTGACGCCGGTGTTCGTGATCCCGGTGGAGTGGGTCCTCCTGGGCCAGCACCCGGGGCTCGAGGGAGCCGCCGGGATCCTCCTCGTGGCCTGCGGCGTCTACCTGCTGGTGTCGCCCGGCGAGGACCGGGGACCGCTGGCGCCGCTGCGCGCCCTGGCCCGGGAGCCCGGCGCCCGGCTCATGCTCGGGGTCGCCGCGTTGTGGGCCGTCTCGGGCACGATCGACCGGGTGGCCATCCTGCGGAGCTCGCCGGCCTTCTACGGGAGCGCGCTCACGGCGGCGCTGGCGGTCGGCTTCATCCCCTTCGCCCTCCGGAGCGGCCGCGGGGGGAGGCCGGCCGGGCTTCCGGGCACCCTCCGGTCCGCCGGGTGGGGCCTCGTGGTCCAGGGCCTCCTGTTCGCCGGCATGTTCATCCTGCAGGCCGAGGCCCTGCGCCTCACGCTGGCCGCCTACGTCCTGACCCTCAAGCGGAGCGGCACCCTGCTCTCGGTCCTGGCAGGGGCGATGTTCTTCGGTGAGAAGGGCACGGGACGCCGCCTGGC
>CAYXHP010000154.1:0-17402 GCA_964465015.1 uncultured Gemmatimonadota bacterium
GCCGAGGGGACGAAGTCTCCGGACGTGCTGTGGGCGGGCTCGGACGACGGACTCGTGCACCTGACGCGCGACGGGGGCAAGACGTGGAAGGACATCACGCCCCCGGGGCTTCCCACCTTCTCCACCATCAACGTGATCGAGCCCTCGCCGCACCAGGCGGGAGGGGCGTACGTGACGGCCTACCGCTACCGGATGGACGACTGGACGCCCTACGTCTACGAGACGAAGGACTGGGGGGCGCACTGGACGCGGATCGCCGACGGCACGCGCGGGATCCCGGCCGGGGACCCGGTGCGGGTGGTGCGGGAGGATCCCGAGCGAGCGGGCCTCCTGTACGCGGGGACGGAGTTCGGGATGTACGTCTCCTTCGACGACGGGGGGCACTGGCAGACGCTGCAGCAGAACCTGCCGCCGGTGCCGGTGACCGACCTCCAGGTGCACGGCAGTGACCTGGTGGTGGCGACGCAGGGGCGCAGCTTCTGGATCCTGGACGACGTGACGCCGCTGCGGCAGGTGGCGGACTCCGTCGCGGAGGCGGGCGACTACCTGTTCCAGCCCCGCCCGGCCTACCGGGCCGACATGGGCGGCCGCCGCGTCGGCGGCGGAGACGGGCCCGAGGGGGCGCCCGGCCCGGCCATCTTCGACCTCTACCTGTCCAGGAAGCCGGAGGGGTCCGTGAAGCTCGAGGTCGTGGACGCCCACGGCGACACGGCCGCCCGCTGGTCGACGACCGCCTCGAACGGCGGAGAGGCGGAGGGCGACGAATCCGGAGACGAGAACGGGGCCGGGAACCTCGACCTGCACGCGGGGGAGAACCGGCTCACCTGGGACCTCCGCTATCCGGGTCCCCGCCTGGTGAAGGGCGCGGTCATGGACCTTGGCTACACGGGTGGTCCGTGGGCCGTGCCCGGCCCCTACACGGTGCGCGTCGAGGACGGATCGTGGAGCGCCGAGCGGAGCTTCGAGGTCCGGAAGAACCCCAACTACTCGGACGTCACCACGGAGGACCTGCAGGCGGAGTTCGACCTGGCCACCGCCGTGCGCGACACGGTGACCTCGATCCACGACGCGCTCCGGGCGTTGCGCTCGGCCCGCGAGCAGGCCGGGAACGCGGCCCGCAAGGTCCGGGAGGGCGACTTCCCGGCCGACCTCCAGCGTCGGGTCGGCGCGGCGGCCGACTCGCTCCGGGATGAGCTGCAGCGGCTCGCCGGCGAGCTCCACAACGACACGATCCAGACCGGCGAGGATGGCATCAACTGGCCCCCGCGCATCGACAACCAGTTCGACTACCTGTACGGGCACATCCACCGGGCTTACGGCCGGCCCACGGACGGGTCCCGTGAGCTCTTCGCCGACCTCGAGGCCGAGCTGGCTCCGATCCGGGCCCGGGTCGCCCACGCCCTCACCGAGGACGTGGGGCGATTCAACCAGCTCCTCGAGCGGGCGCAGGTGCCGCCGGTAGTGCCCCCGGCGCCCGGAGGAAGGTGATGGGCTACAGGAAGTTCCGGGACCGGGACGGCGCGGGCTGGGAGGTCCGGGACGAATCGGATCGCCGCTGGGTGTTCAAGCCGCTACGAGGGAACGAGCAGAGCGAGACGCACGTCACGCCGCCCCCGCGGGTGGATGACCCGTTCGAGCTCAGCACCCAGGAGCTCCAGAAGCTCCTGGACGGTGGCCGTCCGTCCCGGGGCGGGCGCCGACCTCCCTCGCCCTTCCGGGACTAGATCCGGCCGCTCCCCCCGCTCCGCTCTCCCTCGGACCGCAGGGCCGGCGGCGGTCCGAGGATCTCCGCGTACAGGACCGCCCTCTGCAGCGCCGTGCGGCCCGGCCACCCGGGGAGCCGGCCGGCCGCCGACCCGGCGGCCGGGCCCCGGGGCGCGGAGCTGCCGCGTGGCCCGACGCCGATCTCGGCGGCGCCCGGTCCGACCGCCGAGGCCGGCTCGTGGCCGCTCGCCGGGCGGGACGGAGGACGGTCGACCATCGCGGAGGCCGCGACCTCCGAGATGGCCCGGGACCGGGCGTTCCGCTCGGCCAGGGCGGCCACCTCGCGCAGGAAGCCGGGGTCGAGCCGCGGATCCGGGAGCCGCCTCGAGCCCGGACGGCCGCCCGAGGGATCTTCGCCGAAGCCGGGACGGCGCGCGCCCCCGCCAGTGGGCCGCCGCGGGTCCGCCGACCCCGGACCGCCGGGTCCGCCGCCATCCGCCGGCCGCCCCGCGCTCACGACCCTCCCCAGGACGCGGTTCAGGAGCACGACCACCCCCACCACGACCAGCCAGCCGACCAGCCCGTTCACGGCTCAGCCCACCGGCTTCTCGCTGTCCTCGCCCCCTGCGATGGCTTCTCTCATCCTGGTGTCGCTACGCAGGTTGAGATACTTCATATAATCCATCACTCCAATATTTCCACTGCGCAGCGCCTCGGCGATGGCCCGCGGCACCTCGGCCTCTGCCTTCACGACGTCGGCCCGCATCTGCTCCACCCGGGCCCGGTTCTCCTGCTCCTGGGCCACGGCCATGGCGCGCCGCTCCTCGGCCTTGGCCTGGGCGATCTGCTTGTCGGCCTCGGCCTGGTGGGTCTGGAGCTCGGCGCCGATGTTCTTGCCCACGTCCACGTCGGCAATGTCGATGGAGAGGATCTCGTAGGCGGTGCCCGAGTCGAGCCCCTTCTGGAGGACGGTCTTCGAGATCCGGTCCGGGTTCTCGAGCACCTCCTTGTGCGTGTCGGCCGAGCCGATGGTGCTTACGATCCCCTCCCCCACCCGGGCCAGGATCGTCTCCTCGCCGGCGCCGCCCACCAGGCGGTTCACGTTGGCACGCACCGTGACACGCGCCAACGCGACGAGCTGGATCCCGTCCTTGGCCATGGCCGCCACCTTGGGCGTCTGGATGACCTTGGGGTTCACGGACACCTTCACCGCCTCGAGCACGTCGCGGCCGGCCAGGTCGATGGCCGCGGCCTGCTGGAAGGGGAGGTCGATGTTGGCCTTGTCGGCGCTGACCAGCGCCGTGACCACCCGGTCCACGTTCCCGCCCGAGAGGTAGTGCGTCTCCAGCTGCTTGGTGGCGAGCCCGAGGCCGGCCTTGGTAGCCGTGATGAGCGGCGGCACGATCGCGCGCGGGCTCACCTTCCGGAGCCGCATGCCGATCAGGTCGCCGATCCCGACCGGCGCTCCCGCCGAGATGGCCGCGATCCACAGGCGGACCGGGATCGCCCAGAACACGAAGCTCAGGACGACGACGGCCAGAAGCAGGATGAGCACGGGCATCGCGGCGGGGTCCATGGGGATTACCTCCTGGAGAGACGTCATACGACTACGCTTGTAGACATCAGAGGGTGCGTCGGGGGTCGCTCACTTCATCCGGGCTCCATCTCCCGGGCCGGATTCGTCGGGCCCCGGCGCCGGGCCGGGCCGGGACGCCGGGGCGGGCTCCGCCTCCCTCACCACGTGGCGGTATCCGTCCGAGCGCACCACGCGCACGCGGGTTCCGTCATCGATCCAGCGCCCCTCGCTCACCACGTCGACGCGCTCGTCGCCGAACAGCGCCGTGCCGGAGGGACGGAGATCGGTGACGGCGCGCCCCGTCGTCCCGACCAGATCCTCGCGAGGAGCGGAGGCCAGGAAGCCCGCCTCGCGCGACGCGGAGCCTCCGGGGCCGAGCGCGCCCAGCGCCCGGCTATGCGGAAGGTGACGGATCAGGGCCCACCCCAGCACGAGCACCAGGAGCACGGCGGTCGCCACCAGGCCGCTGGCCTGGAGCATGTCGTGCTGGGTGGGAGCCGGACCCAGCAGGCTCAGGAAGACACCGGCCACGAGCGCCAGGAGCCCCAGGACGCCGGGCACCCCGAAACCGGGCACGACGAGGACCTCGAGCCCGATCAGCAGCACCCCGACCACGACGAGGAACAGGTCCACGGGACCCGCCAGGTGTACCAGCCAGCGGGATCCGAAGAAGAGGACGAGAGAGACGAAGCCGAGCCCGCCGGCGAGTCCGAGCGTCGGATGCTTGAACTCGAACAGGAGGCCCAGGAAGCCGAGGGCGAGCAGGACCGGCCCCACCAGCGGCGCGGCCAGGAAGTGGACCACGGAGATCAACCAGCCAGGCATGCCTCCACGCTAACGTCGCGGAGGCAGGAAGCCAAGCCACGAGCGGGGAGTGGGGCGCGCGGGCCGCACGCCGACACCGCGTCTCGTGCTGTCGCCGGCCGAGGTCTCATCATAGTTTGGCCGTGCCGGCGCGACGGGGCCCGGAGCGCCGGCATGATGTGTGAACGTCCGGCGTTCGATCGGCCGAGGCCGGGCCCGGCCACCCGACGGAGACCGACCGGAACCGACGCATTCAACGTGAGAGAGGAGCGCACGATGGCGGACAAGCTCATCCACTACGAAGCCCGCGACGGGGTGGGGGTCATCACCATGGATGACCCGCCCGCGAACACATACACGTACGAGATGATGCGGCAGCTGGACGAGGCGATCCTGGACGCTCGCTTCGACGAGAACGTGCACGTCCTCGTGCTGCGCGGCCAGGGCGACAAGTTCTTCTCGGCCGGCGCCAACATCCAGATGCTCCAGACGGCCGACCCGCACTTCAAGTACTTCTTCTGCCTGCACGCCAACGAGACTCTGAACCGGCTGGAGCAGAGCCCGATGCTGGTCATCGCGGCGCTGAACGGGCACACGGTGGGCGGCGGCCTCGAGATCGCCCTGGCCTGCGACCTCCGGATCGCCAAGAAGGGCGGCGGCAAGATCGGCCTGCCCGAAGTGACCCTGGGCGTGCTCCCGGGCACCGGCGGCACGCAGCGCCTGGGCCGGCTCCTGGGCCGCTCCAGGTCCATCGAGCTCATGGCCGAGGGCCGCACGTTCGAGTTCGACGAGGCCCTGGAGATGGGGCTGGTGAACAAGGTGTTCGAGGCGGACGGGTTCATGGACCACGTGCTGGAGTACGCGCGCCGGTTCACGCCGCCCCAGACGGCGTCCAAGGCCGTCGGCCGGATCAAGCGCGCCGTGTGTAGCGGCTGCGAGGTCCCCTTCTCCGAGGGACTGGCCATCGAGCGCGAGCTCCAGCAGCTCCTCTTCCAGTCCTCCGACGCCAAGGAGGGCCTCACGGCCTACGTCGAGAAGCGCAAGCCGCAGTTCAAGGGCGTCTGAGCCGGGGGGAGCCGCACAATGGAGCTCCGGAGCCAACTGCTGATCGGCGGTGAGTGGGTCGACGGGGCCGGCACGTTCACGGACGTCAACCCGGCCACTGAGGAGACGATCGCGGAGGTCCAGGAGGCCGGTCCCGAGCAGGTGGACGCGGCCGTACGCTCGTCCCGCGAGGCGCTGCCCGGCTGGCGAGACCTGGACCCGCACGCGCGCTCGGTCCTCCTGTGGAGGCTCGCCGACCTCCTCGAGCAGCACACCGACGAGCTGGGCGAGGTCGAGACGCGGGACAACGGGAAGCCGCTGTTCGAGTCCTCGAAGGTGGACCTGCCGTCGGTGGTCCAGAACTTCCGCTACTACGCCGGCTGGGCCGACAAGCTCGGGGGCGAGACGATCCCCGTCTCCGGTCCGTTCCTCAACTACACGCTCCGCCAGCCGGTGGGCGTGGTGGGCGCCATCGTGCCCTGGAACTTCCCCCTGTCGCTGGCCGCGTGGAAGGTGGCCCCGGCCCTGGCGTGCGGGAACGTCGTGCTGCTCAAGCCGGCCGAGGAGACGCCGCTCACGGCGCTCCTCCTGGGGGAGCTGGCCCTCGAGGCCGGCCTCCCGCCCGGCGTCCTCAACGTGATCCCGGGTCGCGGTCCGGTCACGGGCCAGGCGCTGGTCGAGCACCCGGGGGTCGACAAGGTGTCCTTCACCGGCTCCGTCGAAACGGGCAAGCTCATCATGCGCGAAGCCGCAGCCACCGTAAAGAACATCACGCTCGAGCTGGGCGGGAAGTCGCCCAACGTGGTGTTCGCCGACGCGGACCTCGAGGCGGCCGCCCGTGGCGCCACGACGGGGATCTTCTACGGGAAGGGCGAGGTGTGCGCGGCGGGCTCGCGCCTGTACGTGGAGCGCTCGGTCAAGGACGCCTTCATGGAGACGCTCCTCGAGCGCACGTCCCGGATGGTGCCCGGGGACCCCACCCACCCCAAGACGCGCCTCGGGGCCCTGGTGTCCGAGCAGCAGCGCGACCGGGTCCTCTCGTACATCGAGGCGGGAACCGAGCAGGGAGCGAAGCTGGTGGCGGGCGGCAAGCCGGCGACGGTCGAGGGCAAGGGTTACTTCGTCGAGGCCACGGTGTTCGACGAGGTGGACATCGACATGAGGATCGCCCGCGAGGAGATCTTCGGACCGGTCCTCTCGGTGCTCGAGTTCGAGGACGTGGACGACGCCATCCAGCAGGCCAACCAGACCATCTACGGCCTGGCCGCGGGCGTGTGGACGCGGGACGTGGGCAAGGCGCACCGCTTCGCGCGCGAGGTGCAGGCCGGCACCGTGTGGGTGAACACGTACAACCGTTACGACTCGGCGTCGCCGTTCGGCGGCGTGAAGCAGTCGGGCTTCGGCCGCGACCTGGGGCGCTACGCCCTGGAGCAGTACACGGAGACCAAGAGCGTATGGGTGGCCCTGGACTGAAGGCCTGGACCCGCGGCGCGCGCCGCGGCCGGGCCCGCCGCTCCAGCGGTCTGCCAGACACATAGAGGAGGCGGCGAAGTGAGCGGAAGCACGGACCGGGACCCGCTGATCCTGGGTGCGGTGCGGAGTCCGGTCGGAAGACACGGCGGGGTCCTATCCCGCATGCGCCCCGACGATCTCCTGGCCCGGGTCATCGAAGGGCTGCTCGAGCGTACCGGCGTCCCCGAGGATCGCATCGAGGACGTCATCATGGGGGACGCCAACGGTGCGGGCGAGGACAACCGCAACGTCGCCCGCATGGCCTCCCTGCTGGCGGGACTCCCCATCGAGGTGCCCGGGCAGACGGTGAACCGGCTGTGCGGCTCGGGCCTCCAGGCCATCGTCTCGGCCGGCCACGCCATCCGCTGCGGCGAGGGAGACCTGTTCATCGCCGGGGGCGTGGAGAGCATGTCGCGCGCCCCGTGGGTGATGCTGAAGCCCGAGGACGGCTTCCCGCGGAGCGCGCCGCCGATCGCGGACACCACGGTCGGCTGGCGGTTCACGAATCCCGCGATGCCCGAGCGCTGGACCATCGGGCTAGGCGAGACGGCCGAGGTGGTGGCCGACCAGTACGGCGTAACGCGCGAGGAGCAGGACGCTTTCGCGCTCGAAAGCCAGCGACGGGCGGGCCGGGCGCTGGAAGAGAGCCGCTTCCGGGACGAGATCGTTCCCATCGACGCGCCCACCGGACGCAAGGGCGGCACCCAGCCGGTGGAGGTCGACGAGCACCCTCGGCCCGACGTGACCGCCGAGAAGCTGGCCAGGCTCCGGCCCGCCTTCCGGGAGGGCGGCACGGTGACCGCCGGGAACTCGTCCGGGATCAACGACGGGGCCGCGGCGGTGCTGGTCGGGAGCCGGGAGGTCGCCCGCGAGCTCGGTCTCGAGCCCCTCGCCCGCCTCGGCGTGTCGGCGGTGGCCGGCGTCGACCCGTCCTGCATGGGCCTCGGCCCCATCCCCGCCACGCGCAAGGCGCTCGTGCGGGCCGGCCTCGAAACGTCGGACATCGACCTCGTGGAGCTGAACGAGGCCTTCGCGGCCCAGGCCCTGCCCTGCATGAAGGAGCTCGACCTCGACCCCTCCATCGTGAACGTCAACGGGGGCGCGATCGCGCTCGGTCACCCGCTGGGCTGCACCGGTGCCAAGCTCCTCACCACGCTGGTGCACGAGCTGCGGCGGCGTGGTCTGAACACGGGCCTGGTGACCATGTGCATCGGAGTTGGACAGGGGATCGCCTCCCTGGTGCACCGCGAGGAGTCGGCGTGATGGCGACCGAGCACATCCTCGCCCGAACCGACGGAGCGATCGGCCGCATCACGCTCAACCGGCCCGAGAAGCTGAACGCGTTCGTCGGCGACATGCGGGACCGCATCGGCGAGGTGCTCGAGGAGCTCGGCGGCGACGATGACGTCCGCGTCATCGTGATCACCGGGGCCGGCCGCGCCTTCTGCGCCGGCGCCGACATCGGCTACATGACGCGCCTGGTCCAGGAGGAGCGCTTCGACGAGGCGCGCGCCCTGGTGGAGGCTGGCCGGCGGGTGGCGACCACCATCGCGCGCATGCCCAAGCCCGTCGTGGCCGCCCTGAACGGGGCGGCCGCCGGCGGCGGGGCCAACCTGGCTCTGGCCTGCGACCTCCGGATCGCCTCCGATCGCGCCTCCATCGGTCAGACGTTCAACCGGATCGGTCTGCACCCCGACTGGGGTGGAACCTGGTTCCTCCCCCGGCTGGTGGGCCCCGCGAAGGCGGCCGAGCTCGTGTTTCTGGCCGAGATGGTCGGCGCCGAGGAAGCGCTCCGCATCGGCCTCGTGAACCGGGTGGTTCCGCACGAGCGCTTCGAGGCCGAGGTCGAGGAGGTCGTCGCGACCCTGGCCGCCAAGCCGCCCCTCCCGCTCGGGCTCGCCAAGGAGGCGCTGCGCCGAAGCTGGGGGGCGAGCCTGGAGGACATGCTCGACTACGAGGTCGAGGCGCAGGACCAGTGCTTCCGCTCGGCGGACGCGCTCGAGGGCGTGAGGGCGTTCGTGGAGAAGCGGGCGCCGCGCTTCGGCGGCCGGCGCGAGGAGGACGGGAACCGTGCGTGACGACATCGAGCTCCGGAGGGCGACCCTCGACGATCTGGACGAGGTCCTGGCCCTGTGGAGCCATTACCTGCGCGTGCACCGCGACAATCCGGCGTATCGGCTGGCCAAGCGGGGACTCGAGAGGCGGAAGGAGACCTTCCGCCGGCACATCGAGGGGCCGGGATCGGCCGTGTTCGTCCTGGCCCGGGCCGACGGCGGCCTGGACGGCATGGTGACCTGCTTCGTCGAGGAGAACCTCTCCTACTTCCTGCCGCCGCGGTTCGCCCGCATCCAGACGCCCTACGTGCGGCCGGACGCCCGCCGCCAGGGAAACCTCAAGCGCCTCATCACGGCGGCCATCCGCTGGGCGCGCGAGGAGGAGTTGATGGAGATCCGTCTGTTCACGTCGGCCCACGCGGTGATGGGGAACGCGATCGCCGATGAGCTCGGCTTCGAGGCCATCGAGGTCGTGCGCCGCAAGCCGGTGGATTGGGGGAGCCCCCCGGAGCGCCAGCTCGAGGAATGAGCGGGGCGCGGCGCCTGGAAGCGGCAGCTCGAGGAATGAGCCGGCGCGGCCGGCCGAGTTCGCAGCTCGAGGAGTGAACGTGGAGCACGAAGACGACGTCAAGCTGCCGCCGCCCGGACCGGTCGCCGTGGTCGGGGCCGGCACCATGGGCCACGGCATCGCACAGGTGGCGGCGCTGGCCGGCTACGAGACCCGCCTGTTCGACATCGACGAGGCGGCGCTCCAGCGGGCCCGCGAGAGCATCGAGCGCAACCTGGACAAGGGCGTCGAGCTGGGGAAGGTGGAGGAGCGGGCGCGGGACGCCGCCCGCGAGCGCCTGTCGCAGACCACCGACCTCGGCGAGGCGGCGGCGGGCGCGGCCGTGGTGGTCGAGGCGGTGCCCGAGCGGTTCGACCTCAAGCGAAGGGTGCTCACGGAGGCCGCGGGCGCGGCGCCCCCCGACGCGCTCCTGGCCTCGAACACGTCCTCCCTGTCCATCACCAAGCTGGCCGAGTCGGTGCCGGGCGCCGAGCGGGTGGTCGGGATGCACTTCTTCAACCCGGTCCACATCATGGCGCTGGTGGAGGTGATCCGCGGGGACCGGAGCGCTCCGCAGGCGGTGGAGCGGGCCCTCGACTTCGCCGAGCGGCTCGGGAAGACGCCCATCGTCGTCCAGGACTCTCCGGGCTTCGCCTCCTCGCGGCTCGGCATCGCGCTCGGGCTCGAGGCCATCCGGATGGTCCAGGAGGGCGTGGCCAGCCCGGAGGACATCGACCAGGCCATGGTCCTGGGGTATCGCCACCCGATGGGCCCCCTGCGCCTCACGGACCTGGTGGGCCTGGACGTGCGCCTCGAGATCGCGCGCTACCTGCACACCGAGCTGGGCGAGCGCTTCCGGCCGCCCGAGCTCCTCGAGTCGATGGTCGAGGAGGGCAAGCTGGGGAAGAAGTCCGGACGCGGATTCTACGATTGGAGATAGAGTCATGAGCGACGTGCTGAAGGTCGAGAAGCTGGACGGGAGGATCGCGCTCCTCACCGTCAACCGGCCCGACAAGATGAACGCCCTGAACGGCGAGGTCCGGTGCGCCCTGGTGGGCGCCCTGGCCGACCTGCGGGACGACGACGAGGTGCGGGTGATCGTGCTCACGGGAGCCGGCGACAGGGCCTTCATCGCCGGAGCGGACATCAAGGAGTTCGAGGGCGCCACGCCGGTCCAGCAGCTCCGGGCCATGGTGCGCGGCAACATCTACTCGGCCATGGAGGACTTCCCCAAGCCGATCATCGCGATGATCCACGGCTACTGCCTGGGCGGCGGCTGTGAGCTGGCCATGGCCTGCGACATCCGCATCGCGTCCGACCGCGCGCGCCTGGGCCAGCCCGAGATCAACCTCGGGATCATCCCCGGCGGCGGCGGGACCCAGCGCCTGCCGCGCCTGGTGGGAGAGGGCCGTGCGCTCAAGCTCATCCTCACGGGCGACATGATCGGGGCCGAGGAAGCGGGGCGCATCGGCCTCGTGGACGAGGTCGTCCCGGCGGACGAGCTCCGCGATCGGACCCTGGAGCTGGCCATGCGGATCGCCTCGCGGGGGCCCATCGCCCTCCAGGCTGCCAAGGAGAGCGTATTGGCCGCCCGCCGGATGCCGCTCGACGAGGGGCTCAAGTTCGAGCGCGGCTGGTTCGCCCTCCTGTTCTCCACGAAGGACAAGGAGGAGGGCGTCGATGCGTTCCTGGGCAAGCGCGAGGCGCACTTCACGGGCGAGTAGCCTCCCGGCGGGTCGCGCCCGTTCACGCCGCCTCCCGGCGGGCCGCGCCCGCGCGGCGGCCGTCGCCCTCGGGCTGGCCGGCGGCGCCGCGACCTCGGTGCTCGGCTTCCTGGCCGTGGCCCGCTGGTGGCCGCCGCGGCTGGCGTGGGCCATCCGGCCCCTCTCCCCGCCGGCCGCGGACTGGCTCTCCTCCTGGAGCCCGGATGCCCGGAGCGTCGCGGCGATCCAGACCGGGGCCCTCGACGCCTCCCTGGCCGTGGCGGCCGGGCTCGCCCTCCTCCTCCTGTGCGCGGGACTCCTTCACCTGGTCCTCCTCCTCCTGGCCGAGGGGGCCGAGATGGAGCCCGAGTGGGCGCTGCGGGCGGCGCTCGGGGCCACGAACCGGCGTCTTCGCCGCGAGCGGCTGGCCCGGGGGATCGGACTCGCGCTCGTGGCTGGCTCGATCGGGCTCGGGCTCGGCGCCGGCGGCCGCGCTCTGCTCCGCCACCTGGCACCCGCCGCCCTCGCGTTTCGCGGGGCGATGGGGGGCGCCGCGCTATGGACCCTGGCGGGGAGCGCGGCGGCCGTCATCGCCGCCACCCGTGTCCTCTCCCCGAAGCGGCGCCTCGTCCGGCGGCCGGCTGGCTGGCTCGGCGAGCTGGCGGGCCCGCGCACGGGAGGCTCGGGCTCGGGGATCGTCACCGGACCGGGAGGACCCCTGGGCTGGACGTTGGCGGCGGGCCAGGTGGCCGCCGCCGTGATCGTCGGCACGGCGGCGCTGCTCCTGGTCCGCGGCGCCCCCAGGGCGGCGGGGGATGCCAGCGCCTACCCGTACGCCTCGGACACCCTCCTCTTCCGGGTGCGGCTCGGAGCCGGCTCGCCCAGGGCCGCGGCATGGAGCGCCGTGCGCCGAAACCTGCTGTCGATCGGCGGCGTCCGGCAGGCCGCCGTCTCCTCGCCGGGAGCCCTGCTGGGCCTGGGACCGCTGGACCGGGTGGGAGCCGACTGTCCGTGGTGCTCCTCCGGAGAGGTGTACATGCTCTACACCTTCGGCCGGGCGCGTCACGTGGCCGTGGGCCCGGGCTTCTTCGACCTGGCCGGCTGGAGCGTCTCTCCCGGAGGGGGCGCCGCGGCCGGAGCGCCCCCTCCGGGTCATGTGGTGGTCGATCCCGTGTTCCGGGCCCGCCTCTTCCAGGGTCGCGACCCGACCGGCCGCCAGGTGTGGACCGGCCGCCAGAGGGCGGGCTGGGACCCCGGGGCCCCGGTGGCCGGCGTGGTGCGGGCCCCGCCCCCGACCGGGCTCGGCGCCGGCGGCCGGCCGGAAGCGGCGATCTACTTCCCGGCTCTCGAGCACGCCCCCGGCGTGGCGGACGTGGCCATCCGGGCGGAGCCGGGGGTGGGCATGGACCTCCTGCGGGACACGGCGGCCGGACGCGTGGCCGCGGCGGCCCCCGGGAGCCGCGTCCGCGTCCTTGGCCGCCTGGACCGGCTCCTGGACGAGCGCGGCGCGCCGATCCGGTGGCTGGCGGGGATCACGGCCGGCCTCGCCCTGCTATGCCTCCTCCTCGCCTCCCGCTCCGTGGCGGACGCGCTGAGCGCGCGGGTCCGGGCCCGCGCGGCCGAGCTGGGGCTCCGGCGCGCCGTCGGGGCTCGCCGTCGCGACGTGCTGCGACTCGTCCTCGCCGACGCGGGCCGGCTGGTGGCGGCCGGGACGGCGGCGGGTGTGATCTTCGCCGCCTCACTGGACCGCGGGCTCCCCCTGCTGGTGGGCGGCGTGACCCCGCTTCCGGCCACCGCGCTCCTGGGCGTGGCGGCCGTCATGGCGGCCGTGGCGTTCGGAGCGGCGATCGCGACGGGCCGGAGCATGGTCGACTTCCGGCCCGCCACGCGGCTGGAGGGCTGACCCACCCGGCCCGGAGCGCCAGCGGCCGGCATCCCGGGCCGGCGCGCCGAGCGCTCCGAAAGGCGCCAACCCGGGTCCGGCGCGACTTTAGGGCTCGATGGCCGCGTGCAGTCCGGCCTTCGCGAGGGCCGCGTTGAAAGCCGGCGTGTCGGTGTCGAGGAAGGTCCGATAGGAGCGGGCCACGGCCTCGATCTCCTTCCCGAATTCCTGGTTCACGGCCTGCTGCTGGGCCGTGGGACCCTGGTCGTTCCCGCCGCTCCCGGTGCCGGCCGACCCGTCCATCTCGGTGATCAGCCACGACAGGCGCCCGTACAGTTGCATCGGGTGCCAGAAGATGTCCTCACTGCGGCCCGTGGTGCGGACGTCGACCAGGCGTCCTTCGATATCGACGGCCTCCTTTCCGAGCTTGCGCGCGGCCGCCAGGACGCTCGTGTCGCCTGCGGCGCCCTTCGAGAGAACGCTTTCCAGGTCCAGGAGCTGCCGGCGCGTGCGCTCGAGGTGGTTCACCATGTCGGCCACGGAGTCGATCTCGCCCCGTACCTGCAGGAGGAAGGCCACTTGGTCGTGGATGGAGGACGCCGTGCCGGGCGAGTGCGGATCGGGACGGACGACGAGCGAGCCCGTGAGGGACCGGCCGGCGGCCGACAGCTTCACCGTGTAGGTCCCCGGCTCGACGATCGGGCCCGGCTCCGGCGCGTCGATGCCGTAGGCCGAGTACTTCCGCTTGGCTTCCGCCCACGGGGCGTCGGGCGGCGGGGTGAGGAAGCTGATCTTCTTCGCGTCCTCGTAGCGGAGGTCCCACCACACGCGGTTCAGACCCTTCTTCCCGGCGGCGCGCAGCGTGCGGATCGTGTCTCCGTTCGCGCCGAGGATGGCGATGGAGACGCTGTCCTTCGTGGCGGCGTCCAGCCAGAAGTTCAGGTCCGCACCGTAGGGCGGATTCTCCCCCTCCACCTGGCTCCCCTCCGGCGGCTCGCGGCCGTCGGCCGTGTGCCGAAACCGGTACGCCGCCCGGGGCGAGAACAGGTAGACGCTCTGGCCCTCGGCCCGGTCCAGCGAGCGCAGGGGGCTGATGTCGTCCAGGATCCAGATCCCTCGCCCGTACGTGCCGATCACGAGGTCGTCGAAGGTGGGCTGGATGGTCAGCCACGAGACCAGCGTGGATGGGAAGTTGCTCCGGAGCCTGGTCCAGTGCGTCCCGTCGTCCGGGGTGAAATAGATCCCGGTGTTGGTCCCGGCGTAGAGCATGTCCTTGCGGACGGGGTCCTGGACGACGGTGTTGACCGTGCCGTTCACGGTCTTCGGGAGGCCGGCGCTGATCAGCTTCCAGCTCTTCCCGAAGTCGCGCGTCTCGTATACGTACGGGTCGTAGTCCCCCATGTTCTCGCGGTTGACGGTCACCCAGGCCGTCGCGCTGTCGAAGCGGGAAGGCGCGATCTGCCAGATGATCCCCCAGGGACCCGGGCCCCGCATGTTCTTGGTGACGTCGGCCCAGTGCGCGCCGCCATCGGTGGTGACGTGCACGAGCCCATCGTCGCTCCCCACCCAGATCACCCCCTCCTTCACCGGCGAGGGCGCGATGGCGTACACGGTGGCACCATCGTAGGTGACCAGGTTGTCGTAGATGAGCCCGCCCGAGTTGTCCTCGTGGGTCGAGTCATCCCGGGTCAGGTCGGGGCTGATCACCTTCCAGCTCTGGCCGCCGTCGGTCGTCATGTGGACCATCTGGCTCCCGACGTACACCCGCTCGTGGTCGAGGGGATCGATGGCGATCGGGAAGTTCCAGTCCCACCGGTACTTCATGTGCTTGGGCGCCCAGCCCAGCCCCGAGACCGGCCACACGGTCACGTCGCGCTCGGACCGGTCTTTCAGATCCAGCCGGTCCAGACGGCCGTTGTCGCATCCACCCCAGAGGACGTTCGGGTCGGTCGGATCGGCCACCAGGAAGCCGTCCTCACAGCCGGCCGAGGTGGTCCAGTCGCTCACCGAGATGACGCTGGAGCCGAACCCGCCGGTTCCGAGCGTCCGGCTCGGACCGCGATAGGAGGGGCCGTCCTGCTTGTTCCCCAGCACGTGGTAAGGCACCGCGTTGTCGGTGGCCACATGGTACATCTGCGCCACCGGCAGGATGACGTGGTGGTAGCTGTGACCGTGGTCCAGGCTGAGGCTCGGTCCCTGGTCGCCCGCGACCAGGATCCGGTCCGGATTCGTCGGGTCGATCCAGATGTCGTGGGTGTCGCCGCCGGCCGAGGCGATCCCGGTCGAGTCCGACCCATCGTACGTGGGGACGTACAGCGTCTCGCCCCCGTCCCGCGAGATGGAGAACGACACCGAAGGGAAGTAGAGCAGGTTCTCGTTGTTCGGCGACACGGCGAAGCGCGTGTAGTAGGGCGGCCGCTCATCGGGAATGTGCGAGCGGTTCACGAGCTTCCAGTGCGCTCCACCGTCGGCCGAGCGGAACAGCTCCGGCGTGCTGTCCTCGACCAGTGCGTACACGCGCTCGGGATCGCTCGGCGCCACCTGCACGGCCACCCGGCCCAGGGGATGGTCGGCCGCTGGGAGCCCATCTCCCACCAGCTTCTTCCAGCTCTCGCCCCCGTCGTGGCTCACGTACACGCCGCTGCCGGTGCCGCCGCTGTAGATGCCCCAGCGTCGGTACTGGACCTGCCACATGCCGGCGAACAGGGTGTTCGGGTCCTGCGGGTCCATGGAGAGCTCGGAGCAGCCCGTGCTGTCGTTCACGAACAGCACCTTCTTCCAGCTCTTCCCTCCATCCTCCGTTCGGTAGACGCCCTGGTGGGTGGAGGTACGGAAGACCTGGCCCAGCGCGCAGGCGAAGACCCGGTTCCGGTCGTGGGGGTCGACGACGATCCTCCCGATGTGGCCGGTCGAGTCCAGGCCCACGTTCTTCCAGTTCCGGCCCGCATCCGTGGACTTGTAGATCCCGTCACCCATGGAGTAGTAAGGCCGGATCAGCCACGTCTCCCCGGTGCCCGCCCACACCTCGTTGTGGGCCGAGGGAGCGATCGCGAGCGCGCCGACAGGCGAGACGTCCTGGGCGTCGAAGACCGGCTTCCAGTTCAGACCGGCATCCGTCGTCTTCCACACCCCCCCATCGGCCGCCCCCGTGTAAGCGACATCCGGGTCGCCCGGCACCCCCACGATGGACGAGACCCGGTTGCCGGCGGGCCCCACGGTGCGGAAGTGGAGCTGCGAGAACTCGGCCGTGTCCGATGCGGCGGGCGCCTGGGCCCGGAGCGGCGCACCGGAGAGCAGCAGGCCGGCGATCGTGGCGAGGACGGGAAGAACGTGGTTCGCTGACGCGGAGCGGTGGATCACGGGAGCCTCCTCTCCCCGGATCGGCGGGCACGCGGACTTCTCGCGCCGTCGAGGCACGGGTGGTCGAGGGATGCGCCGCGCGGGGCGCGGCGAGAGCTGTGGCTGGAGAGGGACCGTGGGAGTGGGGCGGCCGGGCCGCCATGGCTCGCTGAGAACGTCCACAGGCGCGATGGGCTACGCGACAACGCCGTCGAGGCCTCCCGAAACGAGTCGTACCACGATCCGAAGCGCGGAACCTATCGGCGTCCCGGTCCGGCCCGCAACGGCGAGGCCCCGGTCGACAACGAAGGTCGACCGGGGCCTCATCCGCGGCTCCGTCTCGGAGCGTCCGCGCGCGGCCGCGATCCGGCGGCGCGCTCCGGGCACTCTAGGCCTCGGGCACCACGCTCACGAACTTGCGTCCGCCGCGACGGGTCATGAACGTGACGATCCCGTCCTGAAGAGCGAAGAGCGTGTCGTCCTTGCCCCGGCCGACGTTGCGGCCCGGGTGGATCGGCGTGCCGCGCTGACGGACCAGGATGTGCCCGGCCCGAACGCGTTCCCCGCCGTACTTCTTCACGCCCAGGTAGTTCGGCTTGCTGTCCCGGCCGTTCCGGGTCGAGCCGAGTCCCTTCTTGTGCGCCATGCCGCTATCCCTCGTCTCGTGCCTTGATGGCCTTCTCCACGTCCGACTTGAGGACCCGTCCATCCTTCCCGGTGCCCTTCACCGCCGAGATGTCGAGGCCGTTCTCCCTGGCAAGCTCGGCCGCCGCGGGCGTGATCTCCGCCTCGGCGATCGCCTGCTCCACGACCTCTTCGGCCGCGGGCCCCTTCGACGCGGCCGGCTTCCCGGCCGGGGCCGCCTCCGCCTTCGCGGCCTTGCCGGCCTTCGGGGCCTCGGCCACGGGCTCCGCCGTCTTCTTGCGCGGCTTCGCGGCGCCCTTCCCACCGCCCAGCGTGATGTCGACCACCACGACCTCGGTGTAGGCCTGCCGGTGACCCTGCTTGCGGCGGTAGTTCTTCCGCCGCTTCATCTTGAATACGACGACCTTCTCGCCCTTTCCGTGGCGCACCACCTCGGTGGCCACCTCGGCTCCCTCCACCGAGGGCCTGCCGACGACCACCTCGCCGTCCTGGTCGGTCAGGAGGACGTCGTCGAACACCACCCGATCGCCGGGCTCGGCGTCCAGACTGGGGAGCCTGAGGGTCGCGCCGGGCTCGGCGCGCCATTGCTTGC
>CAYXHP010000155.1:0-14140 GCA_964465015.1 uncultured Gemmatimonadota bacterium
CGAGCGGGACATGGCGGCCAACAACAAGACCATCGGCCGCTTCCAGCTCACGGGGATCCCTCCGGCGCCCCGCGGCGTTCCCCAGATCGAGGTGACGTTCGACATCGATGCCAACGGGATCCTGCACGTGTCGGCCAAGGACAAGGCCACGGGCAAGGAGCAGAAGATCCGGATCGAGGCCTCCTCGGGCCTGTCGGACAACGAGATCGACCGTATGGTGAACGAGGCCGAGGAGCACGCAGAGGAGGACGAGAAGCGCCGCGAGGAAGTCGAGGCCCGCAACAAGCTCGATTCCCTCGTCTACCAGACCGAGAAGAACCTCGAGGACTGGAAGGACGCCCTGGACGAGGAGGGCAAGTCGGCCATCGACTCGGCCCTCGAGCGGGGTCGGAAGGCCCTCAAGGAGGGGAGCCACGAAGAAATCGTCGCGGCCACCGAGGCGATCCAGAAGGCCGCGCAGGAAGCGGCTCAGAAGATGTACGCCCGGGCCGGCGCCCAGCAGCAGGGTGCGGACGGCGGCGCCGCCGGGGCGCAGGCGGAGACCGAGGCGGGGCCCGAGGACGAGGAGGTCGTCGAAGCCGACTACGAGATCGTGGACGACAAGGAGTAACACCCATCCGCGGTCGCGGCGGCGCCTGGCGCCGCCGCAGCTAGCGGCCCGCCGGGCCCACGAGGGCGGCGCGTGCACGCGCCGCCCTCGCTCTTACCGGCCGGCAGCGGGGCTGGCCACGGGCCCGACCGGGGCATTAGGTACGACTCCTGCAAACCGGGGCAGGGTCGCGATCGCGACCGGGCAACGCTCTCAGGGGTATGCCGGTCCAACCAAGCGAGACGGCTCGACAAGCGAACGGCACGCGCCCTTCGGCTGGACCGGGCGCTTCGGCTTCCAACGACAGGATAGACGAGCTCATGAAGGACGGACTTCGATCCAAGATCAACGTGGTGCTGACGGCCGTGGTGGCGTTCGGCGTGGGGATCGGCGTCGCCTCGGGCCTCCACCTCACGCCCGAGTCCTACGCCGCCAGCGGCAACGGCCATATCGACGTTCAGAACGGGGCGCCGCCGGAGCTCAAGGCTCAGCTACAGGACGCTACCTTTCAGGATGGCTTCGCGGCCGTGGCCAGGGCGGTCTCCCCGGGCGTGGTCACGATCCAGGTGGAAGAGCAGCCCTCAGCCCAGCAGGGCATGCGCATCCCCAACCCCTTCCGTGACTTCTTCGGAAATCCAGACGAGCGGCAGCAGCCCGACACGGTCTACCAGGAGGCGAGCGGCTCCGGATTCATCATCAGCCCGGACGGCTACATCGTCACGAACAACCACGTGGTCGAGAATGCCCAGACCATCACGGTGATCCTGGCCGACCAGCGCACGTTCAAGAACGTGAAGCTCGTGGGCCGCGATCCGACGACGGACGTGGCCCTCCTGAAGATCGACGCCAAGGACCTGCACCCCGTTCCGCTCGGAGACAGCGACAGCACGCAGGTGGGCGACTGGGTCCTGGCCATCGGAAGCCCGGGCTTCCCCGGCGCCGGCATCCTCCGCAGCACGGTCACCGCGGGGATCGTGAGCGCCAAGAACCGCTCGATCGGCATTCTGGCACAGCGCTTCCAGCAGCAGCGGGGCCAGGACGGGCGCCAGCAGGCCGTGAATCCCACCATCGAGGACTTCATCCAGACCGACGCGGTCATCAATCGCGGCAACTCGGGCGGCCCTCTCGTCAACGCCAGGGGCGAGGCGGTCGGCATGAACACGGCCATCATGAGCGCCACCGGCTACTACCAGGGCTACGGGTTCGCGGTCCCCATCGACCTGGTCCGCAGCGTGGTGGACGATCTGATCAAGTACGGCAAGGTGCGGCGTCCGGTGCTGGGCGTTCTCGTCAACGCCGTCAGCCCGGAAGACGCCAAGTACTACGGCCTGAATAGCATCCACGGTGCCAAGGTCGAGGACTTTTCGGGGCAGGACAGCCCCGCCAAGAAGGCCGGGATCGAGGCCGGCGACATCATCGTCTCGGTGAACGGCGAACCGATCCAATCGGTGCCGGACCTGCAGACCAAGATTCGCAAGTACGAGCCCGGTCAGAAGGTCGAGGTGGAGGTGGTCCACCGAGCCGCCGGGCACAAGCGCGCGACCCTGGAGATCACGCTGGGCGAGGCTTCCACCCCGAGCGGCACCACCTCCGAAAGCGCCTCGAGCGCGGAGACCGACAACCCGCTGGGCATCCAGGTGGAGGAGATCAGCGCGGATGTGCGTCAGCAGCTCCAGATGCCGGACAACGTACAGGGCGTGATGGTGACCGACGACAGTCCCCGCGGGGCCCTGGACCAGGCGCTCTCAGCGCACGCCCGCGGGACGATCATCCAGGACATCAACGGCACAACGATCCGGAGCGTGTCGGACTACGATCAGGCGATCAAGAGTCTGAAGCCCGGACAGGTAGCCAACATCAAGCTCTACAGCCCGCGGAGCGGACAGCAGACCTTCGTGACGGTCGAGGTGCCCCAGAAGAAGAACTGACCGCGAGGGGCACCGGGGACGTCGCCCTCTCCACGAGCGGCGCGCGGAGGCCGGGGGGCTCGGACGAGCTCCGCGGCCTTCGTGTCTGGGTTCGGGACGCCGGCTGCAGCGAAGCGGTTCGTGGTTTCGGAACGCTGGACCTTCCCGCCTCGCCGGGCTAACGTCCGGGGGTAGATGTGGGGCCGAGGCGCGCGAAAGTGGCGGAACCGGTAGACGCGCCAGCCTTAGGAGCTGGTGGCCGACACGGCCGTGGGGGTTCGAGTCCCCCCTTTCGCATGCGGGCGCGAGTCCGCGTCGCCGACCGCACGGCAGGATGGGAGCGCAGGACGAGACGATGACAGCCAACGAGGGACTCCACGGGGCCGCGGGCCTGGAGGTCGAGATCGAGGAGGGCGAGGCCTGGCGCCGTCGCCTCAGGATCACGGTCTCGCCCGCGCGCGTGGCCACGACGCGCTCCAGGGAGAAGGAGCGCCTGGCCCGCAGCGTCCGCCTCAAGGGCTTCCGTCCCGGCCGGATCCCCTCGGAGGTGGTCGAGCAGCGCTTCGGCCCGGCCATCGACGACCGGACCATCCGTCGACTGGTCGAGGACGCCTATCGGGAGGCGATCGAGGGCCACGACCTCCACCCGGTGGGCGAGCCCGAGATCGCGGACGTCGAGTACCAGGAGGGGGAGAGCCTCTCCTTCGAGGCCGAGTTCGAGATCGTCCCCGAGCTGCGGCTGGACCGGACGAGCGGCTTCCGGATCGACCAGCCACCCGTCGAGGTCGAGGATGCCGAGGTCGAGCGCCTCATGGACCGCATCCGGTATGACCAGGCGATGTGGGAGCCGGTCGAGCGCCAGCCCGAGGACGGAGACATGGTCTCGGTCCGCATCGGCCCGGTGGCCGAGCCGGAGACGGAGCTCCGGCCGTATCGCTTCGAGCTGGGTCAGGGCCGGGCCATCGAGGGCGTGGAGGCGGCCATCCGGTCGCTCGCGCCCGGGGAGTCCGGGGAGTTCGAGGTCCAGTACCCCGATGACTTCGACGACCCGGAGCTCGCGGGGGCCACGCGAGAGCTCCGGGTCGAGCTCGACGAGGTGAAGCAGAAGGGGCTGCCACCCCTCGACGACGAGTTCGCGCGCTCGGTGGGAGACTTCGACACCCTGGAGGCGCTTCGCGACGCCGTGCGCGATGACCTCCATCGTCACGCCGAGGAGGAAGCCGAGGAGACGGTGCGTCAGAAGCTGCTGGACGCCATCGCCGAGGCCAACCCGTTCGAGATGCCGCGGGGGATGGTGGAGCGATACCTGGACCGTATCATCGAGGCACCCGAGAACGCCGACCGGGAGCGCGTGGAGCAGGCTCGCCGGCAGGTGTACCCGAGCGCCGAACGCCACCTCCGTCGGCAGCTCATCCTGGACCGGCTGCTCGAGGAGGGCGAGTACGACGCCACGGAGGAGGAGCTGGACGCCCGGCTCGCCGAGCTCGGCGAGAAGCGAGGCATCGAGCCCCGCGATTTGCGGCGGAGGCTACAGCGGGACAAGCAGTTGGACAGGCTGCGGCGTCAGCTGGCGGTGGAGAAGGTGTTCGAGGAGCTGAAGCGGCGCTCGAACCTGACTTGATGCCCCGGCCCGGCCTCGCTCGAGAGTAGCGATCACCCCGCCCGGGAGGGACTTGGCCGGCGACCGGGAGTTCGGAACCCTTTCCCGCGGACGGGTACGAAGACCGGTGCGCGGCAGAGCGATCGAAACCACCCGGACGATGGAACGAGGCACATGACGATCTACGCCCCCTACGTGATCGAACGCTCCAGCCGGGGCGAGCGAAGCTACGACATCTTCTCGCGCCTGCTCATGGACCGCATCGTGTTCCTGGGCACGCCGATCAACGACAACGTGGCGAACATCATCATCGCCCAGCTCCTCTTCCTCCAGGCGGAGAACCCCGACAAGCCGATCCACCTCTACATCAACTGTCCGGGAGGCGGAGTCTATTCCGGCCTCGCCATCTACGACACGATGCAGTACCTGACGGCCCCCGTCGCCACCACGTGCATGGGCATGGCTGCCTCGATGGGCGCGGTCCTGCTCGCGGCGGGAGATCACGGGCGGCGCTCCGCTCTGCCCAATTCCCGGATCATGATCCACCAGCCCTCGAGCGGCGCGCAGGGCACCGCGGCCGACATCGAGATCCAGGCCAAGGAGATCCTCTACGCACGTGAACGGCTCAACAAGATCCTCTCGGACCACACCGGGCAGCCGATCGACAAGGTGGCCGACGACGTGGACCGGGACCGCTTCATGTCGCCCGAGGAGGCGCTAGACTACGGGATCATCGACCGGGTGACGGAGAGGAAGGACGAGGTCGAGCGCAACGGCACGGGCTCGTAATCCGGCGGATCGCGTGAAGCGAGCCGATCCCTGGAGCGAAGGGCTCCGCCGGGCGAACGCAGGGAGGTAAGTTCATGCCGGGCAACGACAAACATCTCCGCTGCTCCTTCTGCGGCAAGTCGAAGGATAGCGTCGAGAAGTTCATATCCGGCCCGAACGTCTACATCTGCAACGAGTGCATCGCGCTCTGCAACGAGATCCTGGCCGAGGAGGAAGAGCGCGACTCCACGGCCGCGTTCACCGAGATCCCCACTCCCGCGGAAATCAAGACCGCGCTGGACGAGTACGTCATCGGGCAGGAGGATGCCAAGAAGACGCTCTCGGTGGCGGTCTACAACCACTACAAGCGGATCAACAACCAGGGCCTGATCGACGATATCGAGATCGAGAAGTCGAACATCCTGCTCCTGGGCCCGACCGGGGTCGGCAAGACGCTCCTGGCGCAGACGCTCGCCCGTATGCTGCAGGTCCCGTTCACGATCGCCGACGCCACCACACTGACCGAAGCGGGTTACGTCGGCGAGGATGTCGAGAACATCCTGGTGCGGCTCCTCCAGGCCGGCGAGTACAACGTGGCCGAGTGCGAGCGCGGCATCATCTACATCGACGAAATCGACAAGATCGCTCGCAAGAGCGAGAACCCGTCGATCACGCGGGACGTGTCCGGCGAGGGCGTGCAGCAGGCCCTTCTCAAGATCCTCGAGGGCACCGTGGCTTCCGTCCCGCCCCAGGGCGGTCGGAAGCACCCGCAGCAGGAGTACATCCAGATCGACACGCGGAACATCCTGTTCATCTGCGGCGGCGCCTTCGATGGGCTCGAGGAGATCATCGAGACGCGGCTCGGGAAGCGGCAGATCGGGTTCTCCGCCGGCGACGACAGTGATCGGAGGGCGTTCGACGACGACACGAATCCTCTGGGCTGGGTCGAGCCGGAGGATCTGCTGCGGTACGGGCTGATTCCCGAGCTGGTGGGACGACTGCCCGTGCTGTGCGCCCTGCACGACCTGGACGAGGACGCCCTGGTCGACATCCTCCAGAAGCCCAAGAACGCCCTGGTGAAGCAGTACACCAAGATGGTGGAGTTGGAAGGCGTCGGGCTGACCTTCGATCCAGAGGCGCTGCGGGCCATCGCCCGGAAGACGATCGACCGCGGGACCGGCGCCCGTGGTCTTCGGGCGGTCCTGGAGCAGGTGATGCTCGACGTGATGTACGAGCTTCCGGATCGGCCCGACGTTCACGAGGTCGTGATCACTCCCGAGACGATCGAGGAGGGCGCCGAGCCGCTCCTTCTTCTCGGCAGGGACGCCGAGCGCAAGGAGGCGTGAGCCGCGGCCGGGTCGGCCGCGGCAGCGCCACCTTCGCAGGGGCCGTCCGCGAGCCGGGGGACCCTCTTCCCAGCCGGCTCCCCCAGCTGGCTTTCATAGGCCGCTCCAACGTGGGGAAGTCCAGCCTGATCAACGCCCTCCTGGGCAGGAAGAGCCTGGCGCGGGTATCGCGTACGCCCGGGCGGACCCGAGAGATCCATTTCTACGACGTCGCGGGTCACTTCTGCCTGGTGGACCTCCCGGGGTACGGCTTTGCGCGGGTCCCCCCGGAGGTCCGCCAGGCCTGGCGGCCGCTCATCGACAGCTACCTGGCCACGAGCCCCGGGCTCGTGGGCGTCGTCCTCCTCCTGGACGCCCGCCGCGGGGTGTCCTCCGACGATCGAGAGATGCTGGACCAGCTGGCGGCGCTCGAAACGCCGACCCTGTTCGCCCTCACCAAGGTCGACAAGCTCAACCGGACGGAGCGCCGGGAGGCGGTGGCCTCGGCTCTGGAGACGCTCGGGGTCCCGGCCGATCAGCTGGTGGCCACCTCGGCCGTGACGGGCGAGGGAACCGACACGCTCTGGGAAAGCGTCCTCGCGGCGGCCGAGGGCCCCTGAAGCACCATCCAGGCACCGCACCTCGGTCCCGCCCATCCACCTACAGCTCGATCTCGTACTCCCTGAGCTTCCGATACAGGGTTCGCTCACCGATTCCGAGTTTCTCGGCGGCCTTGCGGCGGTTTCCGCCCACGTCCCGGAGCGTGGCGATGATCGCCTCGCGCTCCAGCTCGGACATCGTCATGCCCGGATGGAACTCGATCGTCGGCTCCTCGGGCTCATCCTCGAATTCGGACTCGTCGAGCACGGCCGGGATCTCGATCTCGGTGCCGTGGCCCACTTCGCCGCCGAGGAGCTCCGGGTGCGTGTCGCGGTAGCGCTCGAACTCCCGGCGCAGGTCTTCCACGTCCATCTTGAGATCGATCAGCGTGTGGAAGATGAACTCCATCTCGGGTATCTGCTCCCCGCCTCCTCCGGCCGGCACCACCGAGGTCTCGCGCGAGGCGCCGCCGGCCCACACCGGGAGGAGCGCGCGCCCGCGACCGTGCCGGATCTCACCGGGGATGTCCTCGGCCCGGATCGTGGAGCCCGGTGCCAGGACCACCATGGACTCCACCAGGTTCCGGAGCTCCCGGACGTTACCGGGCCAGTCGTAGTCCAGCAGAATCTCCATAGCCTCGGACGTGAGGCCCTTGAACTCGCGGTCGTGCGCCAATGTGAACTCGCGGATGAAGCGGCGCACGAGGATCGGGATGTCCGTCCGGCGCTCCCGGAGCGGAGGGAGTTCCACCTGGAGGACGTTGAGCCGGTAATAGAGGTCCCGCCGGAAGGCCCCTCCGTGCACCGCCCTCTTGAGGTCCCGGTTCGTCGCGGTGATCACGCGCACGTTGACCTCGATCTCCTGGTCGCCCCCCACGCGCATGAAGCGCCGCTGCTCCAGGACTCGAAGGAGCCGCGTCTGGGTGGGCGGCGGCATCTCGGCCACCTCGTCCAGGAAGATCGTGCCTCCATCCGCAAGCTCGAACATGCCCTGGCGGCGGGACGTGGCCCCGGTGAACGCCCCCTTCTCGTGTCCGAACAGCTCCGACTCGAGAAGGGACTCGGGCAGGGCGGCGCAGTTCACCGCGATGAAGGCCTTGCCCCGGCGCTGCGAGTAGCGATGGATGGCCCGGGCCACCAGCTCCTTCCCGGTGCCGCTCTCCCCGGTCAGGAGAACGGTGGAGTTGACGGGCGCGATGAGATGGATGCGCTCCAGGACATCCCGAACCGCCCGGGTACGGCCGATGATGCCGGTCTCCAGCTGCACCCGATAGCGCTGGAGCTCCTGGCCCAGCACCACCCGCATCTCCTCCGGATCCGGAGGCGAGACCACTGCGGCGTCGAGGTCGTGAAGGGCCGCCTCTTCGCCGGGAGCCTCCGTCCCGGACGGGAGGATGGCCAGGACGGGTGGACGTGGAATGAGCTCGTCGAACAGGTGGCGCATCGCCAGCGCCCGGTCCGCGTCCGGCGGAGAGGTCACGACGAGCGCGATGTCCTCCTCCGCCGAACGGCGTCGGCTCTCCAGCTCGCGCGCCGTCTCCACCATCTCGACGACGTGGTCGTCCGCTTCCAGCGCCTCGCGCGCCGCGACCGCCGCCTCCAGCTGTCCGGTTTCTATGAAGACGCGAGCCAACGCAGCCTCTTGCTGGGAATTCGGTGGACGTGGCCCAGGCGGCGGAGCCTCAGGCCCGTCCGTTCAACCGGCCGTCCCTCGGCCGGAATGGGGACTGCATCCGCCCCGCAGGATCTCGACGGCATGCCCGACCAGCGGGTCGATGGCCGCCAGGCCGTCCGTCACGCCCGAAGGGCTGCCGGGGAGGTTCAGTACGAGCGAGGAGCCGCGCAGTCCGGCCACGCCGCGACCGAGGTCGACGAAGGGCACCTCGGCCCGACCAGCCGCCCGGATCCGCTCGGCCACGCCCGGCGCTTCACGCTCGATCACGGCCCGGGTCGCTTCCGGGGTCACGTCCCGCGGTGAGAACCCGGTGCCACCGGTGGTGACCACCAGCTCACACTCCACGACATCCACGAGCTCGAGGAGCGCCCGGACGATCCGGGTTCGTTCGTCGGGGACGACCATGCGCCGTCCCAGCGTCCAGCCCCGCTCCGCCACCCACCGGGCGATCCGGTCTCCCGAGAGGTCGTCGCGGGCCCCGGCCGCGACGCCGTCCGACACCGTGAGGATGCCGACCCTCGTGGTGGACCCCGTCTCCGCACCGGCCGAGCCCGCGGCCTCGGGGGCCTCCCCGGTCTTCGTCCGGCCGTTCACCGCTTGAGCGACCCGTCCCGGTAGAAGGGCATCGCCTCGACCCTGCCCGGGACTTCCTCACCCCGGATCACGACCGCGATCTCGTCACCCGGCTGGGCCTCGATCGGCAGATAGGCCGTCCCGATCCCGTAACCGAGCGTAGGGCTCACGGTCCCGCTTCGCACGGGACCCGCGTCGCCGCCGTGGAAGCGTACCGGGTAGCCGGCCCGCGGGAAGCCTCTCTCGGTGAGCCGGAATCCCCGTAGTCGCCGGACCAGGCCTTCTTCCTTCTGCCTCCGGAGCGCTTCGCGTCCGATGAACGGGCCCTTGTCCAGCTTCACCAGCCAGCCGAGACCGGCCTCGAGCGGCGTGGTCTTGCGGTCGATGTCGTTGCCGTACAGCGCATACCCCATTTCGAGCCGCAGGGTGTCGCGCGCCCCCAGTCCGGCCGGTACCAACCCGGCATCCTCCCCCGCCTCCAGCAGCCGTCTCCACGTGACCACTGCATCGCCGGCGGCCAGGTAGAGCTCGAAGCCATCCTCGCCCGTGTACCCGGTCCGGCTGATGACGGCGGGGACCTCTCCTACCGTCCCCTCCACGTAGTGATAGAACCCGATCGGGTCCAGCGGCTCGGAAGCCAGCGGCTGGAGGATCTCGGTCGCCCTCGGTCCCTGCAGCGCCAGGAGGGCGATTTCGTCGCTCCGGTCGCGTATCTCCGCGTCCGCGTCCCCGGCCTGCCGGGACAGGTGGGCCCAGTCACCGGTGATGTTCGCGGCGTTGACGACGAGGCGGAAGCGCTCCTCGCCCATGCGATAGACGACCAGATCGTCCACGATGCCCCCGTCCTCGAGGCACATGGCGCTGTACTGCGCCTGCCCGACGGAGAGTCGCTCCGGATCGTTGGTCGTGATCCGGGACACGAGCTCCAGCGCCCCCGGGCCCTTCACCTCGAACTCTCCCATGTGCGACACGTCGAACAGTCCCGCCGCCGTGCGAACCGCCTCGTGCTCGGCCCGGATCCCGGTCGGGTACTGGACCGGCATGGCGAATCCCCCGAAGGGGACGAGCTTGGCCCCGAGACGGACGTGCTCCTCGTACAGGGGCGTCTTTCGAGGCGCCCCGCTCTCCCGTGCCTGCGTCATCACGTCTCCCGTTCCTGTCTCGATCCGTACCTCAACCGCCCAGCAGCCCGACCAGAAGCGCCTTCTGCACGTGTAGCCGGTTCTCCGCCTCGTCCCACACCCGCGAGCGGGGACCATCGATCACCGCGGTCGCCACCTCCTCGCCCCGGTGGGCGGGCAGACAGTGCAGGAAGATCGCGTCGGAAGCGGCCGCGCGCATGAGGGCCTCATCCACGACCCAGCCCTGGAAGTCCCGTTGGCGCCGCTCCGCCTCGTCCTCCTGCCCCATCGAGGCCCACACGTCGGTGGTCACCACCCGGGCGCCCCCGGCGGCGGCCGCGGGAACGCGCTCCAGGCGAACGACTCCGGCGTCCCGACCGGCCGCCAGGACCTCCGGGTCCGGGTCGTAGCCCTCCGGGCAGGCCAGCCGCAGGTCCAGCCCCAGCTTCACCGCGGCATGGATCCACGAGTTGGCCATGTTGTTGCCGTCGCCGATCCAGGCCACCGACATGCCGGTCAGCTCCCGGCCGAACGCCTCCTGGATGGTCATGAGGTCGGCCATCACCTGGCAGGGGTGCAGCAGGTCGGTGAGACCGTTGATCACCGGTATCGATCCGTGCTGCGCCAGGTCCTCCACGTCGGACTGGGCGAAGGTCCGGATCATGATGCCGTCCAGGTATCGCGACAGAACCCGCGCCGTATCGCCGATCGGCTCTCCGCGGCCCAGCTGGATGTCCCGGGACGAGAGGAAGAGGGCGTGTCCTCCCAGCTGGTACATCCCGGCCTCGAAGGAGACCCGCGTCCTGGTCGAGCTCTTGGCGAAGATCATTCCCAGGGTCCGGCCCTCGAGCGGCCGGTACGCCGGGTCTCTCCCCCTGGCCTTCAGCTCGGCGCCCCGCCGCAGCGCGGCCAGCAGTCGATCGGCCTCCCAGTCGCCGATGGACAGGAAGTGCCGCTGGCGATCGAATTCCGTCACGTGTGCTCTCCCGGTGTGTTCGGTTGACTATGCCCGACCGAGCCAGGCCCCGACCAGCAGCATGATCAGCAGGACGAAGGCGAGGCCGGCTTCGCTCCAGTCGCGCTCGCGGGCATACTGGACGACGGCGACCACCATGGCCAACAGGGGAGCCGCCAGCAACAAGCCCACCCCGACGAGGCCGACCAGGTGGAGTCTCCGGTCCAGCAGCGTCACCGCCAGCGCCGCCCCCGCGGCGCGGGTCGCCCAGCGCAGGAGGAGCGCCAGGCGCTCGTGGGTCGGGGTGCGGTCGCCCCACGGCCGGAGGTCTCCCCGCCCGCCGTCCGTTCCGGCGTCCACCGGGTCCCGCTCCGGGCTTCCCACGCTCACCGGGCCGTACCGCCGAACGCCCGCCAGGTCATCTCGGCGGCCACGTACAGCAGCACCGCCACGAGGACCAGGCGCACCCACAGGCCGGGTACCCGCCGGCTCACCCGGGAGCCGAGGGTGCTCCCGGCGAGGACTCCCAGCGCCACCGGTGCCGCGTACACGAGCACGATGTCCCCCCGCGCCCAGTAGATCCAGGCACTGGCCGAGGCTGTCAGGCCGACCATGAACGAGCTCGTGGCGGTGGCCACCTCGAGCGGGATTCCCATGACCGCGTGGAGGATGGGCACCTTCGCGAAGCCGCCCCCGATTCCCAGCAGCCCGGAGGCGACGCCAGCTCCGGCGGAGGCGCCCATGCCGACAGCCATGTGGCGGACCTCCGCCGGGCCGGTCACGGTCGAGGGCCCCCCGGTCCCCCCGCCCACGAGCGCCGCGGCCGCGTACAACACCGCGGCGGAGAACAGGAGATAGAGCACGTGAGGCGGGACGAGTGCGGCACCGAGGCTCCCGGCGATCGCGCCGCCGACCGCCATGACCTCCAGACGGAGGGCGAGGGGCATGTCCACGCGGCCCTCGCCAAGGTAGACCGCGGCCGATCCGGCCGAAGTGGCCACCACCCCGAGGAGGCTGGCGCCCACCGCCTGACGCACGGGGACACCGAACAGGAGCAGCAGCCCCGGCACGATGAACACCCCGCCCCCGATGCCCACGATGCTCCCGACGAACCCGGCACCGAAGCCGAGCCCGAGGAGAGCGAGGGACGTCACCGGAACGACACCCCGGCCGGGGTGACGGAGGTCTCGGGAGGGGTCACGGCGGCCTTCCCGCCGGGTCCAGGGGGCGGCGCGTGCGCCGTCACAGGATGTATCGGCGCAGGTCCTCGTCCTGCGCGATGCCCTCCAGGCGCTCCCGGACGAAAGCGCCGTCGATCGCGATGACGCGGTCCGCGTCCGGGTCGGGCAGATCGAACATGACCTGCTCGAGCACGGTGGTGAGAACCGTGTGGAGGCGGCGGGCTCCGATGTTCTCCAGGCGCTCGTTCACCTCCGCCGCGATGCGCGCCAGCTCCTGGATCGCCTCCTCGCTGAAGCGGAGCTCGACCCCCTCGGTGCCGACGAGGGCCCGGTACTGGCTGAGGAGCGCGTTCCGCGGCTCGCTCAGGATGCGGGCGAAGTCGTCGGCCCCCAGGCTCCGAAGCTCGACCCGGATCGGGAAGCGCCCCTGTAGCTCCGGGATGAGGTCGGACGGGGAGGCGACGTGGAAGGCGCCGGCCGCGATGAACAGGATGTGGTCCGTGTCCACGAGGCCGTACTTCGTCGGCACCGTCGAGCCCTCCACGATAGGGAGAAGGTCGCGCTGCACCCCCTCCCTGGACACGTCGGCGCCGGTCCCCCCACGCTCGCCCGCCACCTTGTCGAGCTCGTCGAGGAAGATGATACCCATGTTCTCGGCGCGGTCGAGTGCCTCGTCGATGACCTCGTCCATGTCGACCATGCGGTCGAGCTCTTCGGAGAGCAGGATCCGGCGAGCCTCGGCGACGGTGACCTGACGGCGCCGCGTCTTCTTGGGGAGCATGTCCTGGAGGACTTCCCCGACGTTCCAGTCCAGCCCCTCCATGCCGGGAGCGTTCATGTCGAGGAGGGGGACGGAGCTCTCGCTCACCTCGACTTCGACGGTCCGGTCCTCGAGCTTCCCGTCGCGCAGCAGCGCGCGGAGCTTGTCGCGCGTTCGGCGCCGGCGTGCCGGACCCGCCTCCCTACCCTCCCCTCCCTCCCGGGTCGGCGTCCCGAACGGCTCCACCGAGGCCTCGTCCGTGTCTTCCTCACGAGCCTCACCGCTCGCGGATACGACGAAGGTGCGCAGCCTCGACTCGGCGGTCTCCACCCCCGGACCGGCGTCGCCGTCCGGCGGCGTGGCAGGCTGTGGGCCCTCGGCCACCGGAGGTAGCAGGAGGTCGAGAAGCCGCTCCTCCACCCGCCCTTCCGCCGGGCCCCGTACCGCCTCCTCGCGCTCCCCCCGCACCATGTTGACGGCGATGTCGACCAGATCGCGGACCATGGACTCGACGTCCCGGCCCACGTAGCCCACCTCGGTGAACTTGGAAGCCTCGACCTTGATAAACGGCGCACCGGCCAGCCGCGCCAGACGGCGGGCGATCTCCGTCTTCCCGACCCCAGTGGGACCGATCATGATGATGTTGTTGGGCAGGATCTCGTCGCGAAGCTCGTCCTCGACCTGCTGCCGGCGCCACCGGTTGCGCAGTGCGATCGCCACCGCCTTCTTGGCCTCGTCCTGGCCGATGATGTAGTGGTCCAGCTCCCGGACGATCTCCCTGGGCGTCCACTGCCCCGGAGCGCCCGACTCCTCCGCAGGGCTCACTCCATCGGCGCGCCCGTCCCGGTCTCCGTCGAATTCGGTCACGCTGTCCAGCGATCCTCCCCGTGGTGTGCTGTCGGCGCGGCCCGAGAGCTCGGGGCGCGTGCCGCCGGGCTCGAGCCGGTCACTGACCTTCGAGCTCCAGCACGGTGATCTCCCGGTTGGTGTAGATGCAGATGTCGGCCGCGATCTCGAGCGCCCGGCGCACCAGGTCCGGCGCCGCCAGCTGCGACTCGGAAAGTAGCGCCCGCGCCGCGGCGAGCGC
>CAYXHP010000156.1:0-7242 GCA_964465015.1 uncultured Gemmatimonadota bacterium
GTGAGCCCCGACCTGAGCGGGAAGGAGACCGGCGGCGGCGCCCCGTCGGCGAAGGCGTGCCGCGAGCCGGACCTGGCCACGGCCCGCGCCTGCGGGTTCGGGGTCATCTACACGATCGCCCCCTCCCCCACATCGGCGAGCACGATCTGGGTGGGGACGGACGACGGCCTCATCCGGGTGACCCAGGACGGCGGCGCGCACTGGACCAACGTCACCCCGAAGCAGGTCCCCGCCTGGGGTCGCGTGAACGCCATCGCGCTGTCGCCTTCCGACAGCGACGTGGCCTACGCGGCCGTGGACCTGCACCGGATCGACCGGTTCGAGCCCTTCCTCCTTAAGACCGCCGACGGGGGGCGGAGCTGGACCCGCATCGACGCCGGCATCCCGCGCGACGAGTACACCACCGTGGTGCGGGCCGACCCGGAGAAGCCGGGGCTCCTGTATGCCGGAACCGACCGCGGCCTCTACGTCTCCTTCGACGATGGCGCGCGCTGGCAGCCACTGTCGCAGAACCTGCCCACGACCTGGGTGCGGGACCTCCTGGTCCACGACGGAGACCTCGTGGCGGCGACACAGGGTCGGGGCATCTGGATCCTGGACGACCTGGCTCCCCTCCGGCAGGCCGGCCCGGAGCTGGCCTCCGAGCCCATGCGGCTCTTCCGCCCGCCGCCCGCCCTCCGCGTGCGAGCGGACGAGAACCGCGACACGCCGTGGCCCCCCTCCACGCCGCTGGGCCAGAACCCGCCGGCGGGCGCCATTTTCGACTACTGGCTGGGCTCCGGTTCGCGGGGACCGGTGACGCTCACGATCCGCGACGGCGCGGGCCGGGTCGTGCGCACCTTCTCCAGCGCGGATGCGACCGAGAGGCTGCCGGCGGACCGCTACTTCCAGGAGGGGTGGCTCGGTCCGGACGGCCGGCGGCGCGCGGGGGGCACGCCGTACGGGGGCCGACCGATGTCGGCGGCGCCCGGCATGCACCGCTTCGTGTGGGACCTCCGCTATCCCCGGCCGGCCGCGCTCGGCTACGACTACTCCATCGCGGCCGTGTGGATGGAGGGGGAGCCCCTGGAGCCGCAGGGCCCGCTGGTGCTGCCGGGAGACTACACCGCCACGCTGAGCGCGGGAGGGACGGAGGACACCGTGCCTCTCACCGTGAAGCTCGACCCGCGCATCCACGCTTCCACGGAGGCGCTCCGCGAGCAGCTCGGCCTCGCCATGGCCATCGACTCCACCCTGGAGCGGGCGGTGTCGGCGTACCACGAGGTGGAGGCGGCGCTGGGGTCCGGGAGCGGGACCCTGCCGAAGGCCCGCGTCGACTCCCTCCGGGCCCTGGCCGGCGGGGACGACCCCAGCCTGCGCTCGGTGGCCGGCGTGCTCTCCAGCCTCGCGGGCCGGGTGCAGGGCGCCGACGCGCCACCCGCGGCGGGACTGCGCGACGTGCTGGAGGCGTACCGGAAGGAGCTGGACGGGCTCGTGACACGCTCGGAGAGGCTGCGCGGCCACCGGCCGTAGCCGCTGGCGAACGCGGGACGAACAGGACGTCGCTCAGCCGAACCAGGACGCCTCGAGCATGAGGCGGAGCCACTCCCGGTGCTCCTCGTCCAGGACTCGCTCGGCCGTCCACAGCGACTGCCACGCCGACACCGGGTCGTCGATCATCTCCAGCCGGCCCCGGACGCGCTCGAGGCCGGTCGCCACCGCCGCGAAGCGGAGCTCGTTTCGCCCGAACTCGAAGGCGCCTCTCATGATCCGGAGGGTGGCCGCGAGGATCGGGAGCAGGAGGGCCAGCAGCAGGAGCCACTCCGACGCGTGGTGGTTCCGGGTGCCGAGGGCGATGGCTGCATACAGGAGCTCCACCAGGACGCCTCCGAAGAAGGCGCTCGCGATCAGCGGCTCCAGCCACTCCCTGTGTCGGCGGCTCCGACGCTCGGCGGCGGTGAAGTAGGCATGCTGAGGATCGAGCCGCCGCACGCGGTAGTAGTCGAGCACCTCCCTCCACACGTCCGCCCCGGAGAGGCCCTGCGGCACGGCGGGCGGCAGGAAGGGCATGCTCTCACCGGCCCAATCCTCCATGCTCTCTTCGTTTACCCCGAAGGCACCGCGGACGACGTCCCTGTAGGCCGCCTCGCCGCGCGCCCTCACGGCGGGATCGGAACTCCACGTTCGCGGGTCGATCACGAGTCCGTATCGCGCGAGGCGCAGGCGCTCGGCCCGGTGGCGTGCCGCCAGCCAGCGGCCGTGATAGTCCTTCACGAGCCCGAGCGTTACCAGGGCGATGGCGAACACGGCACACACCGCTTCGGCCGCGATGGTCCAGGCGTGCCCCTCGTAATGCTTCGCCAGGCAGGTGAGCGCGATGCCCAGGGCCACGAGGCCGAACCCGGCGCTCCCCATCGCCACCTGGGAGCGGCGGTGCTGGAAGTGGAGGGCCGAGCGGTCGGCCGCGAGGAAGCCATCCAGGAGCGAGGGGTGGCTCCCCGAGGCGGTGGACAGGCGCCCGAGGACCTCGCACACCCGCGGCCAGCGGCTGCGCTCCTCGGGGCCGTCCTCCATCTCGGAGAGGGCCTCGAGCTCTTCGGCGCGCGGCGAGCCGGTGGCCGCTTCTTCGCTCACGCCGGATCGATTCGGTAGCCCAGAGCCAGGATGGCCCTGAGCGTACCGCTGGCCACGCGGCGGTCGTACTCCTTCTCGGACTCGGGGAGATCGTCGAACGGGACCAGGCAGGGATGCTCGCGGCGGGCGTCGTCGCGGTGCGGGCCGTAGCGCCATCCCTGGTCGAGTCGCGTCCGGGCCCAGACGTCGTGGACGTGGCGCGCCAGCCGGTCGACCAGCGCCTCCAGACCCGGGCCCAGCTCCACGCCGGATGTGTCGAGGGGCTCGGGGGACCAGGTCACGCGACGCCTCCCGTCGGGCGCGATCCGGCGGACGCCGTCTGGAGGGCGCGGTGCACGAAGAACATCACGATGGCGATCTGGACGGCGGCCAGGAACCCGGTGCCGATGAGAGCCCCGACCACGGGCCCGCGCGCCATCGCCGGTCCCGTCACCAGCACGAGGAGACAGGACGCGACCAGCCAGATGCCCATGGCGACGGCCACGAACCGGATGGCCCCCCACAGGAGCGGAAGCCCATCCGGCGCGCCCACGTAAGCCCGGCGGGCGCCGACCAGCAGCGCGAGGTTGCCGACCGCCGTGGCGAGGCCGACGAGGAGACCCGTGAGGCGGAGGACCGGGAACACCAGCATACCCATGGCCTCGGGACCCAGGATCGAGGGGACCACCGAGCCCAGGATCCCCCGCAGGCTCATGAACAGGCCCAGCCCGCCCACGAGCCCGGCGGATAGCACCGCGCCCCACGGGACGGGACCGGCCGCCCCGTGGCCCCGCGTCTCGCCCGCCGGTCCGCCCATCTGTTCGGCTCCCGCCCGCGAGGCCGTCCGCAGAACCGGCGTCATCCAGCCCAGGAACCGCTTCTCGGCCTTCCCCCAGCCGTCCGGAAGCGCTCCGCTCCACTCGGCGGGAGGGGCCTGCGCCGGTGCCGGGCGGGCCGCGACCGAGCCGGGCCCGGGTGACGTCCGGGAAGCCTCCGGATTCGGCGCCGAGCCACCCGGAGTGCCCATCGCGGCGGTCCCACGCGACGCGACTCTCGCGGGGAGCGCGAGGAGCCGGGCCACCTGCTCCGTGAGCCGCGCGAGCCTCGGCTCGAGTGGCGGCGGGAACGCATCCAGCCACTGCGCGGTCGAGATGAAGTACTCCATGTGCTTGGAGAGGACGAACTCCTCGACCCGGAAGGGGACGATCGGAAGTCCCTTGCTCGCGGCGCGTTCCACCTCCCGCTTCACCTGGGGCGAGTCGTTGGAGGCGCGGGACAGGAGCAGGAGGAGGAGCCGGCTCTCGCTGATCGCGTCGATGATCGACGCGCTGTAGTCGCTCCCGGCCGAAATGTCGCGCGAGGCGATCCAGCAGGAGGTCCCCGCCGCCTCGAGGTGTTCCAGCGCCGCGTCGGCCAGCGGCCGGTCACGGGTCGCGTAGCTGATGAAGACGTCGTGTCCCACGGCGATCCCTCGCTGTCCACGGCGCGTGGCACCGCGAGCCCCGCCCGGTCCCGTGGGACCGCGAGTGCGGGCCCGCCGGACGAGGAGCCGACCGGGGAATATAGGCGCGCGGCCACGAGCGTCCACCCGAGCCGTCTCCCCGGCCTCTCCGCCCGGTACTGCCCGACGAGGTGCCCGCCGCGCCACCGGTGCGAGGAACGCCGGCTCGCACGCCCGGCCTACGATCGCAGACGGCGCGACGCCAGCAGCCAGTAGACGGGGGCGCCCGCCGCGATGAGCGCGAAACCGAACAGGGTGAGGCCCGGGCGCTGGACGAGGGCGTTCAGGACCAGGGCCGCCGAGGCGAGAAGGAAGAGGGCCGGAACGACCGGGTAGCCCCACGTCCGGTAGGGACGGTCCGCCTCGGGACGCATGCGTCGCAGTTTGAAGACCGCCCACACCGTCAGGATGTGAAAGGGCCACACCCCCAGAATGAAGGCCTGGGCCAGCTGCTCGAACGACCGCACCGACACGTACACGACTCCGAGACCCGCCGCGCAGAGCGTCGCCGCGTGGGGCGTCCGGAACTTCTCGTGCACGCGGCCCACGGCTCCCGGGAGGAGACCGTCCCGGGCCATGGCCAGGAAGATCCTCGGGTTGAACATGAGGGCGGCCTGTAGGGCGCCGAGTGTGGAAACGAGCACCAGTCCCGCCACCATCCGGATCCCCACCGGACCGAACGCCGCCCTGGCCACGTCGGCCGCCACCGCCGTCGACGCCGCCACATCGGGAAGCGGCAGCAGCCACAGGTAGGCCGCGTTCACGGCCAGGTAGATCCCGATCACGATCGTCACGCTGAGGATCAGCGCCCGCGGGAGCGTCCGGCCCGGATCGCTCGCCTCCTCCGCCATGGCGGACACGCTCGCCCATCCGGAATACGCCCACATCACCGTCACGAGCGCGAGGCCGAACCCGCCCCAGGTCGCCGGAGCGACCGCAGCCGGCCCGGCCAGCGCGCCGTCGGTGCGGCTTCGGAGCGCGAACACGCCCACGCACAGTCCGAGGAGGGTCAGTACCTTCGTCGCGGTGATCGCATTCTCGAACAGGGCGCTCCAGAGGAGGGACCGGTAGTTGACGACCGCGAGCGCAGCGATGAGCCCCGCCGCGATCCATCGATCGGCACCCGGTGCCAGCGTCAGGAACGAGCGCGCATAGGAGGCGAAGATCAGGGCGATGGCGCCGATCGAGGCCGGCGTGAGAAGGAGGAGCCGCGTCCAGCCGTACAGGAAGGCCGGCAGCGGCCCGTGCGCCTCACGCAGGAAGACGTAGACCCCTCCGGCCTCGGGATACAGGCAGGCGAGCTCGGCCACCGTCATGCTGCCGAACAGCGCCAGCAGCCCCCCGGCCACCCACACGAGGGCGATCGCCCCCGTCGACCCGACGTCGGCGGCCACCGGGCTCGGCACCCGGAAGATCCCGCTGCCGATCATGAGGCCCACGCCGATGGCCGCGAGCGACGCGGTACCGAGAATCCTCGGCAAGGGCGGCGCATCCGGGAGCACGCGGGCCGGGTGGGACGGGGGTGTGGCGAGAAGCTCGCGATGCCGGTTCAGGAAATAGCCTCGCGGGAACGGGGACGGGGCACGCATTCCGGGGACGAGTCCGCGTCGTCGGAGGACACGCCACTCCGTTTCAAGGTACCGATGGCGGCTCCAGGACCACCACCCTGCGGCGCCGCGACCGTGGTGTCCGGCGCCGGGATCCCGCCACCGCCGCAGGTGTCCGATTTCGGACACTCGTTCCCGCTACCGGACACGCCACGGCGATGGGCGGAAGGTGATCTACCATCGCAACACGAGACGACACAATGATATACGACGTTTTCGATTCTCGGTACGAGCGTTGCCTTGGAGAGAAGCTCGAGCGCCGGCGAGATCGCCGGCCCGCGCACCATGCACCCGGTCACGAAGGAGACCTCCGAGCGTGACGACCCGTAGGACGCCGCGCGCGCGGCAACCGATACCGCTGATCCCCCGGATGGGGGCACCCGCCCCGCTCCGGGCGCCGGTCGGCGTTCCGGGTGCACCCGGGCGTCCGGCTCGCGTCACCGGCGCGCCCATCCGCTTCTTCCGGATGTCGCGCCCGTGAAGTCCCTACGCGAACTTCTCGGCAGCGCGGCCAGGGCGTGGCCGGGCGGGAGCCGTTCGAGCGGGTCCAAAGCGGACGCCGAGCCCGGCCGGGAGCAGGAGGAGCCGCGCATGGGTCCCCGGCTGGCCGACGAGTCGGACTCCGGCCGGGGACGCCGGCGTGACCCGCGTGATCGCCCCTCGAGCGTCACCGGCTCCCGCATGGACATCGCGCGCGAGCCGACGGACAAGCGCAAGCGCTACCTCCTCATCGGCTCGGCCGTCGTCCTCGGGGTCATCGTCGTCACCTGGCTCCTCTCACGGCTCGGACCGGCGGCGCCCTCGGTGGACCGCGACTCGATCCTCACCGGCACCGTCCAGAAGGGCGACATGACCATCTCGGTGCGCGGCCCGGGCACGCTGGTCCCCGAGCACATCCATTACATCTCGGCCACGACGGCCGGACGGGTGGACAGGGTCCACGTCCAGGCGGGTGAAACCGTGGCCGACTCCACCGTCGTACTGGAGCTCAGCAACCCCGACGTGGACCTGGCCGCCCTCCAGGCCGAGCAGCAGTGGACCAGCGCGCAGGGAACCCTGGTGGAGCTCCGCAGGACCCTCGGGTCCCAGAAGGCGTCGCAGGCCTCGGCGGTGGCCAGCGCCCGGGCCACGTACCTGAACGCCCGGCGCGAGGCCGACGCCGACTCCGTCCTGGCCAGGCGGCAGCTCATCGCCGTCAACGACGCCCGCCGGAGCGAGGAGACGGCGCAGGCGGCGAAGGCCGCGCTCGACGCGGCCCAGCAGCAGCTCGATCTCCTCGCGCAGACGATGGAGGACCAGCTGGCGGTGCAGCGGGAGCAGGTCGCCCGACTCCAGTCCATCTACGAGTACCAGGAGCGTCGCGTGGCCTCCATGAAGGTGACCGCGGGCACGTCGGGGATCCTGCAGGACCTGACCCTGCAGCCGGGCCAGTGGGTCCAGTCGGGGACGGCGCTGGCGCGGGTGGCCCAGCCGGGCTCCCTCAAGGCGCAGGTGAACATCCCGCAGAGCCAGATCCGGGACGTCCAGCTCGGGCAGACCGTG